>CANQWS010000052.1 GCA_947627615.1 uncultured Muribaculaceae bacterium | reverse complement strand
CTCAAAAATCTCTCGCAACAAATTGAATTTCAATTATTTCAAAGAACTTTTATGATTTTTTAGTGGACACTAATGAATTTTTATCTTTAATTTTTCTATCTTCTATATTATAGGGTGTCAAGCTGTCCGACAATCCAACTGTCGAGCTATCCTGCAATGTTCCCGTCAATTCATCTGTCAAACACTCCGTCAGTCCATCTGTCAAGACAAGTGAATACATCGGATGGGAGCCTTTGCCGGTGCCTTTGGTATAGGTGATGAGATTTCGCGCTCTCAGTGATTCACGGGCGTTCACAACAGTCTGTCGTGTCACTTGGATTGCGATGCTTATTACCGAAGTCGGATACTTGAACGGCATCTGCCATCGGCGACTGTTCGCGCGGTTGATTAGGAAGAAGTACAGCGCAATCTCCGCAGTGGAGAATGGCTCATACTCGTTCTCTCGCCAAAACCGCTGCATGATTTCGTAGATGTTGACTCCCTTAGACATGATTGCCAGACTTGCGTAGATATTCGTTAGCGCGCTCCCTGATTTCATCTTGAGAGGAAATGCGGACACTGGTAAGATAGGCGTCGAGGTCTGCAGGATCAAAGTAACAGAGTTTGCCGTTAGGCTTGTACATGGGGATGATGCGGTTCATCATCATCTTACGGAGAAAGGATAGCGAGATGCCAAGATACTGTGCAGCTTCCTTAGAGGTGAGAAGTTTTCTTTGCATATTGTAGTGTCAGATTTTCGTAGATACTTTTGGAAATACCCGGGTACTCTTGGCATGCATTGAGTACCTTTCGTTTCCGATGCAAAGTTACCGCCTATCCAAAGTGACACCATGTGAGCACATTGTGTCGAAATATAAATAATGCAAACGCACTATATGCTGGGATACAGCGATATAGCGCGTTGTGAGTTCTGAAAATCTAATTCTGTTGTGTTGAAATTGTGATTAGCGTGGGGCACATCTCATCTCTTCCCAGATTTTGATGGCGTTATCTATGTTTTCACGAAATTCTATGTTAGCCGGAACATCGCTTCTTGCGTCGTCAAGTCGATGGCTTTTATAATAGGTCTGACTGATGCCGCAGCGTTTCAGGAACAGCGTGGACCATTCCTTGCCAAGTGCAGACGGGGAGATTAGTTTCTCCACAGCATACACCATATAACATATATGCAGCTGTTTGAATTTTATTAGCTCAAAGAAGTCATGCTCTAATCTCAGATTCATGTGAACACTGAACATTATAGGTGTCGTGAACTCAAACAACACCTCGTTGCAGGCATCATAAAGACAGTTGCATAGCTTCGCCGATACGGTATCGCGAAACTGCTCGGCATCTTTCATCAAAAGCTTCGTCATGAGCAACCCCCCTTGATTCGTTTGATGTCTGCAAGTATCGCCGAAGCGATATCACGATATTTCAAAATGATTACTTCCAGATATTCGACTTTGAAAAAGAGTATCGGCCCAGTATCCTTGAGAGCCTGGTGATATTCGGAATATAGTCTGTGAACAACCTTTTGTCGTTCGTCATGCTCCGCCTTGGCTTCTGCACAGCATTTCTCCGTTTCTTGGTAATCTCGACTATTGACGTCAAGGTAGTCAAGCCGGTTATTGAGCTGACAATAGGCTTTCCAATATGGATTCAAGTCGTCCTCTGCAGTTTGAAACCGTTCATAAAAGGTATTTGTGTGACTTTGAGCAATGGTCTTGAAATCGCTGTTCAGGAGCAGAGACAGCGAGAAATTCAGAAATCGTTCCGACTCCCTCTTAAGTTCGATGCCTGATTTCTCCAATGCATCTATATCAGATGTAGCCATTATCTCAGCCTCATCAGGTCATTTGGCTCCGGCATGACATCGTACTTCTTGACGATTGACAAAGCATTGTCAAAGGATAGGTCTTGTCCTTCAGCAATGTTATTGATGGCAATAAGGTTTTGTATCAGCTCGCTTATCATGTGGAATCAGTTTTAGGTAAAGTTACAGCTTTTCTTTGAATGTAGCAAGAACATCGATTCTCTTTGGTTCTCTTCAGAAGTACATTTTATGTCGAAAGTTTATACCCTGTTTATACCCTGTTTATACCTGATTTTACAGAAATAGCTGATAATCAAACGATTATCAGCTATTCTATGAGCCGCGAGTGGGACTCGAACCCACGACCTTTTCGTTACGAATGAAATGCTCTACCGACTGAGCTATTGCGGCTGATGACCGAGACTGAATTTCAGTTCATCGGCTTTATTTACGGTGCAAAGTTACTAATTATTTATGGATTGTTTGCTATATGTGAAGCGAATTTTTGTCTCATTGAGTTTGAGAGAACACATGGCCGGTCCACTCACAAGCGGATTTATGCCTGTGACATAGACTGTTGGGTTGCCGTAATAGTCCGATGTGGTCTCGCTTGTGATGTCGACCGGTACAATGTCAAATGTGACATCGTCAGCTGTAAGCGAGCTTTTGTTGAGCATCTGGAGTATGTAGGGACGCAGATTAGTGAACGCATAGCGATGATTTGTAGCGTCGTATGTGGCAAGGAATGATGTCTTGTCATCATTGATGGAATTTTCCTCAAAGAATTCTTTTCGTTTCGAGGAAAGAACAAACAATATGTTGGCCGGAGGTTTGATGGAATAATCGTTGGTTATCTCTTCAACGGGGATAATCATTGAGAGAGTATTGATCACAGCCATGTCCCCCGCCTGGGCTTTGTATCGGTTGATGATTTCCTGAGCAGGGAAAACTACACGGGCGTTATAACCAGTAGGAGCCACAAGAAGCGTCTTTCCGTTGTCGGCCATGGCTTGCAGCGAACCGCTCATGTCGAGCGAAATGATGTTGTTGGTTATTATCTCAGGTGTCACTCCGAGATATGCGCTCACGTTATAGTAAATCGTATCCTTGACGGTGTTGTTGACGGTGTATTTCGCATGTTTGCGGTAATAGAGGTTTATTCTCGTCTGTGTGATATTGGTGACACGGCCTGAACCGAACGTGTTCTTGACATACAGTCCGGGGAAGAATCGTGCAAATGCCGAAGGTGTTGAGAAGGTTGACGGGTTGTTGATGTATTCGCGATACAGTTTGCGGCCGAATTCAATAGGGAGCTTGACGTAAATGGTACGGTAGCTCAACTTGTTGATCGAATCATTGTAGATGGCGTTGGCTGTGTAAATCTGGTTCTGCGGGGTCCAGCAATTTGCCTCGTCATAGTATCCTGCCGGATCGAAATCGCTGTAAATAGGTGTCTGGAGCTGACGGGTCAGAGGATAGACCTTGAATCCCATAGGCATGAGGGAGTCACCGGTAAAAGCGCCCGGAGTATAGAACATCAGCATTTTGACTGAGTCAATGTCGTTTATGCTCACTCCGGCAGTGTCGATTTTGGCAGCCGGCATGAACTGGGTTACAAAGTCCGATGACAGGCTCCCGAATTCCGATGCGCTAAGGCGTCCGAGCAACTGGGTGGTTGTTTTGGACTGTACCGAGATGTCGCGGACGGAATGTCCGGAAAGAGTGAAAGTAGAGTCAATTATGACTTCCGATTTGTCTCCTACAAGTGAATTGCCTATGGATGAATTCCCGTCATTGCATGCGGCAAAACATACCGAAAGAATGCAAATTATGATGAAAAGCAAGGATAACTTTTTCATTTTTAACAGAGTTGTGTTCACCGGCTGTTGTTTCCGGCTATGCGTTAAAATGGGAGATTGTTATGAAATCAAAGATGTGTAGAACTCAACAATGCGGTCCGATGTCTTGTTCTCCGCGTCAGCCGCTGCATCATATTCGAGAAATGGCTTACCGGTAGCTCTTGCATATTCTATGAGTTCCGGATCAGCATCAGGCGCTGACTGAACGAGAGCGTCGGCGTAATCGATCGCAAGCTTGTTGAGAGTCCTGAAGTCAACCGGATCTTTTCCGAGTGCTGACAGGTCGCTCTCTGAGAACTGATTCATGGCAAGTTTTTCGATGAATCTCGGATCGAGAGTGCCGTCGAAGCTTTCAGGTCTTATATCGTAGACTATTTTGGCGTTGGCAAATGACGGGTCATCCTGGAACATCCGTTTGAGATATAGCGGAGTCAATGCGGAAATCCATCCCATGCAATAGATCACTGCCGGTTCCCAGCGAAGTTTCTTAACGGTCTCTATGACACCGCGCACAAAAAACATCTGCCTTTCGTCATTGTCCTCCGGCGACGAGACTGTCTCAAGCTGCTTGTCGGGAGAAAAGTGGAAATAATCGTCATTGTCTATAAAATAGACCTGCATTCTTGAGGGCTGCAGCGTGGCCACCTTTATGATAAGAGGATGATCTGAATCGTCTATGATTACGTTCATGCCTGACAGGCGGATGACTTCATGGAGCTGATTACGGCGTTCGTTTATGCAGCCGTATTTGGGCATGAATGTGCGGACTTCGTAACCATTGTCCTGAGTGGTCTGGGGTAAATGACGGCCAAGTACTGAAAGCGGTGACTCAGGGAGGTAAGGATCTATTTCTTGAGATATGAATAATATCTTGGTTTTTCCCATCAGAGGTTAGGTATTGTTATCGGAAAAATAATTTAATATTTTGCAAAGTTACGAATTAATTTTCAATTTTGTAATCGGTCTGTTAAAAAAAGCCGCGCTTTTAGACCAATTTAGAGATTCTTTATCTGTAAATCATAATTTTTTAACCGCTTTTAAGACCACGGCTTTAACAATTATTGAGGAACAGCATCTAAACAAATCGCACTTATGCAAGTCTGACATTTAACCATTGACAGCGGCGCTATTTCATAAAAATGTTAAAATATTGGCATCCGATTGTCTGGAAACTGAAATTAAGGTATTATCTTTGCAATAAATTTACACATTTAATCATGAAAAAAATTCTGACATTAATTATTGCTGTCATTGGTCTGCTTGGTTTTACCGTAGCGGCTCAAGGCAGCGGTAACCCATTCTCATGGCGTGCTAATGTGAAGATGCTCAATGCCAATGAAGGAGAAGTCATATTAAAAGTCTCTATAGCGTCGGGCTGGCACCTCTATGGCACGGACCTACCTAAAGGCGGTCCGAAACCTACGGTGTTTGACCTCTCGAAAAGCAAAGGCGTCAAATTCATCGGAAAGATGGCTACAAGCTCCAAACCTGAAACCAAAATGGATGAAATGTTCAATCTGAAGCTCACCTACTGGACAGGTACGGTCACTTTCCGCCAGCGTTTCAAAGTGACAGACAGGGCCAATGCTCGTGTGGAAGGCACCGTCGGCTATATGGGATGTAACGATTACACCTGCTCGCCTCCAAAAACTTTTAACTTTTCCAAACCGGTCATAATTAAGTGATGAAGAAGTTCATATATCTTTCGCTGCTGTTCGCGTTTCTTGCTGCCGGAGCTGTCTCTGCTCAGGTTGTCGACCCCGTAAAATGGCAACAGAGAATTGAAATGGAGTCCAAGACAGAGGGCTCGATGATTTTTACTGCCTCGATTGACAATAACTGGCACATTTACGGGCTGAAACTTCCTGACGGAGGCCCACGACCCACAGAATTTGTGTTCAAGGAACTGGCCGGTGCCGAGTTAATCGGAGAAATCACCCCCTCCGTAAAGCCCACAGAGGAATTTGACTCCACTTTCAATATGAATCTGAGCTGGTGGGCAAAAAATGTGGAATTCAGCCAGCGTTTCAAACTCAAAGACGGAAGTGAGGGATATAGGATTTCAGGAACAATCTCCTATCAGGCCTGCAACACAGTCGACGGAGCTTGTATAGCCCCGTCCAAATTCCTCATAGAGCTTACGCAAGGCAATCCGCCCGCAGCAGAAATACCATCGGCTGACGTCGCTGTAAAAGCATCTTCCGACAATAGTCTGTGGGCTCCTGTCAAATTCCCGGAGGGTACAAACAATGTCACGCCTCAGGTGGCTGATGCCTCATGGATTTATATATTCGTGTGGGGATTTATCGGAGGTCTTCTTGCATTGTTCACTCCCTGTGTGTGGCCAATGATTCCTCTGACAGTAAGCTTTTTCCTGAAGAAAAACCAGTCACGCAAGAAATCAATAGCCGACGCATTGACCTACGGCGGCGCTATAATTGTGATATTCCTTGTCCTCGGACTCGCCGTCACGTTGCTGTTCGGTGCGAGCAAGCTCAATGATCTGGCTACCAATGCCGTATTCAACCTCATATTCTTCGCCCTTCTTGTGGTGTTCGCAATCTCCTTCTTCGGGGCATTCGAGATTAAACTTCCTTCGGGTTGGAGCAACAAGATGGACAGCCGTGCCGACAGGACAACCGGTATAGTCAGCATCTTTTTCATGGCTTTCACCCTTGTGCTGGTATCATTCTCATGCACCGGCCCTCTTATCGGTACGCTCCTTGTCGAGGCAGCGTCTCAGGCAAGTATAGTAGGTCCGGCTGTGGGTCTTGGCGCTTTCGCACTGGCTCTGGCCATACCCTTCACACTGTGTGCTATCTTCCCCTCTCTTCTTAAGGAACTTCCGCGCTCGGGCGGATGGCTCAATTCCGTGAAGGTGGTTCTCGGATTCCTTGAACTCGCACTCTCGCTGAAATTCCTTTCTGTGGCCGACCTCGCATACGGCTGGGGAATTCTTGACAGGGAGGTGTTTGTTTCACTTTGGGTTGTCATATTCATCCTGTTGGGTTGCTATTTGCTTGGGAAAATCAATTTCAGTCATGACACTCCTTCGGAACACGTTGGTGTAGGCCGTTTCTTTCTTGCATTGATTTCACTCAGTTTTGCCGTTTATCTAATCCCCGGTCTTTGGGGCGCTCCCCTGAAAGGCGTGAGCGCATTTGTGCCGCCGTTGTACACTCAGGACTTCAATCTCTACGAATCCGGAGGCTTCAAGGCTTTCAGTGATTATGACGAAGGTATGAAGTATGCCGAGGAGAACAATCGTCCGGTACTGATTGATTTCTCCGGCTACGGATGTGTGAATTGCCGTAAAATGGAAGGCGCAGTCTTCGACACCGAGGAAGTCAGCGGCCTGATAAAGGAGAATTTTGTGCTGATCACCCTCATGGTCGACGATAAGAGACCTCTTGCCGAACCCATGACGGTTACGGAAAATGGCAAGACAATAGTTCTTGAAACCGTTGGCGAGAAATGGAGTTATCTGCAGCGTACGAAATTCAACGCGAGCACACAGCCCTTCTATGTACAGCTCGACAATGACGGACAGCCTCTGACAGGTCCATACTCCTATAATGAAAACGTGGCGGAATATGTGGAATGGCTCGACAACGGCCTTGAGGCATATTCCAAAAAACAGAATATCTGGATATGAGTCATTCAAGAGAAGAGAAAATAGAGGCCCTCGGCAGGGTGATAGACACGCTTGACATCCTGCGCGTCAAATGCCCCTGGGACCGCAAGCAGACCAATGTTTCGTTAAGGCCTAACACAATCGAGGAAGTATATGAGCTTTCTGATGCCCTGATCAAAGAGGACTCCCCCAACATCAAAAAGGAACTCGGGGATGTTCTGCTTCATATTCTGTTCTATTCGAAGATCGGAGAGGAATCAGGTGCGTTTGATATTTGTGACGTTGCCGATTCCCTGAATGACAAACTCATATTCCGTCACCCTCACGTTTTCGGAGATGTGAATGTCAATTCAGCGCATCAGGTCGAGAAAAACTGGGAGCTGATAAAGCTGAAGGAGAAAGGCGGTAACAAGGGCGTTCTTGCGGGAGTGCCTGACTCGTTGCCGTCACTCATAAAGGCCTATCGGATTCAGGAGAAAGCGGCAAACGTGGGGTTCGATTGGGAGGAACGGTCTCAGGTATGGGACAAAGCCGTTGAAGAATTCAACGAATTCCGGGCTGAAGCCGAATCAATGGACCATGAGCGCATGGATGCTGAAATGGGCGATGTTCTGTTCAGCCTGATCAATGTGGCGCGTCTCTATGGAATCCATCCCGACGATGCACTTGAAAAGACAAATTCAAAATTTATCAGCCGGTTCAATTATATCGAGAAAAAAGCCCGGCAGCAAGGACGCTCATTGAAAGAAATGACACTTGCCGAGATGGACCAGTTTTGGAATGAAGCAAAACAGAAGTCATGAAAAAAAGGATATTCTCCATATTTCTTATATTATCGCTGTGTGTGATATCAGTAAGCGCAAAAATCGTAAAAGGTTACAGCGCTGACGCAAAATCATCCGCCGGGCTGATTTCTTTCACCATAGAATCAATTGATTTCCGCGATGATTTGACTCGAATCTATGGCAAACTTGTGGGTATGCCTCATACTTCGAATCGTATCGATGAGATTTTTATCGTCACTTCCTCAGGAGAGCCGATATACTCCACGGATATTGAAGGCGTTGACATGAAGCGCTATTTCCAGTGGGAGGATTCCGGAGAAATCGAAGTTGAAATAGATTTTCCGGCTATGAAACCGCTCCGCAATTTCTCAATCAAGTCAAACGGCCCCAAGGGTGTCAGCGAGACAAAATTCAGGAAATCCGCAAGCGCAAAGCCGGCAAAGAAAACAGCGAAAACAAAAAGGAAATAACACTTTGAAAGTCTGTATAACCGAGAAACCGAGCGTTGCCCGTGATATAGCCAGAATCCTTCGGGCTGACGATAAGCATGATGGCTATTACGAGGGCAACGGGTATGCTGTTACTTGGACTTTCGGGCATCTGTGTACACTCAAGGAACCCGCTGACTATTCTGAATTATGGAAACGATGGTCACTCGGAGCCTTGCCTATGATTCCTCCGCGATTCGGCATTAAACTGATTGAGCAGGATTCCATCAAGAGGCAGTTTCATGTGATTGAAAGCCTTGTCTCGCAGGCGGAAGAGGTGATAAACTGCGGAGACGCCGGTCAGGAAGGCGAGCTTATCCAGCGGTGGGTCATGCAGAAAGCCGGAGTGAAATGTCCCGTCAAGAGATTGTGGATTTCTTCCCTTACTGACCAGTCCATTCGTGACGGCCTCAATTCGCTCCTTCCTCAGGAGAATTACACGGACTTATACCTTGCCGGCCTGTCACGTGCCATAGGCGATTGGCTTCTGGGCATGAACGCGACACGTCTTTACACTCTCAAGTATGGCCAGAACGGCGATGTCCTGTCAATTGGCCGGGTGCAGACACCCACACTTGCGCTTATCGTTAAGCGTCAGCTCGAAATAGACAATTTCAAGCCCGAGGATTACTGGGAAATCAAGACAGTCTACAGAGATGTAACGTTCAATTCCACTCATGGCCGATATCCCTCTGAGGCTGCCGCCTCGGAGATAATGTCAAGGATTGGTCTGTTGCCGTTTGAGGTGACGGATATCCAGAAAAAGAACGGAAAGGAAACGGCTCCACGTCTGTTCGACCTCACCTCCCTGCAGGTCGAGTGCAACAAGCGATGGGGATGGACGGCCGACGAGACCCTTAAACTCATTCAGTCACTTTATGAGAAAAAAGTGACCACGTATCCTCGTGTCGATACAACTTTCCTTCCGGATGACATCTACCCCAAGGTTCCAGACATACTTCGCCACATGACGCCCTACGCCGACATCATCGAACCGGTTTTGGCCATGCCCCGGATTCCAAAGAGCAAAAAAATCTTTGACAATTCCAAGGTAACGGACCACCACGCTATCATTCCTACCGGCGAATTGCCAGACAGGCTTGAAGGGAACGAGAAGAAAATGTATCATCTCATAGCCAGGCGGTTTATTGCTGTTTTTTATCCTGACTGCGTGTTCTCAACCACTACCGTAATGGCACGTGTAGGTGACATTGAGTTCAAGACAACCGGAAAGACTATTATCGAGCCAGGATGGCGTGCAATCTATAAAGACGAAAAAACGGACACTGACAAAGAGAAGGACGACAATGCCATTCTTCCTGATTTCACGGTGGGTGAAAGCGGCCCTCATAAGCCTGATATGCTGAAGAAATGCACTCAGCCACCTAAGTTCTACACAGAGGGAACTCTTCTGAGAGCAATGGAAGGAGCCGGACGAACGGTTGATGACGAGGAACTCCGCGATGCTTTGAAAGAGAACGGCATAGGACGTCCGTCAACTCGTGCCGCCATTATCGAGACACTTTTCAAACGCCGTTACATCTACCGCGATAAGAAGAGCATCAAAGCTACCAAAGCCGGAATCGAACTGATAGCCCTGATTGGGGTGGAACTACTTAAAAGTGCCAAACTGACCGGTTTGTGGGAAAATAAGCTTCGCCGGATTGAACGCGGCGAGTATCAGTCCATGCAGTTTATCAGCGAGCTTAAGGAAATGATCAATGACATTGTCCTGAAAGTTTTGAGCGATAACACCAACCATAAGATTCTGACAGACCAGTCCGGTGATCAGGCTTCACCCAAAAAGAAACAGGAAAAAACCGGCCCACGCGCCACCCCAGTCAGAAAGCTCGAACAAATCAAATGTCCCAAATGTAATGAAGGACATATCGTAAAAGGACGCACTGCCTACGGTTGTTCGCGATTCAGGGAAGGCTGCGACATGCTTCTGCCATTTACAGACTTCCCCTCTGACCTGACACCCGGCAAACTTAACAGACTTATTCAGAAAAGGTATGGGAAACTTAAATGATGAAATTCTTCCGCAAGTCGACACGCATGGCAATGTACTGGGTCCTGTAAGCCGCAGCAGATGTCACAGTGGTGAAAAGATTCTGCATCCAGTGGTCCATCTGCACATAGTCAAGGGCGACAATCAACTGTTGCTTCAGTTACGGTCAAAGGGAAAAAAGATTCAGCCCGGCAAATGGGACACGGCTGTGGGCGGCCATATTTCCTACGGCGAATCCGTTGATGTGGCTCTATGCCGTGAGGCATACGAAGAAACCGGACTTAAGGATTTCGTTCCGGAAAAAATCACATCATACCTGTTCGAGAGTCAGTTAGAACGCGAGCTGATCAACACATTTCTAACTCGTGTCGATGATGACTTTCATCCACATTGTGACGAAACGGACATTGATGAGCTGCGGTTCTTCACCCCGGAAGAAATACGTCGGCTCATATCAGCCAATCTGACCACACCCAATTTCGCTCAGGAATTCACATCGGTAATCCTTCCCTACATCAATGGACACGTTCAATGACATACTCCAGATAACGGCGGTAATTGTCCTGCTGATTCTTTGTGTGGTGTGGATTGTCAGACGCATAAGAGGCGGCAGCCGGAATGACTGCGAAAGCGATTCCGAGAACTGTGCCGGATGTGTATTATCAGAAAAATGCAGGAAAAACAACAGAAAACGCTCCGGTTAACGCTTCCGGATAATGGTATGAGTCTCCGTAATCACCATGTCAACCGGTATGTCATGTTCTTCCGAATCGAACTCGTCAAACAGCTGGAAATCGTAGGCAACTCCAATCTTGAACGCCGAGCTCTGTGACAGGAGTCTGTCGTAATAACCTTTTCCACGTCCAACACGGTTACCTTTGCGGTCGTAGGCCATCGCGGGAACTATAATCAGCTCCATCGTGTCGGGATCTGTTATCTCATCGCCCGTGGGCTCTTCGATATGGAAGGCACCCATTCTTAAAGCGGTGCGTTCAAAAGGCAGCACTTCAAGATTGACCCCGTTGACTCTCGGGAGGAAAAAGTGTTTCCGCCCGCTCCATTTATTCAGGAATGAACGGGTCGACAATTCATCGGGAAGCGAATTATAGATCATAATCCGGTCCGACATCATGAATGCTGCAAGTTCTTCAAGCCGACAGAACACTCTATCGGCGGCATCCATACGTTCATTGTCGGTCATCAGACCTTTCCTTGCCTTTACTCTGCGGCGTATGTCATCCTTATTCATATCCTTTCGATACCCCTTCCGGTATTTCGTTTTATTTTGATTTCAGTTTGTCAATCGTCACCGGCACATTCGTATTGCCGAGTTTGAATTGCTGTATTGCTTTCTTGAAGGCGTTGTCGGACTCGTTGATGACCTCGTAATAAGCTGAAATCCCGAGTGCGTCCCGAGCAATCAAAGCCTTCAGTTGACTAACAATTAAGTTACGCGAAAGGTTTATGTAGTACCATCTGGGTGGTATTTTACCGGTATTTTTTGCGAAGTAGGCGAAATCCTGAAGCAGAACATCGTCAGACGGCAGCATGGCCAGCAAAGACTTCACGTTCTTTGCCTTTTTCAAAGTCTGTCGGTTGGCGTCGGCATAACTGAAAGCGAATTTCTGCAGCAGTCCGGCATTGAATACGTCAATGTAGTAGCTTGAAATTCCGGAAGTGTCGGTGGGCACATAAATGTCGGGCATAATTCCGCCGCCACCATAAACAGTTCGGCCGCCGAGGGTCGTGAATGTCTGCGATTTGTCGAACTTTATGCTGTCGGCATTGAAGTCCTCGCCGTGACGGAAACGGTCAGCTATCTCCATACTGTAGGCCAGATTGCTGCCGAGTGTATAGGGTTTCTGTATGCAGCGGCCCGACGGAGTATAGTAACGGGCTGTGGTAAGCCGCAAAGCGCTCTTGTCGGGTAAGTCTATTTGGCGCTGAACCAGACCCTTTCCGAACGATCTGCGACCTACAATGACACCGCGGTCATTATCCTGGATAGCTCCTGCGAATATCTCGCTGGCACTTGCTGAAAATTCATCGAGTATTACCACGATTTCAGCATCCTGAAAAGCTCCTGTTCCGTCAGCGAACATTTCATTGTCAACGTCCTCTACTCGTCCATGGGTGGATACGATTGAACTGCCTTCCGGGAGAAACTCGTTGGCCATGAAAACTGCCGGTTCCATGAATCCGCCTCCATTGCCTCGGAGGTCGATTATGAAGCGCTTGGCGCCTTTATTGCGCAGGTCTACAGCTGAATTGAGGAACTCGGAATAGGTGTTTCTGGCAAATTTGTTGATTTTTATGTATCCGGTTTCGCCATCAGAGATATACGACGCGTCAATCGAGGCCACCGGAATATCGCCTCGTGTTACTTCATAAGAGAGCAGCTTGGGTGAATTATCACGCATCACTCCGAGTTTTACTTTCGTGCCTTTGTCGCCGCGAAGCTGTTTGATGATATTCTCGTTCGAGATGCTTTTGCCGGCCACGATAGTGTCGTTTATGGATATTATGCGGTCACCCGGCAGGAGTCCGACCTTTTCCGACGGACCACCGGAAATCACTTCCACTACGGTAATCGTGTCGGTCAGCATATTGAATGATATGCCGATTCCGCTGAACTGCCCGTCAAGGTCATCGTTGACAGCCTGAAGGTCTTCCGCTTTTATATAGCTTGAATGGGGGTCGAGTCTTGAAATGATTTCCTCGATTGATGCTTCGAGCAGACTGTCGGTGTCTATCTCGTCAACATAGTCCTCGTTGACAAGATGCATTATCGATGCGATTTTATCATAGACCGGGCCGTAGGATTTACGGGAACCGAAAAATGTTGCGCCGATAAATATGCCTAATGCAAGTACAAAGGCAAGGATAAGCGGCATCCAGTTCCGAATGCCTTTGATTTTATGATTCATTATTGATAGGGAATATCAGAGATGTATGCAGTATTAGGATTGTTCTGAATTTAAAGAGACTGGTTCTCGAGGTCCGGTATGTGGACGCATTCTATTCCGGCACGTTCCAGCAGGTCAAGCCCGTCGGTTATTCTGTAATGTTCGTGATAGACCACGCGGCGTATTCCGGACTGAATGATCAGTTTCGAGCATTCGAGACATGGCGAAGCCGTGACATAAAGCGTGGAACCCTGCGATGAATTGTTGCTCCGCGCCACCTTGGTTATAGCGTTTGCTTCGGCATGCAGCACATACGGCTTGGTCAGCCCGAGTGTCTCATCTTCGCATATATTTTCAAAACCGGCAGGAGTACCGTTGAAGCCATCGGATATTATCATCTGGTCTTTGACCAGAATAGCACCTACCTTACGCCTCTTGCAATAGGAGTTTTCCGCCCATATAAGAGCCATTCTCAGATACCGGCAGTCAAGTAGATGCTGTTTGTCTATGTATTCCATTTGGGTGTGATATATCATCTGCAAAGGTAGTCACTTTTTTTGGCATACATTGAGAATTGTTGATATTTTATTCATTTAACAGATGTAAATGCTCCGATTTTACATAATGAATACTAAAAACAGTGTCAAAAGTCTTAAAACTGGCCGTTCGGGGCAAACTTTCAAAACCTTATTCTTATCGTGGTGGTTTAACTTTTACTTCAACCTCTTTGACATACTGTCTACCGGATTTATCTCTCTGATTCTATGTTACACCAACTATTTCAGCAACAACTCTTAGGCATACAGGCCCATCTGTATAACTTCGCCTATATGCTGACGTCAAACCGCGAAGATGCCAGCGACCTGCTTCAGGACACTACTCTCAAGGCTCTCGATAATGAAGAGAAATATCGTGACAACACTAATTTCAAGGGATGGGTATTCACGATTATGCGCAATATATTTATCAACAACTACCGGAGGGCCGCAAAGAACTGCGTGTCACTTGACGATTCCGAGGATTCCTACCAGTTGAATGCACCGGACACTCATGTCTATCCGTCGCCTGACAATTCATATACTATCGTCGAAGTTCAGAAAGCTATAAATTCATTCCCGGAAAGCTACAGGATACCGTTCTCAATGGCAATCGCCGGCTATCAGTACAGCGAAATCGCCGCCCGGATGAAATTGCCTGTCGGAACAATCAAGAGCAGGATTTTCTATGCGAGGCACAAACTCCAGCGTATGCTGAAGGATTATGCCGTCCGTTAGTCTTCGGAAGTGTCGGTTTCAGGAAGTCTCTTTGCCGTTTTGATTCCAAGTTCACGAAGCTTCTCAGCTCTGGAAATCAGAGAGCCGGTTCCGTCACGGAGTTTACGCATGGCGGAATCGTAGGCTGATCGCGTCGAGCCTATAGCCTTGTCAATCCGTTCCATATCCGAGATGAATCCCACGAATTTGTCATACATAGCTCCCGAACGTTCCGCAATGTCAATCGCATTACGGGTCTGACGGTCATGACGCCACAGCTGCATGACTATCTTGAGGGAGGCAACGAGCTGGGTAGGAGAAACTATCAGTACACGCTTGTCGTAGGCTTTCTGCCAAAGTGAACTGTCAAGTCTCATTGCTGTTGAATAGGCGCTTTCGTTCGGAACGAACATCATTACGAAGTCAAGCCTGTCCTTACCCACGTAGTCCTGATAACTCTTGAGGCTGAGTTCGTTGACATGTTTGATCATGCTTGTCAGGTGAGCTTTGGCCAGACGCTGCTGATCCTCAGGGGACTCGGAATTGACATATTCCACAAATGCTGTCAGAGACACCTTTGAATCAATAATCATTACTTTCCCTCCCGGGTATCTGACTATCACATCCGGTCTCAATCCCTGTCCCGATTCATTCCTCATGGCTTTGCCGAACTCGTCAGATTGTTCCTGAACAAGAAATTCCTCGCCCTTTCTGAGACCGGAATTCTCAAGAATTGTCTCCAGAACCATTTCACCCCAGTCGCCCTGAGTCTTTGAGTTGCCCCTGAGCGCGGTCGACAATTCGCGGGCTTCTTTCCCGATGTTGTTGTTGGCCTCTATGAGTTCCTTTATGCGTTCGGACAAGGAAAAGCGTTCGGCCGCCTCCTTGCTGTAAAAATCCGTCACGTCACGCCGGAACCGGTCAATGTCCTCTTTGAGCGGATTCAGGAGTTTATTCAGATTTGTATCATTGCGGGTTTGCATCTCGGCGGCATGCGCTGAGAAGATTTTATTGGCGAGTACCTCGAATCTGGTCTCGGTCTGTTTCATCATTGTCTGCTGCTGAATGAGATTCTGTCGAGCCATTTCATCCTGATAGCGTTTGAGCTGCTGTGCCTGCCGTTCGGCAAATTCGATATTCGTTTTGAGAACCACGCATTTTTCCCTCAGGGATGTTATTGTCTCGGAATCAGCGCTTATCCGCGACCGCGAAGCCTCGAGTTTCCGCCAGAGTATGAAGCAGACAGCAATCAACAACCCACATATCGCAGTCAGTATAATCAGTATCACTTCCATTAAGTCTAAATTTTATAATCTTGATGTAAAGGTAGTGAGATTTTGGTTATATCTCAACTTTTATGTGTAACTTTGTGGCAATTTTGTGACTCTGATGACCGAAGTAATTGAAATAGACGGAGCAAAGCTCCATTACACACGCCAGGGCGAAGGTCAGCCCATAGTGCTGATGCATGGCTGGGGGTGTGACAATTCCACTATGGCTTCCATTGCGGCTGTAGCTAAAAATTATGGTGAGGTTTTCAATGTTGATTTCCCCGGATTCGGAGCCTCGCCGGAACCATCGGAAGTCTGGGGAGTGGAAGACTACACAAAACTTATCGAAGGTATGGTCCGTAAACTGGGATTGAAGAATCCCGTCATGCTCGGACATTCATTCGGCGGTCGTGTGGGTCTGTTATATTCGTCCCGAAATCCTGTCAAAAAACTGATTCTGGTGGATGCGGCCGGAGTCAAGCCCCGCAGAAGTCTCGGATATTATCTAAAGGTCTACAGCTTCAAACTTTCCAAAAAGCTGATGTACATGCTTTATGGAAAAGAGAAGGCGGAGAAGAAGATTGAGGAACGTCGAAAAAAATCGGCCTCGTCAGACTATGCCAAAGCTACTCCCCGGATGAGAGCCATACTCAGTAAAGTGGTCAATGAGGATCTCAAGCATGTCATGCCCTCAATTTCGGCTCCCACACTGCTTATATGGGGCGAGAACGACACGGCCACTCCCTTGCAGGATGCAAAAATAATGGAACGGCTCATACCTGATGCCGGCCTCGTCAGCTTCCCCGGATGCGGACATTTCAGTTTTCTTGATAATCCCGCACAGTTTGCAGCTGTGCTCAAAAGTTTCTTAGCTTCTTAAATTCAACTCGGAATGAACTCGGCTTTACTTACATCATGCTATATTGTGGTGATTGTGTGTCTGACCGCAAGTCTGATTCGCGAATATATACGTGACCTTATGATGATGCAGCAGAACTCTTATCGCAACGAACGATATATGAGATGGCTGCGGACATCGGGCGACACCACTTCCTATACCCGTCTGACCGGACTGATTGTAGCCCTTCTCTGCCTCATATCTTTCTCGTCAGTGACCTGGGCTATGATTCTGATGGGCATTTTCTCGATAGGGAACTTCGCCTATCTGACAGGACGCAAATACAAAAAGCCTCTGGTCTGGACCAAGAGGGCTACACGTATTTTTGTAACCATGGTTTTGCTCTCGGTCCTGATTGAAGCTGCCGTTGCCGGCTTTACCATTGCATTCCGGAGTGCTTTTGACCTTTGGTTTAACTGTGCGGTTGCCGCGATGCTGCTTTATTGTGCGTCGCACATTGTGATAATGTGCGCGATATGGCTGCTGGGGCCGGTTGAAAGAAGCATCAATAAAAAGTTTTACAATGAAGCTGAAGCTATTCTCAGAGGCAAGCCGGATTTGACGGTCATAGGAGTTACCGGAAGTTATGGCAAGACAAGCACCAAGCACTATCTGGAGCGTATTCTTTCCGAAAAATACGATGTGCTGATGACACCTGGAAGTTTCAACACCACCCTTGGCGTTATCCGTACCGTCAGAGAAATGATGAAACCTTACACTGAAGTTTTCATCTGCGAGATGGGAGCCAAACAGCTTAATGACATAAAGGAGATATGCGATCTTGTTCATCCTGAAATAGGAATCGTGACCGCCGTAGGTCCCCAGCATCTGGAATCATTCAAGACTATTGAAAACGTCCAGAAAACCAAATTCGAGCTTGTCGATTCCCTGCCTTCCGACGGACTTGCAGTAGTTAATAATGATTTCCCCTATATAGCTAACCGTAAGGTCGATAACGTTGACTGCGTCCGTTACGGTGTCGGCAACCATACCGGGACTCAATATGTTGCCTCCGATATAGTCTATGATTCAACCGGCACGGAATTCACCGTCAAAGGAGGCGGACATGAGTTGCGGCTTCACACCCAGCTTGTCGGCGAATGCAATGTGTCAAATCTTGTCGCAGCCGTTATTGTGGCCTTATATCTCGAGGTCCCCGAGGATAAAATCAAATATGCCGTAGAGAAAATCGAGCAGGTGGAGCACCGTCTGAACATGAAGAGAACACCGGGCGGTCTTACCATTATAGATGATGCCTACAATTCCAACCCTACGGGATCGGCCATGGCTCTTGATGTTCTTAAGGCCATGAAATCGGGTAAACGCATAATAATAACCCCCGGTATGATTGAACTTGGCGAAAAACAATTTGAGTTGAACGAGGAATTCGGAAAGAAAATCGCCGGTTCTGTGGATGTTGCCATCGTCGTAGGCGAATACAATAGAGAAGCTATAGTAAAAGGCATAAGGAGCGTGACCGGAAATCAGGTAGAGCTTATCGAAGCGCCCTCTTTCACTGCAGCCCAGCAGATTCTTGTAGGCATGGCCAAGGCTGGCGATACTGTGCTCTACGAGAATGACCTTCCTGACACATTCAAGTAATAAACGAATCAAGATATTCCAATTCTTAAAGAAATGAAAACCAACATAGGCGTATTTTTCGGCGGATGTTCCACCGAGCATGAAATCTCAGTCATCTCCGCGTCTCAGGCCATGAGCGCCATAGACCGTTCGGTCTATGATGTCACACCCGTTTACATTACAAAACAGGGAAAGTGGTACACCGGCGAAGCACTCTTCGATGTATCCAACTACCGGAACATACCTTCTTTGCTTGAAAAATGCAAGGAAATCTACATGGAACCGGTCAAAGATGACTATAATATCTATCTTCGTAAACCCAAACTGTTCAGGAGCAATGTTGTGACCCGTCTGGATGTCGTCATCCCGGTGCTGCATGGCTCTTACGGAGAGGACGGTACCTTTGAAGGCATTCTCGATGCGATAGGCATTCCTTATGCCGGATGCAATGTTCTCGCTTCGGCCAACGGCATGGACAAGATAACCATGAAGATGATTCTTCAGGCCTGTGACGTGCCAGTGGTTGATTATGTGTGGTTCACGGACAAGCAATGGTTTTCCCAGCGTGACGCCCTTATAGAAAAGGTTGAGACAAAACTCGGTTATCCCGTGATTGTCAAGCCGGCCAATCTGGGTTCAAGCGTAGGTATAGGCCGAGCTAAGGACCGCGAACAACTCATAGCGCGGATTAATGATGCCGAACGTTACAGTACCCGCATCATTGTAGAGCACATGATAGAGAACCTTCATGAAGTCAACTGTTCAGTTCTCGGGGACTGCGATGAGTACAAGACTTCAGTGTGTGAAGAACCCATCAAGAGCGGTGAAATTCTTTCATACGAGGACAAATATATGGGAGGGACTAAAGGCGCCAAAGGAATGCAGGCTTCGCAGAAACGTATTCCTGCCGACCTTCCTCAGGCAGTCAGCGACCGGATCCGGTTCCTTGCTGGTGAGACATTCCGTGTGCTTTCATGCCACGGAGTGAGCCGCGTCGACGTAATTATCGATGCCGACACCGATGAAATATATGTCAACGAAATAAACACCATCCCCGGTTCGCTTTCATTCTACCTGTGGGAGGCTACCGGACTGTCATTTGACAAACTCATGGATACGCTCGTGAAACTTGCGCTCAAACGCAAACGCGAGCAAAGCAAGAAAACCATCAGTTATGACCACAACATCTTCGCAATGGGCGGAGGTGTCAAAGGAGCGAAGAAGCTTAAATAATCCTGTTGTCCGGAATTCCCTTTTACTTCAATTCCGGCACACATATCCATCTATTACGGGCGTTCACAATCATTCCCAAACTGTGGACGCCCGTTGCCTTTCCTCCCGAAAATTTCAAAAATCCGAGTTTGTTCAAATTCTTAACTCCATAATTAATTCCATAAAGGAAACCATTAGTGTCCACTAAAAAATCATAAAAGTTCTTTGAAATAATTGAAATTCAATTTGTTGCGAGAGATTTTTGAGTC
>CANQWS010000051.1 GCA_947627615.1 uncultured Muribaculaceae bacterium | reverse complement strand
AGTGGTAGTAAGCCCACCTCGGTGGCGGCCATGTCTGAGTCAAGAATCCCGCGGCTTTAGCCGTGGGAGTATGTCAAATATGTCAAGTGATATAGAAAAATAATTGCAAAATCTTTTCATATGGTAAAAGCAGATTATGTAAGTTTGTGGTCCGTAAAGCAGGAGTTCTACCAGCCTCGGCTGCTCAGTAGTCTTTTGACGCCTACGGGTCGAGGCGGTTCGGTTGTGATCCGGGATTACGTTCGGGCTTTGAAGTGGCTTACGGCTTTGGAGTCTGCGATGCATTCTCTGGGTCATCCTATTACGAAGGGTACTTGCTCTCAGGTAGGCTCACTGCAGGACTTGTGCTCTATGCTCCATCCGTCGGATAAGTTCCGGCTTGGTATGGACATGTGCCTTTGTGGTACCTTGAGTAGCCTTTCGGATGATCGCCAGACGGAGATTCTGGAGTCTTCGTCGTGGCTTGCTACGGAGAAGATACGTGGTGTCCGGGCTTTGCTTTTGAGTTACGCGGCTCCGGGGCGAGGTTCACGGTTCAGCCTTTACTCTCGGTTCTTGTCGGACGATTGTGGTCTTATCGATTGGGGTCCTAAGCTTTGGCAGCAGCACAACTTCGGTCAGGGGGTTACGGCGGTGGATGTTGAGATTTGCTATCCTCACTCTATGGATGACTTCAAGACTTTGTTCGAGGGTGCTGAGAATTTGGCTTCTACTTCTACGGGTGTTGTGGAGTACGTTCTTAGTCTTCCGGAGAATCAGGCTTTGGGTATCCAGTCTCAGTTTTACGCTAAGTACCAGCGTCATATGTTCTCGCTTATGGTTATTTGTCCTATTTTCTACGAGAAGGTCAACTACCTCAAGCAGCCCTTGCGTGCGGGGTGGGATGTGTATACGCAGGTCGTTTCTCATCTTCGTTCCGCGGGCTTAAATGCCTTCGAGGTTAACCGCTGCTTTGGTGGCAAGTTCGAGAAGGTCTCGTTCTTGGACTCTATTCTTAACCGAGGCGGCGAGGGTGTTGTGCTTCATAACGGAGATGCCTTCTACGACATTACAGGGTCCCGTGATTCTAATGTCATGGTTAAGATCAAGAACCGTGTAGGTGGTCCTGCTAAGCGGATTATGGACGATACGTTCGACGCTTTCATTACGGGCGGTTCGGGTGCGGCGTCCTCTATTCTACGCCTTGAGCTTAGCATCATCTGTGAGAATGAGGACGGCTACCAGCATCGTCAGGTTCTGGGCTTCCTGCCTATTAGCGGAGACCTCTCACTGCAGGCTACGATTTTGGATGGTGGTGTTCCCCGGTTGAATCCCGACTTTATGGATAAGGTCGTTGAGGTTCAGGCTCGTGCTTTGGACAACAACTTCCATTTGATCGATCCTACTTTGGTTCGTCTTCGTCACGACAAGGCGGCTTCGGACTGTGTTTATACGGCTACGTATTTGCGGTCCTTGCCGCGGGGATAAGGGCAGTTATATATCCTATTAGACTTGAGATGGTCTGTTGTTGACGGAGGTTTTTTTTTTCTTTTCTTCTTGGGGACTTACGCTGTGATGGCGCGAGTCCCCTTTCTTGTACGTATATGTAAGCAAGGCTTTCTGCGGTTTTCCGCAGTTGGTCTGGTTAGTTTTCCATCATTTCGTGTGGGGTTCTTCTGCTGAGATAGCATGAGTCTCCATTTTGCAGATTGTTTTGTAGAATTTTTTCATGTCCTCCGTAGCTTTGTGTGTTCTTGCTGCGGAGGTTTTTGTACGTATATGCACATGCATTGCATTTTCAAAGTGTTTAGTGCAGTGTTTGTCATCATATGGTTGCGCGCCTTCCGTCGTGAGATGTGAGCGTGCATGACGCAGGTCCTGTTTTTCCATTTTGTATAGCACCTTCACTTTCCTTCGAGTGACCTGCGTTCCTTCTTCACTTCGTTTGGAGTTTCCGCCGAGGCTAGAGTGACCTCGGCGGTTTTGTGCAATTATATATCCTATAAATGTTTATACGGGTTATGTTTATTTACGAATTAAGGCTGTAGAAAGCCCATGCCTTTAGGCATGGGATGTAAACGCAGCGTTAAACATTAAGCGTTCGGGCATGGACGCTTTGATTAGTGGCAGTAAGCCCGCTTTTAGCGGCAGCCATGCTTGAGTCAAGAATCCAGCGGCTTTAGGCGCCGGAGTATGTCAAAATTTCACACCGCCGCTTGTAATAAATGTAAAATAATTGTAACTTGCATCCATGCATAAGATATTCAAATATCGCATTTATCCAAGCAAGGCTCAACAAGCCTTGCTTCAGTCGACGTTCGGATGCTGCCGCTTTGTTTACAATAAAATGCTAGACATTCGGAAGACGGCTTACGATACTGACAAGACGAGGCTTAGTAAGTTCGCTTGTATCAATCGGATGACTGCGTTGAAGACGGAGTATGTATGGTTGTATGACGTTCCAGCGGTTTGTTTGGTTCAGGCCGTCTGTAACATGGACGCAGCATATCAGAACTTTTTCAAGTCAGGCAAAGGCTATCCTAAGTTTAAGTCAAAACATCGTAGTCGTAAGTCTTGTAAGTTTATGGTGCCTAAGTGTGCTGTGTTGCAAGATATTAGTCGCTTAAAACTTTCTAAGTTAGGCTTGGTCAAGTACAAGAAAGACCGAGAGTTTGTCGGCGCTTTACGCCACATTGTGGTCACACAAGATAGCGACGGTAAGTATTACGCATCGTGCTTGGTTGTGACGGGCGTCGATGCGCCTAAGCTGCAGCCCGTAGATGCTAGTACGGCGGTCGGCATTGACTTAGGTCTTAAAGACTTTATCGTTACGTCGGATGGTTGCAAGATATCTAATCCACGTTTCTACGTTACTATCGACCGTCGCATTGCACGCTTGCAGAAGCACGAAGCACGCAAGACGAAAGGCTCGAAGCGCCGTGCCCGCATTCGGATGAAGATTAATAAGCTTTGTGTTAGGAAACGGAATTTAATCAAGAATTATATTTACCATGTCGCCAATACATTACTGCGTGAAAGCCAAACGTTAGTAATGGAAGACCTTAACATTGGTGGCATGGTTAAAAATCACAAGTTAGCTAAATCCATTCAAAATGTTTGTTGGGGCGAGCTTCGTAGAGTTCTGGAGTACAAGTCGAAGTGGTTGGGTCACAACCTTATTTTCATAGATAGGTGGGCACCAAGTACGAGGACTTGTAGTTGTTGTGGTTTCAAGAACGATGCATTAACACTTTCGGATCGTTCGTGGGCGTGTCCGGGTTGTGGTACACATCATGATAGAGACATCAATGCGGCGCTCAACATTAAGCGCATGGGTTTAGCAAAAGTATTGCCCGCGGTGAGCGGGTTCGACGGACGTGGAGAGGTCGGTTACGGTCTCGACGAAGCGTCAATATGTGCAAGTTATTAATTGTATATAATCATCTAGTATGGCAAAGAAATCGCTCAAGACGGCTCGTCTTGCTTTGGAGACGTCATCTACGCCGAAGGCTTCTGGGGATGTTCCTACGCAGACGGTTACGCCGTTAAATGATCTTCCTATTCTCATATCGTCTACGGGTCAGAATGTCAATCTGGACACGTCTTTTGTCGTTGGTTACGCTCATGACTCTACGGGATCTCCTTATGCTGTTCGCATGACGCTTCGTCAGCTTATGGCCTACGTCGGCGGGTCTGGAGGTTCGGGCGGCAGCGGTGGTGGTAGTGGCGAGCCGGGTGCTCCGGGTGACTACACTTCCTTCGCGTTCAAGAAGAGCGATGATCAGCCTGCTACTCCCCAGAGTTCGAGTCCGCTTCCGGAGGGTTGGTCCGTGCTTCCGGATAGTGATGGTAAGTGGTGGGTTTCGAGTTCTAAGGTTTCGGGTTCCACGAATACGACGTATGGAGGCTGGGGTCTTCCTCAGCCTATTACCGCGGAGGATGGTACTCCGGGGTCTATGGGTCCTGCGGGTCCTTTCATTGAGACACGCTACGCTGCTAATAATAGCTATACGGAGGCTCCGGCGTTAGCCAATCCTGCGCTTCGTGATCCGGAGGGGTGGGTTGTCGGTAGTCAGTTTGACGCTGGTGACCAGAAGGCGGTGTGGACTATCAATGCTAAGATTTCGTCGGAGACGGATGCCTTGATGACTAATTGGTCTACGCCTTTCTGCCTTACGGGTGGTGTTCCTGATTATCAGATCAATCGTTTTAAGAAGAGCGACACGGCGCCGTCGGCTCCTACGTCTCAGTCTCAGAATCCGTCGGGTTGGTTGGAGGCCCCGGATTCTACGGGTAAGTGGTGGATGACGGTTGGTTTGGTTAATGGGGCTGATGGTCTTGTTAAGGGCTGGTCTACGCCTATTCAGGCTACGGGTGAGGATGGTGTTGCTTCGGATTATTACAACTTCAAATATGCCGTCAATCAGGACCCGAATAATGCTCCTGCTGTAAATTCGACGAGTACCAATCCGGGTGAGGCTTGGGGCGACATTGTTCCTACTACGAATAAGGGTTGGTATTTGTGGATGATTATTGGAAAATTCCACGAGGGTCAGTTGGAAGGTAACTGGTCTACTCCTGTTCGTTTGACGGGTCAGGATGGCACTAATGGTACTAACGGTACTGATGGTACGGATGGTCATACGATTACTTCTCGTTATCAGATTACGAGTAGTCCGGATGACACGCCTAGTGTTAACCGCACGAATGCCAATCCGGGTTCTTTGTGGGCTGCTTCTGTAGATACTCCTGAGCTTGGTGAGGCCGTCTGGATGATTACTGCAGAGTTTACGGGTTCCGGGTCGCTTGTCGGCGTGTGGCAGGGTCCGTTCTGTATGACGGGTACGAAGGGTGAGCCGGGCACCTCTCCTACGCCGCCTAATTATACTTTCACGGTTTATGCTAAGAGTTCCTTGCAGCCGAGTGCTCCTACGTCTCTTGATCCGGATGATTACAGTTCTTCGACTACTCCGTGGATGACGATTCCGGATTCGTCGCATGGTACTTGGTGGCAGTGTCTTGGTGTTGTTCTTGGGTCTACGGGCAAGGTTGATGAGTGGGGTTCTGTTTTGCCTTTGAATGGTAAGGACGGTACTGCTCAGAATGGCCGAGAGTCACGTCTTATCTTCAAGAAGACGAATAGCTGGTCGGAGGCTCCTGCTTTGGATACGAGTGCTGTGAATCCTCCGGGCTGGACTACGGATCAGTCTTCGTTGATGCCACTTAGGGATGCCGAGTACTTATGGATGTCTTCGGGCATCATTGAGTCTACGGGTACTTCTATGTACCAGCCGTGGAGTACTCCTTGCTGTATCACTGTTCCAGGTCCTCAGGGTCAGCAGGGTCCTATTGGTAAGCCGGGTAACCCGGGTGCTATGGGTCCGTCAGGGGTTCCGGGGGTTAGCATTGAGATTCGTTATAGCTTAGGATCTGCCACTGCTTCCCTTGCTTCCGCTCCGGTTGGTAATGTTCGTGAGCCGGAGGGTTGGTCTCTTACGCCGCCCACGCCGTCTTCGAGTGATGAGACGAATATTTACATTTGGTTTGTTCAGGCACGGTTGACGGATTACGTTCCGGGCGAGTCGGATGGTACGGTTATGGATGGTTGGTCCACTCCTGCACGTCTTTCGGGAGTTAATGGTGTTGATGGTATTGGCACGCCGGGCCGTGCGGGTCAGATTGTTTATCCTGCGGGTTTGTATTCTCCGGATGTTGTTTATACCTGCACGGATAAGATAGCGCCTTATGTGTACGACACCTCGTCTAGTCCGGCTGCTTACTATGTTTTAAACACCATAGGCAACTGGCAGGGTTCTATTCAGCCTGCGGGTTCTAACACTCCGTCTACGAGTGAGGACTGGGTTCTTATTGAGGCGTTTGATGCTATCATTACGAAGCTTGGTATCATTGCTAATGCTTTGATTGGGTCTGCTGTTTTTAACGGCGACTACATGTTTAGCATGCAGGGCATTAATGCAAAAGGCGCGTCTACCACTAATTACGAGAAGTTCAATGCGGGCAATCCGGATGAGGTTTTCCGGGTTTACTGCTATGGTGGTTTATCCACTCCGTCTAAGCCTACGAGTACCGATCCTAGTTCTTTCCCGTCGGGGTCGGGGTCGGGTTCTCGTTGGCAGCGCTATCCGACTTCCACTTACGGTTGGTATGTTTGTAGCGGTATTATCGACGGCGATACGGGTCAGATTTCCGAGTGGGGTGACGTACAGGTTTACTCTACTTCTCGAGCGGGTTATACGACTATTTGGGCTTACGGTGATTCTTATTTGTCAGCTCCGCCGCTGGATAAGTACTCTGCCAATCCTGCAGGGTGGACTTCGAATTTCAGTTCGCTTTCCGGCAGTGGTTACTTGTGGTTCGCCACGGGTTACAGTGAAGTGGGAGTAGCTGGTGACACGACTAGTAATGTTACTCCGTGGCAGTATCCACAGTGTGGTAATGCACCTATTGCTACGGGTCCGGCATTTACTCCTAACATCATGTTTAACTTCGCTACGGGTGAGGGGCATCTTGCTGCGGGTAAGATCAAGTTTGCTTCGGATGGTTCGGTTGTAGTTAATAATATTGTTATTAGGGATTCTTTACTACAGGAATATACTGAGTATGACTTGACTAAGTCTTTGGATGTAACTATAACAAAGTTTAATGCGTCTATTAGGGGCACAGCTTCGTTAGATAACGTAGTAGAGGCTGTTTTTGATTTTACTGAGGGTTATGATTCTTTAGGGTTAGGTGTGACCTATTCGGGGTCTGTAGTCAATAATACGCTTGCTACCATAAAGGTATCGTTTACGAATTTAGGATATAGTATGACTTCTGGAGCTATTATTAATTCTGGCATTTATTTATTTTGCTCAGATGCTGCAGATCCTAATTCTTTAACTAATGCTAATCCCAATGTTTTTATTAACAAGGTTGTGCTGCCTCCGCAAGGAATTATGAAGTATTCTTTGGTTTTCACCTATTTGAATTATGCTTCTAGGTTAACTTATGGTAGGATGTATATTTCCAATCCTAGTGACTTTAATTATTCATATAATGTTGGGGGTGCTCAGCAGCCTGCCCGGATGGGTATTGCTTCTTTTGTAGGGGGTACGTTTGCAGTTCCCTATTCGTTGCTGGCTACTGGCATGATTGACTTTGGTATCGATGGCTCTGTTTCATGGCATTATGATAGGTTGGGTGCTAAAGTTATACGAGTACGTTCGGGTGCTGATTTAACACTCACTAAACTTAGTAAATTTGCTGCTGTTTTAACGTTTAGCGGGAGCTTTAAGCCTAAAAACGGCAGTTTTATGGTTATTGCGACGTCTACGCCTTTGACTAGTAATATAGTTCAGTCATCTGTGATAAATATTACTTATGCTCCGGCTTCGGCTTCTGATGTTTCGTTTAATATAGATGTTGTGTCAGCTATGACAGGTACAATATTTGAAGGTAGTTGTACTGTTTCCTTCATGGTTTATGATTTAGGATTTTAGCAAAGGTTTAGTTCTTACTAGTTAGGGTTTCGTGGCTGTTGTTATGGCAGCCACGTTTTTTTTTTGCAATTAAATTTGGATTATTAAATTAACTTTCCTACCTTTGTAGTGTAGAAATAGTTCTACGGGTAATTTAATATGGATTTGAGCTATGAAAATTTACAATGTTTACAACAACGAGACTGGTTATGCCGAGACTTTCTATTCTTTGTCAGCTGCGAAGAAGGCTATGAAGGAGCATAACGCGAAGGGTTCTATAACGAAGGTTTGGTCCAGCGGGGAATGGGAGCCTATGGGTGAGATTGTTTTGCGCGGGTCCAACAAGACTTTCTGTGCTAATACACGTCAAAAGAAAGCGGGGTACTAGACCTCGCTTTCCGTCACTTATGTTTTAATCTATGAGGATTGTTATGGATATGAAGAAGGTGCCTAGTGGAATTTATATTCCCGATGATCTCGTTGACATACTCCCACGGCTAAAGCCGCGGGATTCTTGACTCAGACATGGCCGCCACCGAGGTGGGCTTACTACCACTAATCAACACGTCCATGCCCGAACGCTTAATGTTTAACGCTGCGTTTACATCCCATGCCTAAAGGCATGGGCTTTCTGCAGCTTTAATTCGTAACAGATTTGGGCATGCTTGAGATTGTCAAGAAAGACTTGGTAGGTGAGTTTGGTTTCGATGGTGCTCAGAAAGCTGCTGCCAAGTATGGTGACGGTTTCCGCTGTGCTACGCGCCACGAGGCGCTAGAAATGTATGATGCTCGGTTCAGGGGACTCGACGAAGCGTTTGAGAAGATCAGCGGTAAGTCCACTACAAACGTCTATTGGACGTGCGAGGCCGATTCCGATTCGGAGTACAATTCCGACTGCGCGTTCGTCTACAACAACGCCACGGGCGGCGTGAATCTCAACATCAAGTGTGGTTCGCATGCCGTGCGTCCGGTTCGGACTTTTGTGAGTACTGTTAAGGAGTAACGTATAGTGTATAGTTACGAATTAAGGCTGTAGAAAGCCCATGCCTTTAGGCATGGGATGTAAACGCAGCGTTAAACATTAAGCGTTCGGGCATGGACGCTTTGATTAGTGGCAGTAAGCCCGCTTTTAGCGGCAGCCATGCTTGAGTCAAGAATCCAGCGGCTTTAGGCGCCGGAGTATGTCAATATTAATAGTGGTTGTATTGTATGAAGTCTATTAAGGATTTGTTAAAGGAGTTTGAGCAGGAGTGTGCGCGTACTCATCCGGAATGTGCGCTTCGTCGAGATGATCTGCTTATGCATGGGTTTGCACAAGGTGCTTCTCGGATGCGGGAGGAGTTTTTGCGGTGGCGTGCTACTTCTGATTCTTCTGATTCTACATTGTGGGACAAGCCGTGCCTTCTTCGTTTTAAGTTTTGTGGTGATGCCAGTTCTGATTATTTTTATGCCATTGGTTGTTCTGGTCCTGATGACTCTTGGTACGTTTGTGCTGATACGATTTCTGGTGAGTTTATTCCTCTCATCGACTACCTTGACGCTTTGAACGAGATGTTTGAGGGTGCTGACGCTGCTTTTGTGGACTGGCGTCCTATCTTGTAGTGTGTGCTGCTTGGTTTAATTAATTCATTTATTTTCATGTTTTGGGATATTCAACAAGAGTCTTTGGATTATGTCTGTGATTTGGACTCTCCTTTGACGGCGAGTATGGTGTCTGCTGCTTACATGGCAGGTGCTGGGTCTGTATACAAGAAGTTTTTGGAGTTCACTTCTGTTCAAGACTCTCTCCCTCCGGTAGGTGCTTTGGTTGACATGTTAGTTGCGTCTTCTCCGTGTTATCCGCGTAGTGTTTCCTTTCAGACTGGTCGGTATGAAGGAGACGGTTGCTGGCGCTCTCTCGATTCTCTTCTCACTCTCACGCATTCTATTATGCCGTCAGATAGTGGGGTGACTTCTGGTGGCTTTGTAATTGGTTGGCGTTCTATTTTGCATGATAGTCGGGAATAACGTTTGGGGTATATGCGTACTAAGTTTTTGCGTCACATGCGCCGTTTGGCAAAGAAGAATGTTCGGCTCGAAGAGTACTTTTGCAGGAGTCGGAGGTGCATGGTGTATCGTGTTCGTGTGCGGGGTGGTGCAGGTTGTTGCAATGAGTTTTGCTCGTATGTTCAGGGGCATGCTGCTTTGCAGAGCGCGCGTCGTGTTTGGGTGCTTTCTCATGCTTTTGCTGAATACTCACGTCTTTGTCGGAAGGCGCGTCCTAAGTTTTTAGACATATAGTTTTTATGTCACAGATTGGTTTGTATGTCTACGTTCCTGACGCTGGCGCTCGCGCCGATTTGATTCGCTTTCTTTCGGATGTTGAGGGTTTGTGCTTATCGGATATCTCTTGGGGCAATTGCATTCGCTACATTCGCTGTTGGGTTACTCGTAGGGGTGTGCTTAAGTGTGTTGGCTATTCTGCGCGTTGTGTGCGAGTTTTTGATTATGATTGCGGAGTCGACGTTGCTCGCTTCAAGTCGTTGGTATCCTACCTTTCGTCAGCCGATCTTTCATTGCCTACAGCAGTATCTTCTTGGCAGAGTTTTATTTCTGGGAATTAGATACTATTTTGCATCATCACTTGCAGTAAACGTAAAATAATTGTAACTTGCTGTCATGAAGAAGGCATTCAGATATCGCATTTATCCAAACAAGACTCAGCAGGCTTTGTTGCAGGCGACGTTTGGGTGCTGCCGCTTCATTTATAACAAGACGCTCGCTATTAGGAAGACGGCATACGAGACCGACAAGACGAAGCTTTCGGAGTTTGATCTCACTAAGAAAATAAAGCTGCTTAAAGAAGAGTTTCCGTGGTTGCGTGATGTTCCAGCGGTTTGCTTGCCGCAAGCCGTCGGTGATATGGATGATGCTTATCAGAAGTTCTTTAAGTCAGGTAATGGTTATCCTAAGTTCAAGACGAAGCATCGCAGCCGTAAGTCCTGTAGGTTTCCATCCTCGCATTGCGCGGTGTTGCAAGATACTAGTCGTTTAAAGCTTTCTAAGCTTGGTTTAGTTAAATATAAGAAAGACCGGGAGTTTGTTGGTATTTTACGTCACATTGTAGTTACGCAAGAAAGCGATGGCAAGTACTATGCATCGTGCTTGGTGGAGACGGGCGTCGAATCGCCTAAGCCACAGCCTGTAGAAGCTAGTACGACGGTCGGTATTGACTTAGGGCTTAAAGACTTTATCGTCACGTCTGACGGTCATAAGATACCTAACCCGCGTTTCTATGCCATTATCGACCGCCGCATCGCTCGCTTGCAGAAGCATGAGTCTCGGAAGCAGAAAGGCTCGAAGCGCCGTGCACGCATCCGCTTGAAGATTAATAAGCTTTATGTTAAGAAACGGAATTTAATTAAGAATTATATTTACCATGTCGCCAAGACGTTACTGCGCGAAAGTCAAACGCTAGTAATGGAAGACTTGAATATTGTCGGTATGGTTAAAAATCATAAGTTAGCTAAATCCATTCAAAATGTTTGTTGGGGCGAGCTTCGCAGAGTACTAGAGTATAAGTCGAAGTGGTTGGGACACAATCTTATTTTCATAGATCGTTGGGCACCTAGTACGAAGACTTGTAGTTGTTGTGGCTTCCACAATTCCATGTTAACGCTTTCAGATCGTTCGTGGACGTGTCCGGGATGTGGTACACAGCACGACCGGGATGTCAATGCTGCGCTCAACATTAAGCGTATGGGTTTAGAGAAGTTATTGCCCGCGGTGAGCGGGTTTGACGGACGTGGAGAGGGCGGTTACGACTTCGACGAAGCGTCAATATGTGCAGTGTAAAATTGTATATAATCACCTCCTATTTTCGATGGTGATGTGATTTTTGATAGGGTTAATAATGTGTTTACCGTAGTGTGTCGTGATGGAGGCGTCTATGTAGTTTCTGGTGGTATTTCTATGTTGCTGTCGTCCTGTGCGGATGCTAACGCTACAGTTGATTTCACGTTGGTTGAGGAGTCTTTTCTTTAATCTCACTACGTATATTCGGCATGCGTTCGGGTACTGTTCCACATCGTCGGGTCCGGGGTTTCTCTGAGTCTAAGCTCATCTCTGCAGCGTGCGGTTCTGGAGTTTATGCTCATGTCCGATCGGAGTCGGTCCCGCATGGCAAGAGCTACGTGCGGTTTATCTGGTTCAAGCATTTACTATCAGACCGCTATTGGTGGGTTCGTTGTACTCGTAATGGGTGGGTGTCTGAAGGCTACACTGAGGAGTTATCTTAACTTTTTTAATAATGAAGAATTCTATTTGTGTTTCATACGCTGATTTAATCAGCACTAGTCCGGCTACGGATATTTCGAATGTTGCATTTGAGCATGTAGCTTTGTCCCCTATACAGGTCTATGATTACGCTGCTAGTTGCTATGCTACTAGCAAGCGTAATGGCTTCTGGGCGGAGGACTGGCCTACCACTCGCAATACGGCTATGATGACTTGCGAGATGGCGGAGGTTCTGGAGGTATTTCGTAAGTGTTCGGATCGTGTTAAGGCTGGTGTTGATGTTCCTAGAGACACCCTCATTGCCCTCATGGAGGAGAGTGGTCTTTTCCTTCGTCATGGCGAGCCTGCGGATGAGCTTTCGGAGGATGCTGCGGATCAGTGGTATAAGGAGGCTTACGCTAAGATTGTGAAGGGCTATCCGCAGGAGGAGATTATAGATGTTGCTATCTATCTTCTGGATGCTGTTGGTCACAATGGCTGGGATGTGTCATTTGATATTATCGAGTCAGATATTAACCGCTTCCTCACGTCGTCATCTATCGAGAGTTGTAATCCGTTCTTTAATCCGGTTTCGTCGGAGTATATGTTTCGCAATGCACATCCTACGGAGATTGCTTGCGCCTTCCATACCATCTTATTCTCGTATAAGGGTCCTGTGAAGTATCACGCGGGTCTTCTGCTGCGTTTCTTGGAGAAGTGGATGTTCAGTATGGGTTGGGACTTCCAGTGGTACTTGCGGGCTAAAATGCTTTATAACGCTTTGCGCTCTCCCATGCATGGCGGGAAGAAGTTCTAGGTGACGTAGGGCATTTCTATCTTTTAGTTTCTAGCTCCGGCATTTTGCCGGGGCTTTTTGTTTGGGTTGTTTGGGTAATGGCAATTATATATCCCACAAATGTTTTTAGAGGCGTATGTGGGGATTTCTGAAGTCGGTTTTTTGTAGCGCGTGGGGTTTCTGCGTGGCGTACTTTGCTCCTACATGGCATGTTCTTACGATCCTGTCTATTTTGGTTGTTGCGGACTGGGTTACGGGTATTTTCGCATCTCGTAAGGCGAATATTGATATTACGAGTCGTCGTCTCATACACTCTGTTGTTAAGTGGTTGTGTTACATTACGGCCATTTTGTTGACGTTCATGGCGGAGCAGGCGTTGACTTTGGATTTTAATCTTTATTTGTTCACGGCGGGTTACATTTACGGTTGTGAGATTCTGAGTATCTTTGAGAACCTTGCGGTCATTTCGGATTCGGATGTTTACCTTCGTATTTTGGCGGTCATTCGTGGTAAGAGCAAAGACATGGCGGGCGTCAAGGATGCTCTTAATGAAGAGATGAAGGGGAAGTAGTAATGTTCGATGTCTTTCATAGTAGCGTTGGTTTTTTCTATCGTCAGGAGGAGATAGACTTGTCGTTTACGCTCATGAAGTGTGACGACGCGGTCTATGTTAAGGATTACGATATTGAGGTTTGTGTTTACACGTCTCAGCTCAGCAACCGCCTTTGGGTTGTGGACTATAGCGCGGGGTTCGTTCCGGAGTCGGAGCGTCACATTTCGGAGTCGGGTGCTTCTATTGTTCGGCGTCGTGAGAATTGGTATTTGATCTTGACGCCGGAGTTTCTTCACTTTTTGGAGCCGGGGGTCCTGACCTTCGGTATCCGGTATGTAGGTAGTTCATTTGATACGGCTTCGGTCATTAAGACGCAGGAGCTTCGTGACATTCGTTTTTAAGATTTGAGTCTATGGCGAATCCGATTTCCAAGTTTCAGTATGCCGATCCGAATGATCTCATGAATCCGTACGCTTACGGTGTTCGTGAGACTTATTGCGGTTATTATACTGTTTGTTACGCTTTGCCGTCGCGTCCGTCGTTTGCTCCGGTTCCGGCGGATAGCATTACTTTGTCTTCGGCGGGTGTTTCTCTCAGTGTCATGGACCGTCGTAAGTGTATTGATATTGTCTCCTATCCTGCTGTTGCTGTTTCGTTTTCGCAGGATGTTACTTCTCTGGGTGTGAATGACTACGGCGCTCAGGAGTGGCGTTGGTATTTTGATCCGGATCATCCTGATTCGTTCATTTGCTTTCAGTTGGTTGTTCATGGTGATCCGTCGGATGTTGATATGGTCAATCAGTGTTTTGTCATTGACGTCTGTCCGGCGTCGCCTTACATTCCTGCAGGTGCTATGACGTGCACTTTCAGCACGGGTCAGGTTTTGTCGTCGGTTGATGTTTCTATAGAGGCAACATGGGTTTAGTTTTGGTTTATCATGGCTTCAGTAAGTGGTGATTTCAAAGAGGGAGGTCAGTGGACAGCCACGGCTTCGTCGTTTTCGGGTAATCAGACGGTTTCGTTGTCTGCCGATGTTAATCCGTTGTCTAAGGTTCGGACGGCGGATTTGACTATTTCGGCGGCGGGTATTTCTAAATCTTGTACGGTTAGCCTTACGCAGGAGGCTTCGGAGTTTGAGGCCAAACTTACGGTGGTTGCCATTCCGGCTTTTGCTGCAGGGGGTGGTACTTATGATTCGGTCGTTGGTACAGGTCATGTTGTTGTCAAGCGCAATGGTGTAGTGATTGTAGATAATGACGTGCGTCCGGTGTTTCTTTTCAAGGAAGGGGGTTCTGTATCTTGGATTACTTTCTCTACTACTAATACGAGTTTTACTGTTGCGAACCGCGCTTTGGGCTCTGGTGGTTCACGGAGTGTCACCATTTGGGCGCAGTATACTCTAGACGTTGGTGGCGTTAATACTCTGCTGGAGTGTGATGTTCCTATTAGTCAAGCTGCCAACTTCGTAGAGACGGTTTCGGTTTCCGATGCTTCGTTTGCTTACAGCACCATTGCGGCTAAGGGTGCGACTGTTACTCCGACTACGGATTCGACTATTGCGGTTACGATGTCTTCGGGTTCTACTCTGTCGTCTGCATCTGCTATTGATGGATATACCTATACTCTCACGCCGTCGTTCTCTATGACTGACGATAGTGGCTTCACTTTGAATAGCACTACTACGGGATCGCTCACGGCAGCTTCTATGGGCACGACGCTTGGTTCTCGTCAGTCCCCGACTATTACTTATTCTCTTTCGTTGACTTACACTCCGTCTTCGGAGTTGTCGGCCTTAGGTGCTAAGACCGTTTCGGGTTCTGATTCGAGTACGGGTACGGCCACGCAGGGTGTCAATGAGATTACTTATAGTGATCTTACCATTACGACTTTTTCGTATTTTGATACGTCTACGGTTTTGGCATCGGGAGGCACGTCGGTTCCGCGTTTGTTTGCTACGGAGACTCAGACCTATACTTCGGGTTCTGTTGCTTCAGATGTTCCAGTCACGGGTGGTTCCTTCGCGTTGACTACTTCGGGTCATGGTGCTTCTGTCGATTCAAGTACGGGCGTTGTTACGTATGCTTCGCGCGGATCTGTAGCAGGAGATGCTTGGTCTGATAGTGTCACTTGGACTTTGACGTCGCATGGTCTTACTGCTACGAAGTCAGCTTCTGTTTCGCAGGAGGCTAACGTCGAGACATTTGTAGATTTTAGTAACGCTTATGCTGCTGATCCGTCTTACGATGGTAGAGGTAACATCGTTGTGGTTACAGGTGGTACTGTTACAGCTACGCCGGGTGCTCGCTTGAGTTATACATCGGGTTCTACTGTTGTCAAGGACGTTTCTGCGTCGTCCACGTCTGAGCCTGTTGCGTTGGGGTCTGATGCTTCGTGGGACGCTTCGTCTTGGACTTTGACGATTCCGTCGGCGGGGACTTCGGTCTATCCGGAGAACGATTCGTATGGTTGTACTATAGAGGTTACTACACCTTATGGTACTACTCGTTTCTACATGTATCGTCAGGCTAACCTCCAGACTCTTACAGGTATTCGTTTGGCTGCGCCATCGGTTTCTGGTGATTCTTGGATTTCAGATTGGTCTGCTGTTCCTGCGGCGGGTGGTAACCTTGCATGTGCAGGTTATAATCAGTATTCTTATACGTCGGGTTCTACGAATGAGGTCCGCATCACTGATTTTAGTGATGTGACGGTCAATACGTCAGTGTCTTGGGTTGAGGTGTTGGATGATGATGCTACTTATCCCATGTCGTTGCATGTTCTTTCGCGTGGCGAGATTGCAGGCGATGCACGCAGTTCCGATGTTTCGTGGACATGCGCTGGGTTTACTTCCAATTCCTTGTCGTTCATGCAGGTTGCTAATGTTAAGACTTTTACGAAGATTGTCGCTCGCAGTACTTCGTCGAATCCTCCCACTGGCATTCCAGATATTGACACTCGGTTTTGGGTTGCTGCTAATGGTGGTGTTCTCACTGTATCGTTTATTGCAAAGTACAGTTATTCGTCTGGTTCGTCTTCTGAGGATGTTGTATCTTCGGGAGTGTCTACGGAGTATTATATGACGTCTCCGTCAGCTACTTGGGATTCTGCGAATCAAACTATGACTTATATAAGTGCTGGGACTTATGTCTCTCCTGTGGTTTATACATCTATTAATTTCACCTATAATGAACTGACGGGTACTACTTCGTTTGGTCGTCAAGCGAATGAGGCCACGTATGCTGTCCCGGTTCTTACGCTTTCCTACTCTGATATTGCCGCTTCGGGCGGTAGCGTCACACCGTCGAAGTCTTTTACACAGAGTGTTTCCTATACGTCTGGCTCCACAAGTACGGTTACGTCGGGCGGTTCTTGGAGTTATAGTGGCACCGATGTCAACACCTCTACAGGTGCGGTATCTGCTAGCGCATTAGGATATACTGTTAAGGCTCGTACGAAGATTACGGATGCTACCGCTACGGTGTCGGTAAATGGCAAGACGGGTTCTGCTAGTGCTGCTGTTTACCAGCAGGAGAACTACGTTTTGTCGATTGCGATTAAGGGTCAGAACTGGGTTACGCCTGTCAGTCCTACGTTGTCTTTCCCGGCCGAAGGCGATACTCTTTCTTACACTTGCTACGGCACCTTTACTTCTGGCACGGTTCGAGTTCAGAACTTCGCTTTGGATGATTGGGAGCTTTCGAACTCGGTATTCACGAAGGCGTTAAATACTAACATACTGCTTACCGTGACTGCACCGTCTCGCGGGACTACGGTGGGTGACGCTCGGACTTCGACTTTGACGGTCACGCTGAATAATAGCGACACGGATAATAAGACGCTGACGGATTCTGTTACTCTCACGCAGGAGGCTAATGCTATTGTTTCGTATGGCACTCCGGTTGTGTCGTTGTCTTACGCAGATATTCCTGCGGGTGGCGGTAGTGTTACACCGACGAAGTCCTTTACGCAGACTACGACTTACACTTCAGGTTCTACGGGTTCTATCAGTTCGGGAGGAATTTGGTCCTATAGTGGTACTGACGTCAATACTTCCACGGGTGCTGTTTCTGGGACTTCGTTAGGCACGACTGAGGTTTCCCGCACGAAGAAGACGGATGCTACGGCTACTATCACTATTAACGGCAAGTCTGGTAGTGCTACGGTTGGTGTTTATCAGGAAGCGAATACGATTAAGTCTGTAGGTCCTGTTACGATTACGGGTGCTGTGGTTGATGATATTCCGGCTGGTGGTGGCACCATTTCTGAGTTTACGTCGTATGGCTGGACTCAGGATGTGACTTATACGTCTGGTGTTACAGACACTCCTAATAATCATGCTATTAGTTACTCTGATCCTGTTACAGCTTTGTCGCTTGGCACTACGGTCAAGTCTCGCGCGAAGGTTGGTACTTTGACTTTAGAGGTTGTTGGTGCGAAGAATGAGTCTGCTACTCTTACTTTGGATGTGTATCAGGAGGCTAATACGGCCACTTATGCTAGGCCGACTATTACGGCTTCTTATGATGATGATATTCCTGCAGGTGGTGGTACGGTTTCGCTTACCAAGTCTTTCACTCAGCGTGTGACTTACACTTCTGGTTCTACTGGCACGGTATCTTCTGGGGGCACATGGGCCTATTCGCAGTCTTCGGGTTCGGGTCTTAATATTAATACGAGTACGGGTGCAGTTACTGCCGCCAGCTTGGGTACTACGGCCAAGGTTCGCACTAAGGTTGCAGAGGTCATGGTGTCTTTGGGTGCCCATGGTATGTTCGATGATGTTACGTGCGATGTTTATCAGGAGGCTAATAGCAGAACATGGGGTACTCCTACGATTACGATTTTCGAGTATCGAGGTACTCCTGCGGTCAATACGCTTTCGGCGGGTGCCGACAACCGTAACCCGACTTTGTTAGCTACTCAGACTGGTACGTGGACTTCGGGTGAAACCGAAACGGCATCGCTTATAAGTTCTAAGACGTTCACGGGTGGTGATGTCAATACCTCTACGGGTAACTATACGGTTACAAGCTTAGGTAACGTGGTTACAGCTCGTCAGTTGGAGGCTACCATTACGGTTAATATAACCATGAATGGCAAGACAGCGTCGGATTCGTTGTCCCTCTACCGTGAGGCCAACGAGGTTACGTACTCCGATCCTATTGTTACGCATACGTCGCCTATTAGTGTTGCCGCTTCTGCAGGGCAGTATCAGTTAAAGCCTAACTTCACGCAGCGTGCTTACTATACTTCGGGTTCGGAGACATCTATTTTGTCGGGGTCTTTCACCTACGCGGTCAATACTGCTCTTACGGGCTTTACTCTGGCTCCCCCTACTGGTATTGTATCTTATACTGCTAACCCGTCCGTTTCGCCGCGTAATGGCTTCGTTGTGACGATCACGGGTTCCGGCAATGGTAAGTCGGGTACTACGGATGTGACGTTCAATCAGGTGGGTGCTGATCCTGAGATTTATGTGTCTTTGAACGGCACGCGGTATGGCAGCAGTGTCACGGTGAACTTAGAAGGCAAGAGTGCTTCCGAGGTTAGTGTCTATGTCAAGACGAATGATACGTTCGACGTTTCTTAATTTCTCAGCATGGGTGAATCTCACCCATGCTTTTTAAAAACCTTAAAATATTCATTTCATGGCAACTGTTTCTAAGAAGATTCTTTGGGGATCGAGTTCCACTGACTACATTACGGTCACGATGGATGATGCGGTTCAGGATCAGATTATAAAGGTTGACTCGACGGATAATCCGTCGTCTTCGGCGCGGTCGAAGTCGGTCATACTTTCTACGTCCAGCGATCCGTCGGTCATGGCGTCGTTGAACGTCATGCAGGCTGCGGGGGCTTTGCCTGTGGGTATGGCTTTGGCAATTCGTCCTGTGGATTCTGCGAATAGCTTAAAGGGACGCAATGTTTACATTAAGCTTTACAATCAAACTAGAGGTAAAACTTATAAAACGCCTGTGCTTTATCCTTTAGATTCTTCTACTGGTCAGTACATCTTAGAAAATGCCACTTCGATATTTGAGTCAGTTTCTGTAGTTGACGGGGATGTCATCTATGTTGAGCTTTATAGTGTTGGAAATGTTTTGTTAGGTTCTTCTAAGAGCAAACCTACTACTGTGGATATATCTATCTCTAATCAGGTATGCCAGTATGCTCAAATGTTCGATCTTTATTTTTTGGATTTGACGAACACTTTGGATATGGGGATTAGTATCTATGATCAGTATGGTTACCAGAGTACCACGATTTTTGAGGCTGGTGAGATGAACAAGTTCACTTTGGTTTCCTCAGATGCTATTGAGTATATTGAGCTTGATCCAGTTCTGGAGGATGTAGGTCGCACGGTTCAGTTTGTTGTTGGTCCTAATGTTACTGATACTGTTGTCTCCACGCATGTTCTTGATGAGGGTTATCAGGAGTGGGAGATTCAGCAGACGGCTATTGTAAATGCTCTCACCGAGACGGGGACGCAGGCGTGTGAGCTTCGCTATCTATCTTATCCTAAGCGTGTTGTTAGTTTCACGATTACGGTGTCTACTTCTTTGAGTGGGATTAAACCTAGCAGGCTTGTGTCGTGTCCTGTGACGTTGAATTATATGAACGCTGATGGTAAGTCTGTTACGGTCAGCTCTGTGACGGATTCGACGGGGGTTGCTGCGATACTCCGCACAGATGTTGCTAAGGTTAATATGGCGGTTGTTGCTACCGCTACACCAACGCCACCTACACTCTATAAAAAAGGCACTACTTCGCTAGATATTAATGATAGTGTCCATTCGGTAGATATTGACGTTATTTGTGATCTTAAATAGTTTCTTTGCTTCATGTTATTTGTAAACCGAGAGTTGTGTCTCTCGGTTTTTTTTTTACGTTTACCATTTTGTAAAATTTAATAAACAATGAAAAGCATAAAAGCGAAGGAGTATTTAGAGTCTTTGCCGCGCAAGGGTGGTGTTTATATTCATAGCGACAGCGGTGTATTATATACGCTTTTTGAGTGGTTGAAGCGCCAAGACAAGCTCACGGCTTCGTCTGTTGTGCTTGTAACAGATTTGGGCATGCTTGAGATTGCTAAGGAGGACTTGCCCGCCTTTAGTTTCGAGGATGCTCAGAAAGCCGCTGCAGATTATGGTGCTAATTTCCGCTGTGCTACTCGCCGGGAGGCGTTAGAGCTATACGACGCTCGGTTCCGTGGTCTTGATGAAGTCCTCGTAGCAATTGGCGGTAAGCCTGCTGTGAGTACTTATTGGACGAGTGAGGTTGATCTAGAGCCTAGTTCTTTTAGATCGTTTGTTTATAATGGCATTTCTGGTGACATATTGGGTTTTTACCGTGACATGTCATTTGCCGTTCGTCCGGTTTGTTCTTTTCGCAAATCAGAGTTCAAAGATGAGAAGTAAGAATGTGATATGTGTGAGATTAAAGATAGGGCGTATGCTTGGATAAATTCCGGTGAAGCAGGGGCTCATCCATACAATCGGCTTGCAATGCTTGACGCTTATATTGCTGGGGCGCATGCAGAACGAGTAATAATGTCTACATGGAATTCCCCTTCGTGTTTACCGTCGGATGGGTCGCGCGTACTTACGAATTAAAGCTGCAGAAAGCCCATGCCTTTAGGCATGGGATGAATGCAGCCTACTTTTTCTTCTGATCCTCAATATATCGACGTATCGTATCCTCTGAAATGTGTCCTATCGTCTCGACGTAATAGGATCGTGTCCACAATGTT
>CANQWS010000050.1 GCA_947627615.1 uncultured Muribaculaceae bacterium | reverse complement strand
AAGCCCCAGGGCATCATACTTTCTTCGGCTGTCGGTGAAATCACCGTCGCCGTCGAGGGGGAATATGTCGATGTTACTCTGACCGCCACCGGCGGCATCGTCATCCTCTCGGAGCGTTACTACGCCCACGGCGGTTATGTAACGCTCTATGATCTTGGCTCGCTTATCGAGTCCGAGATGAATAAGTCCGGCCAGTCATGCGCCGACTTTACCCTGCGGGTATTTACTGACACGGTCAACAACAAGGCTGACTCGTGTGTACTTCATATCCTTTACTGCGACCGCTTCACGGTCTGCACGGATATTCCGGCATTTCTCCGCGAGAATTTCCTGACAACACTCTCCATGCGCCGTGTCGCCCCTGGCTCCACGCTCTCCCTTTTCCTCTACACGGAATCCGGGGAGAGTCTGGAGTATTCGGTACAGCATACCTTTCAGACGAAAAAATCGGAAGCCCGATTTATTCACTCATATTTCATGGACTCCGGCAAGACCGCCGCCACCTCCGGGGTCGTGCAGATCAACGTGCCGTTGTCCTCAGTCATTGCCGATGCCGCAGGGTTCGCCGCCGCTCGGCCCGGCGACATTACACTGCTGTCGTTTACCGTCCGTTGCGGCCAGCGGTCTGTTACCTGCTTCGTTGACAACTCGCTCACAGACCTTGAATCGTTCTACTTCCGCAACTGTTTCAATGTCTGGGACTCGGCCACTTTGCCGGTGGAAACCACCGCAAAGACGGACGTAGAACGCTCGCTTGCCATCATAAACGGCAAGTCGCGGTTCTACAATCAGTCCACAGCGAAGACCTACGAAGTGGAGGCTGGACCGCTGACTTCTGACGAAGCCGGATGGATAGACCAACTCTTTTCGTCGCACGATGTGTTCCGCATCGTGCCGGACCCGACCAACAGTTATGACCCGCTCGTTCTCGCCCCGATACTCATTACCGACGCAACCTGCGAAATACAGGACGGCGGCGAGAAACTTAACAAGGTCAAGTTCACATGTCGATATACAGACAACCGCCCGATAGTGCGCTTGTCTGCCTCGCCCGGCATTTTCACAGAACCTTACAATCTCGTTTACTCATAACCTCGTAACTCATAACTCGTACTTTGTACTTATCGCAATGGCTCGCTCGATACACATATCTACCGCCCGCACCATGCTCAACTCCGGCGACCCCGTCGATATTTCCGTTTGGAAATCCGACGGCTCTATTCTCCACCTCCGAAATTGTATATCGCTCCGCTACAATTTTTACGGCGGCTGGCGCAACGTCAAGCTGCTTGCCTCCGGCGAGTGCCGCCGCGTCCGCGACTGCTGCATCTTCCGCGTCAACGACCTCGAAGTTTTTCTCTAACGCTCAATTCCTTTCGCCATGATTGATATAGACTCACTCAACTTTAATTCAGTCGAGACGCTTCCGGGCTTCGATGCTCGTGCAGCCTTCACCGTCAATTCCGCGTCAGTATTCAAAGAGGACGTTGACATCGTGCCTACGATTGTAGACGATACTCTCTCTTATATTCCGTGGGGCGGCGACAATCAGATGCCTTTCGACTTGCTCGCGCTCGTCGAGAAAGACGAAACATTGGCAACCTGCCAATGTTTCAACGCCGAAGTCTGCTATGGCTCCGGGCTGCAATACTGCACCACCGAAGCCTCCGCAAAGGTCAAGAATGATGTTGAGGACTTCCTTCTTGACAACGACCTCGCCGCTTACTTTCTCGGCATTTGTCAGGACTTTAAGCACTTTGGCTTCGCCGTGTCCGTGCTTATTCTCAACGAGGACGGCACGCGCATCGTGCGCCTGTTGAGAAAAGAAGCCTGTTATTGCCGCTTCACGCCCGCCGACGCTCACGGTCGTATTTCCAAAATCCTTTACGCCAACTGGCGAAAGGCTATCTCGTCGCGTAACGACATCGAGGAAATCGACCTGCTCGACCCGACTTCGCCTTGGCGCGATCTGCAAAACAAACTCGCCAAGAAGTCAAAGGTCAGGAAATTTGCCATCGTGTCAAGAATCCCGACCGTTGACAGCACTTATTATCCCATTCCTTACTACGGCGCTTTGTTCCGCGGCAAGTGGTACAACATAAAGCAGCTTATCGGCATTGCCAAGGAAGCGAAGCTCAAAAACTCCGCCCCCATCAAGTACCACATCGAGGTCGGTGCAAAATACTGGGAGAGTATTTTCCGTGCCGAGGGCATCACCGACCGCCGCAAGCAACAGGCGCGTATCGTCGCCGAAAAACAGCAAATTCTCGACTTCCTCACAGGTGCCGAAAACAGCGGCAAAGCCTGGTTTTCGACTTTTTATGTTACCCCCGACGGCAAAGAGCAGCACGATGTTGTCATCAACAAGATAGATGACAGTAAGGAGGGCGGCGACTGGGAAACCGACATACAGGAAGCAATCAATATGATATGCTTTACTATGCGTGTGCATAGTAACCTTGTCGGTTCCGTGCCGGGCAAGGCGCAGTCTAACAACAGCGGCTCGGACAAGCGCGAACTTTACACCATTGCCCAAGCCCTCCAAAAGCCTTATCACGACCTGCTCTTTACCGTGCATCGCATTATTATCCGCTTCAACGAGTGGCAGGGCGTACACCCTGAAATCCCGTTTATCCAACTTACCACACTCGACGAGCACACCGACGCAAAGCAAGTGAAACTCCCCAACGCAAACGACAATGGCAAAGCTGATAACAACTGACGCGCAGCTCCGCGCCCATATCCCCAACATCATCGCCTCGGTCAAGGGCGAAGTGCCCTTTATCGAAAGGCTCGCGCTCTTTCTCGACCTCGCCGAGGATTGGGTCAAAACTACTTTCACCAGTGAAAGCACGTTTAACACCATCTGCGGCTATACCGACAGCAACAATATCAAGATATTGTGCTCGCGGCTCGTTGTTGCCGACGCTCTGCGCCGAGCAATTCCCTCGCTCGACATTGTGCTTACACCCAACGGTTTCGGTGTTGTCAACACCTCAAACCTCGCTCCGGCATCGAAGCCGCGTGTCGACCGCCTTGTCGGCTCTATGCTCGCACACCGCGACGATTGCATCGCCGCGCTCTTGCCCGAACTTGTCGGGGCAAGCAAGTGGCTCGTTTCCGACCGGGCTACATTCTTCGGCGCAACGCTCTTTCCCGACTTCTCGCTCATCGAGGCCTCCGGCCCGATTCAAGGCTCGAAGTGGGAGCGTTATCTGGAACTCCGCTCACAGGTCATAGACCTTGAAGCATCGTTAGCCGAAGAATGGTTTTCGCCGGAACTGATGTCAGCACTCCGCTCCGAAAACCTGCGTGGTGATCTGACCGAACAACGGAGTGAGATTGTCCGGCAGGTAAAAGCGCAGGTCGTGGGCTACCTGCGGTCGGGGTCGTTCAACTCGCGTAGGCTCGTGGATATTGTCAACTTCATTAGGCTGAACGCTGAATCGTTCGAGGAATGGCATAAGTCGGACACCGCGAAGTTGTTTGCCCCGCCGGTGTTCCGAAACGAGAAGAAAGCCTCCGGCTACTTCTTTTAGCGGTATCGGGGCATTTGAGCAGCCGGTGAGAGCGAAGTCGCAAGGGGCATTTATCGGTCATACCGTATTGGAGCTATGGCACGAAGCACTGATTTTCCTGTGCGAAATTAGAATATGCGTCGGCAGGTCAAGGGCAGGTTGTGCGCTCCGCGTTCCTCCGTTTTTCGCTCACTGCAAAACGGCAATCACCCTTGACTCTTTCAGCCTCCTATGCACATTCTTTGATTTGCACGTAAAATCAAAAGTGCTTCGGCACATAACTCTAAATCAATACGATATGATACTTCCCGACAAACGCCCCCAAGACAGCGACTTCGTCAATCTCACCGACTACTCGCTCAAATGCCCCAAAGGACATAAAAGGTTTTACGCCTACGTCCACTTCCTCGATTACTCGTACTGCCTGTGGTCAAACATCTTCGCCAAGACCCGTTCCGCCGCTCTCGCACAAGTGCTTCTTAAATTCGCCGACTGTGGCGAATACATCGCAGGTATCAATATCCACGGTGATTGAACGACCCGACCCACAGCCTCACCAAGCAATCGGTGGGGCTTTTACTTGTGCCAATCTCCGATTTTTAGTAATTTTGCATCACAAAATCACTTTATTATGAAAGTCAGCAACCGCGTTAAACGCAATATATCCTTTGTACTTACGATTATCGGGTGCGCCATAATCGTTGCTCGAATTGTTGAACCTATTATGAGTAAATCCATAACAGGACAAAATTGGTTTGAAATTATTGGCGCAATAGTTATTACTTATTGTGCATTTGACAATTTCAATATATATCGCAAAAGAGTTCGTGATGGCATAATATTTGGAAGTAGATAAACCACTTATAAGCTGTCTTTTCCCCATAGAGTGCTTTACTGTACTTTCGCAGTACGTTAAAGCACTTTTTCTATGCAGACAATCTCGATTAACTTCATCGTGCCGCAGGGCTGGCACGAGCTTTCCGATAAACAGCTCCGCTATGTTTATCAGCTTCTCGCAGACGAGTTCGCCACCGACGAGATTAAGACCCTTTGCTTGCTCCAGTGGAGCGGCACAAAGGTTATCGGTCGGCAAGACAGCGGAGCCTATCTCCTCAAAAAAGCAAAGATTATTTTTGAGGTTACACCCTTGACCCTCGCAGAGCTGCTGCCGCATCTCGACTGGCTCGCCTCAATGCCGACGGTTCCCGTCCGACTATCCAAAATCAACCGCCAACACGCTCTCCCGGCTGACTTCTCCGAAGTGCCGTTCGAGACGTTTATCATCTGCGATAACCTCTATCAAGGTTATCTCTCCACGCAGGACGATGCGCTCCTCGACCAACTCGGAGCCACGCTCTACGGAAAATCCATGACTTTCAAACCCTACGAGCGCATCTCAATCTTCTACTGGTTCGCCGCGCTCAAAGATGCCTTCTCGCGCAAATATTCCGACTTCTTCCAACCCATCGCCGATGCCGCCACCGGCGGCAATCTGCTCGGCTCGTCCGCTACATCGGTCGAGGACGCGATGAACGCACAGATCCGTGCCCTCACCAAAGGCGATGTCACCAAAGAGGCCGAAGTCCTGGCACTCGACACGCACCGCGCCCTCACCGAACTTAACGCCCAAGCCCGCGAGTATCGCGAGCTGAACGCCAAACTCAACTCCAAATGACAGCGCAGCTCAATGGACGATGGGACGCGGCGGCTTTCTTTGAAAGCCTCACCGCAACCAACCGCCTCGCTCAGTCAGAAGGCTTCACCTTCTGCCGCGTCAGCGGGCTTGACGGCTTCGAGGAAGCGGTCAATCAGGCGCAGACGGCATCCGCTTTCGTCTGCGTCAGCGATATAGCCGACGGCTATATGGAGATGAACAACACGCCGCGCACCCGTCGCGTCAAAACTGTGTTTTTCGCTATGCGCCACGCCGCCGAGGACATGGCGGCCCGCGCCGAGTGCATGGAAATAATGCGCGAGTTGTTCCGGCAGTTCATGTCTCGCTTACTACCCGAAAAGGTTAGGCTCGAACAGAACTGCATCTACCTTGACCCCCGAATAACGTTCAACGAGATTGACCGCTATTTTTTCAGCGGAGCCGCCGGTGCTTATTTCCAAATAGCCGTTGATGTTTTCACGGATTTAAGATACAACCCCCAAGAGTGGAATAACGAATGAGTGGAACGGATAATCAGCAGTTGGAGGCTCGCCGTAAGTACGTCCGGGCCTTCAACGCCACGATGGTAAAGATATGGCGCGAGCAAATCGCCCTTCTCGGTGTCATCGACACCGGGGCGCTTTACCGCTCGACGGTCGGCATATCAATGACTGCCGACGGCAAGTTCATAGACATTACTCTCGAACAGGCATTTAACACCTACGGTTTATTCGTTGACTATGGCACAGGGCGCAATACTCCGCGAGGAAACCCCGGCGACATCGGCAAAGCCAATGGCCGCCACCGCAAGCGGTGGTTCTCGCGCAAGTATTTTGCCTCCGTAATGAACATTCAGGAATTTTACGCAGACTCTCTCGGTCAAGAGTTCTGCCGTGCCATATCCAACGCCCTTAATCCCGACATCATGCGCCGCGCCGTCACTCTATAATCGTGCCGTGCGTGTCTTTTCGGGCGCATAATCATAGCCATAACTTTGCTGAAAACATCAGCATCGTTATGGCTATTGATACAAAATCGCTCACTCAGATTATCACCGAGTTCCGCAAGCTCTCGGCCAAAGACTCCATAACGCCGGAGTCGTTGGGTTATATCCTGCAACGCATCGCAGACCTGCTCGCTACCGCCGGAACTTCCGAGACTCAACAAATTCTCGGAACTTGGTACAACACGCTCTCCAAAGTCGATCATACCGCCGTCTGCAAATTGCAGCAAGGCTCGGCTGACCGTAATTTCGTCAGGCTCTCGAACACGTTCATCGACCTGCTCACAGGTCAGCAGATGACAAACGAGAACGCCACAATTATAAATATGGCAACCACCGAGCGGGCCGGGGCGATGAAAGCGCAGCAGGTCGTAGACCTTAACAACGCGCGTCACGCCATTGCCGACATCGAGAAACTTCTCGACATCATCCAAGCCAAACTCGGCATGACCGAAGGCTCTAAAGGTCTGTATAACACAGCCCAGATTTCGTGCGTAGTCCAAAACGGGCAACTGCACGTCCTCGGCGCACAGCAGCTTATCAAGGAGGGGTATGTGCCTTATATCTTCCGTCCCGTCCGCAAGCGCAATCCTTTCAAGGACAAGGACGCGACCGCCGAACAGTTGGCCGCGAAGAAGTATTGCTCCGTCAAGAAAGGATGGGGTGTGTTCGGTTCGCTCTATGCCGTGAAACTCAACGGCACCCAGGTTATGTTCTCCACCGGCCCGCACAATCTGCTATGCACGGAAAAGCAGCCGGGATATTCCGGTTCGCCACAGTATTTCGTGTCCCACAGTGTCGACAAGGAGGGAAACAGGACTTTCGGCTGGGGGCGTTCCTCGGTGCATTTGCTTGACCGCAACCTCGCAAAGAAGACATCGAGGAAAAAGGAACGCATGATTCGGCTGCGCTTCGGCATCGGGTTCGCAAAACCGATTTATCCCGGACGCGCCGCCATCACACCGGCCAATCTCGCAAGCTCGCTCGCCGAGTTCTATCTGATATACAATCCCGCAACCGAAAAATGGACTTTCGGGAAATAAAAAGAAAGCCCGAAGCTGACGCTCCGGGGGTGCTATCTTTTATACTTCTCAACTGAAAGCCCACAAGGGGTTGCTATCATCGATACGTCGCACAGGAAAGCCGTGGTAAATACTACGAGGGTGCTATCCGGCATCTGTCAGAGGTATCCACTTTTCTTAGCTTGGCTTCACTTTCGTTCAGAGGTGTCCGGTCGGATTAGCTTGGTTTCACTTAACAATACGCAAAGATAATACTTTTTCTTCACATACACAACTCGTTAACCCACAAAATCATGAATCTCCACAAACATAAGCCTACAATTCAGCTTCTATCCGCAATTCTGCTGATAGTGGTAGGCTGCGGCCTCCTGATTTCCGGCTTCATCATGCCTCCGCCCGGCGAAATTCATAATTCCGTCCTTATCGCCTTCGGCGAGATTCTGACTTTCGCGGGCGCTTTGTTCGGCATTGACTACCATTACAAATATAAATCCCACGACCATGAGGAAAATTAGTAAAATCATCATTCATTGCTCGGCTACGCCTGAGGGCAAGGATTTCACCGTACAACAGATACGTCAGTGGCATACCACACCGAAACCAAAGGGTAACGGTTGGCGCGACATCGGTTATCACTTCGTCATCTACCGCGACGGCTCTGTTCATCCGGGCCGACCCGTCGAACAGATTGGCGCCCACACTTCGGGCCACAACGCAAACTCTATCGGCATCTGCTACATCGGTGGCTGCGCCCCCGACGGCAAGACCCCGAAGGACACGCGCACCCCGGCGCAGCGGGCCGCGCTCATCCGTCTGGTAGCCGACCTGCGCCGCCAGTATCCTGCCGCCACAGTCCACGGCCACAACGAGTTTGCCGCCAAAGCATGCCCTTCGTTCAACGTCCAAAAAGAGCCGGAGCTATGCGGTCGTTAATTTTCATCATCATTCTTGCTATCCTTACAGGATGCAAAAGCCAAAAGCAGGTTGTCAGCGACAAGTCGCTCAACATTGACAGCGTCGCCCGCTCCGAACATCACCGCACAATCGCGGTGATCGATTCGGCTATCCGCTCCTCATCTTTTGACTTCGACACTCTCGAAGTCAGCGTCGAGCGTCCCTCGGCATACGCCGAGAAGCCGGAGGTTATTCGGCTGAAAGCCGTAAAAGGGCGCGTCATAAATCAACGGCGTGTTCATAGAGACAGCGTCGAAGCCTTCAATCGGCTTGATACGGTGGCCTATCATCAATCAGCCGCCGAGGCTTCGACAGAACACACCGCTACGACGCGCCTCTATAATCCGCCTGATGGCACGGCCACAGTAATCATCACAATTCTTGTGATTGGCGGCCTGATATACGTTTCCTATCTAAAACGCTGACATTCAACACGCACAGAGTAGAAGTTTTATTTCATAAGTTGATTCGAGCGACAAGTCCGTGATGGATATGCCGCTAATTTTTTGTAACTTTGCACTCACAATATTCTATAATACCACGAAATTATACTATATGAGAGAATTTGGAATAATGATATTTACGTTATTAGCGTTTGTTGGCATCTGCTTTATTGTAGGTGTTTGTACTCGTCACACAGAAAACGACGAAAATGATAGAGACCACGCATTTATGACTTTTATGCGTGGGCTTGGGTTTTGCTTGCTGGCTTTTGGAGCACTATCTGTTGTCGGTACAATTATCTATTTAATCTATTCAATCTTTGCATAAATGCAATCTTTAACATAAAAATCAAGGTAAAATATGTTTATATATTTAAGATACATAATAATTGTAACAACGCTGCTATTCCTAACAAATTTTAGTAGCTACGCATACAATGATCCATTTGGATTCTGCTCTGAAGTAGTTGCTTATGAAAAGCAAATAATTAGTAAGTACGATCTTTCACCATACATTCAAGCTCAAATTCGAAACATTGCTGAAGAGTTTATATCTGACTGTACTAAAGATGAACCAGGCGAAATTGCTGGAGCATTGTTTCGCAATGTAGCTATGAGTAGAATGAAGGATATGGCTGAAAAATTTCATTTTAGTAGACGCATAGACCTTTTATCGAATCTTCAAAATGCTCAATGGATAGATTTAGGTTATCCAGAGAAAACAGGGACAAGAGGCAACTATTTGTTACGTACAGATTTAGGATTTAATAACAGATATGATTGCATTGTCATCCATGAAGTTACAAATGGAATGGCTCTTGCTCACAATCCTTTAAGAGTTATAGACGGTACACAATACATTTTAGAAGAATACAGTTTTTACGATAATTTTTCACAAATGGGAGAAGGCAATAGATATTTTATATCTATTGATGGTCATATTTTATTTGTTGAGAAACTATATGACGAAGATTACTTATTCAACGCTACTCAATTTGACTCTGTAACTCCATTATATTCGCTTATTATTAAGACTATTAAAAATCTAAACAGAATTGATTGAACGCGTTCATCTTCATTGACCCTCCCGGCTGGTGGCGGATGTCGGCCATACTGACCTCAATACGTCTTCCGTTTGATGTCTACATCCTTCCGTGTCCGAGCATCGTTGGTCGAGGCTCCGTTTCTCTCCGCTTCGACTAACGACCGCTGCGGTTTTCGGGTCGATAGATTGCGCCCTGCAATTCCATTCCGCTTCTTCCACGACACCTCCACGTCGCTACGGTTGCCGCTCCGTACCTCCGCGACACCTCCGCTCTGTTGCGGCTCGTGGCGTTCCATTGCATCTACGGTTACAAACTATCTTTGACGGCTACGCTCTCGCTTTCCCCCGACACCGCTCCTGCGTCACGGTGTCGGTCCGCTTCGCTCCGCTGTCAACCCGAAACCTCCGCTTGCTATTCCGACCCGTAAGGACAGGCATCTGCTCTCCGGCCTCCAATCGGCGCGAGCCGCCATTCGCAACCAACCTCCCACCCGGCAGAGGACTGATGAACGCACGGTGTTTCGCCCGTGGCACTCGCCTTATTTATCGCCGAGGGCAAGAATGTAGGCGGCAATGTTTTCGACCCCACCCGGAATGTGGCTTTTGCAATGGCTTACGACCGCTCATTCCATTCTCCGCTCCGCGCCCCCAGTCATCGCCAAGTCCGAGCATTTTTGGTCGGCGATTACGCTTCGCTCCATTGTCGACTAAAAACCGCTACGGTCTTCGGGGCGATAGATTGCGCCCTCCAATCGCTACGACCTCCGCAACTTCCCTCGCTCGCTGCGGGTTTGCTACGGTTCCGCTCCCTGCGGTTACAAACTATCTTCAACGACTACATTCTCGCTTTGCGCCGCCACCCCTCCTTTGTCGGGGTGTTGGCCAGCTTCACTCCGCTGTTGACCCGAAACCTCCGCTTGCTTTTCCGACTTGTCAATGCCGGTGCGCTCCTCTCCGAACTCCAATCGCCCCTGCGCCATACTGTCAGCCACGTTCCTCCCACCCATAGAGGAAGTTGCCGCCTACATTCCAAGCCCCCGGCACGTCCCCTTCATTCATCGTCTGCGACGCCGGTACATCGCCCTTGCGGGGCATAGAGGATTATACGTCGTCGGCCGATGGCAATGCCAGGATTATCGACCCCACCCGGAGCACGGAGATTGCCGTCTTTACGAACACTCCCTCCGTCAGTCGATTGCGTCCTAAGCATCGCCAAGCCCGAGCATTTTTGGTCGAGGCTCCGCTGCTCTCCGCTTCGGCTAAAAAACGCTGCGGCCTTCGGGTCGAGAGATTACGACCTCCGGCTTGCCCTCCGCTTTTCCCCGACACCGCTCCTGCGTCACGGTGTCGGGCGCGTATGTCTGCACCTGCGGTCATAAACTCTCTTTGACGGCTACACTCTCGCTTGGCTCGCCACCTCCGGCTGCGCCTCCGGTGGCGACCCGCTTCCGTTCCGCTGTCAACCCGAAACCTCCGCTTGCTATTCCGGCTCGTCGATGCCATGCCGCCGCTCTCCATCCTCCGGTCGGCGCGAGCCGACAATCTCCGGGCTCCTCCCACCCATAGAGGAAGCTGTCATTGTCATTCAGTCCGTCGGCTACCTTTCGTAAATCGCGACGAGCGCATTGAGGTAATCGCCTGTGGCACTTGGTTCATTTGACGCCGAGGACAGGTATGTAGTCGGCTTCCATTATCGACCCCATCCGGAACGTGGCTTATGCATTGGCATTTGACCGCTCAATACGTCAGTCGCTTGCATCCCCAGTCATCGCCGACTCCGAGCATTTTTGGCCGAGGTTCCGCTTCTCTCCACTTCGGCTAAAAACCGCTGCGTCCTTCGGGTCGAGAGATTACGACCTCCGGCTTGCCCTCCGCTTTTCCCCGACACCGCTCCTGCGTCACGGTGTCGGGCGCGTATGTCTGCGCCTGCGGTCATAAACTCTCTTTGACGGCTACGTTCTCGCTAACACCGACACCTCCGGCTGCGCCTACGGTGTCGGCTCGCTTCCGTTCCGCTGTCAACCCGATGCTTACGCTTGCTATTCCGAGCCGTCGATGCCGGTCTGCTTCGTTCCTTCCTCCAATCGCACGTATGCCATACTGTCAGCCGCGTTCCTCCCACCCATAGAGGAAGAAGCCGCCTACATTCCAAGCCCCCGGCACGTCCTTTTCATTCATCGTCTGCGACGCTATGCCCACCCCAGGCCGATGCACGGTGCGCCGATGCACTGACTCCACTCCGGCTGTCCGCCAACCACTTCACTCACTCCGAGTTTGCCTACGGCTTAGGGCAAGGGCAGGTCGGCTTACTGTCTGCGGGGCAAGTCCCTCAACAGAAAGCCTGTCGCTCCGTGCCTCCGCGACACCTGCCGTCTGCTCTAATCCCAATGTAGGCACTCCGAGTTCTCTGCGTTCCTTTGGCTGACAAGCCTTCCGTTACGCTCAACATCGTCATCACCGCACATCGCCGTCGTCAATCCCCTCGACTTGATTGTATCTGCATCGAGGTAGAGCGGTGCTGTCGAGCGCGTTGAAATCCACGAGCGGAATTTCCACGCACACGGCAGCGATTTTACCGAGCAATGGGGTTGACTTTCTGCATATAGCGCTACGGCAAAAATTGGCGAACATTCGCAAATCCTCAGCGCAGTGGGGGCTGTCTATCGCCAGATTAGGGAGACACATTCTCCCTAAAACCCTTATTTGCTTAATTACCAATCATTTCACTCTTTCAACTCAGGGAGTTAACGGGAAAAGGTTGGAGATTGCCGTTAATAGGTGTTAATCGCGACTGCATAGCAAGGTCGCAATTTGCTCATCTACCGCACAATGGCTCTGCATATTCCGCTCTCTAAAGTGGTCTGAGCGGAAAGAACACGGAGGGCGGTGGGGGGTGTCTGAAGCCACGACGGGGGCACGCCCCCGTAACCCCCAATGTCTTGAATTTCAGCAGGCTGTAAATTGCAAGCCACTACAAATCGCGGACTTCTGAAATGCTGCAATTTGCTTTATATCAGTGAGTAACAGCCGTTTTAACGTTACGGTTATCCGCTGATACTCTTTCTCGGACGAATGTTCTATCGAAAAAATTCAGCTTCCGTGAGGTCTAAATTTTTACGATATTCCCTGATATGCCGATTTTGCAGAAAAAGCGAGCCGACAGACACCATTTTGCTATGGCATCTGTCGGCTGATTTTCAGAGTACCTTTGGAGACTATCTCACACCTTCAACCCTGCATTCTTGCACAGGTGGAAAAATGTGCCGAGTCCTATGCGGCGGGTAGAGCGCAGAAGATTGGTGAATTTGCGGTCGCATTCAGCGGCATTGTATTTCGGATTTTGCGAGCTGCAAAGATGAAACCATTGCCGACCGCTTTCTCCAAGTGTGGATAGCGCGGCACCAATCTTCATCCAGTCTTCATAATTGGCAGTGAGGTCGATGTGGTACATCTCTATGTCCCGGCATAATGCTGCCACTTTGTCGCCGGCATCTATCTCACTGAAATGGTAATCGAAACCGCGCCGGATTGGCGGCGGCTCGCGGTAAATGCCGGAAAAAGGTACTGCATTGAGATTGACATACTGATGCAGGTCGTAGCTCTGACATCGAAGGCGGCACACATCGCCGCAAGCGCGGTCGATGTTTATGCCGATGTCATCGAACTTCCGCACCAACATCTTGAACTGCGCCACGTGCATATCGGGATATTTCAGCGGTATAATCAGGAAATATCCATTGCCGCTGACTGAATGGGCGGCAAATGCAACTTCTTCAATCTTTGAGAGGGTGTCCTCTATCAGACTGTCAAAGTTGCCGATATGCAGATTGTCCTTGCGGTCGATGTCTACGCAAATCAGTCCGCTGTGCTGTGCAAGGTTTTCGGCTGACCGCTTGGGCGAGAAGATGCCGCTTATCGTTGCCTGAGGGAGCGACAGCTTTATCTGCTTGCGCTTCGTTGGGTCTACCGTGGCCCGCAACTCATTGATGGCGTCGTACTCCACATTGTTGAGAAAGTCGTACAGAGTGGAAATATGGCCGGAGGTGTCATGGACACCACGGTAGACGCTTATTTTTATCTGTCTGAAATCGATTTTCATAATCTCGGTTTTATTTTTGCCTCGATGCTCTGAGGTTAAGTTAATTTTTGGCGTAGCTGCTTTTATTTCAGTGAGTTGGGCGTTTATCGGCATTAACCAAATCGAAAAATTTTCGACTTTTCAATTTCATGGATTTGGTTAACCCCCTGTGAATGGCTTCTTTGCTGATTTTCAACATAATTGCTACTTTGTAAACCTTAACCTCGGAGTCTCGATTTCATTTTTCATTGCGCACTTTGGAGATGTAGGCAGGTGAGCACCCTATGAGGCTGGCAAGACGGTTGCCGGAGATGTTCGGGAAGCGCGTAAACAGCTCCCGGATAATGTCTGCATTGCTGACCTCCTTAGGAGGCTTCGGTTGCGGATCATCTGTAATCTTCGCGTAGACCAGCAGCGCCATTCGCTCGAAATAGTCCATGCAGCGGATGGAGTATGCCATCGTCCCTTCATGCAGGGTGTAATAGTCGTTGCGCTGACCGCGTTCCTCTGCCACTTCGAGTGCATGGACTATTCCGGCATAGCGGAGCACCTGTATCTGAAGTTTGCTGTATATCGAGGCGATGTAGTCGTTGGGCGCCTTGCGTTTCTTCTCCTGAAGGATATTGTAATAGTCCTCATAGAGCCGGTCGGCGCCTTCACTGAGCGTCACCATGCCGTCACTGTTGCGGAACAGGGTGTAATGGTAGCCGTCGGGCGAGTGATAGATGCCGTCGTAAAGCATCCGTATTGTCAGCGCCCAACGCTGCTCAATGTCGAACGGCAGTTTCTTGTGGCTTCGTTTAGGATAGTCGATATCCTCGACAATGCAAAACAGGAAACGCTGGTTCAGACCGTTGGTCATGAACAGTTCGCTACCGAATGTCGGGCGAAGCATCCCGGTCTGCAGGTCACCGATGATGTTGCAGAACGGGTTCTTGATGAGCATTGTGAAACCGTTGCGCCGGTCAACCTTGATGTCCTCGCAGTCGAACAGACGCAGGAGTTTCGAGATGGGAGCAGTGCCACCGTTGGTGTACTGGTTCTTGGCGTCGAACATCCCCTTCAGTTCGGGGTAGATACCAATCACCCCTCGCTTGCTGGCGCCGCTGTCATTGTGGCCGTCGCTGTCTGTCTCATTGTTCATAAACAGGATTTCGCTGCGACGCTCGTCCGTGCAGTCGTCGAGAACGATGGCCGGACACCGCGGTTCATCGCCACGCTCTTTGGCCGGTTGCCCTTTCCAATCGTCATGCACCTTCTTGTATTCGGCATACAGTTCCGCGTCGATTTTGCGAAGCGGCGCCGTGACGAGTTTCATGGGGTACGATTTATTACTACCGCTACGGGCCACCGACACGAACCACAGCACAAGCGAGTTGTGGTACTTGCCCTCGTTGACTCTGATTTTCTTACCGACAGCCGTTGCCGCCGTCGCAAGAGCGGCTACAGTCACGAACTCGCGCGGACAATGATAGATGTCGCAGACAGCTTCGATGTAAGTCCTGACCGACTCGGGCAGACCGTCAATCGGCAGTTCTGACCCGGCGTTGAGCGAAGCCCTCCCGCTCAACTTGATTTCTACTTTATCAGCCATAGCCATCATTTTTTGCGGTTTTCGGTAAGTGCTTCGACTTCGGAACGGCGGTAGCGGCGTTTGCCGCCCACCTCTATCTTTGTTAGCAGTCCGGCCTTGTCCCAGCGATAGAGTGTCATCTTCGACACTTTCAGCATCGCCGACACTTCGTCGATGGTCAGCAGTTCTTTCGACAGGTCGGCACGCTCCAACTGCAAACGCGCGATGTCTGCGGCCTGACTGATGAGCTTGTGTGCGAACTCGCACAAGTCTCCGGCGTTGATTTGGAAGATGGCGTTAGGCATTCGCGTTGCCATTTCCAGGATGTCTACTGACGGGTTCTGAACTGGTATATTGTATGACATTATATTTGTGCCCTCACGCAATAACGGTGCTCTCGCGTCGCTTCGGACTATGTCATCTGATAACTTCGGCTCTCGGTCGTTGAGCAGCGCCAGTCCGTTGTTATCGGATGCACTGCAAAGTTACCCGGTGAAGTCTCTTTTTGAAAAGACACATTTTTGACTTAATGTGCTGATAGGTTCAAACAACTGAAATTAAGCCGTTTGACTATACGCTTCTCTATATATCGTCAAATACTTACAACATTGCCGCAGATGTCTCTGAAGCATTTTTTAGCTCTTTTCATTCGGTGTAATATACTAATTGACACTAATTTACTCACATAAATTGCCATGTCAGATATTCAGTAATTCAAAATCGTAGAAATAACAGAATTCATAATTTTGCCTCTTTAAATCACTGCGATTATTTTTCAAGCGAATACAACAGATTTTGTTAGGTTTCTACATGCAAAAACCTAACAAAAGCTTGGCCAAATATTATAGAAGAATAGAATCTGAACTTAAAAATTTTCAAACCTTTCCTTCAAATCATCAGGAAGTCCGGCAATGTCCTCGCCGGTGAGATAGCCGTCGTGGAGCAGGTTCAGAAGTCCGATTATCAGCATTGAGTTTCTGTAATAATCTTCCATCTGCATTGCCTCCTTGTAGAATTTACGCACCTTGTCGGTAATCAGCATCGAGCGGTCGAACTCGTTGCCGATTTCATCATCGAATGGCTTATCAAGCAATTCGCGCAGCTCTGACTGCCACTGTGCGTGGCGTCTCAGTATTCCTTTGCGTAGCAGCTCTTTCACCTGTTTCTTTTCTCCCTTGGTCAGTTCTCTCATGGTACTATAATTCTATAAATTTGTCGGGACTGAATGTGCCGTGCTCGTTGGCAAACACATAGCCGAGTTGATTTGACACGATTTTTGTGCCACCAATCTCGCCATCGATGTTTCTGTGCGAGTGCCCGTATATCCAGTAATCTATCGGCAGTGATTCTATCATGATGTTCAGTTCGGAGGTAAAGGCACCGTTGATGCGGCTACCTTTGAACTCGTCGGCCATGAGGTCGAACGAGGGAACATGATGGGTCACAACAATACGCTTTCGGGCCGTACTTTCTTCAACGCTGCGCTTGATAAAATCAACGCAACGCTCATGTTCATCGTTGAATCTGTCCCAACTCAGCCGGTATTCTCCATTGCGTATCCGCCGGAAGTCTGTAACGCCATGCTCAGTGAAATATGCCTCCGCAGGGTGTATCTTTGCCCAAAGCGTTGACATTATCAGGTCAATATCCTCTATGCGGACAACCTTGTTATAGACCGCCGCCACATTTAGCCGTATCTGCTCCGTCCATCCTTCAGTCAGGGCGTTGATGTCAAAGCCTTTATACAGTTCATGATTGCCAGGAACAATCAACGTCTGCTCGAAGTTGTCGGCGCACCAGTCCCAAAACGGATGCTTGGAATACATCTCGTCGCCGAGGTAGCCAATATCTCCGGCCAAAACGAGTATTTCTCCGACGGGCACCAAAAGATTTTCACGAAGCCAACGGCTGTTTTCGTGAAACTCAAGGTGCAGGTCAGATGCGTATTGTAATTTCATTATTGTAAGGTGTAAAAGGTCGGCAAAGCTTCAAGATATGTTCTTATGGCTGTTGCAGAACTGCGCAGCGCATCCTGCAACGACTGATTGGGAAGCGTTGCCAACAAGCCATTTGAGAACTCCTGCATGGTATCTGCAATTTCACAGTCAACAATGGCCTGACTTGCGCCGGTCATTGTCGCCGCAAGTTTCAGTACGTCGTTGCGATGCTTCAAGATGTCTTTGGTATTGACCTTCTTTCCGGCCTCTCTGTCTGCGATAAGGTTGAGATATGCTCTCGCTTTAAGCGCCATCAGTGCCAACGGGGCAGCATATCGCAGACCGTTGCTGACAAAAGAGTTTTGCACCGTCAGATTATAATACGGCTCATCGAGAATTATTGTCGAAAGACTCGACACCTCGCCATCGATTGGCAATGGCTCGGTATGTGCCGCCGAAGAAAAGATTTCGTTGTGTCGCGACAACAACTCAATCTTTATCGGGAAACCTGCTTTGCCGTTATCAAAGCTATACAGCACGTATTTCGGACTCTCATCCTTATGCCTTCTCATTCCGGGGCGATACTCGCCCTCGGCGATGAACGTCCAGAATGCCTTGGCAAATTCCGGCGTCATGTTCTCGACGATAACGACAATGTCAATATCCATTGTCGCACGTGGGCGCATCTCGGTGTGGCTCAGCACTTCGTCACAGGCTGTTCCGCCTATAATCACGAAATTGTCCGAGAATTGCGCGAAACTTTCTCTGAATCTGTCAAGACCTCCTACCATGGCATTTTGTTTATCATTGTTTCAAGTTCTTTTTCAACTCGCGGGTCGTGATCATCTCTCAACGTCAAGTAGAGCGACAGCCGGTCAACATAACCGTCAGTCGCTATCGATGGGTATTTCCATATCTCCACTCGCTGGACATCCTCGAAGCGTAACAATGTCATTCCCGATCTCTTAAATTCTTCAGCGGTGAATACCCTTGTCGGAATTTTTTCTCCGACGAGCATAGAATAATGGGACAGGGTATCAATGCTGCCGATTATTCCTTCATGCAGTGGTGTATCAAGATAGCCCGACTGCTTTATGGGGTTTATGAGATACGGCAACGCCTTATCCCATAGCTCCCGGCCATTGGCTGTAAACAGCAATCTCTTTGTTTTACCATCATCCGTGCTGACATCTGCAAGGTTCAGTGCCACGAATTGCTGCAAGGATTTAGCGAGGGTGGCATATTTATATGGTGTAATCTCTGTAAGTTCCTTTATCGACATTCTGTTGATTGAGTGGCGCTGCAAATGGAACATAAGCAGATATTGTGTAGACGGCAGCAGTTGCGTCGGTTGCTCGTTCTTGCTCAACCGGCGGTTGGCAAGCAATGAGGGGATAAAGGCGAACTTGTCGCTAACCACAAAGTAAACACCTTTGTCAACGAGCCGGTCGCGCTCGTAGGTGGCCATATTCTCGAAGTAGAATACCGCAGGAATATGCGTAGCATCTTCTGCCCGCTGTGCGATATTCGCTCTCTGTGATGGCGAATAGTCCGCAGACTCTTTGGCAACCAACAATAACAGTTGGTACCCGTTCATATCAAACCGGTATAGCTCAAACTCTGCCAAAAGTCCGAGCCATAAGTTCTTTGTAATATCGGGAGACGGCTTTTCAAGTCCGACTTTCTTACCGGTGATGATTATATTATCCATACTTTTGCATCATTCTACTTACTTTGTAGAACAATGCAAAAGTACATATAATTTCCGACACCACCAAATTTTCAGTCAATGGCATCAACCATTTCCTTGCGCATTTCTTCGTCTACCTCGCGGTAACGCGCGAAAGCCTGACTTCCCGGTGCATGGCCGCTCAGAGCGCTCACCATCCCCTGATCCTTAAATTTCTTATACAGGTTGCCGATGAATGTACGTCGGGCTATATGCGTACTCGCCACCTCGTACAACGGTCTGTTTTCCGGCATTCTCGTTTTGGGATTGAGCACTACAACCATACGCTTTATTCCGGCGGTTTTGAGTATCCGTTTTATCGCCCGGTTGTAAATATACTTTGACTCCATCCACGGGAACAGCTTGTCACCGTCATAATCTTTGTATTTCTCGACTATTCGGCTCGCCGTCGTATTGAGTGGCACTTTGATAGTCTTGGGCAGACCCTCCTTCGTCTTACGGGCAACATAATGAAGCTCGCCGTTTACTATGTTGTCCTTCGTAAAGGTAAACAAATCAGACTGACGGCAGCCCACGCAGCAATGGAAAACGAACATGTCACGGAAGATTTCATCGCGAGGTGTGGCGCTGAAATCATATTCTTCAAGTTGCTTGCGTTCCTCAATGGTGAGGTAATAAGGGGTCCCGTATGTGCGCTGGCCAATCTTGAACTTTACAAACGGATTGTAGGAGATGCGGCGATTGTTGAAGGCCCAGTTCATTATCGTTTTTATGAACCGGAAATTGCCGTAGATGGTATTCAGACTTTTCTTGCCGACACGCGCCTTGGTTTCTTCTGTGGCCGAGAGCTGCGGATATTCCTCGACCAGCTCATGCTCACGTATGAGGAAGCTCTCGAAATCTTTAAGCAGGTTTTCGTCGACGACTTCTGTTGTCAGCAGGAAATGTGGATTTGTTATCCGTCGATATATCTCATATCGGAGAAATGACCGGCGAATTATTATATATGCCTGTCTGCGCGTGGGGGACTGCAAGGGATTGGAAGTGCTTTTCAGAAATTCATCTATCAGCAGAATGAATGTGGACTGCGGGACTTCGGGCTGCATTGACTTGTGGAACGCCTCCACTGTGTCAACGAGCCATGTCTTATCCAATTCCATCCCTTTCATTCTGATGTACTCGTTCTCGATAAAGGTCAGTAGATTGTTCCATGCAGTTTTGACTTCGTCAGCGTTGACTGCCTCGGGCGTTTTTGTTCTTGACGTGGTCAGAACAAGCCGCACCGATTGACGACCTTTGGAACTGATGTATTTTTCCGACTTGATGAAGTTGGGCGAAATCCACAAATTTGTCCTCGCCTGCATATCAATTTTCCCCAATCGGAATCGGACCGAGAGTTCTACTCGGCCTTCTCGGTTCTGCTTTTTACCGGCGCATAATTCAAACGACATATTCTATTGCTAAAATGGTTGCTCTTTTGTACTTGCAAAGTTAGAAATAATCCCCGACACCACCAAATTATATCCCCATATAATTCCCCATTAAAGCCGTTATTTAATGTTTTCTCGCGAAATCTACGAGTGAACTACCATCACCTCGAACTGTGTGTTATAAGCCTATAATACAATATGTTTAGGGAATATCTGGGTTGTAATTCAGTATCACCGAATAACGTCATATATCATAAGCGACAATCCAGTTGATATTTGCATTGTAGTCCATACCGATGCAAATAGGAGCGTAACGGTTAAGGTCGCGGTCGGCGCGACAGTCGATTGCCTCAGGCTCGAAGTCATAACCAAGCGAGTCGAGGTATTCGAAATCGCTGTCGTTATACTTGTGATCCTCTTCCTGACTTCGTCACTTTTTGATTGTCAAAAAATGCGCCTATTGAATATCAGAGCATTAGCATGTGAAATGGGTGA
>CANQWS010000049.1 GCA_947627615.1 uncultured Muribaculaceae bacterium | reverse complement strand
TCAATGTTCTCTATGGTTCAAGTGAACCGAATTTATTTAATTTTTAACCCCGTCCATTTTTTAGTGGACAGTAGTGATAAAAATTATTCTTCAAATAAAACAGGCGATGTGAAGATTTTGAGTTTGGAAGAACTTGAGGCTTTGCTGGTTAACGACGAGCCATGGCTCAAGGAAATCATTTCGCTTCTTTCTCCCTCCTGTCAGATTGAATTGCCGGAACTGAAATCGTATCTCTGCAATTTCTTCCGCTACCTCCGTTGTCAGGGAACGAAAGGTAGGGAGGAAGATGACTGCCGAAGATATTTCGTAAACTGGATTAAAAAACAACAAATCAATAAAAACAAAGCAACACTTAAACCGACAACCCATGCAACAAATCAATCAGCCAACGATGCTCGCCGACCTGCTGGTGTCACAGCTCAGTCGGCCAGCGACTACGAGGGAGCGTTTTAGGCTTCCGTTCTCAAAGACCGATACCGTTCGTGTACTTCTCGCCGGTGTAAAGGCAGAAGTCGAACGACGCGACAAGACATTTGTAATGAGCGATGCTCTGTTGACGCAAACCGAACAGATTGCCGAGTGGCTCACAGGCGACCATTCTAAATTCGGACTTATGCTGTGTGGCGGATGCGGCAACGGCAAGACCACCTTTGTGAAAGCCTTCCAGCAAATTCTCAACAAATTTGAAATCAAAGTTGACGATTATTACTCCGAGCGATACTCTATCCGGATTGTCAATGCCCGCGACCTTGCGAGGGTTTGCAAAGAGGACTATGACGAATGGCACAGTCTCTGTTATAAACGGATGATTGCCATTGACGATTTCGGCACTGAGCCGCTTGAGGTGATGGACTACGGCAACGTGCTTTATCCAATCACGGATTTGCTGACTACTCGCTACGACAGGCACCTTTATACCATCCTCACCACCAACCTGACACCGCAGGAGATACGGCCAAGATACGGCGACCGCATAGCCGACCGCCTCAACGAGATGATGGGCAAAGTCATCTTCGCCAACTCCACTTACAGGACACCGTAGCCGGAAGGCCAGCCGTTTGTAGCTATGCTCCGCAATCGAAACGGGAGTGAAGATGGAGGAGGATTGCAAGGTTGTTTTTTATGTCCCATAAAAATTGGCTCCGTCAACCTCACGGTTGCCGAATACGCCAAGGTCTTGAAATCATCCTGATTTCGCATCCTGTCCTTGCCTCCTCCATACCTCTTATTTGCCTCCATTCCTAATTTCAACCAACCAATTTTACTATGACCCAGATAAAACGAAAATCCAAACGTGGGCGCAGGCCCAAACCGGAGTGGCAGCGGCTCCGCAATGAAATCAAGTTGCATCTCGATGACGGCAACTATGCCGTGGTTAAAGACATGGCCCGTGAAGCCGGGCTCTCGCTCAACAAGTTCATTACCCGTGCCGTCATGGGGACTACGATCCGAAAGGCGCTGACTGATGAAGAATACGCCATGGTGCGTTCACTGCAGGGCATCGCCAACAATCTCAACCAGCTCACACGATGCGCCAACGGTATGGGATTCGATGCGGCTGCTGGGAATGTAGAAGCTCTGCTCACAACAACGCTCGGTTTACTCTCCAAATTCCGTATGTGATGATAGCCAAATTCAAAAACCGAGTTGACTTCTCGGGTCTGGTAAGCCATGCCAACGACATCAAGAGCGATGAAAAGAGAGGACGGCTATTGTCATATCAGGGTGTCTGTGTCGTTTCCAACGAAACTATTGCTGACAGTTTCAATACACATCTGCGTCGCCCGGATAGCCGAGGACGGGTACATCATATCGGGCAACCGGTAAAGCATGTGTCTATCTCATTCTCCCCGGAGGACGCCCATCTGTTTCCCGATAACGAGGAAGGCGACCGCTACATGGCGCAGCTCGTCGATGAATGGCTGCGGGGTATGGGCATCACCAACGCCCAGTATATCGTGGCTAGGCATTTCGACAAAGCGCATCCGCACTGCCATCTGGTATATAGCCGCATCGCCCTCGACGGCAGCGTAATTTCCGCATACAATGAGCAGTTGCGCAGTGCTGACGTCTGCAAGAAAATCAAGCTTCGTCACGGTCTGACATTCGGCAACTCATCGGGAGAAAAGGTTAACCGAGATCGGTTACTTCCTGTTCAGCAAGCCCTTTTCGATCTCAAAACGGCTGTCATTGCTGCTGCCGACAACGCTTCATCATGGGTCGAATTTCAGCGTGAATTAGAGGCACAAGGAATAGAAGCGTGTTTCAGTTTTAACCGCACGACCGGAGAAGTCAGGGGCATTTCCTTCGCCAAAGGCGACTATCGGTTTGCCGGCTCCAAGCTCTCCAAGCAGAAACTCACCTACAGTAAGCTCGCGGCGAAGTTCGGAGCATTACCAGTTGAGGGAGTGAACGTTTTGTTCGCCACTTCTCGGAACCATCGATTTAACTCTGAGGTGGGTACGGGCAAATTGACCGTACCCTACCAAGAACAAAGCGATGGGATTGTCACTCTGCAGTCCTCTTATCGGAATCAGCCGGTTACAGGCGAAGGACTTTCCAAAACGAAAAGTCCTTTTGAGGGAGTGCTACCCAATAGCACCCCCACTGAACCATCGGAAGTTAGTCTGATTCCATTGTCTATAATACTCGAGCTACTAACTGGACCGGCAGTCGTGCAATCTTCCGGCGGCGGAGGCACCACCAACGACCTCGACTGGAACGATGAACGCCGTCGCCGTCAGGAAGCACAGGACAACCAATACATACACAAACCATTCAAACGCAAAAGATGAATACAAACGATAAAAACTATATTGACCGACTGCACAATCAGCAAGTCAACGAGCTAAACGAAATCAAGAACCGTCTTCTGATTCTGGAAGGCAAAACGACTGCCGCTACCGATGGCAACCTCCGGGTCGAAATCGACACCAACAAAATCTATGAAATGTTTCTGAAAGCGTGCCATGACTGCCTGCAGCAACGGCAGGAACGCCATCAGGAAGAAGACCGCAAATCCGAAGACCGACTCCGACAGGAATGCGAAGCCAAAGGGAACGCTACTTTTCCAACGTTCATGAATGGCGTGCCGCTATCGCCCGTGACTACGATGCCTTCTTCCAAAAGATGCTCGGCGTAGCCAAACTCACTGACCGCCACTATCGTGACATCAAAATCGCCCTTCAGAAAATCCTCAACGAGCCATCCACCGATTCAGAGTCTCCTAAATATCAACCTCTCTTCTCTAATCTCCCGTCTGGCTTACTCCCAAAAATCGCCTCACTTCGCCATCGCCTCACAAGCCGCATCCGCAATTACCTCACCGGCAGTTTCACTCTTCCTCGCGGCTGGACGCTTCTAACAATACTACTCTATGCCCTGTTGTTCATTCTCCTCTTATACCTCCGCACAACAATTATGGTGTCAGGACAATGAAAACAAAGAACACGCCTGTTCCCAATAACTACTCGTTTTTTGGTGTAAACTACTCGGATAATTGTTGAACTACTCGCCAACTACTCGCTTTTTTGCGTAAACTACACGGATAATTGCCGAACTACTCGCCAACTACTCGTTTTTTCGTGTAAACTACTCGTTTTTACCATCAACTACTCATTTTTTTACAACTACCCCGGATTGTCTCTAACTATCCGAGAACTATCCGAAATTGGGCTAAACTATCCGATTTAGGAAGCCAACTAGTCGTAAAAATAGTCAATTAGTCGTGAACTAGTCGTAAAACAGAGTCAACTAGTCGTAAATCCATTCGACAGCCAATAATTACTAGTTAATACATAAGAACGCGTAAATAACGCGTAGAAAACGCGCAGAAAACGCGCAGAAAACGCGCAGAAAAGGGATAAAAACGCGCAATTCTATCGTTATACTTCCAATTCTTGTATCCCTTTAGGAGTTATGAGCCATGATTTCCCGCTATCATTCTTTTTCAGAAGACCGTCAGTCTGCATATCTCTAAGCATATGTGAGACGTGGTTAAGTTTCTGAGTCTTTGTCATGCTTGCCGGCAAACTCTGTTCGATGATTTCAAAAGCGACAGCTCGTTTGAAACCTGTAGAACCAGCATTAAAAGCAAGCTGCAGAATCAGTTTTACCTGGGCTTTCTTGTTGAGCCCTGTTTCCCTGGTGTATTGTCCGATTTGCTGAACCTTCTTAGCCACAGACAGCGCAATATTATATCGTGGAGCTTTGCCTTCGATGAGTTTTTTATCTTTCAAATGGCGGGCAGCCTCTTTTGTAATAGGCCGATGAGTTCTGACCGCATCAAGCCATAGGCACTCCATAAGGCTAAGTGTCGAATCGCTCTTAAGCAGGTCGGTATAAGCGTCATCGGAAGCAATGCCGTAGATTGTGACACTTACCGTCTTTGTGTTATCATCAATCTCATACTCAGGCATCGGGAAGAATCGTCTGCGCTGTTCTTTGAACAATTTGGGAATGCCACGGCCTACCGTGTCAATCATATTGAAATGAACCATGCCGTGTGACAGGCATGTGTTTCGGTAATCCTTCTGAGGGCCTTTGTCACTGAGGACTTTCTCCACAGACCCGGGGATGAACGAGCCACGGTTACTATAATAAAGAAAACCCTCATTTTCAACTAATGTTATCCGTCCTCCAAGCGAATAGTCCTGATGCGCAATGCAGTTATGGAGTGCTTCACGAATGGAATAATCTTCATACTGCTTCATCGTGTCCGGGAACAATGTGCCGCCCGGTAGTTCACGCATCGTCTTATTCCTGATTTTAGCAAAAATTTTGTCAACAGCAAGAATATAAGGAATGGTATAATGTTCATAATCCACTATCTCTCCATCTTTATCCTTCCATACCCATGTGATCTGAGCATTGGCAGGATGTATCTTCTGGAGAGCGACAGGATTTCCCAACAACAATATAGCAGCTCTTGTTATTTTGCCATTGCGCATCATCTCGCTATGCGAAAGGAATTCTTCAGTTGACCATTCATCAATTTCATTAGCCGGGATCGTGGAACCATGCACTTTTTTATACATAATCCGCGCAGTAGCCAACGCAAGCTCATCAAGGTCGGCAATTGTGGCATCCGGCACAATTTCAGCCGACCAATCCGGAGCCGGAGCTTGACGTCGGATTTCATCCTGCTTCGACTGATTGAGAGGCTTCAGACTCTCACCATCACGACCGTAAGCTATACCTTTCCACTTCATCACGATATTACGTGGTGAGGCCGGAATCTTGAACATCAGTATGCGCTTGCGGTCTACTTCCACCGGAATAATCTCGCGGAATGTCTGACCGTCACTCATGTTATTAGTGAGGTCATGCTTCACCTTGTTCAGCGCACCCTCGCCATCCTTGTATGAAGTGCCAATGATTTCATGCTTCTTTTCATCGTAGCCGAATACCAACCACGCAAAAGGAAGACCACGCAAATTAGCCTCGTTACTCAATGCCGAAAAATACTTACCGAGGTCATCGAAATCGAAGTTATTCTCCGCTTTCTTGAACTCCACCACTTCCGATTCCTTATGTTGAATCAACGAGTGAAAAAGTTGTCTGTATGTCGAGTTGTCAGTTGTCATAATCTTCTATTAGATAGAGTTGTTTTCAGATATTACCAGAATCTCTTCCATATTCTGCTTCCGGTTCAGCGGCTATATGAATCTGTCCTTCTTGGGTATAGCCTACGCTTTTTAAGTCACCTTTAATATCTTTGACTAATTGGATTAAAGTTTCGCTACGTTGAATAAAAATCCGTAACTCACACTCCCAAATAGTGATGACTCTCCAGCCTTTGGTTTTGAGCGCTTTAACAGTTTCAATGTCACGCTGGCGGTTTCGTTCTATCTTAGTCTGCCAGAACTCAATATTAGACTTGGGCAGTCGATAATACTTGCAGCCCTCATGACCATGCCAGAAGCAACCATTGATAAATATGACTGTCTTGTATTTACGGAGCACAATATCAGGCGAGCCAGGAAGTTTGTGGTTATGTAACCCATAACGAAAGCCTTGTGAGTGTAAATACTTGCGCACCAACATCTCTGGCTTCGTATCGCATGAGCGAATAGCCGACATATTAATGTGCCTTTGTTCAGCCGTAAGATTATCCATAACTGGTTAAATCGCTTAAATTTCAGGAATCCCTATTTCTTTAAGGTAAGTATAAATCCCGTTGTACCACTGTGGATTTCTGGTATCATCTGGTGGAATCTCATCTATACTACCTTCCGGAACGACAATGACTATACCCTGTCGTGCTCGAGTCAATAACACTCGATATGCGTTTATTTGATATTCCTGATTTATTTTTTTGTTGATACGTTGCCAATGACTACCACTACGTAACTGATAGTGATCCCATGTCTTTTTCTTTGGGTCAATACGCAAGTCGGCGTCCCAAGCTATGCACGCCCAATCAATTTCGAGTCCTTGAACCTTAAATTCGGTTAGAGTATCCTCCAGGGCATTGGACGAACGGATATCTATCTCATCCTGATCAACTGGAGCAAGAAACCAATGTATAAAATTCGGTTGATAGCGCACGTTGATAGATATTGCCTTCAGTCGCTCGGCTTTACTCGATGCAAGGATGCCGCAGCGTTCTGATCCTCGCGTGTGATTACGCAACCATTCCTTGGCTTTGTCCAGCGAACGTGTCAGTACAATAGGGTATTTTGTCAATGTCTGGAGTGTTTCGTGTGCCTCATCACGTTGCATAGCAAGCAACTGATGAACAAACTGCGATACTTTTTCAGCACGGAATGATCTCATAGATACTGAAAGATGCAACTGAGGTCTGACATGCAGACGTTCTTTAGCATCTACCAGATCGAGGGATTTGCCGTCGGCATATTCGCGGTCTTGAAGGCGATCTGAGATGTATACATCCCAGCATCTGTACTGCTCTTGGTTCAAAGCCTCAATCCACTCACGAATTCCGGCCTCACCTTTGTTGATTTCCTGACCGCCACCAATTAAGCATATAACAACTCCCCAATCCTGTCTGCGGTCCATACATGATATCAGAAAAGCCGGTTCACTATAAGGAAAATCTTCGAAACGCCCGTTCTCTTTCAAAAACCGACGCAACTCATCTTTGGTCCAGGCGCGTTGAGCTTCATCAAAGATGGCCACATTTTCTACAGGCACATACGCCTTGTCAGTGTGACTTTTGAAAAACCGACGCAACTCATCTTTGGTCCAGGCGCGTTGAGCTTCATCAAAGATGGCCACATTTTCTACAGGCACATACGCCTTGTCAGTGTGACTTTTGAAATACCCTGGTTTAGGTTCTATATGACCATTAACGATTTGAATACCTTCAAGATAGGCATTGCGATAAAGGTAGACCTTCTGGATAAAAGCTTTAACCTCGCTCTGCGCCTGCTTTTTGGTCGGTTTCTCTGTTATCTTACCTTCTTTATATTCTTCTTTTTTTCGTGCTACGTAGTCCCGCGCAAGTGCTTCTTGCAGGACTTCAACCAGCGGGTCATTTCCGGAAAGATATACAGCGCTACGACCAACAGCATGTTCATCAATGGCTGTTTGCAGACCTATCAAGGTTTTACCAGCTCCGGGGACACCGGTCACAAAGCATATTGCTTTGCGATTTTCAGCTTCGCATTTCGCAATAATCCGTTTGATCTCTTTTGAGGTCTCGCTCAGATCCGCGTCGTGCTTGGTGATGTCTTCAACTGTGTGATGACGGTATAAGGCAATCGCCGCTTCCACAATAGTTGGTGTAGGAGCATAACCGCTTCTTGCCCATTGTAAGGCATCGATGTTTATTACGCCTGAAACTTCGGCAATCCCATTGAGAATACATTCAGGCAACCGTCGTTCATTGGAAAGTAATGGCTTATATACCGAGTCTTTGTATTTTATAAGTTCAAGCTTACAATTTTCATCCGGAGCATCTGTACATACAACGATCGGAATAATTGGAATATTTGCGCTACCCTCATGGAAGTTCTTGAGATCCAAAGCATAATCCCATGCTTGCACATAAGCCTCCCGTGTGAAGCCTTCGCTGAAAGCCTTAAACTCCAGAACAAAAACGACGTTTTCTATCAGGGCAACCACATCGATGCGACGCCCCATTCGTGGAATATTGTATTCAAAGAAAATAGACCCGAACCCGCGATAAGAATCCAATACCGTCCGCAACACATCTATTTCCTTCTCCCAGGCATTAACAACCTCAGCATTGTCCGCAAACTCTCCGTTCCTCACGAGCTCACCTATTATAAAGGATGTATCTCTTTCAAGGAAGTCAGTTATAGTATCTGTATAATAATATCTACGCTGCGCCATAATATTGCATTATCAAGGCATTATATATCCCTTGTCTTCTGCTCGACTTATAATGCGAAGAAGTCGTTTGCATTGTGCTGTTGAAGGCAAATTTGCATTGCGAATGTATCGAGCGATACCCTGGATGAAATCCAATTCGCCTACAGCAATAAGCTTCTCTTTTGAAAGGTCATCATAGACTTTCTGCCAGTAAGAAGCTCCGAGTTTAAATACTTCAACAGACACATCTACATCAGAGTTGAACTTATGTGCACGCTTAGCGGCTGCCTCATCATCTTTACGAACAGAACTATCTACAAGTGATGAGATGAATTTATCCGAGAGGGTATATTCTACAGCATTGAATTTCTTCCATGTGGATTCAAGTCGGCACATAGTACGCACCAGGCCGCCATGTGCCTCTTGTTCCAAATATTGATGCGTAAAAAGTGCAAGTCGTTCAAGTTCTTCTCCCATTTCTGGAGTTATACGTTGCTTCTGCCAGATAGTACGCCAGTCAAGGTCTCTGCCTTTCGGCAATAATGTCATCAGCTTTGCAATGGTGTACGGTACTATCTGTGCTTTATTACCACCACGTGGATACCATTCGGCCTTACCGACAAGTTTATCGAGCTGATCAAAGATAATCACAGCACAAATTCCTCGTTTAAAGAACTCTTCATTGATAGAGTCATGAGAATTTGTGTATATATCTTCAATGATTGTGGCGAATTTACTGAAGTTTATTGCAGAACTTTGGCAAACTTGGTGAGGATTCTTATAGATGGTATTCAGGCATTTGGCTAATTTCTCTTTCTTGATGACCTGAGATTTAGGATTCATTTCGCAGAATTTCTTGCGCTGCGCCGGAGTCATCTTCATCTGCTCCTGTTCCCATTTGCCACGGGAACGCTCGTAAAACCAAATAGTCTGATATGGATTGCCATCGACAGGAGGCGCCATAACTTTCTTTGACAGCTTTTCCATTTCCACATGAAAGGGATGATTGGAGAAGAAATCTGCCTCTGATACAGCATTCTGGCTGTTTGCACACTGCGATATCGTTTTAGTTATCTTGTTATAACTGTCTGTTTCCTCTTCAGACATTTCGTCATCAACATTGAGAACGGTAAGTTTCATGGGAACATACAATGTGTCCAGCCCGAGTTTATCTTCTTTTTTTATAACGGCATTAGCCAAAGATGCTGTTGTTTGACCACCATTGATGATTTGAGGATCCGTAAAACCGACTATACGTGACCCATCCCGAGAAAATTCGACAGAACGTGCAACGATGGCTATGCCATTGTTAAATGTGAAAAAATTCCACGGTTCTTTCATTATAGTGTTACGAATGCCTTTATTGACTTTTCCACGTACACTAAGAAAAGCACGTACATTCCCTTGCAACAGCTTACTCCCGTATTTGAGATAAATATCGGCCAAAAAACTTCCTGGTACGATACCCATATACGCATCATATTCTGCAGCCGAGCCTAACTCAGCCTTAAGACACGGAATGCCATCGCAGTTAAAGTCGGACGTTTTGAATTTTATTATTTCACTTCCGGATGTAGCGAATGTATTGAAAATACGTTCAACTGTCCACAAGTTAATTTCTACTGGACGGTCAAGAAAATCAGGCTTGGAAATGCTCTTAACCTGTTTGCTCAACATTGCGTCAGATATAATATAGAACTTGAAACGGCTGATTTCCGTGTTTATAATTCCCGAACCGATCTTCTTCCTAATTTCTTTTGCTATATCGATTATATCATCAGAGTCGTCACAGTAATTGCTGATATTTCCATTGACGACTTCATCGATGAAGTTTATCATATAACGATACATATCATCGATCTGAGTGTTGGTTAGAGTTGGTGCGTCCTCCTTAAGATTGGAAAAGTAACTCGATATGAGAATTAACGAACCGTCTGCTTCATCATATGCATATGCGTCGAACGCGAGTTTACGACCTCTTGCCCCTTTCATCTCTATAGATTTAGGATATGGGTCGTTAAACTCGCCATTATCTTCGAGCTTCTCAAGCATCCATTTTATGAACTGCTCTTCAGGTTCAGTGCCATCATGCTCTGCGTTAAAACGCAAATCTTCAATTAGGCCGGCTCTGTATTCGTTTAACTCCATGGTCAGAATTCGGTTTGATATTGTTCGATTTCAGAAAGGATTAGATCGTATTGTGCTTTGGCTATAGCTATCGGAAGAGAATCTCTTCGCAGTCTTGGAAAGTCATCAAGAATGGAAAAGCATTTTTCATCTGTATTTCGGGACACCAAATTGTCGTATTCGGGAGAGAAGTCATATCCGAAGCTGGACAGTTTGTTAAGAAATACATCTTTTTGATGCACAGACAGAGTATTAAGAATTGTCTGTATCAGCTGGCTGATTTTAATGCCATCATAGACGGGGCTCATTTTCTCCATAAAGAAAACATATAGCCAACCAGGATATGCTCCATCAAGCTGTTCTATTGAAGATATCCTTACTGTTTCTTTTCCGGAGTTTACAGCTTTAACTTCTACCCACATGTTTTCAAGAGAGAAGTCTTTACGGGTATTTTCTGGCCCCATCCAACTGTCAAGGGCCAGATCCATTCCCCATTTTAGTGCACCCTTCTCCTTGAGGAATAGTAGCTCACCAATAAGCCCCATGATTTCGGGCTCAGTCAGTTTGCTTCGGTCTATCTTGAAGAGTTTCTTCCATGACTTAAACCGATCTGCAAGACACTTATACACTTCGTCATCATTCTTGAGCGCAGCTGCTGATGTTATCATGTCGTCACAAAAAGCGCAGAAGCATCCAATCAACTCTGATTGAGTCAATGAGAAACGAAGTGTATACGTGCCGTTTTTCTCATATTGTTTAACGGCAAGAGGTTTGGATCCGATGAGTTTTACCGGATGGAACTGACCTCTGAACTCAAAGCAGTGATAGCCTTCATCGTCTCTGCCAATGTAAAGGTTCGGAGAACCAACTTTAAGGAAATGTTCCGCCTGGTTACATTCCTTAAAACGAGCAAGGAGATTATCCGTCATATTCATCTTCATCAATATTATATTCATCCTCGAGAAGACCGTTAACCTTCAGCCAGGTTTTATTTACTTTGTATTCATTGGCACTTTCTTCACCGCGAAGGCCGGGGAAGCCTATAGCGAAAGCTACAAGTTGGTCATTACCTGTGGCTTCCTGAAATTTTGTGAAAGCCTTGCCATTGGGCTTATCCGGGTCTTCCATATACTCCGGTTCGATGAGCATTATGATAAGAATCGGCTTACGATGTGGCAGATACTGGAAATACGCTTTAAGTGGAATATCTTTCTTTTTAATCTCAGCCGGTGGTATGTTTTCCGTGGCCCATTGGTTTCTGCATCGTGTTTTTGCCAATTCAGCAGTCTGATGGTCCAGACAGAAATCACCCTCTCGTGTGCCAAGGATACGCCGTCGGGATGATATCTGAACAGCGTTGCCATGATCAAATATCTGACGCTTAACACAATTGATATTCTTTAGGACATTGATTTGATAAGGTTTCTTCGAATCACCACCTTCAAATATAACATCCCAATAATCCAAACCAGTATTATCTGGATTGTCGATAAATGACAGAATGTATTCTACGTTAAAATTCGGGTTTAGCATTGAACACTTTATGCCCTGAAGAAATTCACGAACTGTCGTTTTGGGTACGCTCTCGAAAAAACGCGAGTCATGGAATTTATCAGACAGAACTTCGTTGTCAGGATGTCGGCCCACATCAGCAAATCGATAAGCGTATTGTCCTGCAAATAACTCTTTTGCAAACCTATTGACACGGCTTAGATTATCACTGTTATGAGAGGCATTCAGACTGAGATATGGAGTATCGTAGATATTTCCGTAATATGCAATACGCACAGTATAATCTGCGGCAGTTCTCATCTTATTGGCAGCAGTAATGCGCAACTGTCGGCAATTATTACGTACCTTTAGTCCAAAATCCTTAGGTGTCAATCTCTGTTCAAACATCGTTCGGATGTCTTCTTTAAGTTCCTCGGAGGCCTCTGATATCTCAGCGTACCACATAGCACTCTCTCTTGGAGCCCAAACCATGAACACATCGTCATATTTCATACGGTATCCAAACCATCGTCCCATCTGCATCAGGACATCAAAAGTTGCTGTGTTACGGTAGAAATAACTAACAATCAGGCCCTCAAGTGTTAATCCTCTTGAGAGAGCCTGGCCACCTACGGCAATCACACGAAGGCTTGGATTGGCCTTATAATCAAGCTTATCACTTGTCTTCGAGCCATTGACTACCATTACTTGAATATCCTTGATAGCCCGCAACAGGTTTTTCTTTTTGAGTATACGGCTATACTCTATGCCAATATGTTTGAAGTTGCGTTTCCAAACTTCGAGCAATTCTTTGTATAATGGAAGATTATAATTCTCGGAGTCTTTATCACTGAAATCAGTTGTGACTGTGCTCAATACTTTATGATGTAAGTCAGAGACATATTCTTTGATAACCTTCTGAACTTTAACAAAGCGACTCATATTTATGAGCATACTTTTGGGCGCACTGATGTCGCCGCGGCAATCGCGGATAACATTGGCTATGAAAAATGCCAAACATGCTTCTCTAAGGGAAGCCGGCAACTCTCCATCCCATTCTTTTTTATGCTGATAGTAGAATGTACCTTCATTAAGAGCATCGATATCATTCTTTACCATATCCTTATACTCTTCGCTGCTGTAATCCGGCTCTTCTATGTCACCTATAAAACGAAGGTTATTGTAATATGGCCCATCTGGTTCAAAGAGTTTCTTTGCTCCGATATAAGATGAAGGGGTAGGCAGAGTGTAGATGAAGTCCTGAGGAAATAGATCTGCCTGCTTCATGGCATCTTCGGATTCGGGATCAATGAAGATGTTCGCGAAGGGTGTTGCTGTAACACCTAGATATGTTGCATTCTTAAAAAGGCCGCAAATGTTACGGATTACTTTATTCGTTCTGGTTGGATCTGAATCTTCTTTTTTTGTGTTTACCGAAGCATTGTCTGCTTCATCATCAATAAGGAGCATCGGAGCATCAACATACCCATGAACCGGGTCAAGATTCTGATCTTTAAGCCATTTATAGAGTTTGCCAAGTACTGTCACATTTTTCTTGACAACAAATAAAACCAAAGACTTATGCTGCTGAAGAGATGTAACGATATCAGTCTTACTTTTTGTGAAATCGGAAGCTGAAGTTGTAAAAGATGTAGCCGGTATTAATGAAGTGAATAGGCCAACACCCGTTTTACCCGTCACTTCTTTCTTGTCGACTTTTCTGACAGTATATCCAACGATACCTTCATCAACACGTTCTTGAGTCTGGACACGCAAATTCTCAGTAATACCGGCCAAAAGAATTACAACCTTATAGCCCGCATCAGCAGCTTTGCTTATGAGTCCAATATATGTGGATGTTTTGCCGGATTGAACATCACCGATGAGGAGGCCGCGCACCCAATGCGACCCGTCGAACTGTTCATTCGGATCTGCCAAGCGGTTAAGTATATTTGGCAAGGTAGTATCTGAGAGTAATTTCAGACTGTTGGCATCCATCTTGTCATTCTGCTGGAGATACCTAACATAGTTATTCCAGAAGACCTGCTTGTTATCCGGTAAATTTAGTTCAGTATACCAATCATAATGTTCCTTCTCATAATCGCCAAAAATGACCGCACCCGGTGTGTGCCGGATGAATACTTCGTATTCCAAATCGCTGAAAATGGACTCAACGTCATCATAGTCATAATCAAGCCCCATCATAATGAGATTAGTGACAATGATATTCTTAAGCTTATCATTGTCCATATCCGGATCTTTCTTCTTCAGTACTTTAGCCTGTGCACTGACGGAGACCTTGACTTGGAGTCTTATGTCTTCAGTCGTTTTCATGATTATAATACTGTATGAGTTTAACTTTTAGGTCGGTAAAATCACAGAAAGGCTGAGAATGCATCAAATTATCAATCAAAGTCTCCAATGGAAGTTTTGAGGCACCTTTAATGCTGTCAACCATGGTAATAGCCATTTCATACACTTCGTCTGCACGATTGTCCTCTGGCTTTACGTCGGCGCATCCATTAGCTTTGTCAAGGTATATTTGCCCCAACGGTATTGCCTGCTCCAGCTCTGAGATGAGCATATCAATATAGGTGGCATTTTCTTCGCCAATCTGTCTCATGATATACTTCATAAGTTCACTGTCACGATTGACTTGGTAAAAGAATTTATCACCTCGACCTTCAATGCGTTCCCAGATATAATCGATGTTGTCGTCTGGGTTGTTACGGCGTCCGCGATGAGTGTGTTTCGTTACTGATACACCAAGGGCTTCCTCTACCATCTTCCTGAGCTGATTTTGTATACGCTTGGGTATTGTTGCGACTTGTTTCTTGACATCGATACTCCAGATATCGTCCAAAGCATTCGGAATATCGACTCTTATCCTCGCATTCTTGGTCAGTTCATTTCGTCTGCTCATTCCGAACCAATTGCCCCAGATAATCAGACGTTCATTTCGGTATACATAAAAGCCCTGTTTAGAACGCATATCCTCAACGCCACCCATAAGCTTTTTGTCATGCTCTGTCATGTCAGAGAGATAAGGCAGTATGAACGGACGGATTCTTATAAGCTGTTCCTTGCCATGACTATCTTGAATAGCTATTGTACGTTCTTTCCGAATCGTAGTTTTAGCATGAGATTCAAGAAATGGATCTTTGGGTTTTAGTTTTTGGTTATTTACATACATCACAACTTTATGCCGAGAACGTGACATGTAGCGATGGAAAATAAGAGAAAGGTGGTTTGCTACAACTTCTTTTAAATCGTTAAGAGCATCATAGACCTGACCATCATTAGCCTTAGACAATATATCAAAGTCTTCCCATATAATCAGCGTTCCGCGCTTTTGAACTTTAAGCTGATCAAAATATGGCAATTCAGCAATCTCCGCTTGTGTCAGCGAGAGCACATACCAAGCCTTTGTTTGAAGAATATAATTATAATCCCAACGATATGCAGCGACTTTCCCATCCCAGTAACTAACTGCAGTCAGCATTCGGCACTGTGAAAGCGACGCAGACTTTAACCCCAAGCCAAAACGGCCAAGGTCATTAATAGCCCTGACATCTTCCGAAGAGGTGCTACCATAACGCATAGCTTCTAAAAGTTTATCCTTGGGCATTCCATTGCCGTCATCGAGAATGCCAACGGCAACTCTTTCAAAAGGACTATTGGGGAAAAGAACCTTAATAGACTTTGCATCTGCACTGATGCTATTATCAATGACATCAGCAAGCGCCGTTTCGAAAGAATAACCCATCGAACGCATTGAGCCCATGAGCATATCTGCTTGTGGTATATGAAGCTTTTCTTTACTCATAGTAGGATAAAATTTTATTTATTACAGCTTTGGCTAGTAATGGTGGAACGGCATTGCCAATTTGTTGTTGTATATGAGAAATCGGGCCTTCAAATATATATGAATCGGGGAAGCTCTGTAGACGAGCTGCCTCACGGACGGATATTCCACGGTCTTCCGTCGGATGAATAAGCATCATCTTTCTATAATTGGAGATAACAACCGACTGACTGTCCGAACGAAGACGCTTATAGATGCCGCTATGGCATCGTTGTTTGTCTTTATAATTCTGCATCAATTCTTCAGGAATGTTGCGCCAGTTACCACCCTGGGGAATATTTTGATATCGCTGAATTACCAAATCGTTGCTTCGTGACACATAGTTCTGCATAGGATGCTCACTATATGCACGCATCGATCGAGCATATTCGCTGCAATGATCAATGTCAAGTGTATAATCAGCAATGTCTATCATGTCACCGTTTCCTAATGAAGGGAGATCACTAAAAGCATCATTTACGGTGACATTACATTCGGTCGTTTCCGGAAACTCGAATTCGACACCAACGCGATTCCCAACAAGGAAAAGCCTATTGCGTTTTTGAGGAACGCCATAGTTATTCGCCCATAGTATTGTAGGACGAGAAACTGTATAACCAATTTCTCTAAAGTGATCGGCAATCACTTCTATCACCTTGCCTTTCTCCATATTTTTCAAACCGTATACGTTCTCAAATATGAACCAATCAGGCTTTAAGTCATTTACGAAACGGACAAATTCCTCAAATAGATGGTTCTTGGGATTGTCCATATTCCTGTCTCGCAGATTGGAGAGTGAAAATCCCTGGCAAGGAGGCCCACCCATGACAACAAATACCTTATTGCAATCAATCTCTGCATTAGGATCTATATCTGTTATTGACCTATTGATTACTGTTGCATGAGGATGGTTACGCCTGAACGTGGCAGCTGCGCTGGGCCAAATTTCAATAGCATATTTTACAGAAACGCCAGCCAGTTCGGCACCGGCACTTAATCCGCCGGCACCGGCAAAAATATCAACTCCGATTAACTCCTCGGGACGCTTGAGTTTTTCTCTTGCTTCAAAAAGATTGTCGCTCATAACGAATTTTCAGCTAATCGAGTAAAAAGATATTCTTCGTCGACATCCTTAATAATGACGGAGTAACGAGTTTTAACGCCTATATTGAATTTCATCATTATATTGGCAATTGCTTCACCATCAAGTAAGATGAGATTCAATTTACTTTTATCAGCGTAATATTTTGCTTCATCAGTAAACCCTGATGTGCAGATATATATGCTGTTTTCTATATTATTTTCACTTAAAAAGCCAATCATTGATTGGATGTCAATCTGAGAAACCGGTTCATTAACTCTGTTAAGTGCAACTAAAAATGTCTTTTGCAGACCCAGCTCATCTACAGAGATCCACCCAGATAGAGAAATTGGGTGCGATAGTTTTATAGGTAGTTCCTTATCCTCAAAATTCGTTGCATATCCCATTTTAGGGAATAAGTTGAGGATAAGTTTCCTAAAAAGAAGCTTTTCAAAGTCATTGATAATATCATTCAATTCTGAAATGACCCCATCCTTTAATTCGTTACATTTTGAAGAGATGCCATCTATGGCCATTTCATATTCCGTCCTGTCTTGGGAGAAGTTTGCAGTGCTTTCAGCTTTTTTAGAGACAGCTATTACTTTTGGTGCTTCTGCAATTGAGAACAAACTGCTTTCATTATTTTGGGGTATGCGGCCACGTCTTTTAGGAGTTTCAAGTGCAACCGTTCCATTTTTAGCAACCGCTTTTTTCTTGGCCTTTTCGCGGACTTTACTGGATTCTCTGGTTATTCGTTCAAACTCACAGAACTGTGGACTGTTTGCACGGAGAACCTTTCTGTCAATAACAGAAACGCCAGAGGTAAGAAGATCCAAACCTTTTTGAGTAATTTGATCGGTTGCAGGACTTGGCCGGTGGAGATAACCAGCTTTTAAAAGGTAATATGTAGCCCACTGAAGACGGTCTACTATTTTATATTTCTTATTGCTCTTTATACGTTCTTCCAATTCATCTTTGGAGAAATTCATATAAAGGGCACATCTGTTCCGCAGCTCATCTCTCTTAAGAGGTGTGCCGTCCTTGAGGAGAAAGAGGACCGGATACATGAATGCTTCAAAGCTTGGTATCATGATGATTATTGGCTTATTGCGTTTTTATTATATTGCGAGGCAAACATTAAAAGTCTAGTAGAATTGTCTCTAACCTTTAAATATAATTCAAATGATTACTCTTATTCCAATTTACAAAATTATGAATTAATTATGACAAATTGGACGTTAACTTCACAAAACTTCACAAAATCTCATTTTACCTTTCATAAAAATGTTCATGACCAGTTCAAATGGGCTCATAACACAATGCGAATCCGCCATGTATACATCGATTAGTATTAACACCCTCTTGCTTCTTGGTGTTTTGAGTAATTATAGATAGAATCAATAAATTGGAAATCCGCTGGCTCAGAGGAGCGAAGTGGGTAGCGCTCGACCGGGGCGCGTTCATCTTTGCCGTAACCGATACCTGCACAATATGCTATGGTTTCTGCCTTGGTATCGAAGATTTCCGGGTCGTTGAAGTAAATGGTGTCATCGGAGTCAAGGTATTCTTTGAAGCCTTCGATGTCGCCGTCTTGAGCGAAGTCGATAAGAATGTGGTCTGTGAGGACGTAAATTTTGATTGACATATCAGTTGGTATTTAAGGTGTTATATATCTAATGGTGGCATTGAGTCGATGGCGGCTTGTTTCAGGGAATCGACGGCGCGGGTGTATTTCTCGGTGTGGGCGAGGCCGCTGTGTCCGAGGATGCTGGCTACGGTCTTGATGTTGGCACCGTTGCTCAACAGGTTCGTTCCGCAACTGTGACGGGCGCAGTGCCAGGTGATGTGTTTCTGGATACCGGCACGGGCGACCCAGTGGCGCAAGGCTTTCAGGCACATGGTATGCGACGGTAATGGGAAGATGATTTGATTGCGGTTGCCATCCTTGGGTTGACCGATAAGGTGCAGAAGTCCGTCATTGAGGGGAATGACTACACCACTGGCTGCGCTATGGGCCTTGGTCTTGCTTTGCTCAAACTTCAGCAGTTTGTTAGAGTAGTCGACGTTGGCATAGGTGAGATCTTTAACATCGCACCAGCGAAGTCCGCAGTAGAGGCAGAAGATAAAGGCACGGTGAATGTCGGGATTCTCCTTTTCGTAATGCGTATTGGCGAGCAGAACGATTTCTTCCTGACTGAGAATTTCCTTTTTGAGCTGTCCGTAGTCTTTCTTGATAGAGACACCTCGGCACGGATTCTTTGCAATTATGTCCTTGTCGAGAGCGGCAAGTATCATTTTCTTGAAGCGCCCATAAACCGTGTGGGCACCCTCGCCGGTGAAACGGTTGATGAGATACTCTGTAAACGCTTTCATCAAATCTTTGGTGAGCTGCTGCGGACGCACAACGAGCCCTTGTGCTTTCTTCTCCCGTTGCGCCTCTTTCTTTGCATTGCTTTTGCGAACGGCCTCCTTCTCTTCTTCCGTCATCGAGCCAGTAATCTTCTCGGGTAGCAGTTTTCCCTTTGGGTCAATTAGAAAGTCGATGAACACGGTGCGGGCACGACGGATCTGGTTTGCGTCCTTCTTTGTATATGAGGCATGATAATCTGCCATGAAGTCAAGATAGTTGACCTCTTCTTTCTTTTGCTTGCCGATGCGATAACCTTCCTGATTTTCGAGCAGTTCCTGACCGCGCTCGTAGCGAATCTTTTTAGCTAAGTCAAGCGTTTCCTTGTTCTGTTGGCGTTCAAGCGGAGTTCTCGGAGCCTGCCAAAGATAGAGGCTCAAGAATTCGCGTTTGTTATTGACCCGCTTATATTCCTTCCCGGTCTTGCTACTCACAGCCATAGAATAGCCAAGATAGAAATCCAGAAACAGACTCTCTCGCCCGTCGCTAAGGACCTTTGCCCCCAGCTTCGGGTTATCAGTACTGTCGGTGCTGATCATGTATGTATTGTCAGCCCGAAAATTCTTCCTGTTTGCCATACCGTAATTCTATTTATTCTTTTGAATGCAAATATAATCATTTAATTCTGATACAGGTATAAACCAGGTATAAACTTTAGACAAAATAAAGGAATTTTCAGGAATTAAAGAAAATGCCATACTTTTATAACACTCTGAATTATAAGCTATTCAGTTTCTTTTGGATTCCAATAGATGTCCTTTAAAATATGGTTAAGAACCCACTCGCGGCTCCAACTTTAAAGAGTGATAATCAAGGAAATTCTAGACCTGATTATCACTCTTTTTATTTGATATTGTTAATTCACTTCAGTTGATGGGGCGTATTATTAGTATGGTCTGGAAGAAATCGCAAACGTTCTTCTAAGACCGCTCTACAAGCCGAAATTCGATGTGTTCAAATTTTTGTCATGTACTTAATTAATTTTTACTCCACCTCCAGAATCAACATTCTAAATACTGTTGTGAACTACTTAAGCATAATAAAAAAGGATACCCTTTATGGATATCCTTTGTAGCGGGACCGAGAATTGAACTCGGGACCTCCGGGTTATGAATCCGACGCTCTAACCAACTGAGCTATCCCGCCATCATTTTTTCGTTTTGCGGTGCAAAGTTATGCGATTTTATTGAAATGAGCAAAGTTTTTTCAATCTTTTTTATCACTCCAAAAGAAACGAAAGAGTAATATGCTGGGATAAAGCACACTACTCTTTGTCCTATTTAGGAAGCTCGACAGCTAATCGCTGATTTTTTCGTCAAGCAATGGCAGCCTTTATCTCATCCGTCCATTTCTGCACTCTTTCAGCAGTCATGTCGTCATGGTTGACATTATCGATATTAAGCCCTACGAACTTTCCATCGATTTCTGACTCGGAGCTGCCAAAAGTGTAGCCGTCGGCATTGAATTCACCGATAAACTTCACGCCGGTCGGTTTCAGCATCTCGTACATTTTACCGACACCGTTACAGAATGTCTCGGACATAGACTCGTCGCCGCAGCCAAACAGCGCGGCAATCTTTCCTTTGAGGTCCATGGCCTGAACTCCGTTAAGGAAGTCCTGCATATCATCCTGCAGATCTCCGTCGCCCCAGGTACTTGCGCCAAAAATCAGCACATCATATTTATCCACTTCCGAGGGTGCGGTTTTGCTAACGTCATGCACATCAGCATCAGCCACTCCAAGAGCCTTAGCTATTTCTGACGCTACCCCTTCCGTGGTTCCGGTGGTAGTACCGTAAAATATTCCTATAGTCTTCATAGTCATTTGTATTTTAATGTTTAATATCTTCCGATTCGGAACGCGCAGAAATTATCTGTCATTATGAAAACACATTTCTGGAATTAAAGTTCCGTCCATAATACCCCATTTTAATAAAAATGAGAATCATTCGTTAAAATGGCAAAAGTTTGGAGTTATAAGTTAGGCTAATTTCGCGAAATTG
>CANQWS010000048.1 GCA_947627615.1 uncultured Muribaculaceae bacterium | reverse complement strand
CTCAAAAATCTCTCGCAACAAATTGAATTTCAATTATTTCAAAGAACTTTTATGATTTTTTAGTGGACACTAATGACTGTAGAATGAAATCGCGCAACTCGTAAGGTGCGGAGCGGTCGATGATGCCCTCGTCGATGCGGATAAAGTCATATCCGGAAGCGGCCTCGTCGCTGTTGCGCAATCGATAGAACCCGGAAGCTGAGAGGAAGCGGTATGTCTCCGTATAATTGAGGCAGACCTTATCATTGTCTTTGCTGTCCTTCTCGATCGTGAAAATGTCCGCGTCCGATGAATAACGGCTAACCGGTATCATCGCGCCGTCCTCGACCTTGTAGCGGACTCCCCGGAGCTTGAATGTCGGTATTTCGGAAAGGCGCTCCCGATGCGTCTCGAAGAAAGCCTGACAGTCATTCAAGCACCAAAAATCGCGAATTTTCGCGTCGGAGACAGCCGTAATCTTATGAATGTCGAGCCAAGTGCCTTTGCCGTTGTGCGAGTGCATTGTTCGGTCGATGTCATCCATCAGCTCCGACTCCCGGCCGAGCAGAGAGCCGACGAGCAAATCGTCGACTCCCTTATCGCCATGATCATTTGCATTGACATGTCCCCACCACACATCGACGTTTAGGCCGAGGTTGTGGAATGTCTCGACGTATTGCTTGAATTTAATAACGGCCGACGCGAAACTTACGGGCCGTTTGTCCGCTCGATCGCCTGTCGTGATATTCTTTGACAGATCGTTCCAATCGCTATCCATTATTAGGACAATATGCCTTACCTGGCATGTCTTGACGATATCCTGAATAGCTTGAATAAGGCCTTGCTCCTTGTTGCCAATATTCATTATACCCTGCAGCCCGAGAGAAAGCATTCCGTGCTTGCAAGCCTTTTCGGCTTTCTTCTCGCCTTCTTGAAGGAAAAGCACCTCGATTGGCGTTTTCGACTTATAGAGTCGACGAATTTTCTCCGGGATAAACACTTGGGCCGGCGCCCCGGGCGGAGTCTGATACTTCATCTTTGTGCCGTCCTGGGCTACATGCAGATCGGGATTGGCATACCGGGCGCGGACGTAATTACGGAGCGACTTGGAGCCTTTGACAGAATACTGCATTGGACGGCCGTACAGGTCGTAGTAAAAGATAAGCATGTCGTCGCCCTTAAGGTCCGGTATAAAGCCCTGCCCGATAGAACCCGGTTGGAACGGGCTTTTGATAAGTTCCTGGCCGTTCTCGACAACATTTGCCATCACGTCATCGACAGCGAGGCCGGATCCTCCCAGCTGCTGAGAACAGAACGACTGGCGAATTGTCTCTTTAATCTTCTTGACGGTCTCTTTGCGGCGGGTTTCTTCCGGTGTGATAATGATGCCGCATTCTTGCGCTGTACCTTCGAGACATTTAAGGAAGTCGCGCTCGATGTCGAGGTTATTTAAGTACGCATAGGCAGCGATAGGGTTTGAAAATCCCTCGTTGCACTTCATGCAGAAAGCGCAATTATACTGAGACGAGAACCGAACCCGAAACTTCTTCGCTTCGCCACAGAAAGGGCACTCGATGTATTGATTGACCTTGCTTTGACTTGCCCCGGGGATTAGACGGCGGATATCAGCGTCTTTCTTAACCTTGTCGACTTCAAATCTGCTGTACTTCATGAGAAAAGATTATTTTGGGTCGCGTATTTGATGAATTCCGCCTTGGAGTGAATGCCGAGGCGTGAATAAGCATTCCGGACATGTGTATGAATGGTAAGAGGCGAAAGCCGCAGGCGGTCGCCGATTTCTTCTTCCGTGAGGCCGTCATATACCAGAGCCATGACACGCTTCTCGGCAGGGCTTAACTGGTGGTCGAACTCCGGCCGGCAAATAACATGATCATATCGGCACTCACCCCTTAGAGGGCAGTTAATATGTTCAAAAGTGCAATGCAGGTCGGATCCGATGTCAGGGATAGAGTCGAGCGCCGAGAAGTTGCACCTGATGAAGCGCACTACAATACGAAAGCGATAATATGAAGGATTGGCCGCGCAGCCTTTATATTCGGAGCAAAGTGCTGCAAAAGCTTTCGGGTAGAATGTGGATATATGCTCGGCCATCTTGTCGATGAAGTCATAGTCGGATTCCCGAAGACTTCTCATCGAGCCGTCAGCTTCGCGCAGCCATACTTCTTGCTCGTATGCAAAAATTCTATGTTTGTTAATACTCTGCTCATGGTATTTTAATCAATTTCCGACACATGAATTTAAATCGACGCCTACGATTTCTATAATTTTGTCGAAGTAAACGGGTGCGATTTTAGTTTTTCCACGTCTCCAGTTGCTCAGTTTAGCACGTGAAATACCAAGCGTTTCCCTTATATCACGGGATTTTGCGTTCAGTTCTGGGCGAGATAGCGAGCCGAGATAATGGTCGAGAGCTTCGTTTGCTGTCATATTATTTGCCGTTGTGGAAATATTGTCGTAATTTTATGACAACAAAGTAACGGCAAATAATTGGAATATTAGCAAACTCAGACATAATATCTGAAATATTTAATATATTTTAACGGTTACAGACATGAAGCATGTAGGTCAACTACTCAAAAAACATATCGAGGATAACCACTTAAAAAAAGGGCAAATCGCTGCACAAGCAGGGATTAGCTATAATTATTTATCGACTATCTTTAAGCAGGAGAGCATTGATGCCGAATTATTGGAGCGACTTTTTGTCGCAGCCGGATTACATCCTGCCATCGTTTTCGATGTGCCTGAGCAAGTAAGCAAAAATTTTTCAGATATAATAGCGCAGACCATTCTCGGCAATGCCTCTGTGAATATATCGCAAAACGAAAATCTCCGAGATCTTTTAGCAGAGAAGGAACGTATTATTGCCGAGAAAGAACGTACAATACAAATACTTATGGCAAATTCCGGGCTTTCTGTACCGGGACAAAATCGGGACAACAACGACAAATAATGCACGTTCAAGAAGGCAAATACCAGCAAGTTAGCAATCCTAAAGAGGGTGAATTATATCTTCTCACCCCGACATCATTTCGATAAATGGGTTTAACTCAGCGAGTTAAACCCATTTTCACAAAACAACCGGGACAAAAACGGGACAGGCCGTTTTCAAAGCGCCCTATTAAAATACCGCAACAACTTTTTGCCATTAGTGTTTTATTTATATATTTGCACTAAGCAACCGGAACGAGATCGGAACAATATGCACCTTGTCGAAATAAACATCCATAAAATCATTGAACTCTGCAAACGTTTTCACGTTCGCAAGCTTTGGGTTTTCGGTTCGATACTTACAGACCGCTTCAATGACGAAAGCGATGTTGACCTTTGTGTTGACTTTGACAAAAGCAAGATTAGTCTACTTGATTACGCCGATAACTTTTTCGATTTTCAGTATGCTCTTGAAGACTTGTTCGGACGCGATGTAGACTTGACGGAAGACAGTGCTGTCCGCAACCGTTATTTCCGTGAAGAACTGAACGAAAAGCGCAAATTGATTTATGGCTGACAGATCAGTTAAGAAATATCTAAATGATATTTTAGACTCGATTTCACAAGTTGAGTCATATTTTGCTTCTTTTCCCCCACCGATTTGATGTCTACTGTGAAACCCCGATGATGCAACGTGCAATACAGATGAACATATCTATTATTGGCGAGGCAACAAATAAGTTATTAAAAATTGCACCCGAAATTCCAATTACTAAGGCTCGAAAAATTGTCGACACACGCAACTATATGATACATGGTTATGATAGCGTGAGCCATGATATGGTTTGGTCTATCGTCATAAACCACCTGCCACTCTTAAAGGATGAGGTTGTCAAAATTTTAACCGACATAGAGACAAAATCGCAACAAGACGATTAAATTCTGACCCTTAGCAAACTCCAAATCAGGCTGAGCAAGATTTCCATGCGGAGACTAAAAGCTATCTATTTGATGGGGAGACCGCCGGGACATGGGACATGGGGAGCTTTAGCTTACAACACAACGGTCTGTCATGGGATGCAGACCGCCGTGCTGATGGCTTGAAGCTGATGATGAATTGCGATATGGTGTTTAATCAAAAACTATTGTCGGAAATAAAATGATGCCTTGATCCGCCCGCTGAGTTTATCCAAGCAACGTCTTTTCAATTTCGCTCACATCCGTCTGGAGCTGCTTTTCAAGCGTCAGACGCTGCTCTATGTTGTTACATGCATAAATCACAGTGGCGTGTGTGCGTGCCAGACGCGTACCGATTGTCTTGAGCGACATGTTGGTGTGTTTCTTGGCCATGTACATCACCATCTGACGGGCGTCGGAAATCTCGCGCTTGCGTGACTTGGTGAATATGGAGTCCGGATCAAGATCGTAGTATCCCGCCACTTTCTGCGTGATTGTCTCGAAATTGATGGTGTGTTTGGCCATCTTCACCGAATGGGCGAGCACCTTGCGGGCAAGGTCTATGTCAATCTCCCGGTTAAGAGCCGATGCGTAAGCCAGCAATGAGATCATAACGCCCTCGATTTCACGGATGGAGCCGGTGACATTCTGTGCTATGAACTGCATGACATCCTCCGGGAACGACACTCCGTCCTGCTCGGCCTTCTGATGAAGCACATCGAGACGCAACGAATAGTCCGGACGTTCAAGCTCGGCCACCACGCCCATCTTGAAACGCGACACGAGCCTCTTCTCCATACCCTCCATGTTACCCGGAGCGCAGTCGCTTGCAAGCACAAGCTGCTTCTGGTTAAGCGTCAGATGATTGAATATGTAGAAAAAGGTATTCTGAGTGCTTTGTTTGCCTATAAGGTCCTGGATGTCGTCAATGATAAGGGTGTCAATGCTCTGGTAGAAATTGATGAAGTCATTGATTTTACCGCGACGCACAGCTGTGGTGTACTGGCTCTCGAACAGACGGGCCGTGATGTAGAGCACCCTGTTGGCGGGAGCCACCTCTTTTATTCTGATACCTATGGCCTGAATGAGGTGTGTCTTGCCCACACCCGGAGCACCGAAAACAAAGAGCGGATTGAAAGTCTTTATCTTGGGGTCGTTGGCCAGAGCCTCGCCTATGGTGCGGGCCACGCGGTTTGTAACACTGTCGCAGTAGTTTTCGAAAGTGTAGACCGGATTCAGCTGGGCATCGATATCCGCCACTTCGTCATGATTGAACGGATTGGATGATGCACCGGGACGGGGAGCCACGGCCGCGCTCGGCTTCGAGCTCGCTATGGTTACTCTGGTTGAGGGTTCTTTGTCGACCTGATAGAAATTATAGTACAGCTTAATATTCGCTCCATATACTTTCTGAAGTGTGCAGGAAAGAAGACCCATATAGCGAGCCTCGAGCTGTTCATAGAAAAACGAAGAGGGCACTAACAGAGTCAGCTTATTGTCGACAAATCCCAGTGAAGATATAGGCTTGAACCAGGCATCGAATTGCTCCGGTGAGAGGTTGTCGGCAAATATCTTCAGACATTTGTCCCAGAGTTGTTGGTGAGTTTCCTGCATTGATTTATTGTTTCTATCGGTCATTATTTTCAATACAAAATTCCAACTTTTTTTTCACAAAAACAAACGCCTTTTTATTTGCAAATCTCGCTCTGAATACACTACGCTGATTTTAAGCACATTATAAAAATGTCAAAAACCACGATAAATGTTTGATTCAATTAAACCGTACAATCAGCTATATAACAACCCATTAAATCATACCGTATACCACAACGTTAAAGCAATACTTTAAGCGCATCGCATAGCATAAACCTTTTATTTAACAAAGCTAAACGCCCCGTTGCCCTGATAGGCAAAGGGGCGTTATTATTTGTAACGAATCTAAATAAGGTTTTCTGGCGGCGGAATCGTCAGGCCTTGCGTCACGTCAGAAAAGTTTCAGGGAAATATATCTTTTGGGGTTGCGCTGCACGTCTATGAGCAGCGAATCCAGACTGGCCGAGGCGTTGGTCAGATTGGTGTAAAGCTGCCTGTCATTGAGCAGAAGTCCGAGCGATGAATTCGGGCTGTTGAGACTTTGGAGAACCTTGTTGAGCGATTCCGAAGCCTCGCGCACATTGTTCATTGTGGGACCGATGGGCATTTCCTTGAGGCTTGCCGACACGGCGGTCAGATCGCCGGAGATGGTGTTGAGATTCGTCGACATGGACCTGACGTTGCTCATTGTGGCGCCGGCATCCTTGACAATACCAGGCATAGAACCCATCAGGGTGTTGAGCTGGCGGCTCGTTTCCTCGAGATGAGTCAGAGTGCCGTTGAGATGTTCTATAGAGGTGCCTATGGCCGGATTGGCGGCCACCGCTGTCAGCGCGGTCAGCAGGGAATCTATTTTGGGCATCATGGCTGTTATGCCGGGCAGGAGCTGGGAGGTTACATTCTCCATGAGTCCGGGAGCGCCGGAGCCTTCGAGCGTGGAGCCTACCTCAAGGATTCCTTTTCCTGTGCCCATCACGAGTTCAATGGACGAGGTGCCGAGCATGTCGGTTACAAGAACAGCCTTTGTGCCGGTGGTCAGACGGAGGGATTTGTCAAGACTCAGCTCAACGCGTATGTGTCCCGGATTGTCGTATTCATATTCAATCTCGCGGACGAGACCTATTTTATATCCGTTTATGGTCACCGGGGCCGACTGGGTCAGGCCCGCCACATTGGTGTAGGAGGCATAGTAATAGTTCGAGGCCTTGAACATGTTGATTCCTTTGAGGTAATTGATGCCGAAGACCACCACCAGCAGGGCGATAATCACGCAGAGCCCTATGATGAATGTTTTTGGAATTGATTTCATTATTTCGGTTGAATTTGATTATTTTTCGTTTAAAACATTTTGAGCATGTATCAGTAGACTCGTTTGCCACCTTTCATCTTGATAACAAACGCATCAGGAAAAAGTGTCTTGACATGACGCAAATCCGCCGAAGCCTCGGCCGGTGACGAGTAAGTGCCGTAGGTATATTTGCGCATTCCGCGCTCCGAGTAACTGTCAACGTTTTTAAGACCCTTGAACTCGCGGCTTCCGTCACGCAACTGCTTCGGAGCGGTCATGAACTGGATTCTGTAGACAATCCGGCCGGAATCGTCGTCGGCATCACTGACCTTGGCCGAAGCTTTCGGTTCCGGCTGTTTCACCGTGGTTTTCCGTTCGTCCTGCCTGCGGGGTTTCTTGTTGACACGGTTATAATAGTCCATCACACCATTATATATCGCCTTGGCCAGTTTGTCCTGACCGGAACGCGAGGCAAGGAATTTTTCTTCCGTGGGGTTGCAGATAAAATCGAGCTCCACGAGCATGGATGGCATGGCTGTCTTGAGAAGGACCCAGAAATTGGCCTGACGCACGCCGTTGTTCTTCCGTCCGGCTGTGGCAGCAAGCTCCTTTGCCACGGCCTGGGCCGCAGTCACGCTCTGCTGCATGTGCTTGTTCTGACTCAGTTCAAAGATTATGTAGCTCTCGGCGCTGTTCGGGTCAAAACCTTCGTAGGTGGTGCTATAGTCATTCTCGAGCTTCATCACCGAGTTCTCGCGCATGGCCACCGCAAGATTGTCGTCGGTACGGTCAAGTCCCAGAGTGTACACTGCAGAGCCACGCACCGTGGTCCGGTTCTTGGATTTTGCGTCGACGGAGTTGGTGTGGATTGATATGAACAGATCCCCGTCCGCTTTGTTTGCCATGTTCGCCCTGCCCTGCAGCGTCACGAACCGGTCATCGGTGCGCGTGAACACCACCTTTATGCCCGGCTCCTTTTTAAGACGGGCGCCGAGCAGATTGGCCACGGCCAGATTCACGGTCTTCTCATTTGTGACCGCTCCCGGCGCTCCGGCATCATGCCCGCCGTGTCCGGCGTCAATGACAACGACAAAATCCTTGCCGGCAGCCTGAGCATGCAGCGGGCGCGCCAGAGCCACCGGAATCATGAGGAATATGCAGATTGCAAGACGGAGTAAATTCATTCTGAATGACATTTTCGGCGCAAATTTACTAAAACTACGGCTAAATCCGCGACATTGACACGTAAAAGAGATTAAAGAGTCCCAAATATGCGCAATTTTGGCCAATCACCATGCCGGAAAAACTCAAAAACAAGAATGAAAAACACGCCGAAACCGTCTAAAAAGCTATTTCACACCGCCTTATTAACCAAATTTAACCAATCTCCCCAATCGCGCTTGGCATCAGGGTTTCGCAGACCTCAGCTGTTGCCTCACGGATGGCGCGGACGGCCCAAATTTTGACAGCCGGCGAGCATTTTGTAACTTTGCAGCGTTTTAATCATTGAATTCCAGCCATAGAGATGGCGGAAAAGCCGAAAATCGGCAAGGTCTGAGCTTTCAATCTGTCACCCGAAAGGGGCGGTTGAATCATCCTTCTCCGGAGCATCAGGCCTCAGTCAAGAACATAACAAGAATGTAATGAAGAAAACAATGATGATCATTGCGCTCTTCGTCGTTCTGATTTTCACCGTGTCGTCCCGTTCTGACCGCCAACCGCAAGCCGTAAAAGGCTTCGATGCGCCTCAGCTCACACTGACAAACTGCGCGGACAGTTCCGAGATTGAGCTTTCCGGCATCAAGGGACGTTACCTTCTGGTGAACTTCTGGGCAGCTTCCGATGCGGAATCGCGCATAACCGCCCACCGTTTCGACCGCTTCAAGGCCGCTACGCCCGATGAACGACTATGTCTCTTGCAGGTCAACCTTGACCGCAGTACGCGCCTTTTTCGTGAGATAGTGCGCAGAGACAGACTCAATGCAGCGCAACAATTTACCGTTACTGCCCGTAATGAATCATCCGTTGAACACACGTTCAATCTTGAATCGGGCATGCAGTCCTATCTGATTGACCCTGACGGGAAAATCATAGCTGTAAATCCAAGTATTGAAACTGTGGCCAAAGCCATAGAATCCTGAAATTCCCGCCGATCAGCCAGTGCAGCCGGTCGGTTTTCTTATTTTTATGAATTAAACTTTTAGCTGAATCAGACGTCTATATAAATATAGCAGGCCGGAATTTCCGGACTGTGCATAATAATAAACAAACGTTCAACTTAACTGCAGATAATCATGAAACCATGCCGATTATTGACCGCAGCCGGCGCCTTAGCCTTAATGGCCATAATGTCAACCGGTTGTGTCAGCAACAAAAAGTACACCGCGCTCCAGAGCAAATATGACGATCTGGCTGCACGCTACCACACCTCCCAGGTTGATCTTGCAGAATGCAACGCCAAGTCCAGAAGTCTCGACGACATGCTTGCCGAGGCACGGAAAAACAACGATGACCTCAAACGCAACTACGAGGCCATCCAGAACTCGCTCAACCAGAGCATAGAGCAGAACTCTCAGGGCAACGTCAACATCTCAAAGCTTGTTGACGAAATCAATGCGTCCAACGCCTACATCAAGCAGCTCGTGGATGCCAAATCCAAATCCGATTCGCTACTCATGGCCCTCACCAACAAACTGACCCGCTCGCTTGACAAGGACGAGCTTCGCGATGTGGACATAAAAGTCCTCAAAGGCGTGGTCTACATCTCTCTTGCCGACAACATGCTGTTCAAATCGGGCAGCTACGAAATCAGCGACAGAGCCATGGAAACCCTGAGCAAAATCGCCAAAATCATCAAGGACTACAAGAGCTACGATGTGCTCGTGGAGGGCAACACCGACAATGTGCCCATCTCTCGCACCAACATCCGCAACAACTGGGACCTCTCGGCGCTCCGTGCTTCATCGGTAGTGCAGGTGCTCCAGAACGATTTCGGAGTTGACGCCTCGCGGCTCACGGCTGCCGGACGCGGCGAATACAATCCCATTTCCGACAATGATACCGAAATAGGACGTCAGCGCAACCGCCGCACGGAAATCATCATCACTCCGGAACTTGACCAGTTCATGGAACTGATTGACAAAGCTCCCGAAGCCGAAAGCTAATCCTATTCCACCAACCTATACAAAGGACTGTGTCGCAACAAAGGTTTGCGGCGCAGTCTTTTTTTGTCGTTGAACGGACGGTAAACACTTGCCGAGATTCAGTTGTTACCAATTTGTGCCTTGAAGCACATATAGTCTTAGCCTATGCATCCGCACCGTTCCATCAACCGTTTACTGGCAACCGTAATACTGTACGGAACAATGACGTCATGCATATATGACTATGACAACTGTCCTCCGGAACAAAAATTCACCATTGTCAATGACTGGACCGAAGCACCTGACGCATCACCCGGCGGAATGGCCTACATATTCTTCCCCGAAGAGGGTGGCGAGCCGTGGCGTTTCGATTTCCCAGGAACTGTTGCCGGAAACGTGCCTCTGCCGGTGGGCCGATACAGCTTCCTGAGCTACAACGACGACACTTTCAACGTGGCTTTCCGTGAGGATGACGGATATTACGGCTACACGGCCTATACGCGCGAGACCGACATTCTTTATTCCTTGCCCGCCAAGGACCGCGAGGCCGATTCCGACAGACCTGAGTCCGAAGGGGAAAAGGTTGTGGAGTGTCCGGACATGATGTGGGGCTGCGCTTACTATGACTTCTCGTTATCGTACGAGGGTGTAAATTACATTCCCTACGGGACCGAAAATTCCGGCACTGACGAAGTGTTCTCCCCTAAATTCATTCTTGAAGCCCGTCAGAAACCGCTGACGCCCCACTACACATGCCGTGTGGAGGATGTAGAGAATCTGTCGGGCGTGAAATCTCTCGGAGCGGCTCTGAGCGGAATGGCCGGGTCTCTGGTGTTCTGTTCGGGCGAACGCACGGACTATCCGGTCACACTCCCGTTCAACATGCGCAGAGCGGACGAAAGGAGCATTGAGGGGGATTTCCACTCTTTCGGCCTGCCGGATTCGCCGGACAGGCCCAACGTTCTGTACATTTTCGTGGTCCTGAAGGACGGCCGCAAATTCAGCTACCGCTTCGATGTAACCGACCAGGTCCGCAAAGCCCCGGATCCTATGGAGGTAACGGTCGTGGTCCGCGGACTGAAACTCGAGGAATCCGAAATAGAAGGTGACGGCGGTTTCGATGTCGGGGTCGACGGATGGATCACCATTATCGTGAACATAACGAGCTGAAATACGTTAACAGAATAAAATGAAACACACCTCATAAAAACTAAAGACAGAACAAACATAGCAAAATTATATTATTATGAAAAACAGACTCTTAATTCCGGCTTTAATCTGCGCCGCAATTACCCTCAACGGATGTCACAGCGACGACGCGCCCGAGACTCCGTCGACCGGCACAGGAATATCTTTCAGCGCTGTTGTCCCTAACGGGTCACGAGTAGCCTCAACCACCACCGCATCCATCAAGGATTTTGTGGTGTATGCATTCACTGACAAGTCCGTACTCATGGACGGCGTCAAAGTAACCCGCGAGGGAGGGGTCTGGACTTATTCACCCGAAGCCTACTGGCCCGTATCGCCGGTCAATTTCTATGCCTTCAGCCCCGACATCACCGGCTCGCCCAACATCACCGGCGGAAACGGCGGCAATATTCCAGGATATGTGAGCGACGGCAAAGTCGATCTGTTGTATTCAGTCAAAAAGGACGTGATGCAGCAGGCCGCTCCCGTATTGCTCAACTTCCGTCACGCCCTCTCAAGAGTATCCGTGCTTATGAGCAGCACCAACCAGCGCATTAAAGTCAAGGTAAGCCACATACTTCTGAAGAATATCTACCTGCAGGGAACTTTCAACTTCCCGGAGCAGTCCACTCTTCCGTCCATGCCTGATGTGGTTGGGTCATGGATTCAGCTGAAGAACCTCAACAACATGATGATATTCTATGCAATTGACACCGAAAACCAGGCAGAACTGACTCCGGCTCCCACAGACTACACCGAAAACAATCTTGACTGCAGCTTCTTCATTCCGCAACCGCTGGTTGACGTACAGCTCTCGGGCAACAATTACACCGGAACATACATTCAGGTTGACTGTCAGATTTTCGACACCGCCACCGGCGCCCAGATATGGCCTAACGCAAAAACTCCGGATTACCTGAGGGTTCCCGAAACCGAGTGCGGCCGAATAGTATATGCGGCTTCGTCTGACAATGTCAAGGCATGGCTGCCCGGACACGCCTATATCTACAACATCGCCATCAACAATCCCGATGTCCTTGACAAGATTGAATTTGACGTAACCGTCGATGACTACTCTATTGACCAGATGTAATCACCTTTAGTTTCATTCCAACGAACAGCCTCCGGCCAATGGCCGGAGGCTGTTCATTTTCTGTCATATCCGGAGGACGGGATTATTTAGAGTTGGCGCAGGCGGCAATCGGAGCGGCCATAGGCGAGGCGTAGCTGCGGGCATAATGCTCATGGAGCTGCCTGATGAGTTTTTTCTTTATACCGGCGTAAGCGGGATCGTTCGCCAGATTCCGGGTTTCGAGCGGATCCACGTCATAGTCATAAAGCTCGTAGGCTATGACTTTGCTCTGGTCGAACGGTTCGTAGGCCTTGAATCCTTTGGTCCATTCCACCAGACGGTAGCGCTTGTCACGCAATGCATAGCCCATGATGTCGTTCTTGAGGATGTCGGCTTTCCCTTTGAGATCGGTGTCGCTGCTTATAGTATAGTCCTCGGTGCAGGTGCGGCTGAACTGGCTTATTGCATAGTCCTTGACCTTTGCCTTGTTGTTTTTCAGCACCGGCACGAGGCTTGTTCCGTCAAGCTGCTGCGGATGGGGCGTATCGGTCAGTTCGCAGATTGTGGGGAAAATGTCGAGGAACTCCACCACAGACTCCGAATGCACGCCTTTTTTCATGCCGGGCGCCGCTATGATCAACGGCACGCGGGTTGACTGCTCGAAATCGGTCAGCTTGTTCCACAGACCGTGGTCTCCGAGGTGATAGCCATGGTCACCGAAGAGCACGATAACGGTATTGTCGGAAAGTCCGTTCTCGTCAAGCGCTTCCAGCAGACGGCCTATCTGGGCGTCAACGTAGGAAATGCAGGCATAATAGGCATGCAACAGCCGTTTCTGTGTGTCAAGGTCAAGATGTTTGGAATCAATATAGCTTTCGAATGGAGGGATGTCGGAATAGCCTTTCACCTCAAGCGAGTTATGGTAGGCATACTCTACGGCATCCTCAGCGATACCCTGAAATTCGGCCACAGGCATTGATTCGCGGTCATACATGTCCCAGTATTTCTTCGGTGCACAGAAAGGCAAGTGAGGTTTCTTGTAACCCACCCCGAGGAAGAATGGTTTGTCGCCTTTTTTAAGCTGCTTCATTGTCTTGATGGCCTCTTCCGTGGTGACGCCGTCGATATATCCGTTGTCAGGGACATCGGCGCATTCCGTGGCCACTCTGCCGTTGGCCAGAGCGTAGGTGTTGCCGGGAGTCTTTACGTAAGGCAGGCTCCATGATTCCGGGTCGTTCTTCACGGCGGGATCAGTCAGCGGATGATAGACCTTTCCTACGCCCACAGTCTCGTATCCGTTGTTTTTCAGAGCCTGAGGCATTGTCACTATATCGGGATTATTCTTACGGAAGGAACCCATAAGCCACCACACTCCGGTATGGTCCGGATTAAGTCCTGTCAGCAGGCTCGAACGGGTGGGACCGCTCAACGACACCTGACAGTAAGCGCGGTCAAAGGTGGTTCCTCTCGCCGCAAGCTTGTCCATGGCGGGAGTGTGGGCCAGTCTGTCACCATAAGGTGAAATCCACGGCTTCATATCGTCAATGGCTATGAACAACACGTTGGGACGGTTGTCACCTTTTTCATTCGCAGGCACCGTGCGCGCCGACGCCACCGAGGGTAACAGAGCCACAGCATTAAAACCACAATAAAGCAGATAACTGATTTTTTTGCCCGTTTTCATGATTTTTCTTAAAGTTTTTATTAGTTTTGCACGAAGATAATGCTTTTTAACGAAACAGAATAATTTCACAGTGAAATTTATGCCTTTCACCTCATAATTTTTATTCCAATGCAAAAAATATCCGCCATCATCGCCTCCGTCATGTTGCTTTCAGTGTCGGGTCTGTCAGCCCAGACCGTTGACTGCAACGCCCTGAAAAACTTTTCTCCGGCCACAGTCAGGGCCACCTACGAGATATGCCGCTGTGTGAAACTCAGTCCCGAACAGCAGATGAAATTAGCCAAAGAGATAGACGGGCTGAACGAAGCTTACACCGCAGCCATAGAGAAGGAAGGCGGACTGCTTTCCGTGAATGACAGCCGCAAGCTTGACAAGGCCCATGACAAAATGCTTGCAGGAATTCTCAGCGAAGACCAGCTTGCACAATATTATAGAGGTGTATATGACAAGGAGGCCAATGCCGAGGGAATCCGGATTGCCGACAATCTTCAGAAAAGATACAATCTGACGGACCAGAACTGGAAATTCATCAGAATCGCCTTCTACAAGATAGGTCTTGATTCCCGCGTGATAAAGAAGCTCATGGCCGACAATCCGAAGAAAGCTAAAAAGGAGATAGCGCGACTGCGGGACGAACAGCTCATGACCATAGAGGAAAAGGGAGGCATCAGAGTGAACCCCGAAGGGACCACCGTGACCTTCATCAGGGAATTCAACCCCAACGCTCTGCGGAAAGAGTAACAGCGGACCTGCGGATTTTTAACCGTAAGCCAACATCAGTCAAACCAGAACACGCTCAAAGATGGATGTGCACAATCCTTTTTCAAGGCCGCTCTATGTGATGGCCAAGCCGGCGGGGAGCATCTGCAACCTCAACTGCCGGTACTGTTACTACCTCGAGAAGTCCAACCTCTACAAAGACTGCGGGAAGCCGCTCCGTCAGGTGATGGACGACCGGCTGCTCGAACAGTTCACACGGGACTATATCCAGGCCCAGACCATGCCGGAGGTACTGTTCACATGGCACGGCGGCGAACCCCTGATGCGTCCGCTGTCATTTTACCGCCGCGCTCTCGAACTGCAGAAAAAACATGGTCAGGGCCGGATGATTGACAACTCCATACAGACCAACGGCACACTGCTCACCGACGAGTGGTGCGAGTTCTTCAAGGAGAACAACTGGCTCGTTGGCGTATCCATTGACGGTCCGCAGGAATTCCATGACGAATACAGGCGCACGAGAGCCAAAGGGCCGTCATTCCGGCAGGTGATGAAAGGAATAGACCTTCTCAACAAATACGGGGTGGAGTGGAACGCCATGGCTGTGGTCAATGACTACAACGCCGATTATCCGCATGAATTCTACCAGTTCTTCAAGGACATAAACTGCCGCTATATTCAATTCACCCCCATAGTGGAGCGCATCCAGCCACATTCCGACGGCAGGCATCTGGCATCGCCTCTCGACACCGGCAATATAGCCCTGGCCGATTTCTCGGTCACTCCGGAACAGTGGGGCGAATTCACGTGTGCCATATTCGACGAATGGGTGAGGGCCGATGTGGGACAATACTTTATCCAGCTGTTTGACGCCACGCTTTCAAACTGGGTGGGTGTTCAGCCGGGAGTGTGCAGCATGGGGCGTACGTGCGGCCATGCAGCCGTGATGGAGTATAACGGCGACGTGTATTCCTGCGACCATTTTGTTTTTCCGGAATACAAGCTCGGCAACATCAAGGACAAGACCATAGTTGAGATGATCTCGAGCGACAGGCAGAACCGTTTCGGTCTGGCCAAACGGGACAGCCTGCCGGGACAGTGCCGCCGCTGCCGGTTTACGGACATCTGTAACGGCGAGTGTCCCAAAAACAGGTTCATGACCACTGCCGACGGCGAACCGGGCCTGAATTACCTGTGCAAGGGCTATCACCGTTTTTTCAGCCACACGGCTCCATATATGGAGTTCATGAAAGCGGAACTCGAGGCCGGACGTCCCCCGTCAAATGTGATGGGGGCCGTGGGCCTGATTGAATCGAGAAGAAAGCAGGGCGAGTGAACCTGAATCAGACGTGGAAATAACGTTCCACAAGTGACTTCATCAGTTCGGGGTCCTCTTTGGCTCTGGCATGCAGATCAGAATCGTCGAAGCTCTTCAGATGGCGGATTACCGTGTCGATGTAGTCCTTACCGAACACGTCACGCATCTCATAGACCTTGCGCTGCTCTTCGAGAGCCGCGGCACTCTCCACGCATGAAGCGGGCAGATGCTCCAACGCTCCGAGGCGTGCGGCGTTTTCTGCACGGTGAATATCGACATCCACGTAGGTACGCTCCGCAACTTCAAGCGGATTTTTCAGCTCCCAGCCATGGCGACAGGCCACAGCGAGCGCTGCAAGCAGATAATAGACATCGGCAGAACCGTCGGCAGAGCGGATCTCGACAGTCTGGCGTCCGCGCGGCGAACGGGTCATTGCCGACGGCCCGGGATTGACTGCGGCGCTCATGTTGACATCGGAAGTCCATCCGAGGGGCACCCTTACAAGGACGGAGCGGTTACGGTCGCCCCAGCAGATACTTGTGGGGGCCTCCTGATGAGGCACGAGGCGGAAATAGGAAGTGGGATTGGTGTTTCCGAACGCGGTTATGGAGCGGGCCATGGTCATCATGCCGGCTATGGCCGTGCGCGCGTCGTTGCTGAGACGGCCTTCGGAATCCGTCATCACGTTTTTTCCGTCACTGTCAGTGAAACACATATGGACGTGGAGTCCAGAGCCGGCCTTTCCGGTGGTTATTTTCGGAGCGAAAGTAACATTCAGTCCCTCCATGCGGGCCATGTTACGGATAATCCATTTTGCAACCGAGAGCTGATCAGCCGCTTCCGTAGCGTCGACGGGCAGAAATTCAATCTCGTTCTGTTCGTAGTTGTAGCCGTCGAGGGTGAAATTACCCACTTCGGAGTGACCGTACTTGATACGGCCTCCGGCAGCTGCTATTCGGGCCATGCAACGAGTACGGAAATCCCCGGTCTTGGCAAACGGAGCCGATTCATGGTAACCGCGCTGGTCCCGTGCGGGGAAAGAATCGTCAGCAGGACGAATCACATAGAATTCCAGTTCGCCCATGGCCTTGAAGGAAAGACCGGTGACATCGGTAAACGCGCGGCATGCCTTTTCGAGGGTATAGTCAGGCGAATCGGCCAGCCGGTTTCCGTCTTTGTCAAAGAACGAACAGAGCATTGTCAGAGTAGGCACTGCCGCAAAGGGGTCAATGAAGGCTGTGGAGAACCGGGGCATCACATAGAGGTCGCTGTTGCCGGCCTCGATATGCTCGAACAGGCTCGAACCGTCGACACGCTCCCCGAGGCTCAGAATGGAATCGAGGTAATCGAGGTCATTGATTACGAAATTCAGGGTCTTGAGCCTTCCGTCGCCGGCGGGATACATGAAATTGAGCATTTCAATGCCGTTGTCAACGATGTAGGTTATAATATCGTCCTTTGTGAACTGAGCGGACGGTTTGCCGATTGCGGCTACGAGCGGATTTTTATTAAGAGAAAGATATGGATCCATGTCGGAATTCAGATTTAATAAGGTAACACTATTAACAATCATTCGCCCTCGAAGTTGAGCGAGTCAACAATCTGAAGAGCCCGTTCGAGGTCACGGCGCTTTACCATCAGCCTGAGGGTGCCGAGGTCGGAGTTGCCTATCGGATAAATTCTGGAAAAGATTTCATTGTCAATCACGGCCTCTATGCCCTCGTTTTCAAGAGCGGCAAGGGCTATGCGTGCCTCCACATCATTTATGAATTCACGGCAAAGCACTATTTCATTATCGGTATAATCGTATTTCAGCATGGTACTTTAACTTTTTTCTCAAAAACGATACCCTTATTCAGAATAAAAAGGGACTACTCGCATAGTCCCTTTTTATGAGTTTCCAATAGGTACAATTTCTAAGGTAAAAAAGATTGTGTTAGGTTTACGTGACAAAGGTATCTCATTTCAGCCATTCATGACAAACTTTTTTTTATGTTATGCAGCATTGTTTTTTGTATTTCAAATCTCAGTTTGCCTTCATTTCACAAACAATCAACTGACCTATTGCGATTTATTTATTTTTATAAGAACCTGTCAGAATTGTTAATTTATATTAATTCAACGAAAATTATCGCCAGGAATCATTTTTTTGAGGAAAAAATCATTGCCGTCCCAGACTCCGTAGGTCATCATGTCGAAAGCCTCGCCAAGCACAATAAGGCGGGTATCGGGGGCCAGCGGCATGTCTACGAGCTGATGTCTGTGACCGAAAATGAAGAAGTCAACGTGACCTTCGGCCGCCATATATCCGCGGGCAAAACGCACGAGCAGATCGTCAGGCGGCAGAGCGGATTCCCTTGATGGCGGCATGCCGTTGAGGCGCGAGTGTTTCGACCATGAACGGGCGAAGCCTACTGTCCACCGGGGATGGATGGCGGAATAGAGCCGCTGCGCGAACCGGTTGCGGAAAAGCGAACGCAGAAAGCGATAACTCCTGCGGCACTCCCCCACACCATCGCCATGTTCCATGACGAATTTACGGCCGTCGAATTCGGCGGTGACCACACCGTCGGCCACCGTAAGGCCGATTTCGTCACGCAGATAATCGAACAGCCATATATCGTGGTTGCCCTTTAGCCAGACTATCTCCACTCCGGCATCGGCGAGTTCGGCAAGCGCTCCGAGGAATCGGACGTGGCCTCTGGGTGCCACGGTCCGGTATTCGTACCAATAGTCCATCACGTCGCCCAGCATGTAGAGTGCTCTGGCCGTCGGCGCTATTGACCGGAGCCAGTCGGCTATAATGCGCTCGTGACGCTTCGGGTCGGCTATGTAACCGGCCCCGAGGTGCATGTCGGAAACGAAATAGACTTTGTCGCGCATATACGTTGTGATATTTATCTCCGAGCCGGAGTATCAGAGGAAACCAAGTTCAAGCTTCGCTTCCTCGCTCATCATGTCCTGATTCCACTCGGGTTCGAAAACGATGTTTATATCCACGTTTTTCACTCCCTCGATGCTTTCAAGCTTGATGCGCGCATCGTCGACAATGAAGTCGGCAGCCGGACAGTTGGGGGCCGTCAGAGTCATGTCGATGTGCAGATTAGCGTCATCGTCGAGGTCAATCTTATAGAAGAGTCCGAGGCTATAAATGTCAACGGGGAGCTCGGGGTCGAACACGGTGCGGAGCATTTCCACCACCTTGTCGAGTATCTGCTGTCGGTTCTGTTCTTCCATAATAGCGCAAAGTTACGGTTTTCCGGCCATACTTCCTAATCCGACAACGGATTCCTTACGGCGGCTGAAATATCGGCGGTATTCCTCCCTGACAACCGAGCGCAGCCTCAGCAGAGTGAACATGGTGGGGAACACCATGAAAGCATAGAAGAGATCACACAGCCCCACGGCGGCATCGAGCGAAATCACGGCGAACACCACGAGAGTGGCTATGAAGAACCAAACATAGATTTTTTCGCCGCGAGGTCCGAACAGATAATGGGCGCACCGGCGTCCGTAGAATGAATAGCTGAACATGGACGACATGGCGAAACAGGCCACTATGATCATAAGCATGTAACGTCCGCCGGGTATGGCGTTGCCGAAGGCGTCCATTGCCACCGTGAGGCCTTTCACGCCGTCGGTTCCGGTGATATCGCCACAGAGAAGAATGGCGATGGCCGTCAGCGTACAGACAAAACCGGAATCTATGGCCGGACCGAGCATGGCCACAAGTCCCTCGCGCACAGGCTCCCTGCAGGACGACGTTCCGTGCATTATGGAGGCCGTGCCAACTCCGGCATCGTTTACCAGAGCCGCACGCCGTGCCCCGATGATGGCTACACCGGCAAGCGCTCCCCATCCGGCCCTAAGGCTGAATGCCTCGCGGAAAATAGAGGCAAAGGCCTCGGGCACACCGCTGAGATTCGTCAGAATCACATAAAGCACCATCACGAAATAGGCGCCTACCATAAACGGCACAAGGACCGAAGCCACGGAAGCAATGCGCTTTACGCCACCAATCACAACCAGAGTGACCACCGAGGCTATGGCAATGCCTATGAAGAGCTTAAGCATGACCGGGTCATGGACTTCGGTAACAGAGCCTACCGTGGCGACCACCGCTTCGGTCAACTGATTGGCATTCATTATACATAATGTGCCGAACATGCCGGCCACGGCAAAGAATCCGGCAAGCGGACGCCAGCGTCCGGACATGGAATTGCGTATGATGTGCATGGTTCCACCGTAGGGGCGTCCGTCGGAATCGAACGTACGGTATTTAATGGCCAGGACTCCTTCATGGAATTTGGTGGACATTCCCACAATGGCGCTTATCCACATCCAGAATATGGCGCCGGGGCCGCCCATTACGAGCGCTATGGCAACTCCGGCAATATTGCCCATGCCCACCGTAGCGGCCACAACCGAGGCCAGAGCCTGAGCCGATGAGATCTCTCCGGAACCGGCGCTCTGCCGGGTTCTTAAAATTCTCAGAGCCTCCGGAATGCTGCGGAGGGAAACCATGCCGCTGTAGAAAAACAGGTACAGGCCGCCTCCTATGAGTGCCGCAAAGAGAGGAAAACCGCATACGGCATCGGCTATGGAGGTGAGAATATCGCTGATTGACTGTAACATTGTCAGAATAATGAAGTGATTCTGCAAATTTAGCGAAATTCCGCGATTATCCCGCAGCATTTGCCGCAGAAGTATCGGCGGGCATCAATCACTCAACAGCCCGGAGCGATGAAAGGGGGTTCCAAAATGTCAATGTACTCTCGCCATGATTCGGGCTTTCACGCCGCGCGGCCATGGCGCCGCTGATTAGAGGAAGGCTTCCGAGTCCGGAAGCTGGGTCTCGAGTGGCTCTCTTGCCTGTGGAGACCCGTGGGGATTGTCACTGAGGGTGATTTCGGTGATGTCGAAGCCGTCGGCCTCTCTTGGCTCAGGCGGGTCTTCGAGCATCAGTACGGGCCACAGCGGGGGCCCGAGGCCATCGGCGGTGTCGGGCCCTCGAAGCCGGCGCACCTCGCTCGTGAAGTGGTTGACACGTGTGCGCGGACGGTAGGTGCCGTGGATAACCGCCAACGTGCCGGCCATCGGCGAAATGCAGGGGCAGACCGAACTCCAGACGCGTTTCAGATGGCGGCCGCGGCGGGGATAGGCGTCGCTGTCAAGCAGCAGAGCCATGCCGAAGTTCAGTCCGCGGCAGTATTCCGGGCTGCGGGCGGTGCCGAGTATGGGCTGATACTTGGGATCGGGCAGCCGCCTGATGTCGGCTTTGGTGATGAGGCTTTTGACCTGATCGCGGTTGCGGCCCACGACATAGAATGCCGTTTCGGGGCGGACCACCATGGCGAGCCAGCGGACATAGGATGCTAATGCGCGCTGCATGACGCCGCGCGAGGCGTCGCGGTCGCAGACGTAGAGACGCTGCGGCTGACGGCGGGCGCGCTGACGCTCCAGGATGGCCACGGCGCGACGGGCGTCGGGGTGGAGCGAGTAGCCCAGCCAGCGCTCGAACTGCGCGGCATGGTCGCGGCGGTCGGCGTGGTAGCGCGAGGGAGTCTTTATCAGTGCGGTGCGTCTCATGGAGGCAAAGGTACAACGGCGGAGGCGGGGTCTGAGTGCGAAAAACTAAAAATGGGA
>CANQWS010000047.1 GCA_947627615.1 uncultured Muribaculaceae bacterium | reverse complement strand
TCGAATATGTTCATTACGTGGGTCATGATTTTGAAGTTTTAGAGGGTTTTTACTGTGCGCCGGGGCGCGTTTGATTTACGTTGCAATATTTGGGAGAGCTGAGGAAGCGGAGTTGCAAACGTTATTTCAAGCCCACGCGGTAAATTCTTGGGTCCTGGAGGGTGAAGATTTTATGAAATGTTGATTGCAAGCCCGGAGGGTCAAGCCCACAGGCGCAGATGCGCGGTCAGCCCTACCTTTGCGATGTAAATTCAATGTGCCTCGTGCGTGTTTACAAGTAAAGTTCCTCGCGAAACGTGCTTGCTCAAAATCGTGTCACTCGTAACCCGCAGGGTATATTTGGCAGTGAGCGCCAACCGCTTCGCTCAAAATACACATCTACACCGTGAAGTAATCACCACAGACAAAGCGGAACAAAAACAATGAACCCGGACGAAGAAGCTCAAAAAGGAAATCGCCCCGGAACGAGTCGATGGAGCGAATGGGTCAGAACTACATCAGGTAAAATCCCCCTAAAATGGCGATAAAGTACGGTAACGACCTATTACTGTGAACAAGTCGCCGTAGCCGAAACAAAACCATATAGAAAAGGCGAGCTTCGGATCCAACGAAAAGTTGGTGCCGAAACCGCTCTATGAGTTATGCGATTGAAGCCGGACGACGGAGACCCAAGGCTCCGTTTACGAAAGCGCGGCGGCGGTGCCGCAACTTCCTAAATATTGTAATATCGTTTATATAGATAATTCCACAACTCAGGACGAGAATCCTTTATCGGTTGCATGAAATCTTGCGGGTCAATAATCATATATTTTGACTGTTCGACGATGCAGGCTCGCCACGTTTCCTCCATATTTTTCCCTTTTGCGGGACGGTATTTCTTTTCAAGCAAATCTGTGTTGGCTTTCGGAACTATGTGTATGTGTAGGTAATGTTCTGCCTTTACGTCCTCCAAGTCTTTATTCTCCAACATTCGCTCAGCCCAAAGCGTCTGCCGCATAAGTTGATAGAAAGGTTCGTAGAAGTATATGGAACCTTTGAGTGGGTATGTTTTGCCAAGAGCAAATTCAGGTACGGTACGGAGTTGAGAAGATTTTTCTATTAAGTCGGAATATCTTTCTAACCGTACAGTTCCCTTTGTTTTTTTGTTTGGATTATGCTCAACCTTGTAAGTTATTCTTTCATTGGATTTATCGCCAGAGTTACAATCATCGTAGCTTTCTGTATATTTCCATTCAATGGGAATAATCCAGCGTTCATCATTACAATCAACGGCATAAATAAGTGCATCAACCGAAGTACAATTTGAGCCGCGAGTGGGTCCGTCTTCTTTTAGATGGTCCGTTTTACTTACTGCTTCAAACGCAATGTAAGATTCATCGGCATCGCAAGGGAGAGGCAACACTTTCTTGAATTGATTTCTTATTCCGTTTATAAGAGCTAAAACTGCCTCAGGGTCTTTACGTATTGGCATTAAATGGTTTACACAGGCGATCTGTGAAGAAAGAAGGTGCCCGGTTGGGATATTCCCAGCCCACCAATCAATATCGTTTTCGCGGAAATAGGATATTGCTTCAGAGCGTATAGGCTCATATAGATTAGTATATGCCGCTTTTTGTTGAAGAACAAAAGGATAGTTTTTACCTCGGAAATTGCCGTTACCAAACTCTGATTCTCCAAAAAATCCATTACGAATTAGATCAGTTTGTCGGATTTTCTCGGTTTCATAAAAATGGCGAGTCTTAGACATAGTTAGTCCCAGTCGTTAAGGTTGTCAATAAATTCATTGATGTTGTCTTCACCGAAAACATCGGGGATGCCGGTTTTGTTTTGCATGAGCAAAGCGACAAGCCGATTACGTAATGGCCGAAGTCAACCCACATATCATGTTCGGAGTCTCCGTTGTAGGAGCCTAAATCGTCGTGTTCTTCCATATTGCATTATGCGATTCTTCTTAATCGAAGCGTAAAATTATGAGTAAAAGCACGTTGGCGGTGTCGCATCTCCCCAAATTATTTACTCCAAGATGCAGTGCCATTCTTCACTATAATGACATTATTCATACCGGGCGGACAGACATTGTCACGCATAAAGGCCATAAACTTATAATAATCTCCTCGATGGAATGTCATCGCCACATCGTTGAAATAAGGGTTGCCTTCTAATAATTTGAGCGCCTTTTCGCGTATTTCTTTATATTCAGGGTGTTCTTTAGAACCGTAATTTGGATGTATGCACTCATCCCAGTCAAATTGAACAACGACTGTCAATCCATTATCTTCTGCATACTCCAAAGCCTTGCACATAGCCTTCTCCGAGCATGTTCCTCCACCAGTATGTTCGCCTGTTACAGCATTTGCAATTTCTCCAATGCGCCGATCATCATCAGAGGACGGTAAAAGCCCATAAGTTAACTCCGTCATCAGAGAAGCAAGTTCGTATTTTCTGAGAATTTGCTTGCCACGGCTGAGTTTATACAGAGGTAAATTGGGGCGGTAATTTTCAAAATACCAATTATTGAAATTTTCTTCAAAACCAGACGAGCCTCCACCGAGATGGTCGTAGACCCTGCTTAAATGCCACTTCAAATAGCGAGGAACGCCATCAGTTTCCTGCCAAACATCCAATTCAGGAAATTGTATATCAAGATAATGTCTATCAAAGTCACCTTGATATAATGATTCAAGCCAAAACACTTCGCCATAAACAAAATAAGTTTCAAGCCACTCCAGCTTGCGGTTCTTGTTAAGATAAGTGCAGAAATCTTGAAGATATGGATGGGCCTTCAAACACTTCTCGGCTCTTTCATAAAGAGATTCAAAGCCGCGATTTTTTAAGCGTTGTTTCTCAAACATTTGGGCCAGGATTAGAACACGTTATAAAGTTTATTATATCACTGTAATCCGTTCGGCTGCAATCATTATACAGTCGCCATCAGTTTTCATTACGATACATTTGCCGTAGTCACACCAATCCTTAACGATAAAATCAATACCAAAGAAAAAAGAGCTACGAACATCCGGGATACTACAAGAGAATCCATGAACTTTATCGAAGCGCAATTTAATGTCTTCTGTTTCAAATTCAATAGTTTGGTAATCTGCGGTGAGAGCTCCATCATTGGCATGGCAACTCACGCAATTAAGCATGACAAGCGTATTGTCGTGGAAGCCACCACTATCATTAAACACCTTATTCAGTCGGTCATATCCGACGACAAAAGGTCGACAATCCGGAGAAATTGAGTACATGCTAAAAGGATATTTCAAGGGTGATGGGGACTGATTGGCCTGTGCCGAAGTCTGATAGGATTTCGGCCCTGTTGACTATGGGCAATAGACTGCGACTGGTAATAAAGTAGTCGATACGGTTGCCCATTTGTAAGTGTCTCCATGCGCCATAGTATGTCGGTTTCTTTTCCGTTGGATGGAGCAAGCGATATGGATCAACGAGGTCACATTCCGACAGGAGGCGATTAAAGTTCTCACGTTCCCACTTCGTAAAATTTGGACGAGTTTGCTCTAATTTGCGCTCGAAATTGTCGTACTCCGTATGAACAATGTTCATGTCTCCGCAGATGATAACCGGTAGTTGAAATGAGAGTCCTTTAACGAATGTGCGAAACTCGGTGTCCCATCGGTGACGATACTCAACAGCGCTGTCGAGGTTGATGTTACCGAAAGGGACGTATGCGTTTATCAGAGCAAATGATTTGCAGTAAAACGCCTGAAGATGTCCGTTTAAGCTTAGTGAGGGCGTTTCAATCCTATCTGGCATGAACATCGCGCCTGAATCAAGCTTGGCATATATTGAAACGCCACTCCAATCTCCGCGGTCCTGCGGCGCATAGAGTTGACGATAACTGTCTATCTCGAAGCGGTTGTGGTCGGCATTGCTCCGAACTTTCTGTAAGCACAGGAAATCGGGAGCATACTTGTCGAGCAGTTGCCTGACTTCTTCAAAACGCTTGGTGAGACCGTTTATATTCCAGCTAATAAAAAGCATATTCTCAGATATTTATTCGTCCAATAAGAAACGACGGGCGGTGAGATATTTATTATATCGAGCGGCCATGTCGGCATCGAGAGTTGTAAGCCGGAAGATGTCGAGATTATCTTCGAGGTCGTGAAGTTTGACGACGCGACCGAGAGGGTTTTGTTTGGCGCGAGCTACAAAATCCTCGTAGCTTTCGCCCTCTCGTTTGGTTACTGACAGTATGCCGTCAACTACCGACTGAGGGAATCCCTCGGCAAGAAGATATTCGGCAGTTACGTCGGTATCTTCTATCGTATCATGTAGGAGCGCGACCATCTTTTCTTCATCTGAATGGCAGCGCATGGCCACACGCATCGGATGCTGAAAATAAGCGCATCCCATCTTGTCGAGCTGTCCGGCGTGCTTCGTCACGCAGATAACGGCTGCTTTGTCAAGCAACTTTGCAGATTCTTCATTATTCATTGGTTTTAAGCGGTTTATTGATTTCGGTGAAGCGTGAGAAGGTGTGTCCATCGCGGGTTATACGCTCAAAGAACATCCGTTCGGCACGCACCCAGTAGCCGCGTTGCCCGTACAGGGCCTTATAAACGACCATTCGACGGAGCGATTCCGAGTCTTTGGCGATGTGCCACAAGCGATACTTTCCGCCTTTGAAGTGACGGAAATATCGCTCGCGGATAGGTTTTATTTCCGGAAGTGTCCGCAAGATGATCGGCACCAGGTCGTGGCGCACATTGTCGGCAGTCATGGTGTGCGGTCCGTCAAAGTCGATGGCAGTATCGTAATATCTCAGGAAGATGTCGCGGAAATGAGCCAGCGTGTCACGCGAGCCGAACATACCGATTACTCGGTCGCGGTTGAATTCGTCGTAGCAATCAAACTGATGCTCCTGCATCCTGGCAAATTCGGATATGAGCTGTGCGTCAATCACAAACTGTTGGTTGCCGTCGGCACGTGGCGACTTGTATTCATGTGTGCCAATGCGCTGACTGAGGAACTCCGTCATTCTGAAAACCGGACTGACGAGAATAGCCGGGACGCCGGTAAAGCGCACAAGCTGCTGACTATAAAAAGCCCCGCAACTCGACCCCACAATCAAGTCGAACTGTTGCCCGCAACACAAATCCAGAAGCATATCCATAGTCTCAAACGGATGAAGTGGCAAATCCGGCGCAACAACCTCGGACACACCGACAAGTTCAGCTTTCAGCATCCGTGCAATCTCGCACTCACCGCTCGAAGTGAATCCATGCAGAAACAAAATATTATGTTTATTGCCAGTGGTCATATATAGCTGCTTATAAGGTTATCCAGTTGATGCTTGATATTGCCGAAATCTTGATTGAGGTCGAGATTGCGGAAATAGATTGCGTTGCCATCGCTTAATTTCATTTGACCGTCGGGGCAAATAGGCTCTTGTGTCTTGACATAGAGAAGCATACCGTCAACATTCCCTGAGTGCGTCTTATCTTCATGAAGCACATACGAGTTTATCTGGTAGAGGTTATTGCTGCGGATGGTGGTTTTATCCATATATGTCTGCATGGATTGACCATAATATTTGGTGTCGATAATCAGAGTGCGTTCCGGGAAAGTGAGCATTATGTCGGTTCTCATCTCCGGGATAAGAGATAGCGTGGATTCTTCTACATCTATATTCCATTCCACTTTCGCCGACCTCGCGCTATATTGGGGATAATGCTTCCGATAGTAGCTGAGTACAAATTTCTCAAACAACCGCGACATAATCTCTTCATCAAAATTCTTTATCTTGTAGAGTCCGCTTTGAGTGGTAAGAAGCAAACGTTTCACCACAAAGTAACAGAAATGGTGGAGCATACGATAGGTAGACGAGTTCCTGTCGTACTTTATGCTGTTCCATTTCGTATTCTTTAGGTCGCAATCAGAGACATTTGTAAAAAACAGCAAAAGTGAGCGTAAGCGCCTCTTGCGGGCAGCCTTTACCTCTGCCGATGAAATCAGAAGCGATAATGTGGATTTGACGATTTGGTTGTGGAGGTTGTTCTCCGTAAAATTATCGAATTCACACGACACTAATTTCCGACGCTGCAATCTTAGCCTTATGGTTTCGTTAAGATTGATTTTGCCTTTGACTGTCGCAATATCGTCAGCATGGGAAATATAGTCTTTGTGCAATCCGCGTTTCAGTTGAAACGAAACGCCTCTGAATAATATCTCGGCAAAAAGGTCGAGGATATTGTCGAATTCCTCTCCGGCTATATCATCATAGTTGTTTTGACGCAGGTCTTGAAAGGCATACGTCAGCATATAATATATGTTCCGGATTAAAATTCCTTTGTCAGCGGTCATTTCAGCACGTTGCGAAGTTTGTCAATCGCAGCATTGAGACGGTTTTCATTATCGAACCAGTATTCCGATACCAAAGGAATAAGGTCGTACTCGATGATGCTTTCGGTCGTTTCGTAGTCAAAGAGGCTTTCGTCGCGGTCATCGCCGTAAACCGGCTGAATCAGATAGCTGTGACCGATGAGGAAGCCTTTGCCAAGGGAATCATCTTTGAGAATGTCATCGTTGACAGCTTTTACTGCTTCGACAAGTTTGCCGAAGTAGGGCGATGGGATTACCTCGCGATATTTTGCGAAGCCGTCGGAGTCAAATCCCGGAGTCATATCAAAGAAGCTGAACCGGCGATGCAGCGCGTAATCAATCATAGCCAAGGAGCGGTCGGCGGTATTCATCATGCCGATGATATAAAGGTTTTCCGGGACTGCGAATAGTTCATCTTTGCTATAAGCGAGCCGTATGGCATTTTCGCGATAGTCAGCCTCAATCAGTTGGAGAAGTTCGCCGAAAATCTTTGAGAGGTTGCCACGGTTAATCTCGTCTATGATGAAGAAATAGTCTCTCGACGGGTCGTTGGCCGCCCGGCGGCAAAATTCATAGAAAATGCCATAGTGAAGGCTGAACGAGTCTTCATTTGGCTTATAGCCCATGATGAAGTCCTCATAGCTGTAATTCTGATGGAACTGGACGGATTCGATGCGCGCTTCATCTTTCTCTCCCATCATGGCATAAGCAAGTCGCTTGGCCATGTAGGTCTTACCTACGCCCGGCGCCCCTTGCAATATGATATTTTTCTTGCGATGTAACAGCCGTTCAAGACGGGTAAAATCATTCTCCGCCATAAAAACGTCTGCTAAAAAATCATCTTTGGTATACGAGTCTATTTTCTTGTTCGGTTGTTGGCTCGGGTTCGTCTGGCGGATTAGCTCCATCAGATAATCATATTCCTCTTTGGTTAGACGGAAGAATGAGCCATTGGGATTCTTGATGAACTGCATTTCGGCAAGTTCGGGGTCGGTCTTGAACGCCGCCAGGTCAACAGGATGGATAAGGGATTCCGTCTTGCGGAAAAGAATGGTTTCGCCGTCCTGTTCCCGTGAAATTTCAGCAAGAGCGACTATCTGTTTGCGAGGATTCGCTTCATAGCCGATGACTTTGTCTCCCGGTCGGGCATCAAGGAAGTTCTGAAAGATACGTCGCTGGTTGCCGTTGTCATTATAAAGAGTATAGTCTTGCTCCTCTCCGACTTTCATATTGGTCAGGCTCCAGATGGCAGGGCTGGCGGTCAGCCACCAATATTGCGGTTCTTTTGTGGAGTCTTGACCTATGGTCAGTTGATTCAGACGCTTTACAAAATCCGGATACTTGGTTATGTCGGTCAGGGTTTTCTGAACAAGCTGATGGTCGGCATTCCATTCACCGACATTTTCCCAGCTCACTTGCCGAATGTTCGGGTACTCTGAGGCATCCGACTCAAAATGGTATTCACCCGTTACTACGCCACGACCAATGATTTTACCGGTGCCCTTCTTCGCGAATATAATGTCGCCGACTTTCATTTCTGAGAGGAAGCTCCATATAGCAAGCGAATCGTTCTTGAAGGATTTTTCAGGTTCTTCGTACACCTCACGAAGCCGCCTTTTTATATCGGCTTGTGAATTAGATTCCGAGTAATCGCCTATATCATCCCAACCGAGACACATGGTTGAGGTTTCGAGGCATCGTTCCCACTGCGAGGCACCGTCGCCGGGCGCGTACAACCAATACCGCACGGCGTCGGCTTCCGCCTTTGCATGAATTTGCTGAAGCTGTGCATAATACTCGAAAATATCCTTCTCGCCTTGTTGTGAAATCAGATAGCGTTGTATCGCAGATATCGGAGCATTTTTCTCAAATTCGTTACCCATTGCTTTAGCAATAGTAAGAAGGAACTCTCTCTTATAGAAAGGTATCAGCTTTTCATTGGAATATAGAAAAGCAATTTTCCATTTGCAGACGTCGCCAAATTCCGACACATCATCTATCAGCTCATACTCTCCACCGCGTGCTGCGTTGGCAATCGTTATGATGGCATCTCTGATACGCTCGAAGGCTGTGTCTCGGTCAGTAGCCAAGCTCGCATACCATGAGTAATTCTCATCATGCAAGAACTTACTATTGTCTCCCGGTTCACTGTCACGATGGAATATGCCAAATTTATATGACGACCCTCCCCAAATCGAGCCAAGATATTCGGTCTTGCTCTCCAACCAGTAGCAGAACGAATCTGAACGATTGAGATTGGTGTACTGTTCGAGAGTCATCTCACTCAGTTTTTCAAGAGGAAACGCCTCTTGAAATTCCTTATATAGTTTATGTCTGTCAATGTCTGCCATTATTTCGGTCGTTTGGGTTTAGCGTTAATCCACCATCATTATGCTGCCTGGAATTTCAACGAAAGTCCCGCATTGGTTACATTTGGGACACTGACTGTTTACACTCCAACATTCGAGTTTGTCGGAGCCACATTCAGGACAAGTCAGATTATATGCTGCCAGAGCGATATCCTCAGCAGAAATTGACACTATGTCCTTGCATTTGTGACAGCGGAAAGTATAGTATTCGCCTGACATCAGCGAATAATGTCCGAGCGGTTCCGTTTGGACTTCAAAACCGCATTTGCATCGGTATGTTTTGAATTGAGCCATGTCTAATCCAAGTCGTCTAAGTTGTCAGTATAATTGTCGAGGTCGGATTCGTCGAAAACATCGGGCGTGCCTGTGTTTTTGTAGCTGTCGAAGTCAACCCACATATCGTGAACAGTATCGCCGTTGTATGCGCCCAAATCATCGTATTCAGCCATAACTAAATCAATTTGGTGGCGCAGATAAATTTCTGTCCTGTCAGTTCTCCAATCCGTTCAATCATTTTCAGTTTGTCTTTCATATTCATAGTAGTGTATACAAACCAACCATCAGCACAAGGTTGATAATCCCGGAGCGTAAAACGAATTTTTGAAACAAGCGGCATTTCATCTTTAGCTTTTAAGTCAAGAGCTGCCACTGTTTCAATGCCTATATATTCAATCAGTTTAATGATTGTCAGATATGGCTTTTCTTCAAGTATCAGTCTGCCGTCTTGAGTAATGACCGCAATAAATTTGCCGCCATTCAAAGGCCATGAATGGGAATAGTGTTGATCTTCTTCGAATTCTTCCATAATTATTTCATTGGTGTGTAAAGGATTTGAGTAAATGTAGGCTTGATGTCTGCTTTGCATTTATTGCAGAGATAAACCCTGCTATCGTCGGTAATATATCTCCAGCCCTCTGATTGCGACTTGCCACAACATAGGCAGACAAAGTCTTCAAAAACGCGGGTGCCGCGTTTCTTCCAGAGTAAAGTCATAAAATATGACTTAATTTTGAACTTACCCTTTTGAGGCCGCTGAACGACATGGAGCGGTAACGATTTAGCAGTAGTTGTCGAAACAAGCCGTCGAACCTGCTCAGGCTTTGATGTGGCGTTTTTCTGCGTAGGCTGCTTAGCTCTACGTTTAACCGCCAATTCGTTCCATTCTTCAATGGTCGTAGGTTTATTCATGTTGCGTTATGCGATTGAAGCCGGACGGTCAAGACCTTGGCTTGATTCACGAAAGCGCGGCGGCGGTGCAGCAACGCCCTCTATGTGATAGCGAATTTTTCATGCGAATCTCAATGCAACTAAACAGATGCTTGACATTCTTATCTGAGATATTGAATTGACATACTTTCGTGCGAGGTATTCTTTTGAATTTATACCCGGCCATAAACATTCCGAGTATAAGTTCTCCATAGGTTATGCCACTTACTCTACCCCATGTTTCCAAATTAACGACCTGTTCTATCAAGCCGCAAAGAATTAACGAGTTATATTCTTCGTTGTATTCAGTAACCTCCGGCTTAGGCTTCATCAATGTGCTATAAAAGCACCATCCGGCAGCATCCCAAACAAGAAACACTCGCTCGAAATCAAACTCGGAAGCATCAGGAACATTCTTTGACCCTACAAATCCCATTGGCGTAAGGCCCAACAATACAGTTTGTTTAAGGGCATCCTCAATCGCAGATGACACTTTTTCTTTCTCTCTATACCAATCGTAGAATAAAGAGTCTTTGTCTTGCGGCAAATCTTTTATATCCATAGCCTTATTTGTAGTAGATGTTGATGGTGTAAAGATACAGTTCGTTGCCGTTGGGGTCGAAGAAAAGAGCGGGTTCGTTATTTTCATCGACTTCTTCATGCACGACAAGTTGATCAACGACAAACTTTCGAGAATGGCCGGTGCGAGAGTCGTAGAAAACGACAGCATCAGTTGGCAACTCTACAAGTTCATCATCGGTGAATAGTGAACGGTTTGCCTCTGTAAGGTAAAGAGTGAAGCACTCGTTGGCATCGAGAGTGTTGAACACATCGCCGTTTACGGGGATTTCGAGGATTGTGCCACGTCGGGCAATCTTTGGGAAGTCGTATGCTTCCGGCAGATTGTCTGCCTCAATCTCGGGGACTTCAAAAAGACCTTGCCGCCCACGGTAAGGGATTGGCGATTTGAACAGCTTTGCGTTTTCAATCTGCCATTTCCATTCTGCGCCGTGGCCCTCTTGTGCCCAGTCCGACGTACATTCTTCGGTAAAGCCGACGATGTCGGCATAGCCGATTATAGCACCAAGGGGCATATCCTCGACTTCGGGGACATAGCCGCAAGCGATAGCGTTGTCGATAAGTACACCGAAGAATGTAGGCAGTTTGCCCAACGGGCGCATTGTCTTACCAGCGTGAATGAGTATGCGCCCCGGCGCATCGTTCACGCGCCACGAACGGTTTTCAACATCTTTGATGCCTCCGCAGATAAGCGAGGCCCGGGGTTGCTGTATGGATAGGCATTTCATATTATAAAGCGTTTTGACGTTTAGCGTTTACATCCTCTTGCCATTTGGAAAGGCGGTCATAATACAGTAGGAAAACGCCATTATCCTTATGGTCGAAGATGTTTAGTATTGTATGACCGTCTCGGAGTGATTTAATTCGAGCGTTATCCCATTGAGGGAAGAACTCGGGTATTCCTTTCCAAAGTCCCTTAAGGGCTCCGACCGTATTAGGTCTGCTTGTGTAGTTAAGGCTATCCAAGTCGCCGTACTTACTTGTCAGGTCATTCAGGATATTGGAGGTATTACGCTGAATAGATTGGTCGCTGTATTTGAACTGCACCATCGCCAATCGTTCCTTGTAGAAGTAAAATCTTATTTCGGCAAAGTATGTTGAATCAACCTTTACGTCTGTGTATTTTGCCAAGAACATTCCGGGAAAGTTTTCTGATTTCAAAAAATCAAATTCGCCAAGACGATCCATGCGTGTTTGTACGTCATGGCGACTGGCGCCAAAAGGCAAGCCCCAAAACTCTCGTTTGAGTATTGGGTTGCCCCCTCCAATTTTATCGAGAACTGGAATAGAATCAACAGTTTCGGAAGTGCTGCTCTCAGTGGTATATAAAGGCACATTCGTGCCTGTAAACCATCCGAGGAAGAAGGCGACACCTACAATAACAAGGATAATCACCCCTGCAAGTATATGTTTCTTAGAAGATGACTTTTTCATTTTACGCGGCGGTGATTGATTTATGAAGGTTGGCGACGAAGTCGGCCACCTGCTTGAATTTGCCTGGGAACAGTTCGAGGACGTTTATCTCGTCGAACGGCGACTCATTGACAAGAGCGGAAGTTTCCATATCGCCATTCTCGCAGACATAATCAAGAATACTTTTAAGGTATTCTTCCTGTTCGGCTGTCAATGAGTTTTCAGAGATATAATCGGTAAAGAGTTGTACTGCCTTTTGGCGGTCAACTTTTATGATGGTACGGATGAACGCGGCTACGCTATCGGCGCAACTGTCGGCAAGGTTTTCACGGCTAAGGAAGCGCATATAGTCTTCCTTAGAGCCGAGTTCTTGCCACATAATCCGCTCCAGTTCCTCAATGTCGGCGGCTGTAAGCTGCTCGATGTTCTTGATCTTGTTGAGCACCGGCAGGTCGCGGTTCTCTGCAAGGAAGTCAAGCACCTTCTGGCGGTACGTTACCGTAGTAACGAAGCCGGTGGCGATGCCGCCGTCGGTGATGTTGTCATCAATATCTACGTCAAATGTTTTGGAGGCATCGCCGACAAGAAATTTGAGAAGGTCGCGGATTTCCTCGCGCATATTCTCAATCGAGGCGAGGGTCTTGTTGTTCCAGAAGTCGGAGGTCATAACCTCGTTGAGATAATCCATTTTTGCGATTATCTCCGGGATGCCGGCCTGTTTGCGCAGTGCATCGACAATATAGGTAATCTTTGCCTCGTACTGAGCGGCGGCAAAGGTATCGTCAACTATCGAGAGTTGCACATAAAGCGCAAGGAGGTCAAACTTCTTCGCTTTCTCATCGTCAGACGCCTTGCCGTACACAGCTTCCGGCTCGGCGGCGATATCGGCATGATGTGTTCCCGAAGCCGAGAAGGCGTTAGACACAAGAGGCGCGACTTCGTTCTTCATTTCGAGAACGTCGGTAGCCTTGATATGGAGCCATGATTCGGGAGAGCGGAAGCGGGTTACCGCTTGCCAATGTGCGCGGACTGAAATATGACTGTCGGGTAAAGCCACAATCTGACTTCGCAAAGTGGTTTTCAGTTCGTCGTGAAAACCCTTGGCAAACTCGTCCTGCTGATATTCGGGAGCCTGCAAGCAGTAGGCAATATCGGCACGGACTCCGAAGATGCGCTCTGTGAGCGACTGCACCGCCGGAGCGGTCTTGTCGTTGATGTGCGTCTCGAAGTAGTTGAAGTTGCCGCAGTAGTCGAAGATGTAAAATTCCTTCTTGTCCTTGCCCGCGCCGAAGATGTCGGGGCTGAGTCGAGTGCCGCGACCAATCATCTGCATAAACTTGATGCGCGAGCGCACACGTTTGAAGAAAACAAGGTTGAGCACGTCGGGCACGTCGATACCTGTGTCGAGCATATCGACCGACACAGCTATCTGCGGCATGGAATCGCGTTGCTCGAAGTTGTCAATGAGCGACTGCGCGTATTTGATTGAGTAATCAATCTGACGGCAGAACTCCGGACCGAGACCTGGATAAAGCAGGTTGAACCGTTTTACAATAAGTTCAGCGTGTTGACTGCTGAAAGCGAAAATGATTGACTTGCCAATCTTCTCGCCGCTGTCAACTTTCAGACCATTCTCCATGAGGTCCTGGAGAACGAGGTCGATGGTCTTGGTATTGAAGATGTACTTGTATATCTCGTTGCTCTCGATGTCGCGAGGCTGTAAAGGCGTGTCGGGGTCGCCGTTGGCGGCTTCGTACTCCCATACCTTTTCGAGCTGTTCCTTTTCAGCGGCAGAGAGATTGTCATACTTTATACCGTCGTTCATCACCTCGGAATCTCGCTTGATGCCGACCGGCGGTACAAGGTAACCGTCGGCCACGGCCTCGTCAAGTTCGTAAGAGAAATTGGGGATGCCGCCCTCCAACTGGAGCAGGTCGTATGTGGATTTATCCACCTGATCGCGAGGGGTGGCTGTAAGTCCCACGAGCAGGGAGTCGAAGTAGTGGAAAATCGCACCATACTTGCCGAACACCGAGCGGTGGGCCTCGTCGATGATGATAAGGTCGAAACGTCCCACAGAGAAAGTCTTGTCGTCGGCGTCGATATGGTTTATCATCGTCTGATAAGTCGAGAACGTGATTCTCGCGTTAAGGTCGGGCTTATTCTCCTTGTCGCTAAGGACGGTGGTAGGCACCTCCGGCAGGAGCTTTACAAAGTTGCGGTGAGCCTGTTTTACAAGCGAAGTGCGGTCGGCAAGAAACAGAGTGTTCTTGACCCATCCGGCACGTTGCAGCACATCGACGAGCGAGATGGCGGTTCGGGTCTTACCCGTACCGGTAGCCATGACGAGCAAGCCTCGGCGATGCTTCGAGTTGAAGTGCTCGCAGAGTTTCTTGATGGCGGTTTTCTGATAATGGCGGTTGGATATGTTATCCTTGACCGACATATCGGTAATATCTTTACGCTTGCGCTGCTGATGCAGCCACAGCAAATCTTCCTTGGAGTGGAAGGCGTAGACCTGACGCTTCGGATAGCCTATGCCGTCGATAAACCACGTCTCGAAGCCATTGGTGAAGTAGATTGCCGGACGAACGCCATACTCGGCTTCGAGGCAATCGGCGTAGAGACACGCCTGTTGCTCTCCAACGTGGGGATCAACACTGGAGCGTTTGGCTTCGATGACGGCAAGAGGTTTGCCATCGTCGCCGAAAAGTACATAGTCGGCAAAACCTTTGCCCTGATTGTTCGGCATACCTTGAACCTCGATCTCGATGCATGCCTTTGCCGGATGCTTTGCGCCTTTGGTAGTGAGGATGTCCCAACCGGCTTCACGAATCATAAGGTCGATAAGAAGTCGGCGTGTCTCGGCTTCGTCAATATCGCCCCACGATAGGTTGGGAATGACAGCGGGCGCAGCCTCGATCACTTCGTGTTCGACGGTCGCGGCAAACTGCTTGGGCGTTTCGTCTTTCTTCTTGGGTGCCTCCGCAGGTCGGGCCACAAGAATACGAGGGCGACGCGGACGCTCAGGGATGAGGGTGCGGTCGAAGTCGGGTATGGAGTCGAAACGATGCAGTTTGAGCATAATCGCCTTGACAACATTGTAGATGTTGACAAGCGAGTAAAAGGCTTCTCCTTTGGAGACGCTGCCATCGTGGGCGGCCTGGTTGCCGACCTTTCTCACCCAATGCACGGCTTTCATCACCTCCGGGTCATTGATGAAGTCGCGGAAAGTAGCGCCATCGGTCAGCTCGAAAAGCGAAGCTCGTTCGCCTACGCGCTCGCCTTTCATCTCATAGACCGACTTGACAATCCAGTCGAGGGCACGGCGGGCGTTGAGCGCCGAGACTTCCGGCTCGGTAGTCATACGCTGTTCAGCAGTATCGCAATAGCGATAAAGCTGTTCGAGCATCATGTCATTTTTCAGGTAGTCAAAGTTTAACATAGCGGTGAGATTTAGTTAAACCAATAATCCATTCGGGCGTCAAGCAGAGTTTGCAGCTCTGCAATCTCTGCTTCGACCTTTACTTTCTGAGCCTCGATAGCCTCAACCTTAGCCGCGAAGTCCTCTTGCAAGGTTAGTGGAGGTAGAATCAATGGGAAATTTCTTAATGATGTCAGAGATACAGTCTTTTGCGCAATACCGGTGGCAACTTTGTCTGCATGACTTTTAATTGCCGAAGAACGACCCCAATGTGCAAGAAATACTGAATTTAGCGTAGGATTCGGTCTTATAAGCCCAATATGTCGTTGGAAACAAAAATTCGGCTGATTATTGATAAGAACAGTTATACCATAAGACCCTGTAACAGTATAGAGGACATCACCATTACGAGCTTTTCTATTACTTTTAAGACCGTCATAATAGCTTTGTGGTACGAAAAACGAGTCAGAAAAGTCTATTGAATTTCGAGATCTATCAATATTTGAGATTGTTATAAATGGCACACCTTCTGAAGCTTTTGGAGGTGCAGAATGGTCGCCATCAATAATATCAACACATTCTTCAAATAACTTTTTCATATCCCATCCTTTGGGGTTGGTGATGGGGTCACCGAAGGTATCGTAGAAAAGAGATTGTGCAAGTGCGTCGAGGTTTAAAAGTAGTTCGCGGTTCTTGGCAATCAAGTCATTGATTTGGTCAAGCTCCGCCACAATCTTTTTCTGCAAAGAAATTGAAGGGAAACTAAAGGGTTTGCTTGACAACGATTTCTTGTTTAGGGTGACGCCCATTACCGCTTTATTTCCGAGGCCAGCCCATTTGAATCCTAAGAGATAATAATAGATATAATCGGTTATTATCTCGTCTTCATATTCGGCCTTGGGAACAAATGACATAATAGCTTCGTTGGTAAATATCGGTTCAGCCGTAATTGCGGCTTTGCCGATAGATAACTTAAAGCTCATTATTGCAGTGTTAGCAGGTACAGGCGACATTCTACACTCAGATACGGCACTATCAGAAATTTGTTCCTTAGTCTGGGATATATACTTTGATTTGCCCATATCGCTGATTGCAACCCAATTATTAGCAGGGTCATCCCAATAAATGGAGTTATCGCGCGGAGGCGTTTTACCCATACGCAAATCAAAGAATTTATCCATTCGCCCAGTTGACCAATTATTTTTCATGGCTGTTGGCGATTAGGCGTTTGAGATTATCCATGCCCTCGCCGATTTCGGTATAGAGGGATGCGGCACGGTCGAGGATGACTTCGGGAGCGTCATAAACGACAGCCTCGCGAACTGTCTCTTTATAGGAGTTAAAAGCGAGGTCGTAGTCATGCTCGCGGATTTCATCAGCCGGAACGAGGAATGATTGCTCGGTGCGTTTGCGGTCAGCCTCGGCATCGAGATTGCCGAAACGAGCCACGATGTCGGGAATATCCGACTCTGCAACTTCGTTGCGCTTCTGGTCGAGCGAATAGCCGTCGGCTTTCATGTCGTAGAACCACACGTTATCTGTGCCGCCGGAGCCTGTCTTGGTGAAAATCAGGATGGCAGTCGACACACCCGAATAAGGTTGGAACACACCCGACGGCATGGAGATAACCGCTTGCAGACGGTTTTCATCAACGAGCTTCTTGCGCAGAGCGATGTGGGCTTTTGACGTGCCGGTCAGCACACCGTCGGGTACGATGGAAGCGCAACGACCACCAATCTGCAACGATCGGAGGAAAAGCGAGATAAACAGCAGCTCGGTTTTCTTGGTGTTGGCTATAGCGAGAAGTGACTTGGCGACAGCCTCGTTGTCGAGACTGCCGGAGAACGGTGGGTTTGCGAGAATGAGCGTGTAGCGGTTCTCGTCGGTGTTGTCGGTAGAGAGCGAATCGCGGAACTCTACCGTTGGGCTGTCAACGCCGTGGAGCATGAGGTTCATCGCACCGATGCGAAGCATCTTCGGGTCGGTATCGAAGCCGTTGAGCATGGTGGTGCGGAAATGGCGGCCACGGTCTTTCTTCATCAGCTCTGTACGGTAGTGCTCCGTAACATACTTCGCGCTCTCCACAATGAACCCCGCGCTACCCATTGCCGGGTCGCAGATGGTATCATCGAGAGTCGGCTTCATCATATCCACCATCATACGGATAATGTGGCGCGGTGTGCGGAATTGTCCGTTGTTGCCGCTCGCGGCCATTTTGCCAAGGATATACTCGTACACGTCGCCCATCGTGTCGCGGTTGTTCATGTCGAGAGAGTTGATACCCTCGACAATCTTCACGAGATTTCGGGGCGACTGAATGAGGAATATCGCGCTCTCCATGAAGCGCGAGTAAGCCGACTCCTTACCGCTATTAAGATGTTTGATAAACGAGAAAACATCCTGACTGACCGTCTGAAACATACGGGTCGGCTCAAAATTCTTGAAACGGCTCCAACGCAGATCATCGAAAGGCACATTGCGGTCTTGGTCGGGATTGTGCCAGTTGCCTTCACCAAAAGTCGGGTTGCTGACTTTTTGACCGATGATTGCGGCGGTAGCCTCCTGATTGAGCTGCTTGTCGTCAAGGAGTTTCATAAAGAACAGATAGGTCATCTGTTCGAGAATATCAATCGAATTTGAGATGCCTCCTGTCCAAAATGTATCCCAGATTTGGTCTATCTGATTTTTGATTTGTCCTGTAATCATGGCATTGCAGAATTAAGGATTAGTAGCCGGGGTTCTGAGTCCATCTGGGAGACATTGCAATTTGGTCTGATGGAATAGGCCAAAGACGCTGATATGAGGCATATCCGCCGAGATTGTTTCGCTTTTGGAAAGCGAAGTATCGAGGTATGAAAAGCTGCTTGCGCAGAGTTTCAATGTCGGTGATAGCATTACCGCTGACGGAGATATTTTTCGCTTTGGCTACCTGATTTATAAGCGAGGTAGCCTTTGCAGCATTGCCGGAGGCGATGTTGCATTCGGCCAAAAGCAGGAGAACGTCGGCATATGAATAATAACTCAGGGTATGACCCTGCATCACTTCATCGGGCACTTTCACAAAAAGAATAGTACCACTGTTGGCTTCATACTCGTTGCCGGATGAAAGCGAGTAACGGTGGCTATCGACAATCTCCTGAAGATATGGTATTGCGTTTGACGGCTCGTTGAGGGCAATATATACGTTGGCCTTAGCCAAACGCCATACGTCCTTAGGCATATCGAAAGCATCATCAGGAGATGTACCCATCAAACCTTTCTTTTCGTTGAACGATGAAGAAATCTTGTCAAGAGAGTTCTCTAAATAGCGCAACGTAGTTTCAGCGGTTTCCTGACGAGGAATCTCGTAATTGTCATTGGTTAATTCCGAGATACCGATGCGTCCCCACTTATCAACCATCTCGGTATAGGAGATGGCATTTAGAAGAATAAAATAAGCTGAGGCATCAGCATATTCCGTTGTTGCAAGGTTTTTAATAGCATTGGCATTAAATGCGATAGATGAGTATGCAGCATTGTAAGCACGGCTGTTATATGAGTCGTAGACATTCATTGGGCATTTTACATCGTAGAACTGATACATTCCGGTGTAACCACGCTCTACATAGTACATCCAAGATAGAGACTTTGCAAAATACTCGAAACTTGCAGAAACGAATGTCTTACCTGTCTCTCCGAGGACAAGAGGGATTGACGGATCCCCGGCGAGATTGACTTTGACATCTGCCCGAACGGTGCCCATCAGGTCGTAAAGATAAATATTGGCAGATTGTGTGCCATGACGCTGAGTTTTATCGACTTTAATAGTCAATACATTATTTTCGTATGTAGCGCTATACTTAATCGGTTCGCCTGTGTTTGTAATGAAGTCATCACTGAAGAAGGAGTCGCCAACGTGACCTGGATTTGAAGGTTCATCACCAAATGGATCTTTATATGGCTCGATAGATAGAGGGATGTTTGAAGTTACCTGAATGGTCGCTGAGCCACCATTCTTATCAAATGAAACTTCTTCCTGAGACAAGGAGATTTCGACGTTATCGACAATTTCATTCCCGGCAATACCATCGCCGTTCCAGTCGTAGAAATAGCGAAGGTCTGGAACCGTTACGTTCTGACCGAGGTCATTGTATCGAGATTTGATATTATCCGAAATATTGTCGAGATTGTTTTGAAGTTGATAACGATCGTGTGATATTGTTCGTTTGTTATCGTCTGTAAATGTCCCATCGTCGGCAAGGTCTTGACTCAATGATGAAAGATATTGCGTGATCTCTGCATCGGAACGGTCGTTTAGAATCAATGATGAGATAGCAATTAGGACTCCGGAGCCGTCGTTGCCCGAAGTAATAGACATCGCTTCTGCGGGCGTCGATTCATAGTTTTGCAATCCAAACTGAGTGAACAGCTCCTTTTGGGCTTGCTTGTCAGCCTCCGCAAAGGTTTTACCGCTTTGCATGAGGTTCTGAATACGAGCCGACTTGAGATGCGTGAGAACATTGACATTGACGGTGCTTCTGTCTGATAGGTCAGCGAGAGCGATAAGATGAAGCTGACCGGTGGACAAGTCACCACTAACCTCGTTGAAATAGTAGCCATCGGTTGCGATGCGGACAAACTGCGAAGCGAGTTCTATTTGACCTAGATCAAAAGAACCGGCGTCGTCGCGGATCTCACCGTTGAACACTGTGCCTATGGCGGACATTTTCTCATCGAGCGGTTGAACGCTGATTGATGAGCCACGGACAAACGGACCTTTTTCGACTTTGCCCGAAAGCGGATATTTGCCCGATTGTGGCTTTTCGCCTCCACCGGGTTCATCGTCCTTTGAACAGCCTGTAAGAGCAACTGCCACAAGAACAGGTATGAGTAGATGTTTTAACTTCATTTTGTTAAGCAAAAACTCCGCGAAAGGCTCTGACAGGCGACCGACCTTTTTACCATTCGTGGAGTTCGTTTATATTGTTGTGATAACGATTTATCTTATTTGGTCATTGCCAGATGCTTTAATATGCAAAGTTAGCAAAAATTTCGCTAATGGCCACTATGAAATCGAGGAAATCGAGTTGAAAGCAACCGAGGCACGAGGCAACCGAGGCAAAGATAATTGCAAGTGTGGGCAATATTCGCACACATCCCCGTTAAACATCGTTACCATGGGCGACTGTCGCAGGGATATTCCTCCAAGGCCATATTCGGAGAGCTATAAATTATTTCTCCGTTATATTGAATTTGATAGCGACGCACATATTCAGGGCAACTAAGTCTGAGCATTTGGGCAAGTTGTTTATTTGGAATGCCACAAGGAATCTGGTCGAAAAATTCATCATCGACTTCGATTGTCTTCATAGCAGGTTTAACGGCTTTGAAGTACAGGGCACGAATTTTTATAGTTTTCATCTTGCAATTTTTCTGCAAAGATAATATAAAAATTTCTTGTAAACCAACAAATTAGAGCCGGAATATTTCGGACAACGGCTGTAACTGACTGATGGATATAGCGCCCGATAGGGTCATTTCCAGAAAAATTCTTCTGCCGGTCACGCCGGGGAGGATGATTTAATCAGAAAATTTGCGTAATTTTGCTCTATGGATACTGTCTTATGGGTCATATTCAGTTGGATAATGAAGATTATCGTCGTATTGATGATGGTCTCCATCATCGCCTTCTTCTGCAAGTTTATGTGGTCGATGGCAACGAATGGTGGCAGGAAATGGTATTACTATGACCCATGTAAGCCTTGGAAAGGAGGCTACTGGACTCCGATGTTGCCGAGAACTCCTCCTTACAACGAATATGAATGGAATCCTGAGACATGTAGGTTTGAGCATAAGGAGACTGGAGAGCCGCTTTACTCATGGCAAAAGCCCGTAACGCGGCGCGAAATTTCGCGGCCTCATGCTAAGAAGATGCGCCCTGAATGGCTGCGGTTCTTATTTGAGGAAACTCCAGCAACGCTTTTAGAAAAGCACAGACGAAAGAAATTGAGCCACGAGAGAGGAAACAACACCACAAGAGAAAATGATTAATAGCTTTGCCGTATGAGCGTATATGTAGAAATGTTAGTTCCGTATGATTTCGACAGCCTTTCTTGCAAAGAAAAGGCGATAAAGGAACTTGAAACTATTAAAACCAGGTTAGCTTCGTTCTTTCACATCTCAAAAGAATTTGTCTTTGACATTGAGGACTATGATGGAACGGAGTTTGAAGGCGAGAACAGATATAGACTGGATTTGCCAATTCAAGATTTGGATATAGAACTTGGCAATGGTTATCTGATGATTGATGGAGGTTGGAATTATTCGCAGTACTTCTATGCAAGTGGCGGTAAGCCATGGCTTAGATATACACATTTTGACGTCATACGCGCATTAGGGTATAGTGAAGCGTATGTTATGGACGAATATAATGGGTCCAACAAGCTTTATCCCGGAGATAAGGAGTTCGGCAACTACGATATGCACTTTGATGTGTGGAAAAGTGTTAATCCTAATCCACCTATTTTGCCGATGTCGGCCTTACACGATCCCAAAGATGACAAATGGCCGGAAATAGAAAGTGTGTATATTGATAAATTCGATGATTGCAAAGTGCGCCTAAAAGCTTTGCAACAGAAATTCCCTGATTACAAGATATTGACAATAGCTCCTTTCTCGGGTGATTTTATCTTAGTGCTTAAAGATAATCAGCCAGCTATCATTAATGAAATCAATGGCGACATATTGAATTGCGGCAATATCGATGGAATAAAAAATCGTTTCAATAGTGCCGGATTTGAGATTTTCCACGGCTCTGAATCTGCATTTTTCTCTTGCGATGGCATTCGGCGGACATCTTTCTGCGAAGGAGCATTTTCTTGGCATTGGAGAGAAGGCTGCGAGCGAATAATCGATGTAACCGATGATAACTCCAGGGACGTGGTTTATTCAAAACTTGTATAAAATGGCACGCGCCTTCACTGCGGGTGGCTGCGTATTTCGATTAAAGGCACAGTGTTTCCTAACTGGACATTTATGGGATTTTATATGGGGATAAAATTGGACTACCTTATTTCATCTATCATAAATTCAAATAGATAAAATGTTATAGCGAATAACAACTGGATTGTAGCCGGGCACCTGACTTCGTCACTTTTTGATTGTCAAAAAATGCGCCTATTGAATATCAGAGCATTAGCATGTGAAATGGGTGA
>CANQWS010000046.1 GCA_947627615.1 uncultured Muribaculaceae bacterium | reverse complement strand
GATCAATTATCGGCTTAGAAAGTAGCGAATCAGCGGGGGAGTCCGTTGCGGTTGCTTCGCCGGGAATGGCCGTGGGGACGGAATTGCGGGATGCCGCCGATGCCGGTAGCAGCAACGAAATGCAGATGAGGAATATGACCTGGAACCCGCGCATAAGGAAAGAGATTGGTTTATCTTTTCACAAATATACCACCCAGTGTAATATTTCTCCAAAGAATTAACAAATTTTAAATCTTTGTGCCTTCAGCGGATGAAATGTCGTTAAGAACAAACAATTGGTTGTTGACGTTCCCAAAATAATGCGTAATTTTGCAGTTAATATGAAAAGAAACAACACACTCGCAAGTCTTATAAATTCCATTCCGGTATGGACCGGTACGGCACTGATTCTCATAGTGATTGCAGTTCTAACTCTCATGCCTTCCGATGACGCGCCGTCCATGAATCTTCCGTATGCCGACAAGGTTGTGCATTTTCTGATGTTCGGCGTGCTTTCGGCGGTGGCCTTGTTTGACTATTCGCGTTGCCGCGGGCGCTTGTCCGTTTTTTCGTGGCTCACGATTGCTCTGCTTGCTTCCGCAGCAGGCGGGGCTATAGAGTTGCTTCAGGCCGGAATGGGTGAGGGCAGATCCGCCGAGTGGGGCGATTTTATAGCCGATTCAGCCGGCGCTTTTCTGATTCCTCTGTTGTTTTGGGGAGTGATTGCCGGACTGGTGGGAATGCATGAGCTATCGTTGTCTGATTTGCATGGTGGTAAACAGTTCAGGGGTAAAATGATGGACCTTTATCTGAATTCTTTCCCTGACGACGAACGCAGGCCCCTTGAGAGCATGAGGAAACAGATTGATTCCAATGACCGTTTTCACTTCAGCAAAGTAAAATATCGTGGCAAAGATGTAGGTTTCATTTCATGGTGGTTGCTTGACGGAGCGGCTTACGTGGAGCATTTCGCCATAGATCCGTCGAAACGTTCGCTCGGTCTGGGACGGAAGGCTCTCGAAAAGTTCTGTCAGCTCCAGGAGGAAAATCCCATAATTCTTGAAGTTGAGCCGAGTGGAGCCAATGAGATGGCTGACCGAAGAATAGCTTTCTATGAGAGATGCGGCTTCAGCGGACATCCCGAATTTGAATATATCCAGCCCCCGTACACTCCTGACCTGTCGCCGCTGCCACTGATGCTGATGACAAAAGGATGTGTGAAGGACCTTGCTGCAACAGCCGATGAACTCAAACACCGCGTCTACGGAGCCTGATTCATCGATACAACAAATAATATGAGGCCCGCACGAAATCGCGCGGGCCTCGGTCTGTCTGAATGTTCTTATGGATGCTGATTACTGGCGGCCGGAAGTGGCTACGCTGCGGTCAATCTTGAGGATAAGACCCTGAAGCACTTTACCCGGGCCGAGTTCAACGAACTCTGTGGCTCCGTCGGCTATCATGTTCTTGATGGTCTGTGTCCAGCGCACGGGAGCGGTCAGCTGAGCCACGAGATTGGCCTTGATTTCGGCAGGGTCAGTGTGAGGCTTGGCATCTACGTTCTGATAAACGGGGCAGATGGGCTTTGAAACGGTGGTTTTCTCAATAGCTTCAGCCAGTTCGGCGCGGGCCGGTTCCATGCAGGGTGAGTGGAATGCTCCGCCAACCTTGAGCTTTAGGGCTCTCTTGGCACCTGCGGCGAGAAGTTTCTCGCAAGCGGCGTCAATGGCTTCAACCTCTCCGGAAATCACTATCTGGCCGGGGCAGTTATAGTTGGCGCAGACAACAACGCCGTCAACTTCCTCGCAGACACTCTCTACTGTCTCGTCAGGAAGAGCAAGAACGGCTGCCATTGTGGAGGGCTTCAGTTCGCAGGCTTTCTGCATGGCCTGAGCACGGGCCGATACAAGACGCAGACCGTCCTCGAATGAGAGTGCGCCGGCGGCTACAAGAGCTGAGAACTCGCCCAATGAGTGACCGGCTACCATGTCAGGGCAGAAATCGGCGCCCATGGTCTTGGCAAGAATCACAGAGTGGAGAAATATGGCCGGCTGAGTAACCTTTGTCTGTTTGAGCTGCTCATCTGTACCGTTGAACATGATGTCAGTGATGTTGAAGCCAAGGATTTCATTGGCTTTGTCGAACATTGCGCGAGCTTCATCATTAGTTTCGTAGAGGTCTTTGCCCATTCCTACGAATTGCGCGCCCTGTCCGGGAAATACGAATGCTTTCATTTTTCGTTTCAGAATAAAATGAGTGTTAAACGGACTGCAAATATACGAATAAATTCTATAATTTCCTATCTTTGCACTGTTGTTCAGATTTTTGACAGCTTAATTCACCTATCGCCAACATAATTAAACCACATTCATAATGATGCTCCTATCCTCCATTCTTCTCTTTCTCGGAGGCCTTCGCGGCACTGAAATAATTATCATAGCACTCGTTATCCTTCTGCTTTTCGGAGGCCGGAAGATTCCCGAACTTATGCGCGGACTGGGGAAAGGTATCAGCAGTTTCAAGCGTGGAATGAAGGATGCTGTGGACGAAATCGATTCCGCGGACGACGGTTCGGACAATAAGGCCCAACGGAAATAATCCGGTATTGAAATTTCCGATTCCCTATGAAAGCTGCATCACATTGTGATTCGGATAAAGATCTGTCATTCTGGGGCCATCTTGAGATTCTGCGTGTTTTGCTTATACGCGCCGTGGTTGTTGTCCTGATAATGACCGTGGCGTTATTTGCGGTCATGCCCAAAATATTCGATGAGATTATCCTTGCTCCATGTTCCGGTAGTTTCCCTCTCTACCGCTGGCTGGATGCTATAGGTTACTCGTCTCTTTTCGATGGCGGTGCCGCGACTATGGAGCGGTTTGAAGGCATTGACCTCGTTAACATTAACCTCTCGTCCCAGTTCCTGATCCATCTGTCGTCATCGTTCTGGCTTGCATTGCTCCTGTCTGCTCCGGTCCTTCTCTGGCTGGCCTGGCGTTTCATTTCTCCCGCACTGCTTGACGGGGAGCGCAAGCCGGTGTCTGCCGTCATGATTTTCGGCTCGCTGATGTTCTATTCCGGCGTTATTTTGAGTTATTCAATGATTTTTCCGTTGACGCTGAGATTCCTTGCTGGCTATCAGCTGAGTCCTGAAATACCTAACGTTATCTCCATTGACTCCTACATGGACACATTGCTCGGACTTTCACTGATGACAGGTCTGGCCTTTGAACTTCCGTTAGTGTCATGGATGCTCGGACGTGTGGGGCTGCTGCATCGCAATGTGTTCCGGCGCTACCGTAGGCATGCGGTTGTTATCCTCCTTATCATGGCCGCCGTTATCACTCCCACCGGCGATCCGTTTACTCTTGCGGTGGTGTTCCTGCCGTTGTATCTGCTATGGGAACTGAGCGCTGTTCTTGTTCCCAAGGCAAAGGAAGCGCTTGCCTAAAACCCGATTGCATGGCGCAGGGCTGCCAGAGGATGATAGAGCAGCATCCGCGGACCTGAATACCTCATGACTTCCTTGATTCTGGCCGCCATGGTCTTGTTGTAGCAGTGAATTCGGCACTTGCGGCATGATTTCTTACGGTTTCCGAACGGACATTTCTCCAGCCGTTCATGGGCATACACCTCAAGTTCAATACAATTCCTGCATAGAGTCCTGTTACCCTCCTTGTGCCGGCAGTAGAGCCTTATCATTCGGGAGACGGTGATTTTCTCCCTATCTATCCTGTTCATCTGTCAGATTGTGGTGCCGGCATGAACCGCCTTTCTTAAGCGTCGCTCGGCGTGATATTATGTAGTCGGCAAGCCTGTCAGCCATGATATGGTCCTTCGGATTAGCACTGTTGTGCATGTCAAGGAGCAGATGATTTCCTGTATAATATGCTATGGGAGCGTCGGAGAACACATTGTTGCGGACAAAAGCATCCATGTAGGCGGTCATTCTCTCTGCGAATGATTCGGGATTATCAGCCATGGCTCTTTCATCGCATTCAAATTCCATGGCCATTCCGTTGGCCGATGCTATTCGGCATGCCTCGTCAAGCCGTGAATCCGGTATGTCCTTGCTGAAAAAATGGTTCGGCTGATGATAGGCTATGTCGAAACCGAGCTCGCGCCATCACTCGAATCCCGGAGCCTTGAAATAGGGTATCCAGATGAACCGGAGACCTTTGTAATGTATATAGGGCGCTATCTTGCTCGTGAAATTCTTTGTATTGACCATGTCCTCGTCAACCCAATAGATTCCGGCGAGTTCCAGATTTTTGTATTTCGCATCACTGAATTTCTCCGCCAGTCTGTCAACGAACCATCTCGAAGTTTCCAGCCGGTCCGATTCCTTCTCGAAATCGAGTTTGCGGCCGTTCAGTTCTCCCCAGTCTTTCTGTCCCGGAATAGCTGTGGGTAGCGTTAGATAGATCTGATGCCGGAAATCCGGTTGGCCTATTGAGTCAGCCATCTCGCTGATAAGTCCGTCAAGAGCGTCCAGTGATTTGCCCGGCTCGAAGATTCGTCCGAGATACCATTCCCATATATCCCGGTTGGCGTTCAGTTTTTCGTAACCGGGAGCGAGATTGTGGCCGTTGCCGTCTGAGAAATCAAGAAACAGCAATCCGTCAAACAGCCATTTGCGTCTGCCGTCGGCATACTGATGGACTATGTATGGCTTAAGCTGCTCCTTGTTCCAGTCAATGCGTTTGGCTCCACCCTGATATATTAGTGCGAGGTCACGTACATTGGAGACCGAGGCATAATGTCCGGCGTCACGGCACGGACCTCCGCAAGGCTCTTCCGCACGGCTACTTACGGCCATTACCGACAGGGTTATGGCCGCTGTGATGATTCTGAGTTTTGTGTAGTGTGGCATCTTTGATATTATCTATTGCAAATATAGCGATTTTTAGGATTTAAAATCAAATAAAAATATGAATGATACGGTTGGCGGTAAATAAAAAATTGTAATTTTGCATCCTGAAGATATGAACCAATAATATTCTTTTAAACATGGAAGAAATTAATATATCGGAGGTCTATAAGGCTGCGGAAGTTCTTCGCGATGTGGCCCGTCATCCGAAACTTATAGGCCCTACAGCGCTTAACCCTGACGCTGAAATCTATCTGAAGCCGGAGAATCTGCAGCGCACCGGCTCGTTCAAACTGCGTGGCGCCTATTATAAGATTTCCCAGCTTGACGATGAAGAGCGAAGCCGCGGTGTCATTGCCTGTTCCGCAGGAAATCATGCTCAGGGCGTGGCTCTCGGAGCCGCACATGCCGGTATAAAAGCCACCATCTGTCTGCCCGCAGGAGCGCCCATCTCTAAAATCGAAGCTACAAGAGCGCTCGGTGCTGAGGTTGTCATGGTCCCAGGTGTCTATGACGACGCTTACGCAAAGGCTATCGAACTACAGAAGGAACACGGTTACACTCTGGTCCATCCGTTTGATGATGTCAAGGTAATCGCGGGGCAGGGCACCATCGGTCTCGAAATCATTGAGGAAATGCCCGACGTGGATGCTGTGATTGTCCCTGTTGGCGGTGGCGGTTTGATTTCCGGTGTTGCCTTTACTTTGAAGACCATCAAACCCAACATAAAGGTCTATGGCGTGCAGGCCGAAGGTGCTCCTTCCATGGTCATGTCGATCAACGACGGAAAACGCGAGTGCCTTGAGAAAGTTTCCACCATAGCTGACGGTATCGCGGTAAAGGAGCCGGGAGTCAACACCTTTGAGATGTGTTCAAGATATGTGGATAAAATGGTCACTGTCAGTGACGATGAGGTAGCGGCCGCTATTCTCACTCTCATTGAACAGCAGAAACTCGTGGCTGAGGGTGCCGGAGCCGTTTCCGTTGCAGCCGCCATGTTCAACAAAGTGCCAGTTGCCGGTAAGAAAGTCGTTTGTCTTGTTTCCGGCGGCAATATCGACGTCACATCTCTGAACAGGGTCATCACCCGCGGTCTTGTCAAGAACGGAAGAGACTGCACCATAACTGTGATGCTTTCAGACAAGCCCGGACAGTTGTCGAAGGTCTGCAATGTCATTGGCGAGCTTGGAGCCAACATTCTTTCCGTGGAGCATAAAAGAAATTCCACAAACACCGCCATTAACGGCTGTAAACTCCACATAGAGATGGAGACACGCAACAATGAACATATCAATCAGATATGCAATGCTTTGCGTGACAATGACTTTGTGGTAGAACAATAGTCCGCAATTTATCCTATAAAAGTTACGCCCCCTCCGAAACTTGTTTTCAGAGGGGGCGAACCGAAAAAAAGTCCGAGTCTAATAATAGACTCGGACTTTTTTTCAGATTAGTTGCAGGTATATTATTTCACAACGCAGATTGCAACGCGGTTAAGGGCCGGAGTAGGATATGGCTGAGCCTCTTCTTCGCCCATGCTCTTGGCGATAATGCGATCAGCAGTGATACCATAATTATTGGTAAGGGCTTTAACAACAGCCTGCGCACGCTGCATTGAGAGTCGAAGATTAAGGCTCAATGAGCCTGTTCCCTTGTCGGCATAACCTGTCACCGTAACTTTGGTATCAGGATTGGCTTTCATATAGCGGGCTACCTCGGCTATCTTTTCCATCTCTTCTTTGGTAATTTTGGTGTTGGATATCTTGAAGAACACATCACGTGAAAGGGGTGAGGGGATCTCCTTTACAACAACTTTTTCAACTACCTTTTCAACTATCTTTTCAACAGGAACTTCTACTATTCGCTCCACGACTGTTGGTTCTGTAACAGCGGCTTTGCGTTTGCTCTTAGTGAAAGTTGTTCCGAAAGAGTACTTGAAACCAACCAGTCCGTTGAAATACCAGTCAGCATTACCTGCTTTTTTGGAGTTGTAACCGTCGGGGAGGACATTTGCCTGAAGTTCAAGTCCGATCCTGAGGTTGTCGGTCACATTGAAATCAACAAAAGTACCGAACTGGGTAACGAAGCGAGTCTTTGTTCCTGACCAGATATTGCGAAGGACATTGGGGCGTTCAGCCTGAGCCATGTCTGAGTACAGAGCGTTTTTAAGTGCAGCATTTACATTGTTTGCTTCATCATTGTTCCAGGAGATATTGGCTCCTATACCGGCAAATAGACCGGCGCTGACCAGACGCTCCGGATTGTACCCTCCGATGAGATTGGTGAGATCCATTGTGACATTGGCTGTCGGTGCGAGATAGTTCCACTTCCATTTTGAGCGGTCACCGTCTACTGTGATGGAACCCTTTGAATTAAGTCCGTTAATAACGACGCGGGCTCCAAAAATTGGGTTGAAACGATAGCCTGCTCCTATCTGGGCATTGAATGAAGCCAATCGGCCGAAACTTGTTTCGCCCAAAGTCTCCTGCATGCCAACCTGTCCCTGAATGTACCAGTGAGGTTGGAACGTATATTCGGTCTCATCTGCTCCCTGCTGAGCTCCGGCTAAGAATGCCGTACAGAGCGCAAAAGATGCAGATAGAAATAACTTATTTATTTTCATGCTTTTAAGCTTCTAAAGAGTTTTTTAATCCTTACGAAAGTTTAGCGTACAATCTGAATGTAGCACTTAACGGTTGAAGTATGTCCGGTGTAGTCGAGAGCCTGATAGGCTATTTCATAGCGATCACCGGTTACAGCACCCTTGACATTAAGGGCGACACGGTTCTGGTCACCGTTAAGAATCTTAGCCATGGTATCGTTAGCCTGTTTTGCGAGCTGAGGCTTCTCCACGCCATTAGCACCTGTGACTTTGATAACGCCCACGATTTTCTTGAATGCAGGAGCAAGAGTCTCAAAGTTGTAGGTCGTTGCCCACAGCGAGATAGCCTCGCCATTACCATGGAATTGAGTAGGACTCGAAGGATCAGTACTGAGGACTCCGAAAGGAAGATCGTCTTCCGAGACATTAGCGTTCAACGGTTTATCTCCGGCTTTGCGATAGAGTAATACTGACTGGAGATAGTGGTTGGGGTCGCTTAGCACACGGTTGATACGATTAGCGACAGTGTTGTATTTATCAATCAGTCTGTTTACCTTGCCGAGGTAGTCTTTGTTAATCTGGTCAACGAGATCATAGAGCTTGCCCTGAATGCTTCCCATCATGCTGTTAACCTGACTTACGAGATCGGCAACAACACCCGTAGGCTGCTTGGGATCATAGGGATATTTTGAATCTTTGGCATTCGGATCGTTGAAAAGAGCATACCATATTGATTTCTCGACACGTGCGTCAAGGCTGCTCTCGCCCTCGCCAAGCCATTCATTGATTGCCTCGACCATGTTGTCCTGAATATCCTGGGCTTCCTTTGTGATGTCGATTTCGACAGGTATTTCACCGCTGACGGTAACGTCTTTTCCATCGCTTGTGCCGGTGAGCTCAGCATGTACGGTGGTTTTTACTTTTATTTCTCCAAGAGGACCAAACTCCGGCTTGCCGAAATTGAATTTAAGGCTGAAGTCATTGCCATTAACTTCAAATGTTCCAAGGTCAAGGTCGACCATATCCTTGCTGATCTCGATAGAGCCGAAAGTGGGAATGTTATGGATAGAAGTACCTTTGAGGGTGGCAAACGACAGTGGTTTGTAAGCCGTGGCTGCTAGGCCGTAGTTTGAATAGACCTTCTGGGGAGTAGTAATCCAATTTCCGGAAGCGTCTTTTCCGGTTACGGCCTCATAAGAATAGCGTAGAGCATTCGCATCGCAGATGTTATGAAGCTGGTTGTAGACTTTCTTCATCATCTGGAGCATATCAGAAGCCGTGCGGTTCTGTACCGCATCCTTGAGTGCCTGAACAAGACCGGGCTCAACATTTATCTTAATCTTGCTGAGGTCTTCGGGAGCCACAACAGCACTTGCCTGATAAAGTCCGTTGCCATTACCTGCGGCTCGTGAGCCGAATCCGAATTTGAGAACAGTCTCATCATCTTTGGTGATATTGGTAACTTTGACAATCGGGTCGTCATCGCGGCTGTTTACAATTGAGAATCCATCTAATTCAAGACGGTTGACGGTACCGGGATTAACGGTGAACCAGAAATTGCCGAGAGAGGCAGTTCCGTCTTCGTTACGGTTTACAATCAGAGTCGAATTAGAAAGCTGATATGACTCAGAAGTAATCTGGGTCCAGTCGATATCATCGTTTGATGAGCTGTAGCATTCTGCTCCAACGCCTGAATTCGGGAAGCTTGGAAGTGAAGTTGCGCGTTCGCCGTAGCATGTCATCAGCACAAGTGAGTTGATACCAAAAGGTGTGTTGAACGATGGGAACACAGGATTCTGTGTAGCCTGAATGATGAGGCTTGTCACCATTCCATTCAGACGTTTGAAAAGCATGTCAACATCATCCTGAAGCAGACGGATTGCAGCGCTGTTATCCTTAATTTTCTGCATTACTTCGCCATAGTTCCACCATGCGGTTTCGCCTTCGGGCAATGTAGCACTTTTATAAATGTTGTTGTACATTTCCTGAATTTCCGAGAGGTCCTCATAGACACTGTTGAGAGCGTCAAGGGCTGCTCCGTCGAGCTTGTCTTTAAGACCTATGAGAGTCTGGAGAGCCTCCTGGTTGGCCTTGACCCAATTGCCCTGACCGACGAGTTCCTGAAATTGCTCAGGGGTAATATCTCCGAGAACCGACTCAATGTTTTCAATTTTCTTGACAAGACCATTCTCGCCATTGAGCGCTTTGTCAAGATCGTCTATTTCTTTCTGCATAGTGTTGATGGTACCGTTCTCGCCGAATAGACCCTTGAGTTGAGCATTCATAGCAATGAGTTGCTTTAAGGTTGCAACTTCTTCATCGGTGAAATCCGGGGTGCATGAGCAAGCGGTCTTGTTCTCGAGATCAGCCAGACGCTCGGCAAGGCTTTTCTGTCCGTCTGTGCCATTAAAAAGGTCAAGTATGGCTTGAAGTTTGTATTGCGTGGCAAAAGCGTTCAGTTTAGCCGTAATCCATCCTTCAATCTCTTCCTGTGTGTGATGCTCTTTTGAATCAGCGTACTCTTTCAACTCCTGCTCCAGTGCAGCCAGATCAGTAGTCAACTGATTCTTGGTGACATAATCATTCAAACTTATCTTCAACGCATTGAGAGCGGCCTCCAAAGAAACCTGCTTGGAGTTGAGATCTGTGTACAAGTCTTCATCAGTGTCTTTACAGGAAGTGAACGTGCTGAATCCACCGGCCGTAAGAGCTAATAGAAGCACACCTGTTATGAAACGTTTCTTCATTTTAAAATATATAAATAATGATTAAATATAATATAAAATCGTCTGTTAACATTACTTTAACGACGGGACAATTTCAAATCGCGGTTACCCGTTGATAGACATTATATAGATATATTCAGTTAATATATAGATATATTCAGTTAATGTCTTATAAGTGTTTTCATTACTTGCATTTACTATTAGGATAAAACATGGGTTTGGCAAGGGTATAATGAATCGCGTTCTTTAATTTTTGGCAAATATAACAAAATTTTCAATATAAATTCGTCTAACACCATCATTTTTTTTTACCAAAATATTCAAGAGCCAAATTATCAATTATTTCGCAAAATTCATTATCTTTGCTCGATAATAGACAATTCTTTTAATGTAGAACCGAGGCATTCGCTATATATTAGGGTTACTTCTACATCCATGTAGCTATATGTGTTCTTTAACCGTAAATCAATTCAAATAAACCACACCATCAAATGTCACATTTACTCAAATTCCTATCACAATCATTAGTCGCTCTCGCCATAGCGATTCCGGCGAATATGATGGCAGCACAATCAAATCAGCCCGAAATCCGGTCAAAGGAACCCAGAAATGGCCGTAACATATTATCTCATATTGAAGTAGGTGTCGGGGTTGGAACTACCGGCATAGGGCTTGATGTGGCAACATACCTGACCGACCATCTACGAGTGAGAGCAGGCATCGATTTTACTCCACATATAAAAGTGCCGATGTCATTCGGACTGCAGAATTACACCGGTGAAGGCGGTGTGAATGCTGGAAACTTCGACAAGATGCAGCGCTACATGAAAAGCCTGACCGGCATAGATGTTGATGACAGAGTGGAACTTGACGGCGTGCCGACTATGACAAATTTCAAGCTCCTATTTGATGTTTATCCATGGGTGGATAAAGGCTGGCGTTTCACAGCCGGCCTATATATAGGAGGGAAACGCATGGCAAAAGCTATCAACACCATGAGTGAGATGCCTTCGCTCCTTGCGGTCAATATATATAACAACTTCTATGATTTCATAATGAGCGATGATGCCATTGACAAACCGATATATGGCGACATCTATCTCGACCCGTTTATGGTTGATGAGATTCGCGAGGATCTTGCCGGAGAGGGTTATCTCGGCATACATGTCGGTGATTTCAAGGATGGTAAACCTTACATGATGCAGCCTGACAAGGACGGAATGGTCAAGATAGATGCTTTTGTCAAAAGGTTCAAACCCTATGCCGGACTCGGCTACACCGGCGAAGTTGGCAAGAACAAACGCTGGAAGCTCGATTTTGACTGCGGTATAATGATGTGGGGAGGCTCACCATCGCTCATTGTACATGACGGCGTCAACATAGGTAAAGACATAGTAAACATCAAGGGAAAACCCGGAGATTACGTTGATTTTGCAAATTCGTTAAAAGTATATCCGGTATTAAATTTCACTATCAGCTATAAAATATTCTGATCTTTCCGGATATTTCGGGCTACCGATACCGGCAACAATGCTGATAGCCACCTAAACAAATCACTCAACTTCCATTGTGCAACAGCAGAAAAGCTAACGGATTATCCGTTAGCTTTTCCGCTGTTATAATAATCTTTTGCCGATGTACCGATACAGCGCCTCACACAGTATGTGAAAAGACGTTTAGCCTATGACTCAATAGCTTAGACTACTGAGCAAAAACCTTTGACACTTTGTTGCCGGCTTTGACAAAGTAAAGACCAGATGACGGCAGTGAAACTGTAACACCTTCCATGGCACCATTGACACCAGCGACGCGACTGCCCGCAATGTTAAATACCTCAACCTTTTCCACTCCTGAAACATAAAGCTCGCGACCGTCAATGCAGACTGTAGCCGTTGAAATCTCGGTATCGACTATTCCTGAATGATCATCGGTTGAAAGATGCAGTTCCTCGGGTGTACCCGCAGGAACAACAAGATAAGCTTTATTGCGGGGAAGATATTTCAAATTGGTTGTGGTAAAACCAATAGATCCGTCTGACAGCCGACCGAGGACACGCATGGTATCCTTGTCATATTCCACGAAATTATAGTGTAGCGCATCGTCATGATTGCAAAAAAACACTCCTTTCAGAATATTATCTGACAGATTGGATGCACTACCGCCGATATTGAGACGGTTACCATAGGGCTCTGTATTAGAGGTCTTAATGATTACCGGTGTACTTCGGGGCACGACACCATTGATCTCCTTTATATAAACATTATTATTGTCAAATCCACTTACATAGTAGGCCGTCATTCCATGAGAATAAAATGAGAAAGGGAAATCGGCATAAAGAGTGGTATAATAATGGCCGGCATAATCAAATTCGGGCGTGATACCAAAGTAATTTGTTTCGACATCGATAGGATGAAATAACCAACGATAATACTCGCCGTTATCGAGAGATGTCAAATAGCCTCTTTGTGCCGATGAGCGAGTACCGTCGCCTATATACTTTGTCAGGCCGCTATTGCGTCCGAAAACGCTATATTCACCTGTGCTTTTGTTGGCAAGACGAATACTCACCGGGTGATCGATAATTTTCATTACACCCGTTCCTTGTGTCAGGAGATCATATTCCTGTTTCTTTCCATTTAAGTCCGTTACATAAATAACGGTTGAAGGATCAGAAACGGTTTTATTGAAGTCCTTCCATAATTGAAGAGCACCTAGCTCGGCAGTTGTAGCCTGGAGGTTTAATTTCCCTTTATCATCAAGAACATATATGTAACGTTGTGTTTTAGCGTTTTGCACACGATAATAGCCATCACCGTTGATTATGGCATAGGCCGATACTGCGAATAGAAAAGAAAAGGCTGTTGCAATAATTTTTTTCACGATAAAAATAAAATGTTATTACTTCACTGATAAACGTTTGCAAATTTACAACAAATTATCATTACATAAAAATATTAGCTTGTCAAATAAATGCGTGTAGAGTCAAGTGGCAAGTGGCAAGTGCAAAATTAAGCAATTAATTTGAAAAATTCTTCGACCGGGGTTGAAAAACCAAGTTTCAACCCACGGCTCTTTCATTTAAAAATGTTTTGATCTTCCGAAAAGCCTGTTATTTTATAGCGGGGCATATCTGAATGAGAAAGGGTAGCTTCTGCATTCACTTCTCTGAATTTTTGCAAATTAAGTGGTGTAAAAATTTTGTCAAGTGGCCAAATTCTCGTAACTTTATAGGTGGTGATCAAAGAGTTATACTGAAATCACCGTTGGCGGGATTAAGACCCACCATTCTGACCTGTCCGCTCAGACAGTTGACACCCATACGCATATCCGTCGGATGTTGCGCCATGACTATGCGGTTGCTCTCATTCAGATTAAACATGGTGTTTTTGCTTGCAAAGTTCACAACCAATTACAACATGTGAAAGTCAGTCTATTTCGGACGGATACTGCCGAACGGCACGTACGGTGGTGTGAGAGGTCGGTAAATACGAAAGCAGGAGATAAACACCTGCGATTAGTGTTTACCTCCTACTCGATTTTAAAGCGTTCAATCAGAGATAGTGTCTTGATCTTACCGCGATACGGTCGTCAAGTTCAAGCACGAGAGGGGAGCCTGTGGGAATTTCCACCTGAGTTATTTCCTCGGGTGAAAGATGCCCCAGCATCATTACGAGCGCTCTGAGGCTGTTGCCATGAGCGGCAATCAGCACGGTCTCATACTGATGAAGAGCCGGAACTATCAGTTCCTCCCACGAGCAGCGTACTCTGGCAATGGTGTCATGCAGCGATTCCGACAGTGGAATCTCGTCATCGGTCAGATTTTTATATCTGGGGTCATTGCCCGGCCATCTCGGGTCATCGCGGGTAAGCATCGGCGGTTTCTCGTCAAAACCGCGCCGCCATTCATGAACCTGTTCCGTCCCGAACTTATTGGCTGTATCTGTCTTGTTCAGGCCCTGCAGGGCGCCATAGTGACGTTCGTTCAGATGCCAGTCCTTGATAACCGGCACCCAGTCCTGTTCCATCACCTCGAGAGCTATCTGAAGGGTGTGGATGGCCCGCCTGAGATACGAGGTGAAACAGCACTCGGGCCTTATGCCGGCGGCCAGAAGTTTTTTCCCGGCCTCCCGGGCCTCTTCACGTCCGTGTTCCGACAATTCCACATCGGTCCAGCCCGTAAAGCGGTTTTCAAGATTCCATTCGCTCTGGCCGTGTCGCAGCAGGATTAAACGTCGCATTGTTCCCTGATTGATTCGGTTTGTTCTTATTTCTGGGCCATCAGAGCGGCGGTTGCCATCTGCTGGTATGCCCATACGCCTTCATTGTCAAGAGCAACAACCACACTTCCGCCGTCTTTGGCCGGCATGCGCACATGATTGTCATCGATGAATGTCATGAGCTCGTATGTCTCGCCGCCTACAGTGGCACTCCATGTCTGTTCTTCAACATCGAAATCAAGACGCACCTGCGAGCCGTCGTTCTCACTTGTGATAGTGTAGCCTTTACCGTCGCAGTCAACGAGATAGCGTCCGTCCTGACCGTCGATTACGGTACGGCCCTGAGCCACCGGGTTGGATCCGCTCCAGAACTCAATCGTGTTTATCACGAGGATGTCGGCAAGAGCTGAAACTTCATAGACGGGAAGAATCCAGAAAGCCACGAACACGAGTTCATTCACGAACTTGCTGCCTACCTGCTGGTTCCAGTTAAGGAGTTTGTTGGTCAGTGAGAAACTTCCGATACATGATGAGAACAAGAGCGAGCCTGCACACAGAAGCACGGCAGCAACTGTAAAATACCTTTTCTTCATAATGGATTTAGGTTTTTTGAAGATGAATAATTGATATATAAACTCTCTACGGATATAAAATGAATTTTAGTGAAATTTTGTTTAATGGAGAGTGCGATTTTTTATTTCGGAATTTTCTTTTTGGCCTGTTCGTAGGTGTCAAGTACCCTGTGGACGTACTCGTAGGTCTGGCGTCCGTTGAAATATCCGTACCGGCACACCGGATCGCTGTAGTATTCCGGTTTTGATTTCAGCATCATTGCTTCCTCCACGGAACCGAACCACTGCTGCGGGTCCATTCCGTGTTTTCTGGCAAGAGCAATGGCATCAAGTATGTGGGCGGGTCCGGAGTTATAGGCCGCTATGATGAATTTTCGCCGTTCTTCCGGATCCTTCACCATCGGGCTGAACTGTTTGTCAAGACTTTTTATTATACGGGCAGCAGCCGCTATGTTGTCTCTGTTGTGGGTGATTTTCTCTGCCGGAAGCCCCATGGCCCGTGCTGTCGCCGGCATCAGCTGCATTATGCCTCTGGCTCCTGCCCATGAAACCTGGGTGCTGTCATATCGGCTTTCGGCGAATCCCATCGACGAAAGAAGTCTCCAGTCCCAGTTGATTGAGCGGGAGTATTCCTTGAAAAGAGCATCGAATTTCGACATATACCCCTTGCTGAAATCGATCATCTGCATCGGTTGCCTCTTGCTTTTCTCGAAATACTGTTTCAGCAACTCGCCCTGAATCCTCGATGGCTGTTCCTGATGAATCCAGGTGTTGATGGAATCTGCCAGCCATTCCGATTTCGGCGACACACCCCAGGCAGATTTCTGCGGGAAACTGATTTCAAGGGTGATGTCAAGGTCCGAGTAGTAGGTACGGTTAATCTTGGCTATGTCGCTGTCCACTACTGTCAGAGGTATTGTCCCGTCCGAAACCATGGCTATCATATCCTCTGTTATCAGCGTGTCCCGGTCCACAGGCTTTATTATTATGCCTCCGCCCAGTTCATCATTCAGATTCATCAGCCGCTGATGGTATTTGGAATTGGCTTCCACGTAGACTTCGCGCCCCACAAGCTGCGTTACGTCGTTTATTCTTTCGGAATCTTTTTTTGGTTTCGGCTGCACGAGCACCTGATGGGTCACTGTCTCTATGCCGCAAGCAAGAACGTGGGGTTTGTATTCGCTTGTGACCGGAACCTCGTAGGCAATAAGGTCAATTTTTCCGGAATCGAGCATCTCCACCATGGCGTTCAATGAAGGGGCCACCTGCAGGTCTATGACCATCCCTTTATCCTCGCCCAGACGGTTCACGAGGTCATAATCATAGCCCATCGGGGTTTCACGGTAAATGAAATATGACGACGGGCTGTAAAGCGTTGCCACGCGCAATGTGTCGGGCAGGGGATGCTTCAGTGAATCCGAAACAGCCTCGTCGCTCTCGGTCTGATTTGACTTCTGTGAGCATGAAAACATTGCGACACTTGCCGTCAGGGCGGCGAGTGTCACAAGTATCGTAAGTATGCTATGGTTTATAGCTCTCAAATTCTATGGTCTGTCAGGGTATTGGATTCAGGGTCTTACGTATCGGGGACATGCTTTATATCCTCAATATTCGAAGGTCCCTTTGTCCGAAATGATGGTGAGTTTATTTGACGGAGCGTCTTCCACACGTCCAATGATGCGTGCTTCTATTCCGAAGCTTTTGGAAATCTCCATTATTCGGGCTGCATGCTCCGGCTTCACGTAGATTTCCATTCGGTGGCCCATGTTGAACACCTTGTACATCTCATCCCACTCGGTTCCTGACTGTTCGTGTATCAGCTCGAAAAGCGGAGGAATCGGGAAAAGATTGTCCTTGATGACATGCTTGTTCTCCACGAAATGCATAACTTTTGTTTGGGCTCCGCCTGAGCAGTGCACCATTCCGTGAATATCCTTGCGCATCTCGTCGAGAATCTTCTTGATGACAGGCGCGTAAGTGCGGGTAGGGGAGAGCACGAGTTTTCCGGCATCGAGCGGTGAGTTCTCAACCGGCTGTGTCAGCTCCATCTTTCCGCTGTACACAAGCTCTGACGGCACGGCTGCATCATAGCTTTCCGGATATTTCTCGGCAAGTGCCTTGCAGAACACGTCGTGACGGGCCGAAGTCAGCCCGTTGCTTCCCATTCCGCCGTTGTATGATGTCTCGTAGGTTGCCTGACCGTATGATGAAAGGCCCACTATGACATCGCCGCCTGCAATGTTGGCGTTGTTCACCACATCCTCCCGTTTCATTCGGCAGGTGACGGTGCTGTCTACTATTATGGTACGCACGAGGTCGCCCACATCGGCAGTCTCTCCGCCAGTGCTCACGGCATTGACCCCGAGTTCGCGAAGCCGTGCCAGAAGTTCCTCGGTTCCCGAGATTATGGCCGATATGACTTCACCGGGTACAAGCAGCTTGTTGCGTCCTATTGTAGAACTTACCAGAATATTGTCTGTGGCTCCGACACAAAGCAGATCATCGATATTCATTATCAGCGCATCCTGAGCTATTCCTTTCCAGACTGTCAGGTCACCCGTCTCCCGCCAGTACATGTAGGCAAGTGATGATTTGGTTCCTGCCCCGTCGGCATGCATGATATTGCAGTATTCAGGGTCGCCGCCCAGAATATCCGGAATGATTTTGCAGAATGCTTTTGGATAAAGGCCTTTGTCCACATTCTTTATCGCTGCGTGGACATCCTCTTTGGATGCTGACACTCCGCGGAGGTCATATCTTTGATTCCTTGTTGACATATTGTGATGGTGATGGGTTTATTATATCAGAATAATAGTGTCATGAAGTATAAATAGATTGTCGCTGCCGGAACCACGAAGAGTATCGAATCGATTCTGTCAAGGATTCCGCCATGTCCCGGTATCAGGTTTCCGCTGTCTTTGACTCCGGCATTTCTCTTTATCATGGACTCGAAGAGGTCGCCCCATGTGGCGAACACGTTGACAATGATTCCGAGTATCAGATAAATGGCATAATGTCCCGCGAAATATTGAGGCAGAACCGCCTTGGCAAGCCATCCGGCAATCACGCAGAACACGAGTCCTCCCCAGAATCCCTCCCAGGATTTTTTTGGCGACAGCCTTTCAAAAAGCCTGTGGCGGCCCATGGTTGAGCCAACGAGATATGCTCCGGTGTCATTAAGCCATATCATGACGAAAATCAGCAGCATTATCGAAGGTCCGTAGATATAGTTCAGACCGGTGGCGGCCATCAGTGGAAGAGCTATATAGGCCACGGATGCTATGGAAAGCGCTATGTCCTTGACCGGGTCTGACAGCCGGACATAAAGCTGCATCACGGCCCTGATCAGAATCAGAGTGCATATCTCGCCCAAGATGAAGAGAATAGACGTCAGGCTCATGTCCGAGAGGCCTATCGATGCCACGAGTGACATCCCTATCAGAATATCAATAGCCGATGTCAGCCGGTGGGGCGTGAGGTCTCCTTTTGTCATTCTGAGGAATTCGAGCATTCCCGCAAGGGCGAACAGGCAGCATAGAGCCGTGAATCCCAAATTTCCACCCCATATCTGGCTGACCACAATCAGCGCCACATATATCGCGCCCGACAGGGCTCTGGTGAGCAATTTCTTCATATAATTAGTTTGGACCGGTGTATTAAGCAAATTCGCTGCCGTGACAGTTTTTTGATTTGTCTCGGCAGCGAGTTCGGTGTCAGTTTATTTTATTCCGGTATGGAATCGCGAATCTCGCGGATCTGCTGATTTTCCGGATCAAGTTCCAGATATTTGTCGAAGTATTCTTTGGCCTTGGCGTAATCCTTGACTGAGTAGTAGTAAGCGCCGAGGTTACGGAAAGCTGTCATATAGTCTGATTTGTAGGTATCCATCTTGGAAGGATCTTCGGCCAGACCTTTGAGCATTTCCTCGTAGATGGCTGATGACTCGGGGTTGAGCTGATTCTTTGCGCGTGTCAGGTAGAGGCGTGCTTTTGCGTTAAGAAGCTGGGGGTTGCCCTCTGACTTGGCAAGTGCGAGGTCAATGTATTTGATGGCCTTGTCGGCATTCTCGGTGCGGATTTCGTCATTCTCGAGATTCTGTTTTGCAACCGATGCATAGCGGTTCGACATCGAATAGAGGTCATTGAGGCCGCCGTTGCCGTCCTGGAAGTATTTCTCCATGATCTCGATGCTCTTCTCGTTGTTGCCGGCTGCTGCGTAAGCTGCTGAAAGCTTGGGCATCAGTGAGGCGTCGTCAGGGTTGTTTGCAACGGCTTTCTCAAACACTTCAACAGCCTCGGCACCCTTGTCGTTCTGAATCAGGGCGTCACCGTAAAGGATGTAGTCATTGGGAACGAGCTGTGCGTTGGGATAGTTGAACAGCTTCTGGGCGTTCTCGAGAGCTTCCGGCCATTTCTTCAGTGCCTCGTAGTCCAGAGTGAGGATTCGGTACATGGGATAGACCGAAGCATCCTGCTGGAGAACCTTGTTGGCCCATTCGATTGATTTGTCGAACTCGCCTGCAGAGTAGAGCAGACCTGCGTAACGCTGTTCGTCACGACGGAAGTGGTTGGGGTTTTCAACGTATTTCTCGTACTGTTTCCATGCACGTCCGAGGTTACCGTTTTCGTAGTACTTCTCTGCGAGCTCACGCTGTGCGAGGGCCGATTCCGGGTCGCGTTCGTTGAACTCTTCGAGACGTTTGATGGCGTAATCACGACCGATGGGCACCTGGAAATAGGTCTGAGCGTATTTCACGTAAGCCTCGCGGTTGATTTCATCCTTGGCCTTGCTCTGTTCGATGGCCATTTCATAGAGACCTGATGCCTGATTGGGGTCGCTGGCAATCATGTCGCCCTGAAGCACGTAAACGGCCGGCTCGGTGTTCTTTGACTCTTTGAAAGCCTTGGCTATGTATTTGTCAATCTCTTTTTTGTACTTGACGGGGTCGGTGTTCCAGTAAGCGCGGGCCACGTATGCCATAACCTCGGTGTCTTTTTTGTTGATGTCAAGGGCTGCCTTGAAGTTCTTTTCAGCGGCTGACTTGTCACCGTTTCTGAGGTCGATTTCTCCAAGGCCCACATAGTTGAGTGCATACTGGGGATTGGCTGCTATACCTTCGTCAAAACGCTGCTTGGCGGCTGTGAGGTTTTTATCGCGTATGTCCAGGCAGCCGCGGTAGTAGCTTGATACGGCCTTGTCCGTCGAGGGCGAGTTATAGGTGTTGTCCAGAATTATCTTGGCTTCTTCAAATCGGCCGGCATTGAAGTTGTCAACGCCGTCCTGATATCCTTGAGCTGAAGCGAAGAGGGCAGCTGTGCCCGTCAGGATTGAAAACAAAAATCTTTTTTTCATTTTTAGGTTCCGATTAGATATTAAGTTTTGTTGATTTTATTATTTGACCTGTTGATTGGTAATTGATTTAATTTATATTGACCATGGTGCTCGACTGTACCACCTTGGGCAGAACACCTGACATCTGAATCAGTTTCTGACCCTGAAAGCCGGTGACGAACGAGTAGAATCCGTGGGCAAGCGAGCCGTTGACGCCGGTGGAAATCAGATAGATCTGCCTGAACAGCGGGTATTCGCCTGTGAAAATATAGTACTGGTATGGCTTGTATGCGGTCATTGAGTTGGGCGACTGCACTTTGAGCACCTTCACGTTAGGCTTGAATTTCTGGTCAATCGTGTCGTTGCGTTCTATTGCCTGGGCAAGTTCCTCGGTCGACGGACGACGGCCCTGAAGGTCATCGTTGATCCAGCTTACACCTATTATGCCCATCGCGTTCTTGTTCTTTTCAACGGCCTCGAATACGGCAGGAGGCGTCTTCTGGGCGTAACAGTTCGGGCCGAGCTGACCGCCGTTGAGCAGCGAGTCACGCATATAGCTAACTGTTGATGAACCCTGATGGTCGAAAACAACGGCTATGTCGCCGAGCTTTGAACCCGGAACAACCTTGTCCCATTCGGTGATTTTACCTGAAACAATATCTTTCAGATCCGTCAGGTCTATGATGTCGAGCGAGTTTGCGGGGTTGACTATGAGGGCAAGCGCGTCTACCGCTATCTGGCTCTGTCTCACCTGCTTCTTCTGACCTTTGAGATAAGCGATTTCCTTTTCCGTCAGAGGTCGTGTGGTCACCGCGAGTTTTACGCTCATGTTGAGCAGCGAATCAATGGCCGCGTTCTCGTCAACATAGAAGGGCATTATGTTGGCCTTGGGGTAAATGTATTCATATACCTCTATCTCCTGCGATATGATGTCCTCGAACGAGGCATCGCAGGCTATCTCCGTCAGACCTGAAGAAGGCGATGTGGATGCACCGCCTTTGTTTTCGCTGTTTCCGCAGCTGCAAGCCATAACGGCCAGTGCGAGAGCACCGGCCATCAATGTCTTATTGGATGATATATTCATGATGCTTTGGCCTTGATTCTTTTATGTTATGATTCGGAATTGGGTGATGTTTGCTTGTCAGTGATAGTTTGAAGGGGAGTGGCCGCTATTCAATACGGCTGGTAACATCGGCGTCGATGCCCTTGAACTGTCTGTAGGCTCGCCATACACCGTAAACTATAAGAAGAATTCCGCCTACCCATCTCAGCCAGGCCCAGTTGCCGCTGAGTTGCGGGAATGCTCCGGCAAGGAATAACACACCCATAGCCACATAAACAATAATCATAATGATGCCGAAAACATTGCGCATCGTGCGCGGCATAGATGATTTTTTCTGTTCAGTTTCCATAACTTCGTTTTGGTTAAGATTCTACTTATGAGTGGGCTTACAAGCCGCGGAAGTCACTGCTTTGCGCCAACCCTTTTTAACTTTAACACCTCTGCGAAGTTAATGTTCGGGGTTAAAGTTGCATCTGTGTGGGGCTTTGCAATGCCTGGCGGTGGGTAATGCTACGCTTTCTGCGTGTAAAGTTAGCTAAAATTGTTAACACTCCAACGTTTTGTTTGAATATTTTAATCTATTAACATGGCTTTATGCCCGTTTTTTTGTAATTTTGTAATAGGTCTCTTATTGCAGACTCATTCTTTTATTCTTTTTCACATTTTTATATGAATCAACCTTTGGCCGAAAGGCTGCGTCCGCGCACTATCGACGATTATGTAGGGCAGTCCCATCTCGTGGGACCGGGTGCCATCATACGCCGTATGATTGAGTCCGGCAACATCGCCTCATTCATTTTGTGGGGTCCTCCCGGCGTCGGAAAAACCACTCTCGCCAAAATTATAGCCAATACAACCAAAGCGGCATTCCACACTCTCAGCGCCGTCAATTCCGGTGTGAAGGATGTGCGTGATGTCCTTGAAAAATGCCGTGCCGAAGCCCGGAGCATGTTCGCCGAACACCGCCCCATCCTCTTTATCGATGAAATCCACCGCTTTAACAAATCGCAGCAGGATAGCCTGCTTGCGGCAGTGGAGGACGGAACGGTCACTCTCATAGGCGCTACCACCGAAAATCCTTCGTTTGAGGTAATCCGTCCATTGCTTTCCAGAGCACAGGTCTATACCCTCCAGCCTCTCTCCGATACCGATCTCAACGAACTGTTCCATCGGGCCATCTCTCAGGACCCGACAATAGCCGCCCACGGTGTCGAGGTCAGGTCCACGTCGGCCCTGTTCCGTTTCGCCGGTGGCGATGCCCGCAAACTGCTCAACATCCTTGACTTGCTCGAACAGGCCACTCCGCAGGGAAGTCCTGTCATCGTCGATGACGAAATCGTGACAGCCTCCCTTCAGAAAAATCCGGCTGCCTACGACAAGAATGGAGAAATGCACTATGATATTATATCGGCATTCATCAAATCCATGCGAGGCTCCGATCCTGACGCTGCTATCTATTGGCTCGCAAGAATGATCGAGGGCGGTGAGGAACCCGAATTCATTGCCCGCCGAATGGTTATTTTCGCGGCCGAAGATGTAGGGCTGGCCAACCCCAATGCACTGCTTTTAGCCAACACCGTGTTCGATGTGATTCACAAAGTAGGGTGGCCTGAAGCCCGGATTCCTATGGCTCAATGTGTCATTTATCTTGCCACATCCCCCAAAAGCAACTCTGCTTACATGGCCATAGCCAAAGCACTTGACCATGTTAAATCAACTGGTAATCAGCCCGTGCCGCTCCATCTTGGAAACGCGCCGACAAAACTGATGAAGGATATGGGCTACGGACATAACTATCTGTATCCCCACGATTATCCCGGTAACTTCGTTAACCAGCAGTATTTTCCCGACACCCTCGGCCATCCGGTCTATTGGAATCCGGGAAACAATCCGGCCGAAATACGTTCTGCCCAGTTGCAGAATCAGCGATGGAATCCCTCACAAGGCACCGATAACGAATCCAATCAATAACCGCCTGTAAGGTATAGGATTAAGATTAAATCGAACGAAACCCGCAAAACTTTTGCAAAACTAATTTGCATCTGACAATAAAAATACCTACCTTTGCAACGCTTTTAAGCTAAGGAGCGGTGCTCGAGTGGCTGAAGAGGCACGCCTGGAAAGCGTGTATACCCCAAAAGGGTATCCCGAGTTCGAATCTCGGTCGCTCCGCAAAACATAGCCTTAGAAATCAGATTTCCCTGATTTTTAAGGCTTTTTCATTTTCCCACTCCCTCTATATTCTCCTAATCTTCCCAATCCTCCCTTACCTCCCATTTTTAGCTTTTCGCACACCAACCCCGTCTCCGCCGTCGTATCTTTGCCGGCATGAGACGCACCGCACTG
>CANQWS010000045.1 GCA_947627615.1 uncultured Muribaculaceae bacterium | reverse complement strand
AAATCGCTGATAATTTCATGATATTCAGGAGATTATTTCTCCATAATCTCGTTCATACGATTCGCTGAATAGTTACATAGTTCACGGCTTACGTTAAACATCGTTAAAACGCGTAGGAAATACCCAGCGACGGTGCAAACGCATGAACCTTGTAATTGGCCTCGAATGTGACAGGCTGGCCAATGAGCATATCCTTATAGGTGCTCTTGGCATTGTCGGCGCCGAGACCGGCTATGTACATGAAAGCCACGTCAACTGACAGGCGTTCGATGGGGCGGAACGAGAATCCCACGGTAGGCGAGATCTTGGTCATGCCGGGAGTCTCGGGATTGTAATGCTCCTTGCTGACGGGTGTGGTGTCGAGCATCAGACCGGCGCGGGCGTCAAAACGGTCGGTAACGCTGTACTGCGCGCCGATGTGATAGGCCCATGCGTTGCTGTAGTTCTTGGTGATGTGCTGGTTGAACTCCGAGATGTGTTCCGGGAACTCTATGTCGAGATTCTTATATGTCTTCCATCCGGTGAACTGGGCCTCGGCGGCGAGAAGCCATTTATCGGTAGGCTTGAATGAAACACCGAAGTCAAGCACGTAGGGGCAAGGCATCTCGGCCGAGAAATTGGCCTCGTTGATCAGCCCCACTTTGCTCTCAAGCACTTTTCGGACGGTCTCGGTAGCATAGTCCACCTTGGCTGTACCGGCCTTGACCTTCATGCCCATCTTTGTGCGGAAGTTGGCTCCCACGGTCCAGCGGTCAGTGATGTCATACATGGCGCCCACGTTCACACCCACAGACATCTGTGAGGTGCCTCTCAGATTGACCGATGCGGCCGACGCGTTGCCGAGGTCCGACGGAATTCCGAGGGTTCCGGCTACGGCATCGAACGAACGTCCGGAGACCAGAGCCTTGTTAAGGTCAACGTTGCCCCACGAGAGCATCAGTCCGGCGCCCACCGAGAGCTTGGGAGTGATGCGCCATGAAACCGTGGGCTGGATGGTGTAGACTTTCAGGTCCACGCTCTGGTTCAGTTCGGCGCCGGGCCAGTCCTTGGTCCAGTTGATGGAACTTCCGTAAGGAGTGTAGAATGACACACCGGCCTGAAGATTGTCATAGATTCTGAAAGCCACGTTAATGGCGAGAGGTGTTGAAATTCCGTTTGAAGTCTTGTAGGTCGAACCTTTGTAATCGGCCGAGGCTTCGGCCTTGATTCCGGTTATGGTTGCTGATATGTCAAGAGTTTTATCCGAAAAGCCAAGGGCTCCGGGATTGAATATCATGCTTTCCGATCCAAGCTTGAGCGATGTTCCGGTATGTCCCATACCTAATTGTTTCGCGCTCAATGTGTTGATTTGGTAACCCTCAGCCATCACAGTCAGGGATGAAAGAGCGGCCATAGCAGCTATCGCTATTTTCTTCATAAGCATCTGTTTCGTTAAAAAGTCCACAAAGGTAATCCTTTTCTGCCGATTAGCCAAATATTCCTCATTTTATTCCATTTTTTCCACAACCGACAATCCGGAACGGGTCCTGCGACTGCGAGACGAAGCGGTCCTCCACCAATATAAACCACAGACCCGGTGGCAGTTGGAGCCGGCCACTTCTTCTCGCTGACATCCACCACGCCAATTTCAAGAGGCGCCGTTGGGATGGCTGCTTCAGCTGCCATCCCCATCCCTCCCATCGTATTTAAGCGAAGTGCCGGATGCACGGGCTCGTTTCCTCGCCGCATTTGATGCCGGGTTTCAACTAACCCGCCCTTTCAGGGCTGAAAATACCCATTTTATCAGCCACACCTGCGCCCCGCCTCTATAGATAAGGCATTCTCAGCCTCGGAGAGGCGTCCCGAGTTGAAACCCCATATCGGAAACTGCCGAGGAACGAGGCGGTCTTCCGGTATGGGGAAGGCGTATGCAAAATACTCTGCGGCCTCGAAGAGGTCGATTAATTTTATTCTCGATACATCTGCAGGCCTTACTTTGTTACGAATCAATCTGCGGCATAAATCTCAGGATTTTGCCGAGTCCTTTGAGATTTTATTCGTAAATTTGCCTTCTCTAATCTATAACCATAACCTAAATGAAAATAACCGCCGCTGCGGCCGCTGCACTCGTCCTGATAACTACCGGCTGCTCTCAGAAAACACCTGTCGTCAAATCTCCCGACGGCCGAATCGAATTCAATCTGTCACGAACTGATTCCGCTTTGACCTACAGCGTCAAGATCGACGGCAAGGATTTCATCCTGCCTTCCCTCCTGGGCTTCGACGCCGAGGGACTGACCCCTGCCCCGGATGCTGAAATGACTCTTGCTTTTGACCGGGCCGACACCGTATGGCACCAGCCGTGGGGCGAAAACAAGGAAATCCGCGACCACTATAACGAAATGGCCATGACACTCGCGGATTCCGTCCTGACAATGACCGTCAGAGTGAGGGTTTTCGATGACGTATATGCCTTCCGTTACGAATGGGATGCCGCCGGACGCGATTCAGTAACGGTTATGGACGAACTGACACAGTTCGCATTTGCCGAGCCGGCCACTTCGTGGTCAATACCGGCCAATTTCGATTCCTACGAGATGGAATACCGCGAACTGCCCGTTGACAGCGTCATCAACGCCAACACCCCCTTCACCTTCGTCACGGATTCAACCAAGGTGTTCGGCTCCATCCATGAAGCCGCGCTCTATGACTTCCCCGAAATGACACTTCTGGCCGATTCCGCCGCATCACGCACCATGCGCGCCAACCTCGCGCCGATGCCTGACGGGGTCAAGGCCGTGACACCCGCGAAGTTCGTCACTCCGTGGCGCACCATGCAGATAGGCCACAAGGCTACGGACCTCATCAATTCAGCCATGATTCTGAACCTTAACGAACCGTGCAAACTGGCCGATGTGTCATGGATCAAGCCGCAGAAATATGTAGGTATCTGGTGGGGTATGCACCTCGGAACACAGGTGTGGACCGTAGGCCCGAGACATGGAGCCACAACCGAAAACGCCATCAAATACATTGATTTCGCCGCCGCCAACGATATTCAGGGCGTGCTGTTCGAAGGCTGGAATGAGGGATGGGAAAACTGGGGAGGCAACCAGCATTTCGATTACATCAAGGCCGCCTCGGACTTTGACATAGACTCCGTGGCCTCCTACGCCAAGGCCAAAGGCATAGAGCTCTGGGCCCATAACGAGACCGGCGGAAACATTCCAGAATATGAAGCCGCTCTCGACAGCGCTTTCGCTTACTATCAGTCACTGGGCATACACACCGTCAAGACCGGATATGCCGGCGGATTCAAAGGCGGCTACTACCACCATTCGCAGTATGGTGTGCGTCATTACCAGAAAGTGGTGGAGACAGCCGCCCGCTATCAGCTGATGATCGACGCCCACGAGCCAATCAAGGAAACCGGCATACGCCGCACATGGCCCAACATGATGACCCGCGAAGGCGCCCGCGGCATGGAATGGAACGCATGGTCAGCCGGAAACTCGGCCGATTATCTGTGCATTCTCCCGTTCGCCCGCCTGCTGTCAGGCCCCATGGATTACACCCCCGGCATCTTCGACATCAACTACAAACGCGCCAAAGCCGATCCCGGCCGCATTGAATGGAACGGACCGAACGGCGAGTGCTGCATAAAGACCACCATAGCCCGCCAGATTGCCAACTGGGTGATAATCTACTCGCCGTTACAGATGGCTGCCGACCAGATAGAGAACTACGAGGGCCAGCCCGGATTCCAGTTCTTCCGCGATTTCAACGCTGACTGTGACTGGTCCGAAGCCCTGCAGGGCGAGATTGGCAAGTACATAGCTGTGGTCCGCCGGGCCGGCGACCGCTACTTCCTCGGCGCAGGCACCAACAGCGAGGCCCGCACACTTGAAGTGCCCCTGACGTTCCTTGACAAGGATACCGTGTACACCGCCGCCATCTACGCCGACGACGTGAAGACCAACAACCCCGAGAATCTGATCATAACCACCCGCGAGGTAACTTCTGCCGACACCCTGACCATTGACATGGCCGCCACGGGCGGACAGGCCGTTACGTTCATACCCAAGGAATAACCTCCCTTTCAGCAAGTGACAGAAAGATGAAACGGTTGACCGCAGCGATTATAGCCGTCATGACGGTCTTCGGCATGATGGCCGCAGAGAGCGGATGGACGCTTACAGCCACGCCGGCCGACAGTTCAACATACTCCCCGCCCCTGCTCGGCAACGGGCAGCTGGGCGGGGTCATGGACCGGTCAGGCCTGAGACATCAGAGAGTCATATCATCCACGGCGGTAGAACGCGGACGCCACACCCGCATCTCCGGTGTGATTCCGGCAATCCGGCCGCTGCAGCTCACTGTGACAGCCAACGGCAAGGACGCGCCGGTCTCTGACTGGAAGCAGCAGCTCGACATGAAGACCGGCACCGTGACCACTTCGTTCCGGCTTCCGGGGCTTGAGGTCACAGCACGATCCTGCGCGCTGCGCTCCATGCCCTTCACCATTTTGACGCGCCTCTCCTTCAAGGCTCTTGCCGATGTGGAAATCCGCGTCAGCGACACTCCGGAATTTCCCGATGCACTCGCCGACACCCGCGTGACGGAAAGGAAGTTCGAGGCGGGACACAGAAAGAGACAGATTCTCCGCATGGAGGGCACCTACAACCGTGGCGCCGACGCCATGGTCAGCTCCGCGGCCCTCATGAGCGAAGGATGGACGCAGGATTCACCCGCTGTTCTCGAAACACGTCTTGAAAAGGGCCGGGAGTCATCCGTCTGGGCCATTGCTTCGACAGTGACCACCGCTGACTTCGCGGATCCCTGGAACGAGTCCGAACGGCAGGTGCTCTATGCCATCAGCTCCGGGCCGGAGGAACTTCTTGCCCGCCACAATGCGGCATGGGACTCACTGTGGGAGAGCGACATCATAATCGAGGGCAATCCGCAGCTGCAGTCCCACATACGCGCGGCGCTCTATAATCTCTATTCGTCGGCCCTGCCCGGCTCCAGCAGGAGCATAGCCCCGATGGGCAACACCTCAACCCACTATTACGGCCATATTTTCTGGGACGCCGACACATGGATGCTTCCGGCTCTGGCGGTGCTTCATCCGCAGATGGCCCGCGACATGGTGGATTTCCGCATCAACACATTGCCTCAGGCCCGGCGCAGAGCCGCCGCCCACGGCTATCGCGGAGCCATGTTCCCGTGGGAAAGCGATGACCTCGGTGAAGAGGCCACGCCCACATTCGCGCTCACAGGACCGCTGGAGCACCACGTAACAGCAGATGTGGCCCGCGGTGCGTGGCTGACATTCTGTGTGACCCGCGACACATTGTGGCTGCGCGAGAAAGCCTATCCGCTCATGCGTGACATAGCCGATTTCTGGACAAGCAGAGCCGTAAGAAATCCCGACGGTTCCTACAGCATCAACAAGGTGGTGGGCGCCGACGAATATGCCATCAATGTCGACGACAACGCCTTCACCAACGGAGCGGCGCGCCGCGCTCTCGAATACGCCGTGCTTGCGGCCGAAGCCACAGGAGCGGCAGCGGATCCGGCATGGGCGGAAGTTGCCGGAAAACTCGCGTTTCACAAAATCAAGGGCCGGGATGTAATTGCGAACTACAAAGGCTACGACGGACAGACAATCAAGCAGGCCGACGTGGCTCTGCTCGCCTATCCGCTTGACATCCTGACCGACCCTGACGAGATTGACCGCAACATAAGCTATTACGAGTCAAAGATTGACTCCGTCAACGGACCCGCCATGAGCCACTCGGCAATGGCTGTCAACTATTCCCGCATGGGACAAGGCGAACGCGCGGCAAGATACGTGGAAAGAGCCTATCACCCCAATCTGCGCGGACCGTTCCTGAACATTTCCGAAACACCGGGCAACAACCACATCTACTTCGTTACGGGAGCCGGCGGACTGCTTCAGGCCCTTATTTTCGGATATGCGGGACTGGACATTGACCCCGTCAACGGAGGCCTGCGGCAGGTCGATTCCACCCTGCCCGCCGATGTGGAATCAATCACCGTCAGAACTCCGTCAGGCGATTTCACCCGACGCCGGCACTGACCCCTTCATCAGATTCCCGAATCCGAAACGACATAACCAATTAACATAACAATATATTTATCATGTTTAAACGTTTATTCATCTCACTTTCAATTGTCGCCGTCTGCTGCGCAGGCGCTTACGCACAGTTCAATCTTTCAAAGGCAGCCAAAAGCCTTGGGAAAACCGTAGAAGCCATGACTCTGACCGATGAGCAAATGACTGCATACGTGAAGGAATATATTGACTGGATGGACAAGCACAATCCTGTTCTTCCGGATGACAATCCCTACGTTCAGCGTCTGAAAAAGCTCACCGAAGGACTCACCTCCGTAGAGGGTATTCCATTGAATTTCAAAGTCTATCATGTTGTCGACGTCAACGCTTTCGCCTGTGCCGACGGCAGCGTCCGCGTCTTTTCCTCGCTGATGGACATAATGGACGATGACGAGCTGCTCGGCGTGATAGGCCATGAGGTAGGCCACGTGGCTCACCATGACTCAAAGAAAGCCTTCAAGCAGGCTCTGCTGACTTCCGCACTCAAGGACGCTGTGGCTTCCACCTCCAACGCGGCAGCCGCACTGACCGACTCGCAGCTCGGTTCGCTGAGCGAGTCACTCGCCTCCGCTACATACTCGAAGAAGCAGGAAGGCCAGGCCGACGAATACGGCTATGAATTCCTCAAATCCCATGGCAAGAACCCCATTGCCATGGCAAAATCGTTCCGCAAACTTCTCGAGCTTCAGGGGTCGGCCAAGACCAGCAAAATGAATCAGCTGTTCTCGTCGCACCCCGACCTCTCATCCCGCATCAAGAAAATGGAGGAACGCGCCCGTAAAGACGGTTACAAGGAATGAAACGCAAAAGTCTGCGCACGTTTTTCTACGTTATCGGATTTCTGGCCGCCGGCTTCCTCTGGGGCGCGGCCATGGCACTGATAAAAAACACTCTTGTCACCCCATGGCTTCCCGTAGCCGTGGGGTTGGCTTTTGCGTCACTGGTGTTCCCGCTCGCATTCGTCCGGCTCAGGTCGGAAGGGAACACGGTCCGGACCGTTGTAAATTCCGTCATCTACTTTGTCGCCGCCATTCCGTTGGGCGTGATCATCATGCTCGGGACAAACAGGCTGACAGCCTCGGAGACCGACGGGCATAATGAATATGCCGTTGTCACCGGAAAATTCTCCGAAGAGCACAATCAGTACCGGACCGTAAGAAACCGCCGGGTCTACTCCGGTAAACGCACTGACTATTATCTGACCCTGACACTTCCGTCAGGCCACTCGATGAACTATCGGGTAACACCTCATGCCTTTGGCTTCACCCGCACAGGAAAACGCATAGAGCTGCATCTGAGCCGCGGATGCTTCGGCTATGAAGTCATTGACAGCATCGGGCTTAAAAATCTGTGAGCCTTATTTGTTTCCGCCGGCATTGATTACCTTCAGATTGCCCAGCACCGTATTGTTGGCGAGAGTCTGAATGTAACGGGCCAGCTCCGGAGACAATCCTGCCTTGTAGCCTGATTCAAATGGTTTCTGCAGGATGGTTGCCAGTATCACGTTGGCGGCAAGATACGAGCCGGCTTCCGACGGATGGGTGCAGTCAGGATTGTAAAGCTCCACATCGGGCCTCAGCGCCCTCATGCTCCGCCATGCCATTCCCACCGGCGCGCACCATGAGTCATTGTCGTAAGCCATCTCCAGATAACTTGTCATGACCCGGCCCTGCATGCCGTCATAAGTGTCGATGAGCGGATAGCCGTCATGTTTCTTCTGACAGCCGTTCTTGTGACCCCACGTCATGTAGTATATCACTTTGGCCTCCGGATTGCATGATTTGACAAGGCTGTCAAGCTTTGCGGCGTAGGGATAGGACTCCCGCATCACGGACGCCGTCGATTTGGCCGGCACCGAACTGTTTTCCTGAATCACCACATAATCCCAGCGGCCTGACGCAATGGAATCGCGCAGGGCCTCATTGTTCCAGTGCTTGCGGAGCGTGCAGCCACCCGGCGTGAACTGCCGGTGGGCTATGGCCATGGATTCTCCGGCAGGAAGCTCCGAGGCCAGACGGCTCACCATCTCGGGCAAATCATTATAATAGGTGTAGCTGTTGCCGATAAACAGCACTCTGACCGAATCTGTCCGTTCGGCGGCCGAAAGGGCCGCGATTCCCGCCAGCAGCAGGAGCAATGTCACGAGAGTCTTTTTCATCTGGTAAATGTAACCGGTTAAAACATTATGATAAGGCAAATTTGAAGAATCATCACCGACAGGAGCCTGCGCAGCTCGGCGAGGGCTCTGGAGATATGGTAGTGGACCGTGGCCGGGCTCACGTTCATCATGGCCGAAATCTCCAGATGACTCAGATTGGCGTTGCGGCTTAGCTGAAATATGCGGCGCCGCTGTTCGGGCATAGCCGCGATGGCGTCATTGATTTTCTTCAGAAGTTCCTCCGTGGGGTCGTCGGCTGCCGTTTCCGTTTCCTCGCCGCGGACTCCCTTGGCATACTTCTCGGCTATGGCCCGGTGACGGATTACATTGAAAATGGTGTTGCGCGTCATTTTCAGCAGATAGCCGTCGATGGCCCTGACGCCTCCGAGGCCCGACCGTCGTTCCCACAGTGACAGAAACACGTCCTGCACCACATCGTCGGCCTCATCGGAGTCTCCGAGCAGGCGAATGGCAAGATTGCGCACCCGCGGAGCATAGACCACGTAGATACGGGCCAAATCGCTCCGCGTCATCTCGCTCAGGTCCTTGGCACCCGAAGCGAACAGATTGGGATGTTTTGCGCTTGGTTCTGACATTGTCCTGCCGAACGGCAACAGAATTTTCTGTCACACATTCCATGCAAAGTTAATGAAGGGAATCCAAATTATTAGCACATTTTTACTAAAATTACTACAGTCCGTAATTTTAACATTTTTTCACCGACATTTTACACCGTTCAGTTGTCTACATCTATAAAACAATCAAAATCAGCCGAAACAGGCACGATTACCAATCATTAATGATTCTTATAATTCATCAATAATTAACCTATTTTTAACGCCTATGAGAAATTTTTTCGTAATTTTGCTCTCGTTGATGCTGCCTTTGTCCTTCGCGGCATGCAGTGATGACGACACACCTCCTACGGACAACATCTACCTATATACAACTACAGCCAATGTAGATGCGGTAGCCGGATACATTTCCGTAACCGTGGCGACTTCCGGTACATGGACAGCATCGACTCAGGACTCCTGGCTATCCGTCGACCCGGCGGGCGGCAATGTCACAGGCCACACAGCCGTCCATGTGACATATCAGGCCAACGAGTCAGAGGAACCCCGCACCGGCACTGTGATTTTCAAAGCCGGGAATGTGACATCAACCCTTTCCGTCAATCAAAAAGCAAAGAAATAACAGCGCATTTAGATTAACGCATCAGAAGTAACCTCATTCCATAACAAGTTCAGATAAAGATATTCATCCTAATGGCCAATTCTCCATCACGCAGGATTTTTGATTTCTTCACCCGCAATCCGGAAGTGAAGGGAAAGCCGCGCCGTCAGTTCGAGCGCTGGCTCCTGAAACATGCCGATGACAGGGAAATAGCCGAAGGAATCAGCGAGATCTGGCAGAATTCCGCCTCAGTATCCGATTCTGAACTGCTCGAAGGTTGGCAGAAGATTGACCGGATGCTTGACCGTCAGGAGACAGGCAGCCGTCACTGAAAATTCACGCGGTTCATCGCGGCGGCCGCTGCGGCAATAGTGCTTTTCGTAGCCGGTTTCGGCAGTGCGGTACTGTTCGGACATGACAGTCAGGAGTCCGTCCGCACGCTCGTCACAGCCAAAGGCTGCATCGGCGACTACGTGCTGCCTGACGGCACCCGTGTGTGGCTCAACGGAGGAAGCGAGCTCTCCTACCGGGAGGACTTCAACGGATCTGACGACCGGCAGGTATCGCTGCGCGGCGAAGGATTCTTCGAAGTCACCAAGGACAGTTCCCGACCGTTCATAGTCAACATGGACCATCTGAAAGTCCAGGTGCTGGGAACGAGTTTCGATGCCCGCACGGCGTCGGAGAACCAGCCGGAAGCCGATGTCATACTCGAGAACGGCGAAGTCAAAGTTGACTGCCGCGCTCTCGACACCTACGTCACTCTGGCTCCGGGACAGCGTTTTTGCTTCAACTCCGAGACACGGACCATGAACGTGAGCGAGGTGATACCGGCCCATTACGCCAACTGGCGCAAGTCAAAGATGGTGTTCGACAACGCCACGCTGGCCGAAATCATCATCAGCCTGGAGCGGCGTTACGACGTGAGCATCACCATGCCGCCCTCCATTTCTCCCGACAAGCGCCTGTCACTGACCGTGGGCAACGAATCGCTTGACGAAATCCGCGACCTTCTGGCCACCCTGCTCAACACCAGAGTGACCGCCAACGGACGGAGTCTTGACTTTGCCTCACGCTGAATGCCTTCAGGGAAAATCAGGGGAAACACTTCTGCTGCGATAACACAATAAATCAATCCAACCAATCACGGGACTGTCCGATGACGGCGCCGAAGCTATGCGGCGTTCCGGCATCACGGATTTTCTGTTCCCGCCCCCCTAATCTCTGTAGAACAATAATTCCAATACCATTATCAAATTATGAACCAGAAACCAGGTCTGACCACCAGAATGCGACTGCTGTTCACATTCGCGGCCTTGCTTGCAGGATTCGCTCTGGCGCCGGTATCGGCCCAGACTCCCACCGTGAGCATCAATGCCCGGAACATCACGGTCAAGAAAATGCTTCAACAGATCGAAGCCCAGTGCAATTACACGTTCGCCTATGCCGACGCCGACATCCCTGTCAACAAAAAAGTTACAGTCAATGCTGTCAACCGCCCCATCAGCGCGATTATAAGCGAGGTTCTTCCTCAGGTCAAAATGCAGGTGCAAGGCTCCAAGATTATCCTTACAAAAGCCCCTGCGAGTAAATCCGACAACTCAAAACACACCGGGAGCGCGGAGACTGCCGCCGAATCGTCGGCGCGGACCATTACCGGTACCGTCTTCGACGATGAAGGCGAGCCGCTGATCGGCGCGTCAGTCATCCAGAAAGGCACCTCCGTGGGAACAATGACCGACATTGACGGCGGCTACGCCCTCAAGCTCAAATCAGGCGCTCCGGCCGTAATCGTAATCTCCTACGTGGGATGCAAGCCCTCCGAAGTGAAACTCACCGCTTCCCAGAACGAGGCCAACGTCACCCTCGAGAACGAGGCCAAAAGACTCGACGACGTGGTTGTAGTGGGTTACGGCGTGCAGAACAAACGTGACGTGACCACTTCCATCACATCAATCAAAGCCGAGGACTTCGCCAAGACGGCCTCATCGGACTTCCGCGACGCCATGGCGGCAAAAATGCCCGGTGTGCAGGTCACCCAGCTCGGCGGCGACCCTGAAGGCAAAGTCTCGGTGCGCATCCGAGGCATCCAGTCAGCCACATCAGGCAATGACCCTCTGTATGTCATTGACGGAGTTGTAGCCGACGCCCGTGCCTTCGCCAACCTCGAAAGCGCCGACATCGAGAGCCTTGAAGTACTCAAGGACGCTTCGGCAGCCGCCATCTACGGTTCCCGCGGTTCGTGCGGCGTGGTTATGGTAACGACCAAACGCGGCCGTTCCGAAAAACCGGTCATCACCTACGACGGCATGGTCGGATTCTCCAACGTGGCCAAGAAAATTGACATGCTCGGCGCACATGACTTCGCCCGCCTCTATGCCGAAGCCCGTAACGGCGCCTACCTTGCCGAAGTCAAAGGCTCGTCAATCGACGACCCCATGGCCTCGCGTCCGCAGACCTACCACCGCATCAACCCAATCATCACCCAGTACATACTTGACGACACCGGAACACTCCCCGAAACAGACTGGCAGGACGAAATTTTCCGCACCGCAATATCCACCAAGCACTATGTGTCGGTTTCCGGCCAGACCCCTACCCTGAGCTACTATGCCGGACTCAACTATCTGTATCGTGAAGGTACCATCATAAACTCTGATTTCGAACGCTACGGCGCACGCATCAATCTCGACGGCACCGTGGGCAAGTTCAAATACGGAATCAACTTCTCCCCCTCCTACTCCAACACCAACCAGGTATCGGCCGACAGCCAGTATAACGGCGACGGCGTTGTAGCCACCGCCCTCATGTGTGCCCCAATATTCCCCGTCTACAATGCCGACGGAACCTACAACTGGGACATGAACGGACTTCTGCGCACCGACCCCTGGGACACCCAGCTCAACGAGGTGCTCAATCCCGTGGCTCTGGCAAAGGAAATAGAGGACCGTCGCGAGAAAGTCAATGTCATCGGCAACGCCTACGCCCAGTATGAGTTCATCAAAGGCCTGACCTACAAGATTACTCTCGGCGCCGATTTCTACAGCTACGCCCGCAACTACTACCGCCCCTCAGTGCTGCCCCTGCGCGGTTACAAATACAGTGACGCTCCTTCGCAGCCCAAGGCCATAAACCAGAAAAACAACTACTACCACTGGAGCGTGTCGAACCAGATCAACTTCAACCGCACGTTCGGTGACCACCGTATCAACGCCGTAGCCGTTTACGAGGCCGAACACCAGACCACATCCACTTCCCAGATACAGGGTTCGGGTGTGATCGGCGATGACAAGATCCACACCACCAAGGGCATGACCATAGACCCCGACAACACCTACGACAACCGCACCAACTACACCTTCCAGTCATGGCTGCTCCGCGGACAGTACACCTTCAAGGGCCGCTACATGCTTTCGGCCTCCATACGCGGTGACGGTTCATCACGTTTCGCCAAAAACACCCGCTGGGGTTACTTCCCCGCCGCATCAATCGGCTGGAGAGCCAACGAGGAATCTTTCCTGCGTGACATCACCTGGCTCAACGAGCTGAAACTGCGCGCTTCCGTCGGACAGACCGGTAACTCCCAGATAGGCAACTTCGAGCACCTCGCACTCTACAACAGCGGTCAGATTGACCTCGGCAACGGACTCGCCTCGCAGTACTATCCCTCCAAGATAGCCAACGACGACCTGGGATGGGAAAAGAACACCCAGTGGAACTTCGGTGTGGACTTCAACCTGTTCCACGGCTATTTCGGAATGAACATCGACCTCTACACATCAAAGACCACCAACATGCTCTTTGACCTGCCCGTTGCATCCGTCTCCGGACAGACCACGTCGAAAATCAACATCGGCTCCATGCAGAACCGCGGTGTTGAACTCCAGCTCAACTCGCGCCATTCATTCGGCGACTTCACCTACGCATTCTCGGCCAACTGGTCGCTCAACCGCAACAAAGTACTCGCTCTCGGCAACGAAAACGCCGACATCATCAAGGAAGCATCCTACTCCGGAGCCTATTACCTGACCCGCGTAGGCCAGCCCGTGGGCTGCTACTATCTGCTCGTGCAGGACGGCATATTCCACAATCAGCAGGAACTCGACTCCTATCCCCACTTCCCCGTGACCCGCGTCGGTGACTTCCGTTTTGTCGACGTCAACGGCGACGGTGTGATAGACCAGGACTCTGACCGCGCCATTGTGGGCAACTACATGCCTGACTTCTACTACGGATTCGGCCTCAACCTCGGTTACAAGGGCATCGACTTCTCCTGCAACTTCCAGGGCGTTTACGGTAACGAAATCCTCAACCTCGAGCGCCGATACCTGCTCAACATGGAGGCCTCGTCGAACATGATGGTGGAATCACTCCAGAGATGGCCTTTCGGCGACCTCAACCGCGCCACCCGCAAGTCAACGGGACGCAACGGAGCCTCCACCTCCACCTTCCACATCGAGGACGGCTCATATCTGCGTCTGCAGAACCTCACCGTGGGCTACACCCTACCGTCAAAACTCACCAAAAGATTCCACATCTCGAAACTCCGCGTCTACGTTCAGGGCAACAACCTGCTGACATGGACCAACTACACAGGCTACAACCCCGAAGCCAACAAGCACAATGAGGACGCTCTCCGTCCCGGAGAGGACTACGGTGCATATCCCGTGTCACGCACATTCTCTTTTGGTCTGAACCTCAACCTCTAATCCTTCAGAATCAATATGAAATATATATCGACAATACTGATTTCGGCGGCTATGGCGCTGCTATGTTCATGCGGTGACGATTTCATGAACCAGTATCCATCAAACAATGTCACCGAAAACAATTTCTACAAGACCGACAATGATTTCAATCAGGCCGTCAGAGGCTGCTATGCCCGCCTGAAAAGCAATTCCGGATTCCTGATCAACGAAATGGCCTACAGAAGCGACGAGGCCGAACTCACCGCCATGGCCACCTCCACCCAGGACCGCTATGACCTCGACCACTTCGCGGAGCGTCCCAACAACGGACTGACCTCGGACGTGTGGGACACCTGGTACAACGGAATATACCGCTGCAACGACGTGCTCCAGCACATGGAAGGAAAAGACCTTGAAAACGGCGACCGTTATCGCGGAGAGTGCCTGTTCATCCGCTCATGGTTCTATTTCAACCTCTACCGCGTGTTCGGCGTGGTGCCTCTGACCCGCGTCACGGTCCGTCCCGCGGAAGCGCAGACCATTCCCCGCTGTACGGAAGAGGAAATCTACACCCTTCTGAGCGAGGATCTCACCGAAGCGGCCGAACTTCTCCCCGACAACCGCGACGCTGAAATAGCCCGCGTGACAAAGACCGCCGCATGGGCTCTGCTCGGCAAGGTGGAACTCACCTTCAAGCACCCCGACAAGGCACAGACAGCCCTTGAAAACGCCATGTCCAACTCGTTCTACGGTCTGGAGACCAACACCGCCCGTGTGTTTGACGTGAGCAACAAGATGAACAAGGAAATGATTTTCGCTCTGTACTACAACAAACAGACCGACAACGGCCACGGTTACTGGTTCAGCTCCATAACGAACGTGCTGACAGACGTCCGCAATCCCACCCAGGTGCTCCGCGACATGTACACCACCGACGACAACCGCCGTCCTCTCGTGTGGGAATATGTGGAGGTGACGAAAAACAAGCTCTACGTGCTGAAGAAATGGTATGACACCTACGATGCCACCTACACCACCATTGTGGGTAACGATTTCCCGCTGATACGCTATTCCGATGTGGTGCTCATGTATGCCGAAGCGCTTGCCGACACCAGCATAGCCGACGCTCTGACATGGCTCAACAAGACCCGCACACGCGCCGGCCTTCCCGAGCTGACAACCTCGGATGTTCCGTCGAAAAAAGAATTCATCACGGCACTGGCCGCCGAACGCGGACGCGAGCTCGCACTCGAAGGCCAGAGATGGTTTGACCTCGTGCGCCTCGGTCTCGCCGTGGATTACTTCCGCGGACTCGGATATCCGATTGACGAGCACAACCTTCTGTTCCCCATACCGCAGGACCAGATAGAAATCGTGAACGATCCCACGATTCTCTGGCAGAATCCCGGCTACGGTAACTGATTCCTTCAACATTCAATCCAATTACACATCCAGAAATGAAAAAGATATTCGATATACTCATTATAGCGCTGCTGACCATCAGCGTCAGCTCCTGCTGGAAAGAGGACGATTACTCGGCCGGAGCGCCTCGCCATCAGGTCACCGAACTGAAATCATCGCCCGGCGACTGCGAGGCCGAACTCCGCTGGTCCATGCCGGAAGGATGGAACCCCACGGACTTCATAATCACTTATTCCGATGAAAATCAGGAAGAGGTCACACTCCGCACCGGAGGCGACATGACCTATCTGGTCACCGGACTGCAGAACGGATTCCGCTACACATTCAAGGTTCAGGCCGTCTATGGCGACCTCATTTCCCAGGCTGTTGAGACCGTGGCCACTCCGGCCACCTCCCGCTTCCCGGTCAGCGACCTGGCCGGTGACGGAAGCGACGGCATGGTTACTCTGACATGGACCAAACCCGGAACCGCCGTGAACGGCTACACCCTTTCCTATTGCAAGGAGGACTCACCCGCAGACGTGACGGAAGTCTCAATAAGCGCCGACACGGAAACCTACTCCGTGGAGAATCTTGAAAATGACGTGAACTATGTTTTCACCATGGTCGCCCATTACGCCAAGGGCGATTCCGACCCCGTAAGCATACGCGTGATGCCCACCCAGGCCATACCTTACTTCGTTGACCGCACATCCGTGGCCATCGGACAGCCTGTGGTCTTCACATTCAACCGCGAGGGCATTCCCATGGCAACGGATGTCAAATGGACATTCCCCGACGGAACCGTCCTGTCAGGCGACGTGGTCACCGGCTCCTTCAACTCGGCCAACGATGACAGCCGTGTCATCCTGTCGGCCAAGATAGGCACCGTGACCAAGAACTGGCCCATCTCCATCAGTGTCCGCGAATTTGTGGTATGGTGCAACACCTGGGAACAGGACGGCACCGCCTACAACGGTTTCAAGGGTACCTGCCCGGTATTCTCGCCCGACGGCAAGAAAGTCTACATCATCACCTTCAACAAAATCGCGGCCCTCTATGCCTTTGACATGGAATCGGGACAGCTTGACTGGACCTACAAGCCCGAAACCAACGCCGGAAGCTACAATATGCTCACCGTTAACCCCGTGAGCGGCGACATCTACTACGGAACCACCGCCAACGGTCAGGTCTATTGCGTAAGCCCGCTCGGCTCGCTGCGCTGGCAGTACAAGGCAACCGCCTCCATGCAGGCTGCGGCTCCCGCCGTCAGCGCTGACGGAAGCACCGTGTTCCTGTCGGACAAAAACGGACGCACGGCGGCCATCGACGCCGCCACCGGCGCTGAGAAATGGAACAAGGCCCTCGGAAATGCCGGCTGCGGAATTCTTGTAAACGGAGCCGACATTCTCGTGGGAACGGCCCAGGCCGTATTCTTCCTCAATGCTGCGTCAGGCGACATTATCAAGGAACTCAAGTTCGCCAACGCCAAGAACGGCATGACGGACATCTCCGGATTCGCCGTGGCTGCCGACAAGAGAACGGTCTATGTGCCTCAGCTCGGAGGATTCATCAGTTCACTTGACCTGACCACCCGCTCCTGGATTGTGGAGAACTTCAAGGTTGCCGACAACAACCTCTATGAGCCGGTAGTGTCGCCCAACGGTGACGTGTTTGCCGGCAGCAAGGACTCGAAATGCTACATAGTCAGCGGCGACCTCAAATCGGTCAAGGCATCCATCGGCCTCAGCGCGCTCGAAGGCAAGAACAACGGCTACAACTATGCCCACCCCGTGGTCGATGAAGCCGGCAACTACTACATCACCTCCGGACAGGTGACCAATGTGGTGAAAAAAATCAGCCCCGCCGGAGTTGTTCTCGACCAGTGGACCGAAGGCAGCTCCGCCAACCAGAAGCAGATGGGCGGCAACAACTTCATTGACGGAGTCCTCTTCTCCGCATTCATCGGCGCCAACAATGACAACGGTCTGTTCGTAGGCCGCTACGTGGGAGGCACACGCCCCGCCTCATGGTGCTCTCACGGAGGTGACATCTGCGGCTCATGCTGCCTGTTCTGAGCTGAATGATTTACTCAAACAATATGATTGAAAAATATGAAACTAAATAGATTTTTTGGATTGTTGATATTAGGTGTCCTCGGATGCTCCGCCATCACGGCCTGCTCCGACGATAATGACACTGACTCCTCTTTCGGCCCCGTTTCGTCGAAAGTGAAACTGACCCTCGGCGGAATTCCCAACGCCGCCGGGGGGACAGTTGTCCCGGTATGGAACACCGGCGACAAAGCCGTGATGTATTCGCTCGGTAACGGCAAATCGGACCCGAACTATGCATCGCCCATACTGCCCGGCGCCTCCACCGAGGATTTTCTGTTCACGTTCAACGGCATGCGCAACGCTCCCTCCACAGTTGTGGCAGCCTATCCCGCCGATGCGGCCATCAGTTGCGCCGATTCAAAAATCCGCTACAATATCACGGCTGTCCAGAACGGCACTCCCGACCCGGTTCTTGCCGGATGGGCCACCGGAATCGTGAACTCCTACGAGGGAATACGCATCAACCTCAAACCGCTCTACGCCCCCATGCTTGTAAAGGTCGAGCGGGGAAACTATTCGATCAGCAGCGTGACCGTTAAGGCCAACGACGGCACTCCGCTGGCCGGAGAGCTGGTGATTGACCCTGTGGAAAACACCGCCTCGGCGTCAGAACCGACGGTAACGGTCAATCTCCCCGCCGGCGTTGACTGCTCCGCGGCCGACCGCACAGTTGTGGCCATGGTGGCTCCGGTGGAACTTTCCGAAGGATACACCGTTGAAATCTCCCTATCGACCGGCGAGACTCTCACATCCACCAGTTCCGAGCCTGTGAAACTTGAGCCGGGCACATACGTGGAGACCGGAAACATCGCATCGGCCGAAGCCACACGCATTGCTTTCTGCGGCAGCGACAGGATTTTCATCCTGAAACCCGACCTGATCCGCGATTCCTACAAGGATGCCGTAGTATGGCAATGGGATGCTACATCCATCGCGTCGGTTCTCGGTATAAAAGCCTCACGCTGCAACCACATTGACGATTGCAAGCCCGTGGAGTCCGGGAAGCGTATGCTTGTCACAAGCTCCTACAACTGGGCCGTGCTGCTTGATGTCGAGACCGGCCAGCCGGTGTTCTACACAACCAAAGCCACCAACGCCCATTCGGCCGAACTGCTCCCGGGCAACCGCGTAGCCGTGGCCTGCTCGTCAGGCGGCGATGCCATTCAGATCTACGACATATCGAAATCCGATGCCGTGGTGACATCAGCCGACCTGAATTCCGCCCACGGCGTGGTCTGGATGGAATCCAAGCAGCGCCTTTACGCCATAGGCGGCACCACAATGGCGGTGTACCGCCTCGAGGACTGGGACACTTCATCGCCCAAACTGGTTCTCGAACGCTCGTTCACGTCCAAAGTCAAGGGACTGCATGACCTGACTATGGTCGACGACCACACCCTCTGCGTTAGCGGCCAGGGCTCATGGCTCTACAACATCAACGATGACTCATGGAAGGAACTTACGCTTCTGAGCAATACCACGGCTCTCAAATCCGTTAATTATAACGGAGCCACAGGCGAGATGTGGTACACTGACGCCACCCACCCCGAAGGGTCCCAGACATGGTCCACTCATACCCTCCATTTCGCCACCAATGCATTCGGCAACGCCGATGCCTCCACTATCAGATGCGAGGATATCGACATCTACAAAGTGCGTGTTTTTGCCTGGTAGGCCTTGATAATTATAAACCAGTCAGCCGCTCCTGCCGGCTACAACACGCCGGCAGGACTGACTGACAGAAAAACAGAAAACCTCAAAAACCAATCAGCCTTAAAATGAAGAAAACAGCCATTCTCATCATATCAGTCCTCGCGTCGTTATTTCTTGTTTCCGATGCGTGGGGAGCCAGACCTACCCGGGCTGAGAAAATTGTAGCCGAGCTCCACAAACCGCAGAGCAAGACCGTGCTTGTGGCCGCCCACCGCGGAGACTGGCGCAACTGGCCCGAGAACTCGCTTCCGGCCATGCAGAGCGCCATTGACATGGGGGTCGACATCATAGAACTTGACCTGAAGATGACTAAGGATTCGGTGCTGGTCGTATGCCACGACGCCAAAGTTGACCGCACCACAACGGGCAAAGGCCGTGTCTGCGACATGACCTACGATTCCATCCAGACCTTCTGGCTCCGTGCCGGACACGGGGTCAAGACCGGAGTGAAGATGCCGACCCTGCGCGAGGCTCTCGAACTCTGCAAGGACAAGGTGGTGATCAACATTGACAAGGGATACGAATACTATGACGAGGCCCTTGCCCTGTGCGAGGAACTCGGCGTGACCGGACAGATTCTGATCAAAGGGACCGCAATGCCTGAAAAAGTCAGCGAGAAGTTTGCATCGCATCCCCGGAACATGCTGTACATGCCCATCGTGAACCTGTCACAGCCAAAAGGCAAACCGCTCTACGAGACCTATAAGGCAAAAGGCATCACACCCATGGCCTACGAACTGTGCTGGTCCGAACGCACTCCGGAAGTTGACGCCACAATGAAGGAAATGCTTGACTCGGGAGCCAAACTCTGGGTCAACTCCCTGTGGCCGTCGCTCAACGGCGGTCTGTGCGACGACGCCGCTCAACTCGGAAGCCCCGAGGAAATCTACGGCAAGCTCGTTTCGGACGGCGCCACCGTAATCCAGACGGACCGGCCCGTGCTCCTTCTCGAATATCTGCGTGCCAACGGACATCACGAATAACAGACTGCGAAAATGTCGAAATTTCTTGATTATTTCAGCATATCGGCGCCGGCACCTCTGAAACCTCTTGACAGCGAACAGACAAAGCGATATTACAAGAAGCTGCGTCTGCAGGCTTTCGGAGCCGCCACGCTGGGCTATAGCCTATATTACGTTTGCCGCACGAGCCTCAACGTAATGAAAAAGCCCATCATCGATTCCGGCACGCTTGACGCCACGGAACTCGGTGTGGTAGGCTCGGCTCTGCTCTTTGCCTACGCCATAGGCAAATTTGTCAACGGATTCATCGCTGACCACTGCAACATAAAGCGTTTCATGGCCGTGGGACTCATAGTCTCAACCTTCGTCAACGCTTTCATGGGCTTCATGGGCCTTGCCACATCCATGATTCCCTCCATGGTGATTTTCATCTCGTTCGCCATAATGTGGGGATTCAACGGATGGTCGCAGTCTATGGGCGCTCCGCCGGCCATCATTTCCCTTTCGCGGTGGTTCCCGCTGAAGGAACGCGGCACCTACTACGGTTTCTTCTCCGCCAGCCACAATCTCGGCGAATTCTTCTCCTTCATCTTCGTGGGATTCATCGTATCCGCCGCCGGCTGGCAGGCCGGATTCTTCGGGTCGGCGCTCGCCGGTGTCATAGGCATAGCCATAATAGGTCTGTTCCTGCATGACACACCGCAGTCCAAAGGTCTGCCTCCGCTCAACGAGCTTACCGGAGAACCGGTCACTGAAGCCGAGAAAAAATCCATAGGCTCCGTGCAGAAACAAGTGCTCCGCATGCCGGCCGTGTGGATTCTCGCCATGGCTTCGGCGTTCATGTACGTGTCACGCTACGCCATCAACAGCTGGGGTGTCCTCTTCCTTGAGGAAGCCAAAGGCTACGGCCACACCGAGGCCATCTCGGTGGTATCCATCAACGCCCTGCTCGGAATATTCGGCACGGTGCTCTCCGGTTGGTTCTCCGACAAGCTTTTCCACGGCGACCGCCAGTGGCCGGCGCTCATATTCGGCGTGCTCAACGCCTGCGCTCTGATTCTGTTCATCTACGGCGGTGACGCCCTTTGGGTCAATTCGCTCGCCATGGTGCTCTTCGGAATAGCCATAGGCGTCCTCATCTGCTTCCTCGGCGGACTGATGGCCGTTGACATTGTGCCCCGCAAGGCCACGGGAGCCGCTATCGGAGTTGTAGGCATTGCGTCCTACATAGCCGCCGGCATCCAGGACATAGCCTCAGGAGCTTTGATTGACAGCAATGTGACCATAATTGATGGTGTGAAACATTATGATTTCTCTCAGGCTGCAATCTTCTGGATAGCCGCCTCCATAATATCATTCCTCCTGCCGCTGCTCAACATGCGTCACAAGAGAAAGGACTGACAACAACACCAAAAACATATTCAATAGATGACGATTAATTTGATTAAAATTAGGTTTACTATCGCTGCTTTGGCTGGAGCGCTGTGCTGCATGGCGCTCCACGCCAAAAAGCCGTCTCTGACCTATGTTGACGCCGATGCGCTGACAGTGATAAACCGTGCTCAGGAACAGGCTCCCGGCTGGCAACGCCTCGATGTGGACCGCTATCCGGATCTGACGCCTAAAGTAAAATCCTACTACAGTTATCCCACAGGCCTCGCCGTTGCCTTCCGGACAAACTCGCCGAGAATCACCGCCCGCTGGAAAACCACCGGCAAAGGGCATGGGGTCAACACAACTGCCATTGCACAGTCCGGGCTTGCGCTTTACATCAAATCCGACGGCAAATGGACTTTTGCCGGAGTGGGAAAACCAACCTATAACGCCAAAAAACATTCCTCGACAATCATTCAGGACATGGCCGACGGACAGAAGGACTGCATTCTGTACCTCCCCATCTATGACGGTCTTGACTCGCTCGAGATAGGCGTTGATTCCGCCTGCACCATCTCGGCCATGCCCAATCCCTTCCCCCGCAAGAAGATTGTGGTGATAGGTTCGAGCATAACCCACGGCTCGGCCGTAAGCCACCCCGGCATGGCCTATCCTGCCCGTCTGGAGAGAATGCTTGACATGGAGTTCGCCAATCTCGGCGCCAGCGGACAATGCAAGCTCGAGGAATTCTATGCCCGCATAGCAGCCGATTCCAAAGCCGACGCTTTTGTGTTCGACACTTTCTCGAATCCGTCGGCCGAACAGATTGAACAGAGACTTGAGCCTTTCGTCAGAATCGTCAGGGAAGCCCATCCCGAAACGCCTCTGATTTTCCTTCAGACACTCCGCCGGGAAACCACAAACTTCAACCGAGGAACAGCCGATTTCGAAAACGCCAAACGTGAGGCGGCAGCCAGAGGCATGAAGAAAATCCTGGCCGAATATGACAATGTCTACTTCATCGACCCGGGCATGCCCATCGGTGATGACCATGATGCCACATGTGACGGCGTGCACCCCTCGGACCTCGGCATGGACCGCATTCTGCAGGTCATAGCCCCGCAGATCCGCGAAATCATACGCTGATACATACCTTTACAGATTAATTTCAGATTAATCTGTATACAGATTCGGCAGGATTCCACACCTGCCGGATTTTTTTATGCCCTATCTTTGCCACAGCAAATAACCTTAAAGAATAATGAAAAGAATACCAACAATCATTTCTCTTGCTCTCATAACTTTCCTTACGGGCAACCTTTGGGCCGAAAGAATCCCTGTATCTTCATCGGGGCTTGTAGGCGACGGCATAGTTGAATTCGTGCCGCAGGGCTATGACCCGTCGAAGACACCTTCGCTGATTCTCCGCGAAGAGCCTGTCACCACCGGACCGGTTCCGGCAGGATGGAATCTTGTACCTGAAATCTCCGAAAACGGCGGAAAGGCTTCGGCAACGCTCGCTGTTCCCGCCGGCACGAGCCTCTATGGAGGCGGCGAGGTGACCGGACCGCTGCTGCGCAACGGCCAGGCCATAAAACTGTGGAACACCGATACCGGAGCCTACGGCGTTGACGGCGGCAAACGCCTCTATCAGTCCCATCCCTGGGTGCTCGGTGTCAGACCTGACGGTTCATCGTTCGGAGTGATTTTCGATACCTCATGGAAATCCACCCTTGCCACGGACAATGATTCCATCCGGTTCGATTCCGAAGGCGCTCCCTTCAGGGTCTACGTTATTGAGCGCGAAACTCCGCAGGAGGTAATGAAAGGACTGGCCGAACTCACCGGAACCATGGAGATGCCTCCGTTATGGGCTCTCGGCTATCACCAGTGCCGTTACTCGTACGATTCCGAAAAGCGAGTGAAGGAGATTGCCGACAATTTCCGCCAGCGCCGGATACCCTGCGATGTGATCTGGATGGATATCGACTACATGGACGGCTTCCGCATCTTCACATTCAAGTCTTCCACTTTCCCCGACCCCAAGCGGCTCAACAACTATCTTCATGACAATGATTTCCATGCCGTCTACATGATAGACCCCGGAGTAAAGGTCGATGAAAGCTACCCGGTCTATCGTTCCGGCTCCGATGCCGACCTCTGGGTGAAACGTCATGACGGTACTGTCTATCAGGGCAAAGTGTGGCCAGGTTACTGCGCGTTCCCCGATTTCACCATACCTGAAACCCGCAAATGGTGGGCCGGTCTCTACAAGGATTTCCTCGCTATCGGAATTGACGGCGTGTGGAACGACATGAACGAGCCGGCGGTGTTCACCGACGAGGACTGGCTGCCGGATTCGCTGAAAACAGGAACCATGCCCGTTGACAACGTGCACCGCGGCGGTGGCGGACTGCCTCAGGGACCGCACCTGCTCTATCACAACGCCTACGGAATGCTTATGGCCAAATCCACCCGCGAGGGATTCATGGACGCATATCCCCAGCGCCGGCCGTTTGTCCTTACCCGCGCCAACATACTCGGCGGCCACAGATATGCAGCCACATGGACCGGCGACAACTGGGCCGGCTGGGACCATCTGAAACTGTCCGTTCCGATGTCGCTGACCCTCGGACTGTCCGGACAGCCATTCAACGGCCCTGACATAGGCGGATTCCTCAACAACACCGATGCCGATCTGTGGGCCAACT
>CANQWS010000044.1 GCA_947627615.1 uncultured Muribaculaceae bacterium | reverse complement strand
ATAAAGGGCTGACTCCTGCAATAGGTGCCAGCCCTTATTTCGTACCCGTCTCAAAAAATTTTATCGGACAGCAATATAAGATATTTCATAATCAGAGTGGACGACCTCGTGATGAAGTCACCCACTCATTTCTGTCAAAATTTCGGCCGCTACAGGCGGCGAAGGTGTGAAATTATCTATTGCATCCGCAAGAGCAATTATCGTCACATTCACAGTTGCCAATCACCATACCTTCACGGAGAGCTTTTTCCGTATCTGCGCCTTTTGCCTTGCGAACAATGGCAAGTGCAAATTCAAGAGTTGTTCCGGGTCCCTTCGATGTTATGAGATGATCCCCTATTACTACCGAATCTTCGGAGTAGATTCCTCCGTTCTTGGAAAACCCAGGGGTCATCCGCGCCTGGGTTTTCCATCAGGACAACATTGAGCGTCAGCTTGCAAAGATTTACATCGAATTGCAGACCATCAGCGAGAACACCGGCGCGATTGTGAAGCCAATCCAATCAATGCAGGAATCGTTAATCAGGATTGAACAACATACGAAAAATCTTTAATGATTGAAATAGCGTTTTTTTGCGGCTGGCTGAGAAGTCAGCCGTTTTTGCATTTCAAATTTTTTTTATTACCTTTGTGTCGAATCCCATTTCAGTGGGTATTTAATTGCTGGAAGCTCTTTGCCGGATGGATGGCAGGGGGCTTCACTTGTTTTTGCGTGTTGTATCAATGTTGTATCAAATTTCAGATAAGGCGATAAAACAAATCCGCTAACTCTATGTGAATTAGCGGATTGCGTTTTGTTTGAGTGGTGCCAACGGGAATCGAACCAGTGACACAAGGATTTTCAGTCCTTTGCTCTACCAACTGAGCTATGGCACCATCATTTTGTGCTTGAGGGATATGTTTCCCTTTTTGCGTTGCAAAGGTAGTACTAATTTCTGATATATGCAAGTTTTTGGGCGTCTATTTTTATGAGGATGCTTCGCGAATAAGTGTGTAAATGTGGATAAAATGTGGCAAACCAGCGTGTTGCGGTCGGCTCTCGTCCGATTTTTGCGGGTGCAATTTTTTTCGTAACTTTGCATTCCCGAAACGCTCGCGGTATCATCGGAGGCATGACACTGCCGGATAAGATGAAGATGGCGTCAGCGCCATTGCGGTGTCCAGTTATTGTCGGTGTGTTGTAGAATTTCCTCATGTCCAGACGGAATTCTCTCATTAGGAGGGGGCTCCGGTACGTGACGGAATTCATCAAATTTCTGTAGAACTTCTTAATCTATTGTGTTTATGCAACGTGACGCGATTGATCTGGGACGCCAGAGTATTCCCCGGCTGTTTAAAATCTATTTCGGCCCTACGCTGATAGGTATGCTGAGTCTGTGTGGTGTCACAGCCATTGACGGCATTTTCATAGGCCGTGGTGTGGGTCCCGATGCCTTGGCGGCTGTCAATATCTGCTATGCGCCGGTCATGGCTCTGATGGGGCTGGGTCTGATGCTCGGAATGGGTGCATCGGTGGTGTCGTCGATTCATCTTGCCAACGGCAATGTCAAGGCCGCAAGGCTCAATATCACTCAGGCCGTGGCCGCCGGCACTCTGTTCATGGCCTTGTTTCTGGCGGTTACTCTTGTCAGCCCGTCGGCAACGGGGCGTGTGCTTGGCGCGAGTCCCACGCTTCTGCCTTTGGTGGTGGATTATATGGTTTGGATATTTCCTTCGGTGTTGTTTCAGATCTGGGCGGCTATAGGTCTCTTCGTGGTCCGTCTCGACGGGGCGCCGAAGTTTGCCATGTGGTGCAATGTGATGCCTGCCGTGATGAATGTGGTTCTTGATTATCTGTTCATATTCCCTCTGGGCATGGGGCTTGAGGGGGCGGCCATAGCCACTTGTCTGAGCTGTTCGGCCGGCGGGCTGATGGTGGCGGTCTATCTCGGACGTTTCGCCCGCACGCTCCGACTGATCCGGATAAAGGCGAGCATGAAGAGTCTCCGTCTGTCATTGCGTAATCTGGGCTATCAGTGCCGGGTGGGAATATCGGCATTCTTAGGGGAGGCCACCATGGGTGTACTGATGTTCATGGGCAATCTGTTGTTCATGTCCTATGCCGGCGATGCCGGTGTGGGGGCGTTCAGCATTGCCTGCTATTATTGTCGGTTCGTGTTCATGATAGGCAATGCCATAGCGCAGTCCTCGCAGCCTATCATCAGTTACAACTATGGCCTGGGTTATTCGGGCCGTGTCCGCGAGGCGGAGCGTCTGGCCATACTGGCGTCGCTGGGATGCGGCCTTGCGGTGACGGCGGTGTTCGTCTGTTTCCCGCAGTGGCTTGTGGGGCTGTTTCTCGATGGCGATTCGGCGAGCGCCGCTATTGCCGGCAGGGGATTCCCTCTGTTTTCGGCGGCTTTTGTGCCGTTCGTGTTCAATCTGACGGCCATAGGCTATTTCCAGTCCGTGGAGCGGGTGATTCCGTCAGTGGTCTTCGCGCTGCTGCGTGGCGTTGTGTTCCTCGTGCCGAGTTTCGAACTGCTGCCTGTGGCTTACGGCATCAACGGCATCTGGATGGCTCTTGCCTGCTCCGAGACGCTGACGGCTCTGAGCATCATCGCTTTCTACTTCCTGACGAGGCGCAGGGTCTGAACGGGCCGGGTCAGCGCAGGGCTATGGTGGTGAACTCCATGGTGAGCACATCGAACCGCAGGAGTCGGTCCGTCAGCAGTTCTCCCGTTCCGGTGAGATATTTGATGGCTTCGGCGGCCTGAATCGTGCCGAGTATGCCGGGAACCACGCCGAGGGGACCGGACACCGCCGGACGTTCTATTGATTCCGGACCTTCGGGGAACAGGTCGGTGAGGCGCGAAGTGCCGGGCAGAATGGTCATGGTGTGGCCTTCGTAGCGGAATATGGCCCCGTGGCTGTACGGTTTTCCGCATCTGAGACATGCCGCATCGACCATGAACTTGCCGTCAAGCGAGTCCGTAGCGTCGATGATGAAGTCATAGTCCCGGAAAAGGGCGTCGGTCTCGTCGCCGGAGATGAAGCGGGTGAGGGGAATCACCCTGACGGAGGGGTTGAGCGCGGCCATCTTTTCGGCGGCGGATATGGCTTTGGGTCGGCCAACGTCGGCTGTGAAGTGAATTATCTGTCGCTGTAGGTTCGAGAGATCCACATTGTCGCCGTCGGCTATGCCGATGGTGCCTACTCCTGCCGCTGCAAGATAGAGGGCTATGGGCGAGCCGAGGCCTCCGGCTCCGATTATCAGGACCGACGATTCGGCAAGCCGTCTCTGGGCTTCCTCGCCGAAACCGGGCAGAGAGAGATGCCGGGCGTAACGTGTCAGTTCCTCAGGTGTGAATTCGTGTGACATCGGTGTCTTTTGCTATTTTCGACAGGCGGTTTCTATTGCAGCATCGGTGCCACTCTGTGGAGCGCTTCAATGAAGCGGTCACAGTCGGCCGTGGTGTTGTAGAGTGCAAATGCGGCTCTGACGGTGCCTTCTATCCCGAGGCTTTCCATCAGAGGCTGGGCGCAGTGATGGCCTGTGCGCACGGCCACGCCGAGCTTGTCGAGCAGCATGCCGGTGTCGTAATGGTGGGCGTTGCCGATGAGAAACGAAATGATGGCGCTCTTGCCCGGAGCGGTGCCGAAGATGCGGATTCCGGGAATCTCCATCATGCGCCGCGTGGTGTAGTGCAGCAGTTCTTCCTCATGGGCGGCGATGTTCTCAAGACCTATGCGCTCCACATAGTCAATGGCTTTGCGGAGTGCGGCAATGCCGACATAATCGGGCGTGCCCGCCTCGAATTTGAAAGGCAGGTCGGCGAAGGTGGTGTGGCTGAAGCTCACGTGCTTTATCATTTCGCCGCCGCCCTGATAGGGGGGCATGGCCTCCAGCAGGGACTTGCGGCCATAAAGAACGCCTATGCCTGTGGGGCCGTACATTTTGTGGGATGAGAACACATAGAAATCGGCATCGAGAGCGGCCATGTCGACCGGAATGTGGGCTATGGCCTGAGCTCCGTCGATGAGGGCCACGGCACCGGCCTCGTGGGCCAGACGGACTATCTCGCGGACCGGATTGACCGTGCCGAGCACGTTCGACACATGGGCCACGGACACAATCCTCGTCCTGTCATTCAACGCGGCCCGGAACGCATCCATGTCAAGAGAGCCGTCGGGGTGCATGGGCACCACTCTGATCACTATGCCCCTGCGCTCGGGGAGCAGCTGCCAGGGCACGATGTTGGCGTGGTGTTCCATCACGGTTAGCACCACCTCGTCGCCCTCTTTCAGGAGCGAGCCGTAGCTCGAGGCCACGAGATTTATGGCTTCGGTGGTGCCTCGTGTGAAGATGATTTCCTCGGTTGAGGAAGCCCCTATGAAATCACGCACACGCATGCGCGTTTTCTCCATCATGTCGGTTGCTTCCTGCGAGAGTGCGTGGACTCCGCGGTGCACGTTGGCCTTGTGCGTGAAGTACATGTCATCGATTTCTTCCACCACCTCGCGCGGGGTCTGGGTGGAAGCGGCGTTGTCGAGATACACCAGCGGATGCCCGTAGACGGTGCGTGACAGTATCGGGTATTCCGCGCGGTATTTCTCGACCGGGAATGTCGTTTCCATGTCAGTCATTGTTAGGGTCCGTGTGGCGTTCGCGGCATGAGGCATGGCATTCGGAGCATGATGCGTCCTTGCCGGCGAACCGTTTTTCGACCAGATGGCGGAGCCTGTCGCGCAGACCGTCCATCCTCACGGTTTCAATCACATCGGCCATGAATGCCTGCATCAGCATGGTGCGGGCCTCGGCCTCGGGTATGCCTCGCGTGCGCATGTAGAACAGGGCGTCGGCGTCGAGCTGGCCGGTTGTGGCGCCGTGGCTGCATTTCACCTCGTCATTGTAGATTTCAAGCTGCGGTTTGGCATGCATGCGGGCCTCGGGCGATGCGAGCACGCTGCGGCATGTCTGGTAGGCGTCGGTAAACGGCGCTTCCTCGCTCACGAGAATGCGTCCCTGGAAGGCGCACGAAGCCTTGCCGCCCGCAACGTACTTGAACAGCTGGTCGCTGTGGCATTTCGGCGCCAGATGCAGCATGTTGACGGAATTGTCGACATGCATCCCGTCCGAGGCTATCACCATGCCTGACAGGCGGGTGTCGCATCCTTTTCCGTTGACGGTCACGGTGAAGTCGTTGCGCGTGTTTCCGGCCGTCAAGGTCGATGAGTTGACCATGAGCACGGAGCCGGATTCCTGCCGTGCGAACAGCTGGGAGTGGCGCGATGTCATGGCCGAGGATTCCTCGATGCAGTAATAATCGAGGCGGGCGTTCTCACCCATGATTATTTCCACCACCTCGCTCGAGAGATAGCTCCGGTTGCAGTCCTGGGTGTGGTCACACACCAGCAGCTGGGCCTCGGAACCCTCTTCCATCACCACGAGCACTCGCCTAGGGGCAAGCATGGGCGTGGGAGCCGAGAATATGTTGACGAGCTGCAGCGGACGTGACATCCGGCAGCCGCGGGGAATGCGGATGAACACTCCGTCCTGGGCCAGCATGGTGTTGAGGGCCACCATGGAGTCGGTCAGCGGGGCCGTTGATCCGTAGGCGTTCGCCACCAGTTCCGGATATTCAAGCGCGGCCCGGCGCAGTGAGGTGAAAATCACTCCCTCTGGCAGCCTTGATTCGAGGCTGGCCGACGGGATGAACGCATCGTTGGCCACTACGCCCAGAAGGGTGGACATGTTGGGGACATCGCACCGCCATGATGCGGCTATGTCAGCCGGAATGTCGAGGCGATGGATATTGACTCCGTAGTCAGGGCCGAACATGGCGTTGACATCCGTGCGTTCGTAACCTTCCGCTCCCCTGACGGGAAAATCTGTGGCTTCGAGCGCTGCCGCGGCCTGCGGGCGCAGACGGTTGAGCGCCGGGGCGCTGCCGCTGTCAATGGCTTCCGCATTGGTCCTGTAGAGATCTATGTATTGGTGTTTGCTGTTCATGAAAGGTAAGCGGTTAAGGTTGGTTACAATTGCCGGTCCACTTCTTCCTTTATCCAGTCATAGCCCCGTTCCTCAAGCTCCAGAGCGAGTTCCGGGCCTCCGGTGCGGACAATGCGTCCCTTGTAGAGCACATGGACAAAATCAGGCTTGATATAGTCAAGCAGACGCTGGTAGTGGGTTATGACTATGGTGGCGTTGCGCTCGGTCTTCAGTTTGTTGACGCCTCCGGCCACAATGCGCAGGGCATCTATGTCAAGGCCGGAATCGGTCTCGTCAAGAATCGAGAGCTGAGGCTCGAGCACGGCCATCTGGAATATCTCGTTGCGTTTCTTCTCGCCGCCGGAGAAACCTTCGTTGACGGAGCGCGAGGCCAGTTTGTTGTCCAGTTCCACTATGGCGCGTTTCTGACGCATGAGCTTGAGGAACTCCGTGGCCGACAGGGGCTCTTCGTTGAAATATTTTCTCTTGGCGTTGACGGCGGCGCGCATGAAGTTGACCATCGACACCCCCGGAATCTCCACCGGATACTGGAACGAGAGGAACAGGCCCTCGTGGCTGCGGTCCTCGGGAAGCAGGTCCAGAAGATTGAGCCCGTGGAAATCCACCGTTCCCTCGGTCACGGTGTAGGCCGGATTTCCGGCCAGCACGCCCGAGAGAGTGCTTTTGCCGGAGCCGTTGGGACCCATTATGGCATGGACCTCGCCGCGGTTCACCGTCAGATTGATTCCTTTCAATATTTCTTTGCCGTCTATTCCGGCATGCAGATTCTCAACTTTAAGGAGCAATTCGTTCATTGATATGGGTTGATTGACAGTTGTATTATTTTTTCAGAATTGTTTTGGAGGCCCGGTGTCAGCCAACGGAGCCTTCGAGCGTGACGGCAAGCAGACGCTGCGCCTCCACGGCGAATTCCATCGGGAGCTTGTTCATGACCTCCTTGGCATAACCGTTGACAATCAGGCCTACGGCCTCTTCCGTGGGGATTCCGCGCTGGTTGCAGTAGAAGAGCTGGTCCTCGGAAATCTTGGAGGTGGTGGCTTCGTGTTCCACCACGGCGGTGTCGTTCATCACGTCGATATAGGGGAACGTGTGGGCGCCGCAGTGCTGGCTCAGGAGCAGCGAATCGCACTGCGTGTAGTTGCGGCATCCGTCGGCGTTGGGTGCCACTTTCACCAGACCGCGGTAGGAGTTCTGGCTGTGGCCGGCCGAAATGCCCTTTGACACTATGGTGGAGCGGGTGTTGCGTCCCAGATGGATCATCTTTGTGCCGGTGTCGGCCTGCTGGTAGTTGCGCGTCACGGCCACGGAATAGAATTCGCCTGTTGCGCCCTCTCCGGCCAGCACGCAGCTCGGATATTTCCATGTTATCGCCGAGCCGGTCTCAACCTGGGTCCATGAGAGCTTGCTGAAATCGCCGCGGCACAGACCGCGCTTGGTTACGAAATTGTAGACGCCGCCGCGTCCTTTGGCGTCACCGGCATACCAGTTCTGCACCGTTGAATATTTGACCTCGGCACGGTCCTCCACAATGATTTCCACTATGGCCGCGTGGAGCTGGTTCTCGTCGCGCATGGGGGCGGTGCAGCCCTCGAGATAGCTCACGTAGGCATCGTCGTCGGCAACTATGAGCGTGCGTTCGAACTGGCCCGTGCCGGCGGCGTTGATGCGGAAATATGTGCTCAGCTCCATGGGGCAGCGAACGCCCTTGGGAATGTAGACGAACGAGCCGTCGGAGAACACGGCCGAGTTCAGTGCCGCATAGAAATTGTCGCGGTAGCTCACCACCTTGCCCAGATATTTTCTGACGAGGTCGGGATAGTCCTTGACCGCTTCGGAAATCGAACAGAATATCACCCCGAGTTCGGCAAGCTTCTCGCGGTGGGTGGTCTTGACGCTCACCGAGTCCATGACCGCGTCCACGGCCATGCCTGACAGCGCCTTCTGCTCTTCAAGCGGGATTCCGAGCTTGTTGAACGTGTCGAGAAGTTCCGGATCAACCTCGTCAAGGCTTTTGGGACCCTCCTTCTTGCGGGGGGCGGCATAGTAGCTTATGGCCTGAAAATCAATTTCGGGAATGTCAAGATGGGCCCACCTGGGCGGGGTCAGGGTCAGCCAGTGACGGAATGCCTTGAGCCTGAAATCGAGCAGCCATTCGGGTTCGCCCTTCATGGCCGATATGTGGCGTACGGTATCCTCCGTCAGACCCTTTTCGATTATGTCGGTGTCAATGTCAGTGGTGAAACCATACTTGTAGTCTCCCCGTGTGACCTCATCTATGATGTTTGAATCAGTGGATTTTATTTCTTTATCGTTGGTGTCCATGCTGGATTAACGTTTTTAGGAAGCTAAAGGTTGGAAGAAACCGAGCAACATAGGCGCGAGATCGGCAATCCACTCGGTGACAGTGCTGTTATATGTGGCCAGAGCGCTCTCCGGAGCCACCACTTTGGCCAGATTGATTATGAAGCTTATGATCAGGCCGCCTTTGAGCGCCATGAACACGGAGCCGCAGATGCTGTCGACCAGTCCGAGCTTGATGGTCTTGGCAGCGAACTTCACCAGGCGTGACAGCAGCCACACCACAAGCCATACGGCCACGAACAGCACAAGGTTGCCTATGCATGAAGCCGCGAAATGCGTCATTGAGCTTTGAGCCGGGTCAGAGGGAAGCTCGTGGCTGCCGGTGAGCATATAAGTGGCCGCCTGAGTGGCCGCGTCGCCGAAAAGATGGCAGGCCGCGAGAGCCAGGGCTATGGCCAGAAGTGAGCCGAGCTGCACCACTATGCCCCGTTTGAAGCCCCATATAAGGCAGACTGCCAGAACTATGTAAATCAGGGTTCCTATCATTTTTGGAATTCCGGTTATGTTGTTATTCGATAGAAGTTATGTCGCTATTCGAAAGATGTTATGTTGTTATTCGATAGACTATGCGTTGATTCTTCCCTTAGGAAAACCAACCTGCAAAATTACTCAAAATCTCTCTAATCCCCCGCCTTTTACTTAAATAATTGAAACCGTATCTGCGGAGTGTGGTTTTTTGCGTATTTCAACGCCCAATAAGCGGTTGCCATAGCTTGTTCCCGAGAGATTCGGCTTGCTTGGCAAAAAGACATTTTTTCAACAGCATTTCCCCGTGCCGCCCCATAGTCAGCCCGTCCGGCCCCACATCGAATAAAAACTGCCAAGTCCGGAAGCAAAAACGGTCCAGGTTCGGAAGCAAAAACGGTCCAGGTTCGGAAGTAAAAACGGTCCAAGTTTGGAAGTAAAAACGGTCCAAGTTTGGAAGTAAAAACGGTCCAAGTTTGGAAGTGAATTGCGGATATGCTTGTATATCAATAGAATTATTCTTATCTTTGCGAATAAAATAAATTGACATGAACGAGTATCGTTTTAGAGTGATAGATGCGGTCCTGAAAGAAGAACTTGATGCTATGGGAGCGATTCTTATAGAGGGTCCAAAAGCTTGTGGTAAGACTACGTCCGCCGAGCAGGCGGCTAGAAGCGTCATATATATGGATGACCCTTTAAACAGAAAGCAGTATTTGCAGATGGTTGACACAGACATCAGATATATACTTGATGGCGAAACTCCAAGATTGATAGACGAATGGCAGCTAGCCCCCAAGATCTGGGATGCTGTAAGGTTCGAGGTAGACCATAGGGGCAAGGACGGTCAGTTTATTCTTACCGGCTCTGCTGTCCCGCCAAGAAAAGACAAGAGCCAGATGATGCATAGCGGGACCGGTCGAGTCTCATGGCTGACCATGCGTCCGATGTCTCTATGGGAATCGTCGGATTCTTCAGGAGAGGTAAGTCTGACAGATATCTTTGCGAATGCAGAGAATCTGACAATAAGAGGTGAGAATAACCTGAGCTTGTCGGATGTGGCATTCCTCGCTTGTAGAGGGGGATGGCCGAGAGCTGTTGAGAAAGGACGCGCCCGTCAGGCTCTGAGGCATGCCATAAATTATTTTGAGGCGGTTGTGCGCAATGATATTTCTCGAGTTGATGATATCGGGCGTGATGAACAACGGGTACGCCGTATAATGCGCTCGTATGCCCGCCATCAGGGGACTCAGGCGAGTATTTCAAGCATAATGAGGGATATAGCCGAAAACGATGTTATTGACATGAGTGATAAGACGGTCTATTCCTACATTAATGCGCTGAAAAGCATATTTGTGATAGAGGACATGCCGGCATGGAGTCCTAATCTGAGAAGCAAAACGGCTATACGAAGTCTTGACACCCGATATTATTCCGATCCGTCAATTGCCTGCGCCGCACTCGGGCTTGGTCCGGAAGATCTTATAAACGATCTGAAAACTTTCGGGTTTGTGTTTGAATGTCTTTGTGTCAGAGACCTGAGGGTCTACGCCCAGCCTCTGGAAGGAACGGTTTTCCATTTCAGGGATAAAACGGGACTGGAATGTGATGCCGTTGTTCACTTGCGTAACGGATGTTATGGACTTGTGGAAATTAAGCTGGGCGGGGATAATCTTATAGACGAGGGAGCCAGAAATCTCCTGAAGCTCAAAGATCGTATCGACACTACAAAGATGAAGCATCCGTCATTTATGATGGTGCTGACCGCAGTAGGCAAGTTTGCTTATCGAAGGACGGATGGCGTTATGGTCGTGCCTGTAGGCTGTCTGAAGAATTGAAAAAATGAATCAATGTCTTCGGATAGCCGGACGTGCAGCCCTATAAACTATGGATGAGAGGGAATTGTGGAGGTGGGGGTGAAAGTGGAGGGATATTTATTTTGTGTGAACGGTTTATTTTCCTAACTTTGCATTGTGACCTTGACGGAAGGCTCCGGTCTCTGTCAAGTGGTCCCGACCTGATGACTAAACCCTCTAATACATAGCTCCGTATGGCAGACATTAAATGTATAGGTATTCTCACTTCCGGTGGTGACGCTCCGGGTATGAATGCCGCTATCCGTGCCGTGACCCGCTCGGCCATCTACAGCGGTTTCCGTGTAAAAGGTATCTATCGCGGCTATCGCGGTCTGATATCCGATGAAATCGTCGAGTTCAAGACTCAGAATGTATCCAACATCATCCAGATGGGCGGTACGATTCTCAAAACGGCCCGCTGCCCGGAATTCCAGACTCCGGAAGGTCGTCAGCTCGCCTATGACAATCTGCGCCGTCATGAAATAGACGCGTTGGTGGTGATTGGCGGTGACGGTTCTCTGACCGGCGCGCGAATCTTTGCCAACGAATTCAATCTGCCAATCATTGGTCTTCCCGGCACCATTGACAACGACCTCTACGGAACCGATTCCACTATCGGCTATGACACGGCCCTGAACACTATTATGGAGTGCGTCGACAAAATCCGTGACACAGCCACGTCGCATGAACGCCTGTTCTTCATAGAGGTTATGGGACGCGACGCCGGATTCCTCGCGCTCAACGGCGCTATTGCCTCCGGAGCCGAGGCGGCCATTATCCCGGAAATCTCGACTCAGGTCGACCAGCTGGCCGAACTCATCCAGAACGGTTTCCGCAAGTCAAAGAACTCATCCATAGTGCTCGTGGCCGAAAGCCCCGTGACCGGTGGCGCCATGGGAATGGCCGAGCGCGTGAAGAACGAATATCCGGGCTATGACGTGCGCGTTTCCATTCTCGGTCATCTTCAGCGAGGCGGTTCTCCGTCGGCCCATGACCGCATTCTGGCCTCCCGCATGGGTGCGGCTGCCATCGACGCTCTGCTCGATGACCAGCGCAATGTGATGATCGGTATCCAGAACGACAAGATTGTCTACGTGCCGTTCACAAAGGCCATCAAGAACGACAAGCCCATCAACCGCGAACTTCTCGAAACTCTGCGCCGGCTTTCAATCTGATGCAGCTCCCGCAGGAGTTCATAGACTCGCTTGGCCGTTGCCGCGCCCCCTGGACCGATACGCTTCTGGAGGCGCTTGGCGACAGGCCATCCGTGTCGGTGCGTCTCAACCGGCACAAGACCGGACCCGGGGACAGGCCGGCCGATGCCGCGGGAGTGTCCTGGTGCGGCGACGGATTCTATCTGCGCGAACGTCCGGGGTTCACTTTCGATACGGCTCTCCATCAGGGTCTCTACTATGTGCAGGATGCCTCGTCGATGTTTGTGTCCCACGCCGTCAGGCAGCTCGTCGGTGACACGGAACGGCCTCTGAAGGTGCTTGACGCGTGTGCGGCTCCCGGCGGAAAGACCACGGCCATTATCGACGCTCTGCCGGAAGGCTCGTCGGTCGTGGCCAACGAATATGTGCCTCAGAGAGCGGCGGTGTTGCGTGAGAATCTGGCCAAGTGGGGCTATCCGCTTGTGGCTGTGACGCAGGGCGATACTTCACGTTTCAGAGACTTTCCGGGTGCCTTTGACATTGTTGCGGCCGATGTGCCGTGCTCCGGAGAGGGAATGATGCGCAAGGACGAGGAAGCCCGCCGTCAGTGGTCGCCCGACCTTGTGAGGCAGTGTGCCGCCCGTCAGCGGGAAATACTTTCAAACCTGTGGATCGCCCTCCGGCCGGGCGGTTATCTGATCTACAGCACCTGCACGTTCAATCTCTGCGAGAACGAGGATATGGTCCGCTGGCTCATGACCGAATACGGAGCGGAGCCGGTGGCCGTAAACGCCGATGCCTCATGGAATCTGGCTCCGGCTCTTGCCGACGACGTCAAGGCCTGGCGTTTCATTCCGGGACTCATAGAGGGCGAGGGGCTGTTCATGGCTGTTGTGCGCAAGACGGCCGACGGTCCCGTGCCGCCCGTGAGACGCAAGGAGAAATCGCGTGTCCGCCAGTCAGGCCGCCAGCGTCCGGCCCCCGTGCCCGATGCTGTAAGGAACTGGCTCGATGACAGGTATCCCGCAATGGTTTCGGTTGACGAGAACAGGGTTTTCGCCACATTCCTGACAGACTCACCCGTAGCGCCCCGCATGGAGATTGGCACCGTCAAGGGGCGCTACGTGATACCCTCGCAGGAACTTGCCATGAGTCAGGCATTGAGACGCGGTGCCTTCAGGGAGGTGGAAATAGAGCGCAGTCAGGCCATAGATTATCTGCGCTGCGAGGCCATAACATTGCCGCCTGAAACTCCGTCAGGCATAGTGCTGCTGACCTGTGGCGGCCATCCGCTCGGATTTGCAAAGAATCTCGGCAACAGGGCCAACAATCTGTATCCCAAGCAGTGGCGCATACTCTCGCAGAAACCTTCCACGCTGCCGGAGCCCGTTTTGCCGTCAGGGAATGAAGCGCTTTAACTCGTTGGCCGACATGTTCCGCCGTCCGGCATAATCTTCGCGCTGCTCTTCCGAAATCTCGCCGATAACAAAATATTTTGCCTCGCTGTGGGCTATCATGAGTCCGGTGGTGGTGGCCGACGGGCTGAGAGCGCCGTTTTCCGTGGTCGTTATGCCCATTGACTTATAGTCCAGAATCCTGTCGAGGTCAAACACCAGTGACTGGTCCGGCAGCGACGGATATCCCACCGCCGGACGGATACCATGATAGTCCTGCCTGAGAAGTCTCCGTGGCTCGGAATCTTCGAGCGGCGCATAGCCCCATATAGATTTCCTGACCTTGTGGTGCATGATTTCGGTCGCGGCCTCGGCAAGTCTGTCGGTCAGACTCTGACACAGCAGGGCGCGGTATTCGTCATTGTTTTTCCGGTATTTCGCGGCCATCTCCTGCAGCTCCGTTTCCGCGGTCACGGCGAAAGCCCCGATGAAATCGGATTCGCGGCCGATGAAATCGGCGAGTGACAGCGTCGCTCCGTTGTCCGGGGCATGAAGCTGCCGCATCACCGGCAGGACCATGTCGCAATCCCCGTTGCGAATGATAATCTCGTCGCTGTCCGTGGAGCGGGCCGGAAGAATGGCCACCCTCGCCTTGAGCGGGGGAGTGTTGCGCCCGCACATACTGTCAAGCATTCTGTTGGCGTCCTTGAACAGCTGCATCGCTTCCGTGGCCTTGCGCATTGCGGATGAATCGGTAGAGGCGAGCCATTGGGCGCGGCAGTGGTCACATCCGCGGATGTCGGCGATGGAAGCCATCGAAGCGTCCATTTTCCATGCCGTGAAGAACGCCCGCCAGTTAATCCACTCTCTGGCCTCGGCGCGGCTTATCGCCAGGTCCGTACGCCCTTCCCACAGCGGACGGTGCGTTTCCTCCCTGACCACTGTCCTGCGGCGCCGGGCCTCGGCAAGTGTCATGGCTGATGAATCCCTGCGCAGGAACCGCTCGCGGATTTCGCCTTGTGCAGTTTTGAGCTCTGCCGTTTCCCTGTCGCGGTCCATGCCGGAGAAACGCCGGGCCGCGGGTGGTACCGACGCGGCATCGCGGGTGTAGATTACCGGACCGGAATAGAGCGGCGCTATTTTCACGGCCGTGTGAATGGCCGATGCCGCCGCTCCGCCCACCATCAGCGGAATCCTCATGCCTTCGCGTTCCATCAGCGCGGCCACCGCGCACATTTCCTCAAGCGAGGGTGTGATGAGGCCGCTCAGAGCTATGATGTCGGCGCCCGTGGCTTTGGCTTTCTCAATTATCTCCGCCCCCGGCACCATGACCCCGAGGTCGGTCACCTCGAATCCGGCGCAGCGCAGCACCACGGCCACTATATTCTTGCCAATGTCGTGGACATCGCCCTTGACCGTGGCTATTACCACCTTCCCGGCATTTCTGCCCGTGCCTGACGATTCAATCATGGGAGTCAGATAGTCCACTGCGCGGCGCATTGTGTCGGCGCTTTTCACAACCTGAGGGAGGAATGCCCTGCCTTCTCCGAAGTCCTCGCCTATACGGTCCATGCCCTTCATGAGCGTGCCTTCGATTACGGCTGTGGCCGACCCCAGGCGTTTGAGTTCGCGGTCAATCAGCCCGGTCAGGCCCTCGTTGTTGCCTGAGGCTATGTGCCGTATCAGTTTCTCCGCGGAGTCCGTTTCGGCTGCCGGTTCCGGTTCCTGCCGCCCGGTCTTTACGGACGCTCCCGATTTCATTTCCCCGGCTATGGCCACGAGGCGGTCCGTGGCGTCATCGCTGCGGTCAAAGATTACATCCTCTATGGCCCCGGCCAGACGCGGGTCAATTCCGGCTGTGTCAAAGGATGCCGCCGGGTTGACAATGGCCATGTCAAGGCCGCATCTGACGGCCTCGCGCAAGAAAATGGCGTGCATGGCCTCGCGCACCTGATTGTTGCCCCGGAATGCGAACGAAAGATTGCTCACGCCTCCGCTCACCCTCGCTCCCGGCAGATTGTCCTTTATCCAGCGCGTTGCTTTCAGAAAATCAAGGGCATATCTGCGGTGTGCGTCTATGCCGGTAGCCACAGTCAGCACATTGGGGTCGAATATAATGTCGTCGGGACTCACGCCGGCCTCGGTCGTCAGCAGGCGGTAGGCTCTGCCGCATATTTCCGTCTTGCGTTCAAATGTGTCGGCCTGTCCTTTCTCGTCGAAAGCCATCACCACCATCGACGCGCCGGCAGCCTTTATGTGTCGCGCCCGGCGGATGAATTCCTCTTCGCCTTCCTTGAGGCTGATGGAGTTGACCACCGGATGACCCTGGATGACTTCCAGCGCGGCCTCAATCGTGGGCCAGTGCGACGAATCTATCATGACCGGGACTCTGGCGGTGGCTACGTCCGAAGCCAGACATCTGAGGAACTTCACGGTCTCGGCGGCGGAATCAAGCATGGCGTCGTCCATGTTCACGTCTATGACGGCCGCTCCGTCGGCTATCTGTTTCCGGGCTATCTCCATGGCCTCGTCCGTCTTGCCTTCGCTGACGAGACGCAGAAACTTGCGGCTTCCGGCCACATTGCAGCGTTCGCCGACCCTGATGAAGTCACCGGAGACTTTCAGCGTGTCAAGGCCGGAGAGCCTGAGCCTGCCCGAAGCCTCGGGAATGGCTCGTGGCGCGCATCCGCGGGCTGCTTTGGCGAGCATCGCTATATGTTCTGGCGTCGTTCCGCAACAGCCTCCCACTATGTTGAGACAGCCGTCGCGCAGCAGTGGCGTCATCACGGCCGCCATCGATTCCGCTGTCCCGGAATACTGTCCCAGAGCGTCGGGAAGTCCCGCGTTGGGATACGCTCCCGTGGCGTATGGCTGTCCGGCGAGGGCGCGTATGTGGGGCGCCATCTGCTCGGCTCCGAATCCGCAGTTGAGGCATATAGCCGCCGGATTGGCCGATGCTATGGTGTCGATGAACGCCTCCGGGCTCTGGCCGGTCAGCGTGCGGCCGTTTTCGGTGAGCGTCATCGAGAAAATGCAGGGAATCGCGCGGCCGGCACGGGTGAACGCCTCGTCCATGGCTACTGCGGCGGCGCGGGCGTTGATCCCGTCGAAAATCGTCTCGAAAAGCAGCAGGTAAACTCCGCCCTCCATCAGTGCGCTTATCTGCTCGCGGTAGGCATCCCTGAGCCCGCCGAATGTTAGGCGGTCCGGATTGTCGTTGCCGAGTTCCATGGAGAGCGATTTGTTCGTGGGGCCTATGCTCCCGGCCACCCACACCTTGCGCGGTGCCTTATCCGCCGCCTCGCGGGCTATGCGTGCGCCCTGCAGATTGATTTCGCGCACGAGCGGCTCCATGCTGTAGTCTCCGAGCGATACGGCGTTGGCGTTGAACGTGTTGGTTTCTATGATGTCGGCTCCGGCGGCGATATATGCGTCATGTATGCCGGCGATGGTCTGCGGCGACGTCAGGTTAAGGACATCGTTGCATCCCGCGGCGGGGCGGCCGCCGTTGAATCCCTTGACCGTGAATGCCTCGTCGGGCAGTCCGGCGCGCTGGATCATGGTGCCCATGGCGCCGTCAAGTATCAGAATGCGGCGCCGCATTTCCTGTGTCAGCGAAATATTCCTCTGGGTCATTTTGCTGGTTCAGGCACTTTGAAATCCTCGTTTTCGGAAAGGATGGTGACTTGTGTGCCCACGTTGACAAGTTTTTTCAGTTTGACTACATTTTCATTGAGCATGCGTATGCACCCCTGGCTGGCGCGCGTGCCTATCGATTCCGGCTCGCAGGTCCCGTGGATTCCGATGGAGCGGAATTTGGGCATTTTGAGCCGCATGAACCAGGGGCCGTAGCTTGCGCGGTACACCCCGTCATAGTCTTTCCATCTGGTGGAGTTCTCTATGCTCATTATCGAGAATTTGCCTTCGGGGGTCTTGTGGTCGCCGCGGCGCGTCTTGTTTCCCTTGTTCATGCCGAGACACACCGGGGTGGAGAACACGAGCTTGTTGTTGCCGTCAATCACGTAGAGATAGCAGTTCCTTTTGCTGACCACTATGCGGTTGCCCGAGGCAAAAGCCGTTCCGAAGAGAAGTATGGCGGTGAGAATTGTGGTAACCAGTCTCTTCATGGGGCACTCAGAATTTGCGGCAGTAAATCACCACGCCCTGCTCGGTTGTCATTACGAGTTTCGAGCCGTTGAGGGTGTCTATGTGATACTTCTGGACCCATGTCGTGGACTCCCCGGGGGTGTCGGTGGCTATTATGCCCCACTGGGTGAGCTGCCAGCCTCCGGCTCTCGGAAACTCGAGAGTGATGTCCGGCTTGTCGTAAGTCATGTTGGCTGTATGCTCTGTATGCACCTCGCCGCCGGTCAGCTGGGCGGTGTGACGGTAGAAGCAGTAGTAGCGCTCGGGCGAGTCCACCACCGTGCCGTCGGGATATTCTATCTTCGTTATCTGCCATTGTCCGGCCAGGTCGCCTATGAGGGGGGTGTCCTGACATGAGCCGAGGCCTACGAGTATCAGTATGTTCGCTAATATTAGAGCTAATTTTTTCATAACCATCCTGTTTTTTTGATTGTTAACATTGCGCCATAGCTTTTCCCGAGCAGTTTGCCGGCGTCGCAGGCAAGTCCGAGGCGGAAATCCAGTCCGCTGATGCGGCGGGGGGAGTAGGTCACTTCAAGCAGTGCGTTGAAGTTGTGGAGTATGTCGCGGGTGGGTTTCTCGTAAGAGCCCCATGACCGCGTGGCTGATATGAGAACGCGGTAGTGGAGTTCGTCGGTGGGGCTGCCTTTGAATCCGAAGTGATGGCCTTTGATGCGGTTGTGATAGAAGAACAGGCTGTTGTCGGCATTGTAGATGGGCGATATCAGAAGGGGGTTGCCGAGCCCCATGCCCCAGTGCTGCCATCCGGAATATATGTAGTGGTTATAGTAGTTGTCGCGTCCGCTGACCTGCTCCGGAATGTCGGGTGTGTGGTCCCAGTAGACAGGGCCGCTCTGGTCCTTGGTCATCAGATATTCGTAGACGAACTGGTCTATGATTCTGTTTTTGGGGAACGTGATTTCCACGCCCAGAAGCATGTCGCGCCACTTGTGATTGAAAAACAGCATCGAATGGTCATCGAAATAATGCTGATAATAGGTCCGGAAAGCCCATTCGGTACCCCGGGGTCTGTATGTGACTGCAGCCGACCATTCGCCCACGGTGTTGCCGTAGGCGTTGGAGATTTCTCCGGCCTGATTGGGGTCGTTGCTGTCGCCACCGCTCACTCCCAGTGTGGCCTTGACAATATTTTTGAAGTCAGTGGGCATCTTGATGGTCTTGAACTTGTTGTCGTTCTCGTCGAAGTAGTGGACTTTGCCACCGAACTGTGTACCCATCTCCAGACCTCCTTCAACGGTGAACTGGTGGCGTTCCGGATCGCCCACGCGCAGAAACAGCCCCTTGGTGTTGAACATCACATGCTCCGCCCAGCGTCCCTTGGGGCCCACATGGTCGCGCTGCCAGCGCCAGTCGGTCTGCATGCCTATGGAGAAGAATCCCTTGACGGCGAGCCAGTGGCGGGTGTAGGGCACCCACTCGTATTCGGGCATCGACAGGAACACCTGCGGCACGGGACGCGCATTCTGGGAGAAAGTCATGTCGCCCGATCCGAGTTCCTCGTTGACCACACCTATGTAGCGCTCTTTCGAGCCCACGGTCAGCTGCAGCGAGCGGTAGCGGACTTCACCGTAGAGCTGCTGGATGACGAACCTGGAGGTGAAGTGCACGGGCCACACTATATCGGCTCCGAATCCCCACGAAAAGCGGTCCTTGTGGTCCATGTCGCGGAACAGTCCGGCACGCAGATAGCCGTTGCGGCGGCTGAGCGACGACAGCCCCCAGCGGTTGTTGAGAAGCCAGAACGGCGTGCGGTTGGAACTTACAGACGCCATGGCCTCGGCCTTGTAGTGTAACTGTTTCAGAAAATTCTGCTTCGGGGCTGTCACGGTTTCGGCGGTGACCGTATATTCCGTGTCAACGTATTCGTCCACCACAACTACGGTGTCGGCCGTCGTGAGAGGCGTGTCGGCATTGGCTGAAAGAACCGCAGCCAAGGCCATCAGGGTTATGAGTTTCTTCATATTCAGTTAAGTTCCATCTCGTTAAAACGGCATCCGCGCAGGTATTCGTCGGCGCTCATCCGGCGCTTGCCCTGCGGTTGCAGGCTCAGAATCTCCAGACGCACGTCGCCGCAGTCAACTTTCATGCCCTTGCGGTTGTCCGTGACCGTCACTTTGCCCGGTTCCGCGGCCGGTTCTTCGGTCAGCGCTGTCTTGAAGATTTTCACGGTTCCGGCATCGTTCCCGTCGGCTGTCATTGCCGACCATGCGGCGGGGTAGGGGGCAAGACCGCGGATGAGGTTCCTGACCTCCGCGGCCGGACGGGTCCAGTCAATGTGGCATGTGTCCTTGAAAATCTTGGGCGCCGGAGTGGCTTTTCCGGCGCCGGCCATCTCGGCTTGCGGTGTGGCCTTTAGATTTCCTTCGGCTATCCGGTCGGCTGTCTCCACGGTCAGTCTTGCGCCAAGCTCCATGAGGCGGTCATGCACGGTTCCGGCGTCGTCATCGTCGGATATGGCTATGCGCTCCTGGCTGATCACATCGCCCGTGTCTATCTCGTGTTTCAGGAAAAATGTGGTGACGCCGGTCTCCTTGTCGCCGTTGATCACCGCCCAGTTTATCGGGGCGGCGCCGCGGTAGCGCGGCAGCAGCGACGCGTGCAGGTTGAAAGTGCCGGCCGGCGGCATGGTCCATACGGCCTCGGGCAGCATTCTGAACGCTATGACTATGAACAGATCGGCATCCAGCCCGCGCAGTTCCTCTATGAATTCCGGATTCTTCAGCTTCTCGGGCTGCATTATGTGGAGTCCGTGACGCAATGCCGCCTGCTTTACGGCGCTTTGCATCAGATGTTTCCCGCGGCCGGCGGGCTTGTCGGGACCGGTAACCACTCCTACAATCCTGTGGCCTGCGTCAATAAGTGCCTCAAGCGATGCCACGGCAAAATCCGGCGTGCCGAAAAACACTATTTTCAGTTCTTTCCTGTCGTGCATATATGGTTTTATCAGAGTCTTGGACAATCTTTTATATAGAGTAATTTTAAACTGCAAAGTTAGCGCTTTTGTTCAGACTCTCCAAAACTTGCCGCAAAACGGCTCTAAAGTTCCGCTTTCACATCAGCGAGCGGAGCACGTCGAGGCTCTTGAGCGACGTCAGCTGAGCGTGATGGAGCGTGTAGTACTGCAATATGCTGTCGAGCAGCTCGCGGCGCCGGGATTTCGACATTTTCCAGCGGTGCATGTTGGAATAATCGAGACGTGAGAGGGTGATAACGGCTCTGGAATCGGCGGCGCTCAGGAAATGGCTGTGGAGGGGAGGAGTGAGCCGGAAACGGGCGTCGAGCATGTCGAACACCATTCCCCGTCGGTACTCGCCCGTGTCGGGCGCTATGCCGAGTATTCCTGCCAGACCGTAGAGAAACACCGCATGGAAATTGGCCGCCCGCGCCGTCTCAATCCGGTCGAGTTCCGTGATGCTCATGGCCACGTAGCGCCAAACGAGTTCTTCCGGCGGCCCGTCCATAAGCACTTTGCCCAGAATCTCGGCGAGAAACAGGGCTATGGCCGATTTCACCGGATTGGAGTGGATGCCGTGGAGCGTGACCATGGCACGCGGCTGAATCATGGTGTGGACCTCTCGGCCGGGGCGCACGTCGGCCTCACATTCCACTATTGACAGCGGCATGAGCAGGGCGCGCATCCGCGATGCGCTTTTCCCGGCGCCCGCGCTGACGGCAAGAGCCGTGCGCCCGGCCTCGAGAGAGTAGGCCGAGAGTATGTTGTGGCGCTCGTTGTGGCGCGTGGTGCGCAGGGTTATCAGATGAAGCGTCTGTTTCATGCGGATTTAGGCCGGCGCTGCAATCAGGAATTTTAACATCGCCATTTTTCTGCGAAATTACGCAAATTCCACCGATTTTGTGTAATTTTGCCTTGTGAATAACAAGAATACCGAATTATCGGGCCGTCACCCCGTTCTTTATCTTCTTCCAGTGCCGTTGAGCGATGTGGCTCCGGCAAGCGTGATGCCCGAACAAAACATTGCCGTTGCGAGGACGGTCAAGCATTTTATAGTGGAGAACATCCGCTCCGCGCGTCGTTTCCTCAAACGGTGTGATCCGGCGACCGATATCGACACTCTGACCTTCTCCGTGCTCGACGAGCATACGGACCCGCGCGAGGTTTCGGCTATGCTTGAACCCATGGACCGCGGATGCGACATGGCCGTGGTGTCCGAAGCCGGATGTCCCGCCGTGGCCGACCCCGGCGCCCTTGCCGTGGCCGAGGCTCTGAGGCGCGGCTTTGAGGTGATGCCTCTGGTGGGTCCCTCAAGCATCCTCCTGTCGCTGATGGCCTCCGGTTTCAACGGTCAGAAGTTCGCCTTCGAGGGCTATCTGCCGCATGAGGCTTCGGCCCGTACCAGACGTCTGCGCGAAATGGTGGGCCGCATCGAACGCGAGGATCAGACTCAGATTTTCATCGAGACCCCTTATCGTAACAACAAACTCATAGCCGAACTCGCCCGCACCCTTCCGGCGAGGCTGGAGCTGTGTGTCTGCGCCGACCTGACCGGTACCGGACAGTCTGTGACCCGCAGACCCTTGGGCCAATGGGCCAAGGCTGACTATGACTATTCAAAGATTCCGGCCATTTTCCTCCTGTTTCATTGATGGCAAAGATCGTATATCCCACACGCAGACGCAAGCAGAGCAGCGATGCCTTCGAGCTGACCGGCAATCTGTTCTCGGAAAGTCCGTTCGGCGACGCGGCCGGCGACCTCGAGCATGACATCCATCCCTCTATACGTGATTTCGTGGTCAACGTGCGCCGCCGCGAACAGTCCCGTGCCGCCGGCGTGGAATCGTCCATAGAGGTAGACCGGTCCGTTCTTCGGCCGACCGACGCCCTCACTTTCATAACTTTCGGCAGCGGCAGCAGCGGCAACTGCGCCTATCTCGGCACCCCCTCCGGCGGTATTCTCATTGACGCCGGCGTGGATGCCGATACCGTGACCCGCGGGCTGCGTGACCACGGCATTAATCCCAAAGCCGTCAAGGGCATAATCCTGACACATGACCATAGCGACCATGTGAAATATGTCTACTCCATGGTGCGTAAACGCCCGGAAATGGGCATTTACTGCACGCCCAAGACTCTGGGCGGACTGCTGCGGCGCCACAGCATATCCCGCCGCATAAAGGACTACCACAAACCTATTTACAAGGAATTCGCCTTTCAGCTCGGTCCGTTTGAGATAACGCCTTTCGACGTGAGCCACGACGGAACGGACAATGTGGGCTATTTCATAACCTGCGGCGGGCACAGCATGGCCATAGCCACCGATCTGGGGTGCATTACCCCCCGGGTGGATTTCTATATGCGGCAGGCCAACCATATTGTCATCGAGAGCAACTACGATGCCGCCATGCTTGCTTCCGGGCCCTATCCCATGCATCTCAGGGCGCGCATAGCCGCTGACCACGGACATCTCGAGAATTCCGTCACGGCCGCCTTCCTCGCGTCCATCGCCGGCAGCCGGCTGCGGCACGTGTTCCTGTGCCATCTGAGCCACGACAACAACCTGCCCGATCTGGCCCTCGAAGCTTCGCGCAAGGCTCTCGCGGCAGCCGGTATCACCCGTATAACCGACGGCACCGCCCCGGCACAGGCCGCTGACGGCGCACTCACCCTGGTGGCGCTTCCCCGCACCGAAATCTCGCCCCTGTTCACTCTCAGGTGATTTAACCCGACATTTTTCAGACTTTTATGGCCGGTATGTCAATAATTTGACATACCTTTGCCCCCATACAATCAATCCAATCAAATCACTTCAATTACACAAAACAATGACTACAAAGCAACGCCTGCTATCGCTCGACATAGTCCGGGGCATCACCGTGGCCGGCATGATATTGGTCAACAACGGCCATGGTCATGCTTTTGAAATGTTGCGCCATGCCAAATGGAACGGCCTCTCGGCCAGCGACTTCGTCTTCCCTTTCTTCCTCTTCATCATGGGTGTGTCGATATTCCTCTCCTACTCCCGGCGCGGATTCACTCTCACCCGGGCCAATTTCGGTAAGATCGTCAAGCGCACTCTGCTGCTTATTCTTATCGGAATAGCCATAAACTGGATTGACAAGCTGCTCTACACCGATTTTGTCACGAGCTTCGAGGAACTGAGGTTCTGGGCCGTCCTGCAGCGTATCGCCCTGTGCTATTTCTTCGTGTCGCTGTTCGCGCTCACGGTCAACCACCGTTACACCATGCCCGTGGCCATCGGGCTGCTTGTGGTTTATACCGTGATAGTGCTCCTTGGCGGCGGATATGTCAACGAACGCGAGCAGAACATCCTCTACATCGTCGACGAATATATCTTCGGCTATAACCATCTCTACCACTATCAGGCCGTTGACCCCGAAGGACTTGTCAGCACCCTCTCGGCCATGACCAACGTGCTTTTCGGATTCTACTGTGCCCGCAGGATGAGCCGGGCCCGCGACATCGACGGCAAGGTCATAGCTTTCTTCACCGTAGGCGCGCTTCTCACCTTTGCCGGCTTCCTGTTCCAATTCGGACTGCCCTTCAACAAACGCATCTGGAGCCCGAGCTTCGCATGTGTCACCTCCGGCTTCTGCGCCCTGCTCACCGGCCTTGTCATGAAGTGGATTGACGGTGACGGACGCCGCGGTCCGTGGGTGAGCTTCTTTGAGGTATTCGGCATCAATGCCCTGATTCTCTACGTATCGTCGGAATTCATGGCCATAATCTTCGGTAAACTCGGAATCAACGACGGCCTCTATGACCTGCTGCTCGCCTGCATCCCCGACGAGAACTTTGCCTCGCTCGCCTACGCCCTCACCTACGTCATGATGAACTGGGCCATAGGCTACCCCCTCTGGCGCCGCCGCATCATCATCAAGCTCTGACCGTCCCCAGCCGCGTAGTGCAGTGGCGCGGGGGGTGGGAGCTGACATAGCTGCTTCAGCTGTTTTAGCTACTATAGAAGGGGATAAATAAGGTGGCTGTGGCGAGGTGTTAATGGTAGCTGAATCTGCCGGTCCTACGCTGCGCGAGGGTATCTTAGCGAGACCTGCCGGGTGGGTTTTCCAAAATGTCAATGTGCTCTCGCCATGATTCGGGCTTTCGGACCGCGCGGCCATGGCGCCGCTTCTCAGAGGAAGGCTTCCGAGTCCGGAAGCGGGGTCTCGAGTGGCTCTCTTGCCTGTTGAGACCCGTGGGGATTGTCGCTGAGGGTGATTTCTTTGATGTCGAATCCGTCGGCCTCTCTTGGCTCGGGCGGTTCTTCGAGCATCAGTACGGGCCACGGCGGTGGCCCGAGGCCATCGGTACGGTCTGGTCCGCGCAACCGCCGCACCTCGCTCGTGAAGTGGTTGACCCG
>CANQWS010000043.1 GCA_947627615.1 uncultured Muribaculaceae bacterium | reverse complement strand
GTGTCAGGGACAAAAGGTTGCACTGCGCCGCAAAATTACTCAATAAATTGTTTGTGGACGGGAAATTTACTAATTTTGCCTCAAAATCCACAAAACATGCATACTCTCAGCGAATATCAGGGCATAATCGAGCAACGTCTTAAGGAAATAGCGTATCCTCAGGAACCTTCCGGCCTTTACGAACCCATCAGATACATTCTGGACGGCGGCGGCAAACGCATCCGTCCGGTGTTGACTCTGGCCGCCTGCGAGGCTCTCGGCGGAGCTGCCGACGACGCTCTCAATCAGGCCGTAGGCATCGAGATGTTCCATAATTTCACATTGCTCCATGATGACGTGATGGACCGGGCCGACATGCGCCGCGGACGTCCCACCGTCCATATCCGCTGGGACGAACGCACCGCCATCCTGTCAGGCGACGCCATGCTAACCATGTCGGCAGCCATAATGAGCCGCGGATGCAGCGACGCGCAGCTTCCGGCCGTCATGGGCCTCTACAGGCGCACGGCAATGGAAATCTACGAGGGTCAGCAGTATGACATGGACTTCGAGTCACGGCCGGATGTCAGCGTGGATGACTATCTTGACATGATCCGGCTGAAAACAGCCGTATTGCTCGGATGCGCATGCGCCCTCGGCGTTATCATGGCCGGCGGTGACCGGGCGCAGGCCGATGCCATGTATGCCTACGGCGAACGCCTCGGACTTGCCTTCCAGCTGCGCGATGACTATCTGGACACCTACGGCGACCCGATTTTCTTTGGAAAGGAAATAGGAGGCGACATTCTCAACGACAAGAAGACATGGCTGCTCATTACCGGACTGACCGAGGACACCTCGGGCGTCATAGCCGATGAGATTTCACGCCCCTCGGAGCCTGACGTCAAGATCGAGAGAGTCCGCAAGGTCTATGACTCCCTGGGCCTTCCCGTAAGATGCCAGCAACTGATCGACACTTATGTGGATGCCGCCGTGGCGCAGCTTGACAAGGTCAGCATGACTCCGGCAGCCCGTAAATTCTTTGTGGGCCTTGCCGAAAAGACCCGTTCACGCAGTCATTGACCCATGCTTGTCGATACCCACACCCATCTCTATCTTCCCGAATTTTCCGAAAACTCGGCGCAGGGGCCGGCGGAGGCGGTTGACCGCGCCGTGGCGGCCGGAGTAGGGCATCTGATAATGCCTAATGTGGACCTTACCACCGTGGGCCCGCTCATGGAACTTCATTCCCGGCGCTCTGACGTCACTTCCGTGGCCATGGGTCTGCATCCCACCGAAATCACGCAGAGCTGGCGCGAGGACCTTGCCCGCATCCGGGAAGAGTTCGACAAGGCGGCCGACGCTTTTGTGGCTGTAGGCGAGATAGGTATCGATCTGTACTGGGACAGGACATTCGAGCGGGAACAGATGTTCGCGCTCGAATCACAGCTCGGATGGGCCGAATCCATGGACCTTCCGGTCATAATCCATTGCCGCGAAGGGTTGCCGCAGACCCTTGAAGTGTTGCAGGGATTCCGGAATCTGGAGGGAGTGATGCACAGTTTCGGGGGAACGGAAGCCGATGTCGACGCCGTGAGGCGCACGGTGGATTTTCACTTCGGAATCAACGGAATCGTCACATTCCGCAACTCAAAGCTTCGCGATGTGCTCCCTGCCATAGGCACGGACCGGCTGCTGCTTGAGACCGACTCTCCCTATCTGGCCCCGGTGCCTCACCGCGGAAAAAGAAACGAGAGCGCCTACATGGTCCATGTGGCCGCCCATATCGCGGACTATCTCGGAGTGCCGGCAGGGGAGATAGAGAGTGTTACCACTGAAAACGCCTCGCGTCTTTTCAGGCTCGTTTTGTGATTGCCGTTACAGCAACTCAGTTTCAATTATTGCAAAAATAGTGCATTTTCACGGATAGATACAAGTCTGTCTGCGGTGGATACACGCCGCCGGATGTTTGATTGCTACATTTGTGATATGAACCAATCCAAACATCAATTATAAACCAATGAAGATACCTCAACTGAAACGGGCAGTTGCCGCATCGGCCGTAATGGCTCTGGCGGCGGTTGCCTCGGCAACTCCCGGCGCTGACCCCTCCGGGAAGCCCAAAGCCTATCTTGTGGCCGACGCCCACCTTGACACCCAGTGGAACTGGGACATCCAGACAACAATCCGTGAATATGTCTGGAACACCCTTAACCAGAATCTTTTTCTGCTGAAGAAATATCCCGATTACGTGTTCAACTTCGAGGGTGGCGTGAAATACTCATGGATGAAGGAATACTATCCTCTCCAGTATGAGGAAATGAAGCAGTATGTCCGCGACGGCCGCTGGCACATCTCGGCGCCTCGTGGGATGCCACCGACGCCATAGTGCCGTCGGTTGAGTCCGCCATCCGCAACATCCTTCTCGGCCAGGAATTCTACCGCAATGAATTCGGAGTGGAAAGCACCGACATATTCCTGCCTGACTGTTTCGGTTTCGGCTGGAACCTGCCCACTATAGCGGCCCATTGCGGCCTGATAGGTTTCTCTTCGCAGAAACTCGGATGGCGCCACAATCCGTTCCACGGCGACAGGAAATATCCCTTCTCCGTAGGTCTCTGGCAGGGCGTCGACGGCTCTAAAATAATGATGGCCCACGGTTTCAACTATGGCCAGCGCTGGAATCTCGAGGATTTGACACGTAACGAACGCCTCGGCGAACGAATCAAGGAAAGTCCTCTCAACATCGCGTTCCACTACTACGGAACCGGCGACATTGGCGGCTCTCCCACAATGAACTCAGTGGAATCAGTGTGCCGCGCTGCCGGAACCGATGGCCCCATTGAGGTGATAAGCGCCGCGAGCGACCGCCTGTTCAAGGATTTCCTGCCCTACGACAGCCATCCCGAACTGCCTTCCTACGACGGCGAACTGCTGATGGACGTCCACGGAACCGGATGCTACACCTCGCAGGCCGCCATGAAACTCTACAACCGCCAGAATGAGCTGCTGGGCGACGCCGCCGAACGTTCGGCCGTGGCCGCGAGCATGCTCGGACTCGCACAGTATCCCTCGGCGAGCATCACCGAATCATGGCGCCGTTTCATTTTCCATCAGTTCCATGACGACCTGACCGGTACGAGCATCCCCCGTGCCTACGAGTTTTCATGGAATGACGAGCTGCTCTCCATGAAACAGTTCTCGGGAATCATCTCGTCGTCAGTGGGCGCCGTAGCCGAAAAGCTCGACACCCGCGTCAAGGGTACCCCCGTGGTGGTCTTCAATGCCCTCGGTCAGGAAACCACCGACCTGGTGGAGATGGAGATTCCCTGCTCCCGCAATCCCAAGAACGTGGAGGTCTATGATGCCTCAGGCCGCAGTATGCTCTCGCAGCTGCTGTCATATAACGGTGGAAAAGCCCGCATCATCGCCGAGGCCACCGTTCCCGCAAGCGGATTTGCCGTCTATGACGTGCGTCTCTCCGGAAGCGCGTCACCCAAGACCGTAAGCTCTCCCGCCTCCACGATTGAAAACTCGGCCTACAGACTCGCTTTCGATGCCAACGGCGACATCACGTCCATCTTCGACAAGAAGGCCGGTCGTGAGCTCGTGAAGGAGGGCAAGGCCGTGCGTCTGGCAATGTTCACCGACAACAAGTCCTACGAATGGCCCGCATGGGAAATCATAAAGCAGACCGTGGATGCCGCTCCGGTTTCGATAACGGGCGACGTAAGGATGACACTCGTTGAAAACGGTCCGCTGCGCTCCACCCTGTGTGTGGAAAAATCCCATGGCGATTCACGTTTCCGCCAGTATGTGCGTCTCTACGAAGGCGCGCTCGCTGACCGCATCGACTTTTTCAATGAGGTTGACTGGAAAACGATGAATGCGCTCGTAAAGGCCGAATTCCCCCTGAATCTCAGCAACGAGAAAGCCACATACGACCTTGGCATAGGCAGCGTTGAGCGCGGCAACAACCGCCCCAACGCCTACGAGGTCTACTCCCACCGCTGGGCCGACCTCACCGGCTCCGACAATTCTTACGGCGTAACCGTCATGAATGACTGCAAGTACGGCTGGGACAAGCCTGACGACAACACCATCCGTCTGACTCTGCTCCACACTCCGGCCACTGCCCGGGGATATGCCTATCAGGACCGTCAGGATCTCGGATACCACACGTTTACCTACAGTCTCCGCGGCCATGCCGGTCCTCTTGACAAGACAGAGGCCTGCTCCGGCGCCGACCGTCTGAACCAGCGCCTGAAGGCATTCGCCGTTGACAAACATCCCGGTCAGCTCGGCAAATCCTTCTCTGTGGTTTCGTCCGATAATGCCAACGTGGCCGTCAAGGCGCTGAAGATGGCCGAGAGCTCCGACGAATACGTGGTCCGCGTCTACGAGACATCGGGCAAGGGCGTACAGAATGCATCGCTCGCTTTCGCCTCTGACCTGAAATCGGCTTCCGAGGCCGACGGTACGGAGAAAACCATCGGCAATGCAGAATTCTCCGGTAACAGACTGAATTTCTCGATAAAGCCCAACAGCATCAAGACATTCAAGGTGAGATTCGCTGCTGACGCTCCCGTGAAGTCCGCCGGACATCAGATTCTGCCGCTCCAGTTCAACAAGAAGTGTTTCAGCTGGAACGAAATGCGTTCCGACGCCGATTTTGAATCGGGCTACTCCTACGCCGCCGAACTCATACCGGCCGAGCTGACCGTGAGCCGCGTACCTTTCCGTCTGGAAAACAGCGGGCTGCTGAACGGTCTGGCCTGCAAGGGCGACACCATAACCCTCCCTGCCGGCAATAAATACAACAGACTCTACATCCTTGCGGCTGCCGCTACTCCTGAACGCAGCATTGACTGTGATTTCCGTGTCGGCAAGAACTCGCAGCGCATATCCATTCCCTCATACACCGGATTCATCGGCCAGTGGGGACATGACGGACACACTCAGGGCTATCTCTGCGACGCCGAAGTGGCTTACGCCGGAACGCATCGCCATTCATCGTCTGGCGACCATCCCTACGAGTTCACCTACATGTTCAAGTTCGCGCTCGACATTCCTCAGGGAGCCACTCAGGTTGTTCTCCCCGACAATGACAAGGCCGTTATTTTCGCAGCCACTCTGGCCGATGACAGCCTTACGCCGGCAACCCCCGTCAGCACTCTGTTCCGCACATCGCTAAAGAACGGAGCCACCGCTCCCGAAATGGCCGACGAGAAGGAAAACATTCTCCGTCCGGAGCACATCGTGGCATGGTCCGGTTTTGTCAATGACCGCGAGCATCCCTCCATGATGGTCGACAATGATCCTTCCACAAAATGGTGCGACACATCCGGCATTCCCGCTTTCGTTGAATTCGACCTCGGTGCCGAGACGGAAATCAGCTCGTGGAAAATGGTCAACGCCGCTTCCGAGAACCGTTCCTACATAACCTCGTCATGCCTGCTTCAGGCACGCAACACCCCCGATGAGGAATGGCGCACCATCGACTACTTCACCGGCAACAGCCGCAATGTGGTCAGCAAGACCCTGTCGTCGCCCGCAAAAGCCCGTTACCTGCGTCTGAATGTGATTCATCCGGTTCAGACTCCTGACGGACGTGACACCCGTATCTACGAGTTCGCCGTCTACCGTTGACGTTACTCATAACGCCCTCATATCTGTCGCGGAAGCCTTTGGATTAAAGTCCATGGCTTCCGTGACTTTTTCATGTGCTTCCGCCGGCAATCAGATGCATTCGGCCGTACCCGGAAACTTTTTCCGCGCCATGGCCTGAAGGTCCTCGGTGGTGTCACATTCGTCCACAATCTCCACTCCGAGCATCGTCTCTATGACATCCTCCATGGTTACTATGCCGCGCATGCAGCCGTACTCGTCGGTTATCACCGAGATATGGTCCTTCTTTTCGAGCATCCGCTGCCAGATGGCCGAGACCTTCTCGTTCTCCGGGAAAAACAGTATGGGGCGTGTTATCCCGCCCATGGTCTCGTCGAATCTGTCCTGCGACAGCTTTTCAAGCACGGCGGCGCGTCGCACATAGCCGGTGATGAATTCCCGCCGGCTGTCATAGACCGGAATGCGCGAGTAGGGCGCGAGAGAGCGGTCGTCATAGAATTCCTTCATAGTGCACTCTCTCGACACGGACGCCACCACCACGAACGGAGTCATTATCTCGCGGGCGCTCACGTTGACCAGCTTCAGGAAATTCTGGATTATCTTGTTTTCCGACAGGTCGAATACGCCCTCGCCGGCGCCCACGTTGACCATTGCGGCCACCTCTTCGCGGCTCACGGTCAGGGGCTGTATCCGCGGCGAGAAGCATTTGGTCAGCAGTTCCGAAACCCACACCAGCGGATAGGTTATCACAATCAGTACCCGGATTATCCTGGTGGAGACCATGGCGAGCGAGCGCCAGTATGACGCCCCGATGGTCTTGGGTATTATTTCCGAGAATACGAGAATCAGCAGGGTAAGGATGGCCGAGATGATGCCGAAATAGGCTTCGCCGAACACTTTCACCGATTCCGAGCCTACGCCCGCGGCTCCTATGGTGTGGGCCACGGTGTTGAGTGTCAGGATCGCGGCCACCGGCCGGTCCACGTTGGTCTTGTATTTCGTCATCAGGGAGGCGGTCTTGTCGCCCTGACTCTCCTTCATGGAGATGAATGAAACGGGTGTTGAAAGAAGCACCGCTTCAAGGATGGAGCACATAAATGATAACGCCAGCGCTCCGAACAGATATAATAATATTATTGTCATTTTGGGAAATGCTTGTAAGTTAATGAAAAATCCGCCCCGGTAATCGGTCAGGGCTGTTGTCGGTAACCTATAAGCCGCTATTCCCGCATCACGCAGTTCATCCTCAACCGCCCGCACAGTCTCGGCCGGTTGTTGACGTGACAGGATTTTGGAGTCTCGCCGCCGCGGCAACGAATCATCTGCGCCGCAGCCTTTGCAGGCTCGTTGTTCTCCATGCGCTCGGCCGCAACGGCAGTGACCTGCACCACGTCGCTGACTTCCGGCTCGCACACTGACAGTTCCGGACACTCCTGTGAAAGGGGCGTCAGTATCGAAATCAGCATGATGAATATGTAAGTCAGCGTTATGCGGCTCATCTCAAATCACATCAAAGGATTGACAGAAGAATAACGCCCCCGCCTCCCCCTTTGTTTGCCGCACCCCGTCTCTCTCGATGGAGTGGCTGCTTTAGCTGCCACAAGGTGCGGGGGTGGCGTGTCCTCGCGGAGTGCGTGGTGATACGGGGGTATTCATAACGCGGCTCTTGGCCCGCAGGGAGGAAGGCGCCGGATGAGGCCATCAGTGGCGGCCCTGGCTCTGACCGTCGTATTTCAGGCCGGAGCCGGCGGGAGGCAGCTGTATGCCCGGATTGGAGCCCATGTTGATGGGCTTGGAGGGCACAATCTGATTGTTCTGCGGCGGCCGCTGTGGCTGCTGGTTGGGCTGCCCCATTCCCGGACGCAGATTGCCCTGCGGACGGTTAGGTCTTGAAGGCGCGGGACCCACGGGCGCTCCCCACGGATTGTAGCCCGGACGGTGAACCGGTTGCCAGTTGCCTATGGGATAGGATGTGCCGCCCCAATAGTAAGGGGAGTAGACGGGGTTACCGGCAAGGGTAGGCAGCCATTCGCCGTCCCAGCCATAGTAATAATCGTCGGGCGACGAGCCGATGTCGACCGATGTGCCCCACAGGGCATCGCATGATGTTGTGGAAAGGGCGGCGGCCACTGATGCGAAGGCCGCGATTATGGTGGAGGTTCCGATGCGTTTCATAGCGTGTGTGGATTAAGAAGTTGAATTACAGTTTATATATAAGACAATCATCCGCCCCGGAAAGTTTTAATTTCCAAGAGCTGCAAGAATGAAAACGAATGTTAAAATTTCCGTTTGGGCTATATACTTGCGGTTTTTGCCTATTAATGGTGAAAAAATGAAAACATCAGTTAAACCTTGGCGTTTCTACGAAGTCTGAGTGTATGTTAAATCTTTTCAATAGGTAAATATATCATATAAGCATTAGTAGTAGAATGGATACTCCATTACGTAAACTCTTTGCCATTGCGGCAGCGCTTATGGTTTCGGCCACGGCTTACGCGATGGTCATACGCGGCACGGTTCTCGACCCTGAAGGTCAGCCGCTTGAGAGCGCGGAAGTGAGGCTCGTTTCAGCCAAAGATTCATCATTTGTTGCCGGTACCATAACGAATGTCAAGGGCCGCTATTCGCTGCGCGACGTGAAGTCGGGAAAATATCTGGTCCACACCAAATATCTTGGCTATCAGGACCATTATTCCAATATCACCGTGGTCAAAAAAGACCTTACGCTCGACACCGTGCGCCTCAGCGACGGCAACACTATTCTTCTCAAGGGCGTGAGCGTGACCGGTGTGAAGCCTCCGGTCAAGGTGATGGAGGACACCATTGAATACAATGCCGACACCTATAAGACCCAGCCCAACGCCGTGGTCGAGGACCTTCTGAAGCGTCTGCCCGGCGTAGAGGTGGATTCCGAGGGTAAAATCACCGCCAACGGCAAGGAGGTGAAAAAAATACTCATCGACGGCAAGGAATTTTTCAGCGACGACCCCAAGGTGGCGTCAAAGAACCTGCCCGTCAACATGGTCGACAAGCTTCAGGTGGTGGACCGCAAGAGCGATCTGGCGCGCCTGACCGGCGTTGACGACGGCGAGGATGAGACCGTGATAAACCTCACGGTGAAAAAAGGCATGAACAACGGCTATTTCGGTAACATAGAGGGAGGATACGGAACCGATGACCGCTACATGGGCTCGTTCAAAGCCAACAAATTCTGGAACGGAAATCAGGTGACGCTGCTCGGCAACTTCAACAACATCAACGAACTCGGTTTCACCGACGGTAACGGTAACAGATTCCGCCGCTTCGGCGGGTCGAACGGAATCAACACCTCTAAGGCCCTCGGACTGAACTTCAACGTTGGCAAGGAAGAGATTCTCCGCGTGGGCGGCGATGTCATGTTCAGCAACACCGACCGCAGGAGCATCCAGCAGCGCAACAGGGAATATCTCTTCGCCGATTCATCGTCCTATTCCGACATGTGGAGCAACAAGCGTGACCGCGGCCACAATCTGCGGGGCGATTTCCGCGTGGAATGGCGTCCGGACTCGTTCAACACCATTGATTTCCGCCCGAATTTCTCCTACAATCTCAACAAATCGGCATCCGTTGACTCCACAATCATCCGCGCCGGTGACCCCTCGCGCAGCCTTGTCAGCAGCACCGACAACGAAAGCCGTTCCCGCGGCAACTCTTTCGAGTTCGGAGCATCGCTGATCTACAGCCATCAGTTCCGGCGCAAGAAAGGCCGCTCCTTCTCGGTGAATCTGCGCTACAACCACTCCAATGTGCGCGAACATTCCGATGCCTATTCGCTCTCCCGGTTCTTCCTAATGAACGATTCCATAGACATGTATGACCAGTACGAGTTCGACCATACGTGGAGCGACATGGCCCAGGCCCGTGTGACGTGGACCGAGCCGCTCGGCAACCCTGCCAAAGGAAATTTCCTCACGCTTGCCTACAGACTCCAGTACCGCTGGAACAACTCTGACCGCATGGTCTATGACCACCCGATAATCTATCCCGACGACCTCGCCGCCGGACAGCTCCCGTGGATCGATTATGACAACCTCGTTTTCAGCGATTCCCTTTCCAACCGTTTCCGCAACGATTACTTCAATCAGGACATACGCTTAGGCTACAAGCATGTTTCCAAGACCCATAACATCGATTTCGGTCTCTCGCTCGTCCCGCAGATGTCGCGCAGCGAGAACCTGATAACCGATGCCAAGAGCATCCCTACGAGATGGGTCTGGAACTTCGCCCCGTTCCTGCGCTACCGTTACAAGATGGGCAAGAGCCGCTCCATTATGCTGAACTACAACGGACGTTCCTCACAGCCCTCCATGACGCAGCTGCAGCCCGTTCCTGATAAGTCCGACCCCATGCGCATCGTAGTGGGTAACCCGAACCTCGACCCCTCGTTCTCCCACAATCTGCGCCTGCGCTTCCAGGACTACAACATGGAGCATCAGCGTTCCATAATGTTGATGAGCGACATATCGGCCACGCAGAACAGCATCGTGTCAAAGACTACCTTCAATCCCCAGACCGGTGGACAGACCACAACCTACGTCAATGTCAACGGTGTGTGGAACGGACGCCTCATGGCCATGTACTCGCAGCCCCTGCGCAACAAGTCATGGACCGTATCGGCCCACACGTTCACCAATGTCAGCCAGCAGATCGGTTTCAATAACGGCGAACGCAACCGGAGCCTTTCAATCAACTTCAACTTCATGCCGGCCATCTCTTTCAGCCCCGAGAATCTGCAGCTTGATCTCAGACCGCGTTACAGCATCCGCCACACCAAAAACTCTCTCCAGTCAACATCCAACACCAACGTCCACAACTACGGCGGCTCCTTCTCGGCCTACTACTACACGCCTATAGGCATAATCCTCAACTCCGACCTCAACTACACCGCCACAAAGGGTTATTCGCAGGGTTATGACAAAAACGAATGGATGTGGAACGCTTCCATTTCCTATCAGACACTCCGCGACAAATCGCTGACATTCTCCCTGAAGGCCTACGACCTCCTGCAGCAGCGGTCCAACATATCCCGGTCAATATCGGCCAACTATATCGACGACCTCGCCGTCAATGACCTGACACGTTACTTCATGTTCACCGTAAGCTGGCGCTTCAACACCTTCGGCAAGGGTAAGGAACCTGCGTCGCGTGACCGTGGCTTCGGCCCCGGCGGTCCCGGCGGTCCGGGAAGACATGGCGGACGTCCCCCGATGCGATGACTTTTCCCGGTTCCGTGATATATATTGGTGCTGTCCCGGCTCGAATGCCTCAGTTCGTCCCGGGACAGCCCTCTTTTCTTAAAACTGATAAAATCATAAAAACATCCTGCCGGAGAGTAATTATTTGTTCTCACAATGGCTCAAATAGTGAAAAAATATTTATCTTTGGGTCTCAATTCTTATTAGAGTAATTATTATGGTTTACTACATTATGTACCGGGGGCAGGTGACCGGCCCAATGTCAAAGGAACAGATATTTGCCTACGATGTCAACCGTGACACTATGGTGAGCGCCGACGGTGGCGAATGGCGTGCGCTGTTCACCTATCCCGATCTCATGGAAATGCTTTCTGCCCGTGGAAATTCAGCCCCGCAGTCAGTATATTATGGCGCCCGACAGCGCATGGTTGACTTTGGCGAAGCCATAAAGCGCGGTTTCTCCGGCATGTTCACGTTCACAGGCCGTTCTTCGCGTTCCGAATTCTGGTGGTGGATGCTGTTCGTATGGATTGTGGCCTCCGCCCTGAGCATGGTCTCCAGAATCTATTTTGCTGACGAAGTGTTTTCGTTGACTGATAGTCCGTCATCCGAAGAACTAATGGGAATCTACAAACAGATATTACTGTCTCCGGGCAGCATAATATCCAATATTATAAATTTCGTGTTTTTCCTCGTCACTCTTTCGGTTTCAATCCGTCGTCTGCATGACACCGGTCGCTCAGGATGGTGGGTACTTCTTGATTTTGCATGCTGCATCGGACCGATATTTCTGATTGTATGGTTCTGTCAGCCCAGTCAGGAAGGTGACAATGAGTACGGTCCCATGCCCAACATGGGTGAGGCAGCCTGATACGGCAGGAGATAATTGGATATAGCTCGATATGATTTACTATATAATGTATCGCGGCCAGTCTGTCGGGCCTATGACAGCCGAGCAGGTGGTAGCCTACGATGTCGACCGTGACACTATGGTGAGCGCCGACGGCGCCCCGTGGCAACCCCTGTTCTCCTATCCTGAACTGATGGAGATGCTTGCCGCCCGCCCGAAACCTGCCGCTAACCAAAACAACGACAGCATGCGGATAGCATGCGGGATTCTGGCCATAGTGATCGGAGGTTTCGGACTGCAGTATTTCCTTGTGGGAAAAGTCTGGGGCGGAGTGATCAACATTCTTCTGTGCCTCGTAACATGCGGCCTCTGGCAGTTTATCAATATTGCCCAGGGCATAGTGATTCTCTGCATGTCGGACCAGGATTGGCGCCGCAAGTGGGTCGACAGTACAACCACATTCCCCGTTTTCTGAGAATAACGGATTTTCTAAACTGACAGCCGGACTGCCGTGGCTCATGAGCCTTTCGACAGTCCGGTCATTTGTTTTCGCCCGAGGATTTCGGTTTGTGCTCTATCCATTGGTCGGGATAAGTGCGCGAGGCCAGCCCGAAATAGGCGTTCTCGAAATGAGTGAAGCGCTTCATGGGGTCGGACCGCAGCTGCTGGCCTATGCTTTCGCTTCCGGCCGTTGGATAAACCGGCTTCAGTTGCCGGATAATCTCGTTGATTCTCATGGGTTTCGGTGAATCCTCCAGAATCCGCACCACGAGGTCGACCTGCGTTCCGTTAAATCCGCATCGGTTGCGGAGCATATACCTTTCCGAGCGGCCTATGCCCACTATCCGGCTGTCCTTCAACAGCGCGTATTTGAAAGCTCTTTTAGGCCTGTCGGGAGCAAAGGGATATTTTTTGTAGTATTCTTCCCTGATTTCATCCAGGCTCACCGGCTCGTCAGTCGATTGCATCAGGCTCTCGGCCACGGATATGGGCGAGGCGTTTCTTGGATGGTAAGTGATTTCCGACAGGTCCTCCGACACGGTGACGGAGTCATAGACCAAAAGAGATGCGGCTATGATTTTTCTCAGCTCATGGCGCGTCCGTTCGTCGCTCGCCTCAGGGAGAAAGTCATCGGTGCGCCTTACAATCGGACTGTCCGAGCGGTGCTCTGTGAGAAAACACGCGTCTCTGATGGCCTTGGATATGGGTATCCCACGCTGTATCTGCATGTTGACCAGACAGAATGTCTTGTCGCCGTCGAAACTTTTGACCACAAATCCTCTTGACAGCGAGCTGATAAGGCCGGCTGTCTGCAAGGGTGTCATCTCTGCCAGGTCCGGGGCTATTTCCCCGAGTCCCGACGTGAATTCCCGCCAGACCGGATGGGAGAGCGGCACCACGTCGCCGGAGAGCTTCGCTGTCAGTGAATTCACGTAGTGCTCCAGGACCGGTGGAAAGTTGATTTCCGAGATAAGTATCTGGCGTATGCGCTCGTGGGTGTTGCCTTTGATGGTGGCTATTTCCTGATTGGAGCGGGGTGCCGAGCCGTCAAGCCCGAACCGCAGTCGGTAGACGTCCGTGGGGAGCGAACGGGTGTTCCGGACATATCTCGCCAGCAACAGAAATGCCGGCGGATTGACCTTCTCTTTTTCCGGCCGGAGCATCTTCCGGGTCTCGCTTTCCGAGATGAAAGGAAATATGCGCCTGAATTCCTCAAGCTCGGCTTTGAAGAACCATTCGTTGAGGTTTTCGGCCGATTCCGCATAGTCGCAGAACGAGATATAGTCCCGGCACACTTCATCAAGAAAGGCATACATCTGCTTTTCTGTCTTCGGACCGCAGTTGCGGAGATTACCCGGATAGATTTTGGTGCCGAGCATGTAGGGCAGCACGAACCGGAAGGAATAACGCTCGAAAACGTTTCTCACTCGGGCCGGGAGCATTGAGAATCTGTAGCGGTATCTGGCTTCGAGCATTGCGTGCGCTCTTTGGCTCAGACGGAAATAATAGTCCTCGTAGTGGTGCTTCTTCTGCAGTGCCTTTATGGCCGTGGCTCCGCACTGAGCTATGGTTCTGGCTTCGCTGCCCTCGGCGGCCGACGCCAGCCACAGGTCAAACAGAGTGTCAAGGGCCGCTATGGCTGCGCCGCGGTTCTCCACTCCTTCCGTTTCGCAGAATCTTGTCAGGAAGGTCTGGGCATCGGATTTAATTCCGAAAGCAACTGTCTCCGGCCGGAGTCTCGACAGCCTGAGTATATGCTTGTGGCCGTCCCCTTCGACGTCTCTGAGGCACCGTTTGACGTCCCTGACGAATGAATCCACTGTGTCCGTCCCGGGACTGTCGCTCTCGTCCTCCGGGGCGTATGGCGGATTCGTCGATTCCTCTATGAGCGGAGTGTATTTGTTGATTATTCTTTCTATCTGTTCCAGAGTGTGGCGCCCGCAGTTGCGTTCCTTCCTGAACATGGGCATAGGGGTGTTGATCAGGGCTCCGAGAGTATCTATGCCGAGAAACGCGCAGACACAACGCGCTCTCTTGGACATGTTCTCGATGTCCGCAATCCTTTTTATCGGTGTAGTATAGTTGATTGGCATAACCTAATGAAAGGAGTAGGCTCTTGTATATTTTGATGAAAAGTGACTATATGATAATGTGCAGGAACAGATAATTGTTCAAAAATCTGCGGCATGGTTGATGATAAGCCATGCCGCAGTGTGTCTATCGGTTTATTCGGACCTGTGTCCCGGCCCTTGGATCGGTTCAGTTCACCTTGTCGAGATGGTGTCCCATGCGCTCTTTCTTGGTGCGCATGTAGCGGAGATTGTAGCGGTTGGGCTCTACCTCTATCGGAACGTTCTCCACAACTGACAGGCCGTAGCCCTCCAGACCGATTCGTTTCACCGGATTGTTGGTCATGAGACGCATTTTCTGCACTCCGAGGCTTGCGAGAATCTGGGCGCCCACGCCGTAATCGCGTTCGTCGGCCTTGTGTCCGAGATGGAGGTTGGCGTCGACTGTGTCAAGGCCCTCTTCCTGGAGCTTGTAGGCCTTTATTTTATCCATCAGACCTATTCCGCGGCCTTCCTGGTTCAGGTACAGAATCACTCCGCGGCCCTCTTCATTCACCATTTTCATGGCTTTGTGGAGCTGTTCGCCGCAGTCACACCGCTGTGACCCGAATATGTCGCCCGTGGCACACGACGAGTGAACGCGTACCAGCACCGGCTCGTCGGTGTCTATGTCGCCTTTTATCAGGGCCATGTGTTCCATGCCGTTGCTCTTCTGGCGGAACGGGATGAGGCGGAAATGGCCGTAGTCCGTTGGCATGTCCACCTCCACGCCGCGCTCAACCGAGCTTTCTTTCTTCAGCCGGTAGGCTATGAGGTCGCGGATGGAGATCAGTTTCAGCCCCCACTCCTTTGCCCGCTCGGCCAGTTGGGGCAGTCGGGCCATTGTGCCGTCGGGATTCAGGATTTCAATCAGGCATGCCGCCGGATTCAGTCCGCTCAGGCGTGCGAGGTCAATGGCGGCTTCCGTGTGGCCGGGGCGGCGAAGTACGCCTTCATCCTGTGCGTAAAGGGGATGCACGTGTCCCGGACGGCCGAAATCAGAGGCTTTCGATTCCGGATCTGACAGGGCGCGGATTGTGGCGGCGCGGTCGTGGGCCGATACGCCGGTGGTGCATCCGGGCAGCAGGTCCACGGTCACTGTGAACGGCGTGCCGAGCATCGACGTGTTGTCCTCCACCTGATGCTGAAGGTCGAGCTGGCGGCATCGCGAAATGGTGAGCGGGGCGCAAAGTTCGCCTCGGGCGTTGGTGATCATGAAATTCACATGGTCGGGAGTCACTTTCTCGGCCGCCATTATGAGGTCGCCTTCATTCTCGCGGTCCTCGTCGTCGACCACTATCACGAACTTGCCCTGGCGGAAATCCTCCAGAGCCTCTTCTATGGTGTTCAGTTTGATTTTGTTTTCCATATCTGGTTAGCGGTATTGTTTTAGAAAGGGGTGTCGGGTTGTGGAGCTTGTCTTATGATGGTGATTTGATTATCAACGTATGGCTCAGCTCATGAGTTCAGGATCCGGAGCGTTTACCAGTTCCGTGAGCTGGGCCGATACCGATATTATCGTTTCAATCTCGTGTCGGAGTATGCCGAGCTGTCTGAGGCCTGCAAGATAAACCGGAATACCTATGGGGAACAGAATCATGGCTGTCCATGCTGCCCAGCGGTAGTTGGTTGGGTGATAGAACCAGAGGCTCCGGAGAATCGGGTAGTCCATGAGCTTGTTGATGACAAGCTTGGATTTGCTGTTGGCTATATAGCTGACTGTAAGCTCAAGTTCCTCTTCAAGCATTCTGAGGCCCGAGCGGGAATAGCCCTTGAACCAGTATGCCGTGTACGACGGCCTCTTGGGATTCGATTCCAGATAGTTTCTGGCCGTGTCGCTCAGGGTCACGAGCATTTCCGTGGCCGTTTCCGGCACCACGTCCTCAATCACCAGCTCCTTCACCTCAAGATGGCGCGCCATGTTCGAGCCTATGAGACGGCGGAAGAAGTTCATGTAGGCGTCCTTGTTGAACACGGCTGAATCCTTCACGGCCTTATAGGTAAAGAATATGCCCAGCGGCAGCAGCACCTCGGAACTCAGCCACATGCCTTCCCACACGGCTATGCGTCCGTCGCGCGCCATTTTGTAGCCGGTGTTGTCAATGATGTAATAGAATATGAACAGCAGGACCGAGATTACAAGTGGCGTTCCTATACCTCCTTTTCTGATGATGGCGCCGAGCGGGGCACCTATGAAGAAGAATATCAGACATGCGAATGACAGAGTGAATTTCTTCTGAAGCTCTATGTCGTGACGGCGTATGGTCTTCAACTCGTCCTTCATCACCATGGAGCGGAACTGATAATCGGTCTGTATGGTCTGCGCCTTGTTGAGCGCCTGACTTATGTAGTTGACCCTTGCGGCAGAGTTCGGCCCTTTCAGCAGTGAGTCAACGTCCATGGGCCGGCTCAGTCTGACGTCCGGAATGGGGGTCACGGTCCGATGTCCCTTGTCGTCGTAGTCCGTAGTAACCTGGGCCACGTTCATTCTCGCGGCCGTTGAAATATCGTAGGCATATTCGCGCCCCATGCTGTCGACCATCAGACCCACGGAGTCAATCGTGGCTCTCAGTTCGGAGATGTTCTTGCCCACATACTGGTTTCGCATGCCGCCCTCGTCCATGCGGTTGAAATTGGCGTCGAAATTGAGCAGGATTGATTTGTCGCGGAATGTCTCGCGGCGGTAGGGCACATTCTTCATCGAGGAACCCGCCTCTTTGAGGTTGTCGAATGACTCGCCCTGCCAGAGCTTGAGGAACAGATGCTCCTTGTCCTCCGTCATCATCAGGCGTCCTGAATCGGCAAGAATGATGCCCGCGTTGTCAACTCCGCGTGACATATCGTAGATCATTATCTCGTAGAGCGTTCCGTTGTCGCGCCCCTTGTGGTCCACGAAGAAGTTATAGCCCGGAATCTGGTCGTAGAACACACCCTCCGGAATCTCGAGTTCGGGCGATTTCTGCCGCATGGAGAAAAGGAGCGTCCACATTTTGGTCTGCGCTATGGGCAGCACGTTGTTCTGGAAGAAAAACGCGCCTATGCCTATCAGCACCATGACCACTATAAGCGGTTTCATTACCTTTATCAGCGAAACGCCCGAGGCTTTCATCGCGGTAAGCTCGAAATGCTCGCCTAAGTTTCCGAAAGTCATGAGCGATGCGAGCAGTATGGCCAGTGGCAGAGCCATGGGTATCATTGTCAGAGCCGCGTAGAAAAACAGCTCACCGATCACGTCGATGGTGAGTCCTTTGCCCACGAGGTCATCTATGTAACGCCACAGAAACTGCATCAGCACAATGAAAAGGCAAATGCAGAAAGTCATGCAGAAGAGCGGCAAAAAGCTCTTCAGCACAAACCAGTATAGACGTTTAATTCCTAACATATTTATATACAGACTTATAGCTCGCGGCCGCAATGCCCCGATGCTGTAAGCTCTGCAAAGTTACAAAAAAACTTGTAAATCACCCCATTTTCCGCCCCCCTGACTTTCAAGTAGCGATTAACGGAGCCCGATATCAGGTGATAAACAAATTTATATTCCGGTTTGTTTCTAATATTGGAAACTTTTGTTAACTTTGCGAATGATATGACAAGCAGATTTGATGAAATAGGGTCGCTTTTTCTGAAGCGGCGTAAAGAACTCGGTCTCACTCAGCAGCAGTTGGGAGAGAAGGTCGGCGTGACCAAATCGGAAATATCGAAAATTGAGAATGGCCGTGGAATTACCTTTTCAACCATAAATAAACTCTCCGAGGCGTTAGGCGTATCCGCCCAAATTGAGTTGAAGCCCCTTACAGAGGTTTCTCCAAATATGATTCATTACATAGTGATGAGCATGGGTATGTTTGCCCGTCAGTTTAAGCTGACAAAGAGAGAAGCGTGTAATTATTTGTCGCGCTTCAAAGGTCTGGAGTTTTCTATCGATAATTATGAGGCGGAACATCAGTTGTCGATGCAGGACTGCGTGGATGACATGGCTGCTATATGCATTAAAAACGGAGGCGCATTATCATGAGGCTTTACCACGGTTCCAATCAGCAGATTGAGGGAATTGACCTGACGGGAGGCCGTAAATACAAGGACTTTGGGCGGGGATTTTATGTGACTCATCTTCCGCAGCAAGCCAAAGAATGGTCAAAAGCCATTACGAACCGTTACGGAGGGACGCCGACTGTAACCGAATATGAATTTGATTTTGATAGTGCTATCGCCGCAGGGCTAAATGTGAAAATCTTTGAGGTCGCTGATAGAGAATGGGCACTTTTCGTTATGGCTAACCGCAATAGAACCGGCGAAGAGTATCATCATGACTATGACATTGTAATCGGTCCGGTAGCTGACGACGATATGGCACGTCTCTTTGGACTCTATGACATGAAGATCATTGACCTTGAGGCCGTTGTTGCAGGCCTAATCTACAAAGATCTCAACTCCCAGTATTTTTTTGCCACAGAACGCGCTCTTGAATACCTTGTAAAACTATGACACAGACTGACAACAACTTTGATTTTTTGGTCGAATACATCACTGCCAAAGTGGTCGAATGGATGATGAAAGATCTGGGCATAGGTCTTGAAGAAGCGTTGGTGCGGTTCCACAACACCGAGACTTTTGAGAAACTTTGCGACCGCAAGACTGCACTTTACATCGAAAGTCCGGCTTACGTCTACGACACTTTTATGGACGAATTTCGTCGCGGCACCCTTCGTAACCTCGCCGAATAATCCCCCCGCTGAGTGCGGGAGGCACGGGGCTGTTTGTTAGAAGGTGTTGCAGATTCTTACCCTTTCCGGTCTTGTGCGTCCGTATCTGTAATTTAGCAGATTTCAGATAAATAACCTGATTGGATTCGTTCCTTCCAAATATTTTTTTTTGTCGCCGTGGTAATAATTACGACGGTGACAAAAAATGGCCTATAGATTGCATCATATAGATCTCGGATTTAAATCCTATGTCCAAATCGGGCTTTATGATGTGGCTTTTCAAAATTTATTGCAAAAATGTTCGGCAAATATTAATAAATGCCGTAACTTTGTGCTATGAAGAAGGAAAATACTTATAGGGAAGGATTTATCATACCCATCAGAGGAAGCCGCTCTTACCGGGGAATACTCCGGGACGCGAAAGAGGGGGAGATTGTCAAGTTGCGCAATGGCGTTTATGCAACTCTTGATACTCTTGCAGGCGGCATGATTGATATAGATGCTATTGTTCCGGGAGGGATTCTGTGCTTGTATTCAGCATGGCATCATTACGGTATGACTACTCAAATTCCGGATTCCTACTATGTTGCCATCGGCAGGAAACGCCGAGTAAAGTTGCCTGAGGCAATCGACATTACTCTCGTTTATCAGAAGGATGAACTTCTGGAAATCGGGCGTACCAAGGCAAATATTGAAGGAATAGAAGTTGCCATCTATGACCGTGAGAGGTGTCTTTGCGATGCTGTCAAATATCGTAATAAAATTGGAATCGACGTGATGGCAGAGATACTTAACTCATATTTGAGCTATCCCAGAAAGAATCTGAGTCTGTTGTCTCAGTATGCCAAGCAACTAAGGGTCTATAATCTGTTGTCAAACTATCTTGATGTAAAAATATAATGGCAAAGAATATCGCGCATTCGCTTAAAGTAAGATTACTCAATCTGAGCGACCATGACAACCGCCGTTATCAGCAACTGCTTGTGAGGTATATGCAGGAGCGGTTTCTGTATAGGCTGTCCGAGAGCAAATATTGCAATAACTTCATTCTGAAGGGTGGCGCGCTGCTCTATGCCTACGATGAATTCTTGCCGAGACCGACATTGGATGTCGATTTCATGGGAAACCATATAAACAATGAAAAGGATGCCATCGTTGCGGCATTTAAGGAAATAGCCTCTCGGAATGTCAATGACGATGGTGTGAGATTTTTGCCAGATAGCGTTGAGGCATCGGACATAGCCGTTGAGCGCAAATATCCGGGTGTAAGGGTTTCAGTTATCGGATTCCTTGATACAATCAGGAAGGAATTGACATTCGACATCGGCTTTGGTGATGTGATAACTCCCAATCCTGTCATAATGACATACCCGACTATTATAGAAGAAATGGAGAGTCCTCGGGTTACCGCATACTCATTGGAAACCGTTGTGGCTGAGAAGTTTCAGACTATTGTTGAAAAGAGTGTGTTCAACAGCCGTATGAAAGACTTTTTCGATCTATACCGAATTATCACGGCTCATGATTTTGATGGGAATACTCTGTCTGAAGCTATTTGTGCGACATTTGAGAATCGAAATACAGATTTCTCTGCTTGTGAGGCAGTCTTCTCTACTGATTTTATGAATGATGAGACACTTGAAAAGCGATGGGATGCCTATTGCAATAAGACCCCAATAGGGCATCATCTGACATTCCAGGAGGTAATGGCTGTGATAGTCAACTTCGTAAAACCATATTGCGATAAACTAAGGTGATCCATCACTGCAGCACCTCGCCACGCGATGGGAAGAGTGCACCGACAAGTCCCGTGCAGTTCCTCATGACATGTCTGTGTCAGGCGGGGCGGAGCTGGCCATTGCCGCGGATGAGCCACTTGTAGGTGGTCAGTTCGCGCAATGCCATGGGGCCGCGGGCATGGAGCTTCTGGGTGCTGATTCCGATTTCGGCTCCGAGGCCGAACTGGGCGCCGTCGGTCCACGATGTGGGTGCGTTGGTGTAGACGCAGGCCGCATCAACAAGCTGCGAAAACAGATTGGCAATATCCTCGTTTTCAGTGATTATGGTCTCGCTGTGGCCTGAGCCGAAATGGTTTATGTGGTTTATGGCATCTTCCGCGGAGTCAACCGTATGTATCGCCATGGCCAGAGAAAGGAATTCCGTACCGAAGTCCGAGTCATCGGTCGGTCTGAGCAACTCGGTCGGATACGCTGATTTCAGAATGTCAAAGGCATCTTTGTCGGCATGTATTGTTACTCCGGATTCTGCCAAAGGAGCACAAATGTCGGGCAGGTCGGAGAGCCTGCTGCGGTCAATTAACAGGCAGTCAAGTGCATTGCACACACTGACGCGGCGAGTCTTGGCATTGTGGATTATAGCTGTTCCTTTGGCGGTGTCGGCGTCCGTATGGAAATAGGCGTGGCACACTCCGGCGCCGGTTTCAATGACCGGAACCCGGGCTTTCTCTCTCACCGTGTCAATGAGGCGCTTGCCTCCGCGGGGAATGATGAGGTCCACAAGTCCGCGGGCTTTCAGTAGTTCCTCGGTTTCTTCGTGTCCGCCTTCGAGAAGTGTCACACACTCGGGAGCTATGCCGTGGCGTTTCATGACGTCATGAATCAGTTCCACTATCGCGCGGTTGGAATTGATGGCATCGGATCCCCCTTTGAGCACACATGCGTTGCCTGACTTCAGGCAGAGTGACGACACATCGAATGTCACATTGGGCCGCGCCTCGTAGATGACTCCGATGACTCCGAACGGCACGCTGACTTTCCGCAGGTCCAGACCGTTGTCAAGAATCCTGTGCTCGATTTCAATTCCTGTAGGGGAGGGGAGCGCAGCCACATGCCTCATGTCGGATGCTATTCCTTCAAGACGTTCCGGAGTCAGGCGCAGGCGGTCGTAGAGCGGATTTTCAGGGTCAAGGCGTTTCAGGTCAAGGGCGTTGGCCCGGAGTATTGCTTCGCTTCTTGCCGGAATCTCATCGGCTATTGACAGAAGGAGGCCGTCAATGGTTGAGGGCGCCACGCGCAGCAGTGACGACGAGGCTTTCCGCGCTTTTTCAAGAACGGTTTTTATATCGGAACTGATCATGATTCGTTGGTTATTGTGAATAGATAATCGTAATGGATCAGCGGGCGACATCCGTGTTGCCCCGCTTCGTTACGTGCTGTGGCGCTGTCGCATGACACACGCCCTATGGCTATGATTTCTCCGTCGGGGCCCGCCACATTGACAAGGTCGTCCTTCTCGAAGGCGCCCTCTACGGAGACCACGCCTACAGGAAGCAGACTTGCCGGTTCCGCGCCGCAGAGCGTGTCGGCGGCTCCGCTGTTGACCGTTACGGTTCCCTTGGCGAATCCCGCGCTGTGGGCCATCCACCGTTTCAGCGCCGGAGCCGTCTGTTCCGAAGCTTTGAACCGGGTGCAGGGCACACTCCCGGGGCGCATGGCGAGGTCCGTGAGTATGTCGGCGCGTGTGCCGCGGGCTATGATTACCTCTATGCCCTCTCCGGCCACTTTCCTGGCTATGTTGCACTTGGTTGTCATACCTCCGCGTCCGAATCCCGAGCGCTCGGCCTTGACATATCCAGTCAGGTCGTCGTCGGGGCGGATTGTGGTCAGGAGCTTTGCATCCGGGTCCGACGGGCTGCCGGTGTAGACTCCGTCAATGTTGCTCAGGATTATGAGCGCGTCTACCTGAAGCATTGTGGCTATGAGGCCTGACAGTTCGTCATTGTCCGTAAACATCAGCTCGGTCACGCTGACGGTGTCGTTCTCGTTGACTATGGGTATGACGCCCGCCTCAAGCATGACCTCCATGCACTGGCGCTGGTTGAGATAGTGCCGGCGTGTGGAAAAGTTCTCCTTCATGGTCAGCACCTGCCCAACTGCGAGGTGATGGTCTCGGAACAGTTCGTAGTATCTGTTGATGAGTTTTGCCTGACCCACAGCCGAGAACAGCTGACGCTGTTCCACCGAGTCAAGACGTCGCGTGTCGGTGTCCCGAAGTTCGCTGCGGCCGCTTGCCACGGCGCCCGAGGATATTATGACCACGCTTATGCCGGCCTTGCGGAGGGTGGCAACCTGATCCACGAGCGACGACATACGGGTCACGTCAAGCGTGCCGTCGGAACGCGTCAGTACGTTGCTGCCGATCTTGACAGCTATGCGTTTCCATTCCGGTCTGTCCGTAGCGCTCATGGCCGTGATGCTTTGATACCTGCCACCACTGCGGCTGAGAAACCTGCGGCCTCCATGGCGTTGAGTCCTTTGATTGTGACTCCGCCAGGAGTCGTCACGCGGTCAATCTCTTCTTCGGGATGCGACCCGCGGCTCTCGAGCAATGCTGCAGCTCCGCGAAGCGTCTGTGCCACGGCGGCTGTGGCGGTGGAGGGGCGTAACCCCAGTTCCACACCTCCCTGAGCGGCGGCGCGGATATACCGCATGGCGTAGGCCATGCCGCAGGAGGCTACGGCCATGCCGGCCGTCATCTCGCGTGGAGTCACGTGTATCAGTTTCCCTGTGCCGGAGAGCATGTCGGTTATGATTTTTTCAATCTTTTCATCGGCTCCCTGAGTGCAGTAGAAAGTCATCCCTTCGCCCACGGCTACAGCGGTGTTGGGAATGAGATAGAAATAGGCTGGCTTGTCCGACCCTACCAGACCGGCAAGGTCCGCCGGTTCAATGCCTGCCGCTACCGAAACTATGGCGCGGGCATTCTGCAGCTCGTCGCGCAGTTCCTCTATTACCGCAGGCATCACCCACGGCTTGACGGCAAGAATGATTATGTCAGCGCCGTCGGCAGCCTCCCTGTTGCTGTTGGTGGTGTGTATTCCCGGACGGTGGCTACGTATTCTGTCGAGCTTGGGCTGTGAGGGGTTCGACACCCTGATGTCGGTGTCGGCGTTGCGGAGAGCCACAGCTATAGCGCTACCCATGTTGCCGGCTCCTATTACGGCTGTTTTCATTCTGGTCGGTGAAGCTGGTTACTTTCTGGTGCTTTTGAGGTGGTTCCTGATGTCGTTGAAAATATCGTCAATGGAACCTGACCCCTTGATGCTGTGGTATTTGCCCTGAGTGATGTAGAAATCGCGCAGAGGCGCTGTCTGCCGGTTGTACACGTTGAGGCGCTCGTTGATGGTCTCCATGTTGTCGTCCGAGCGGCCGCTCTCCAGTCCGCGTTTCAGCAGACGGTCAATCAGCTCCTTGTCGTCGACTTCAAGTCCGACAACGGCATCCACTCTGGCGCCGCGTTTGTGAAGCATTTCGTTAAGCGCCTCGGCCTGGGGGATGGTGCGGGGGAATCCGTCGAATATCACTCCGTTTGCCGTGTCCGGATTGCCGTCAAGCGTATTTTCAAGTATTTCAATCATCAGCGCATCAGGTATGAGATGCCCTTTTGAAATATATTCGTTGGCAATTTTCCCGAGTTCTGTTTCGCGTGCTATGTGATCACGCAGGAGTTCGCCGGTAGAGATATGGTAGAGGCCGTATTCGTCGATCAGACGGGCGCTCTGTGTACCTTTGCCGCTTCCGGGTGCTCCGAAAACCACTAAGTTGTACATCTTAAATTTTGATTTGAGTGCTAAAAGTAATTGTTGTGTAATTCAGTAAGGTTTGAGCCTTGAGGGAGAGAAGATTGACTGCGTGCAGTCAAGTGAATGTTCGGTCAGGGGAGTGGGGGCCGGGATGTCAGTCATCGTATTTCTTTGACAGCACCCAGATGTCGGGCAGATTGCGTGCCAGACCGTCGAGATCGAGGCCGTAGCCTATTATGAAGTCCGATGGAATGTTGAATCCCACATATTCGGGGTTGACGGGAGCCTGAAGCGATTCGGGCTTGAACAGGAGCGTGGCTATCTTCACTTCTGCCGGGTCTTTGGCCTTCAGGTCGTTGACCAGGCGGTAAATGGTCTTTCCGGTGTCCACTATGTCCTCCACCACTATCACTGTGCGGCCGGCTATGTCTTCGGACAGACCCATGATTTCCTTGACAACGCCCGAGCTCGATGTGCCCTCGTAGCTCTTGAGGCGTATGAACGAAATCTCGGCATCCGGCAGGTCTACACTGCGAAACAGGTCCGATGCGAAAGCGAATGCGCCGTTGAGCACACACAGCAGCAACGGACGCTTGCCACGGCAGTCCTTGGTGATTTGGGCGCCGAGTTCCTTGACGCGGCTACGTATTTTTTCGCTCTCCAGATAAGGCTCGAACGTGAGCCCTTTATATGTCACTTGTTTCATCTGCCTTGAAAAAACTTTTTCATTTTTTATTGTGCAAAGTTACTACAAAAAAGTGAAATGCGGAAAGATATAGTGATAGAATTGAGTTACAAGGGTTTTGGTTGAAGTG
>CANQWS010000042.1 GCA_947627615.1 uncultured Muribaculaceae bacterium | reverse complement strand
TTGCTACCTTTGCCATGTCTGTCGGGTTTGATACATATTTTGATTTGCAACACTAAGATAGGTGAAAAATCTGACATAGCAAAATCCTGAGCAACTTTTTGTTGCTCAGGTACTTATAAATAAAGTTAAATCAAAGTGTTGCGGAATTAAGGATGAACCAACTACCTCGTTCGATAGACGAACATATAAAATATCTCCAACAAAAAGGGATGGCGTTTCCTGATAAGGAAGCAGCCTCTGCTTTGTTTTCGCGTGTCAGCTATTCACGGCTTAAATACTATTGGCGAGATTTAATTGATGAAGATACAGACGGCGATTTTGTGGATGGCGCAACATTTTCCACCATTATAGAAAGATATGCCTTTGACCATAATCTAAGAGTAATACTTTTTGATGCTATTGAAACGATTGAAGTTGCTCTTAGAGCCAAAATCATTGACCACATGTCGAAAGCAGCCGGGCATGGATTGTGGTATCTTGATTCTTCTTTATTTGAGGATAAACAACGACACCAAGATTTTGTCCTCGATTTAAAATATGAGTTTGAACGAAGCACCGAACCATTCGCTAAAAAATATATATCGGAACACCCGGATTGGGATAGCGAATCTTTATCAGGTGACAACCCTGATGCATGGCTCATTATAGAGGTCGCAACTTTCGGGACTCTTTCAAAAATGTATAAGAATCTTAAGAGTCAGTTGCCTCAGCGCTCAGCAGTAGTCAATGACTTCGGGCTGTATTCCTCAAAAGACTTTTCCAACTGGATTGAGGTGGTCTCTCTTATGCGTAATATTGTAGCTCACCATTCGCGCTTATGGAATAGAAGCCTTGGTAAAAAGATTATTGATCCAAAAGGAAGACGAGATGCATGGCTTAACGGTGGACTCACTGAAATGCAAAAAAAGAAGCCCTACGCGGTAATTTGCGCCATTGCATATCTATGCAAGGCTGTAAATCCTCAGCATGGATTTACTAATTCAGTAAAACAACTTTGCTCTGCTTATTCTGATATTCCTCTTGTAAGATATGGATTCCCGATAAGATGGGAGAAAGAGCCATTATGGAGGTGATACCTATGAGAAAAGCGCTATATTTGATATTCGCTGTCATAGCATTGTGCGTTGCATCTTGCTCAGGATCAGCCTCCCGATATAATAAAGAGTTATGTGATGCGGAGAGGCTAATTCAGACAAATACTGACAGTGCCCTGTTGGTGCTTGAAGCAATTGACCCCTCAGACCTTAAAATTGATTCCTTAAAGGCAAAGTACCATTTTCTGAAAGCGTATGGCCACATGAAACAGAACCGCTCAATGATCGGGGACTCGCTGATTGGTTTCGCTCATAATTATTATCGGAATATTGATAAGGTCAGAGGTGTCAGAAGTGGTATCGCATTCGCCTGGTACAAATTTTGGGTTGGAGACACCCCGGGGGCTATTTCAATGCTTGATTCTCTTGCAGGTCTGCCCGATGTCCCGGACTCTATAATGATGCAGACCCTACGTATCCGCGTATTGCTCGGCGCCTCGGAATATCAGGGCTACCCCCTCATTCCATATGCAAAGAGACTGATGGCTCTTGAAACCGATTCCCTTAGAAAAATTGAAGCTAAATACATGCTTCTGACCGGGTATGAGTATGCAGGCGAGATGGACTCGGCCCTCCATCTCGTAGATGAACTTGTGGACTACGCCCGAACACACAATATGGGTGACAAACAGTTCATATTTGAGCTTGAACGGGCACAACTTTTAACCGAAGCAGGTAGAAACCAAGAAAGCAACCATACCGTCACAGAAATATTCCGTAAAGCCGGACCGGATAACGGAGCCGCCGATTATCTGCAATTCCAGTATGCTATAAATGCACTGAATACAGGCGACATTCGGGCTGCATCCCACCATCTCGCATTAGCTGATAGCATTGCATCAAGTCTGCGTCGTGATGATGACGCATATTTCAGGAGTTACAGCAATCTACTCCATGCAATGATTGTCTTCAAGCAGACCGGACGCATAAAGCTGATATATATCAACGGCCTTAACAATCGGCGGAGCGAGAGATACAACCGCATGAAAGCCTCTCAATGGGAGTCGGAACGCAGTGCCTTGAAACAGCAGAACCGCGCATTAGTGCTGAAAACTGAAAGCGAGCATAAGACAGTGGTTATTCTTGTCATAAGTTTTGTGGCATTATTGGTTATTGCCGGAGCAGTCTGGATTGTGGTTATGCGTCGTCAGCGCGAACGTGAAAATGAAGAACGCGTAGAAGCATTGCAGAAAATGGTAGATGAGTATAAATACGTTCAGGCTGAGCCGCAGACACAAATCGAGAACTCGTCGGTACTCCGTAGCGCCATGCTCAGGCAACTTGGGATTATCAAGATGGTGGCAGAGACTCCGACTGAACAGAATCGTGAGATGCTCCGCAAATTCTCATCTATTGACGGCGAGACCAACGGCGAACTTGTAGATTGGAATAACGTCTATGAAATTATTGACAATCTCTACAACGGATTTTATGGTAAACTCCACAAAAAATACGGAGAAGTTCTAACACAGAAAGAACAACAGATAATCGTGCTCATGTTGGCAGGTTTCTCAACAAAGGAAATCAGTGTCATAACCGGGCAGACCACTTCCACAATCTATGTTCGGAAAACCTCTATAAGAAAGAAACTCGGAGTGCCGGAAAAGGAAGATATTGTCGAGTTTCTTAGAAAGAATATCAAGAGTTAAGAGAGCATTAAGACCAAGCAGCGCCTTATTAAGACTATTAAGAGATGCAACCTCTGATTTTCAGCAGGTTGCATCTCTTGTATTAAGACTTTTGTATTTGGAGTTAAAATCCTTTTGGATATAATTTTGCACTGTAAATCACAGAAAATTATTAATTCCAAAACATGATAAAAATGAAACAGTTATTCTCGATCCTTATGCCCATACTGTTTGTATCAACAGTTTATGGGAGTACGATTACCGGCAAGGTGGTGGATGAAAACAATTCACCTCTTGGCTTTGTGAATGTGGTGCTTCTAAAAGCCGATTCTACCTACATTGCGGGTACTATAACCGACGAAGATGGTGCTTTCTTGTTCAATGAAACGACAGGAAGCCCTAAATTTGTAAGTGTCTCATCTATCGGGTATGCCAATCAGACCCTCGCTATTCCACCTACAGGGGATTTGGGTATAATCGCCCTAAATCCTGAAAGCGTCATGCTTGGCGAAGTCGTGGTTAAGTCAAACCGACCGGTGACTGCAATAAAAGGAGACGCACTCGTGACTAATGTAGCCGGCTCACAACTTGAACATGCCGGTACTGCAAATGATGTCCTCGCACAGGTGCCAATGGTGCTTGGTCGAGACGGTAACTTTGAGGTGTTCGGGAAAGGTTCGCCGGCTATTTATATAAATGGGCGGGAGGTGCAGGACCTCACACAGTTGTCGCAATTGAATTCTGCTGACATAAAGAACGTGGAAGTCATAACTAATCCCGGTGCCAAATATGGCGCCTCTGTTCAATCTGTTATCCGTATTAAAACAAAACGACCGCAAGGAGATGGTTTCAGTGGTACTATCCGCGCACAAGGCGTTATGCAAAAGTATTTCCGCACAGTTGACCAGGTAAATTTCAAATTCCGTACCGGTGGGCTTGAATTGTTTGGTAATTTCGGCTACATAGGAGGTAAATTTCAAAGCAGCAACAGTGTTGATATGCTTACGCAATCCTCTGTGATATGGAATCAGTTGCTGACTCAGGAGGGCTTTATGAGAACAAATGAATTCTTTGGCAAGGGAGGCTTTTCATATCTCTTTAATGATAGCCATTCTGTCGGAGCATACTATTCCAATGGCTTTATAATGCAAAAGACCGAACACACTGGAATCAGCAACGTATTTGCTGATGGAGTGCCTTATGACAATCTGACAATGCAAGGACGCACTGAAAACAATATCCTTCCGAAGCATCACGCCAATTTGTATTATAATGGTGAAATCGGCAGTTTTGGTATTGATTTCAATATGGATTATATGTGGCGTAAAAGCCGCTCTGAAATGTGGAACAATGAAACAAGCGAGAGTCTGGAAAATTCGATAGTCAATTCTCTTGGTATCAACAGGAGTCGCCTTTTTGCGGAAAGACTCGTGTTAAGTTATCCGTTTTGGAAAGGCGGTATTGAATTTGGCGAGGAATACACCACATCGCGGTTCTCCTCCGATTATACGACAGACGCTTCTATTCTGGGCAATGCAACTTCCAATGTTGATGAGAACAATATTGCCGGTTTTTTTGAAATCGGACAGTCGTTTGGCAACTTTAATGTCGGTGTGGGCTTGAGATACGAACATGTAAAATTTGATTATCTCGAAAACGGGCAGAAAATTGAAGACCAAAGTAGAACATACAGCAATCTCTTTCCATCGGTATCACTATCAACCATGATTAAGAATGTGCAACTTTCTATGACTTACACCAACAAGACACAGCGACCTTCTTATGCCGACCTTGACGGTACGGTTGATTATATTAACAGATTTACCCTTGAAGGAGGCAATCCATTTTTGAAACCGGAAAAAATCCATTCGATTGAATTGATGGGCGCATGGCGTCAGTTCTTTGGTCAAATAACTTACACATATAAGAAAGACCCGATAATGAACAACACACATCCCTATGGTGATGACGCTGAGATAAAACTTATCACAATGGACAACTTCCCAAAAATTCAAGGCTTACAAGCCTTTGTCGGAGGTCAGTTCAAGGTTGGTATATGGCAACCAAAAGTCAATGTCGGTATTATGAAGCAATGGCTGACAATAGATTATTCCGGTGGGCTTAAAAGGCTTGATAATCCGATAGCTCTGGTACAGTTCCAAAATGCAATCCATCTGCCATACGACATCTGGCTTAATGTGGATATGCAGTGGATGAGTGCCGGTAATGATGACAATACATATCAAAAATCATCATCTTATCTCAACGCAAAACTGTATAAGGCTTTTTTCAACAACCGTTTTAGCATTACTCTCGAAGCCAACGACATATTCAACAAAAGCAATCGTGATGTAACGCTTTTGAATAAAGATGTTACGATTTACAAATTAAATACAACCAATAACCGCACTTTTATGCTGACTCTGCAATACACCTTTAACTCCACTCGCGACAGGTACAGAGGTCAGGGTGCAGGGACAAATGAGATGAACCGTTTTTAATAATACAGATATGAAAAATCTATTGACAGTATTCGTTTTGGCTATCATAGGTTTGGTTGCCAATGCAAAGCCTCATTGTCAGGGCTTCAACAACCATGATGACAAGGTAACAATAGTATTCACCGACGATAATGCCGGAAAACGATATGATGTTACAGATGTGAAACTCATTCCTACTTGGATGGGAAAAGAATATCCGGCGACATCTGTCAACACCACAATTAAGGACGGAGTAGCAACTGTCACTCTCGTCTTTCCTCACCTAACTCATTTCTCAAATCCGAGAGTTACGCTCCGCATAAACGGGAAGAAAACAAAATTTGAAGTTTGTCAATAACTAACCGAAAATTTGCCAGTCGAAACCAAACAGATGTTCATGCAAAATAAGCAAAGGCAGGAAACCCCGGCCGCGATGTCGGGGTTCTCTTAACGGGCGTTCCGGCTCCACCGTCGGACTATCGTTAATCGAGCCTGATGTCTCGACCGAAAGGCTTCTATCCCTAACGCATTGCCTCGGAGATACCTCCGGGGCTTTTCTTTTGCGGTGATGAGAGCCAAAATCGTGGGCTACCGCTCCACTGAATCGTCTTTGCGGAAGGCTTGCTTAGTAAGAGTAAGGCATAATGTCGCTCACCGAACATCGGCTACTGCACTCGGCTTCGGACGTTGTAGGCACGGAAAGATGTTTGCTCTCTCGTCTGCCGTACCACTGCACTTGATTTTTAAGGTGTTGCCGCTTTCTCCGCTCTGAGTCCAAACTGCGGAGAAATATAAGGTCATTGTTGCTAAACAGAATTGATTGTCACATAACATTGTGCAAGCCTAAAGCACGATAGAAAATTTTCCATTACAAAGTTAGCGATTTATCCACGCTCGAAAAGGGTAAAACAAGCAGCCTCGACAAATCTTCCTTTTTTTCGTCGTGCCTATAAAAAAAGAGTATTTATCGGTCTTGCCCTTGTCGGCTGTCGTGCCAAGGCACTGATTTCATTCGCTCCTGATTGCAATGTAAAATCAATCGCGCCTCGGCGCACAGTTATTAACAATTTAATTCTTACGACAATGACACATATTTCTCAATTCGCAGTTAAGGACTTCGACGCTTACGAAAACAGCAACGAGTTAAAAGAATATCAAGTGGAAGTGATTACTTTCGACGGTGAGAGCGAAACGGTTTACGTTGAAGCCTACAACGAAGACGAAGCCTCAAACATCGCAGCAGCACGAGTTGGCAACGCAGACTACACTATGGTTTACTCTTACAATTAAGCAAGCCTTCTTTCCGGAAAGACGGTCAGCCAAACGGCTGACTTTCTTTTTGCTCTCTCCACCGCCGGTAACAGCGGAATGTATCTTAATCATACGGCTGCCGCCGCTTTGTTGCGTTTGTGCGATTGCCGTTTTTCCGAGCCGGTCTTTGTCGGCTCGCTTCCGCCCGGCGTGGTTGATTGTCGCTGTCGTTGGTACTTTCGTTCTTCGTAAACTTGCCGATTTCCATTGTTGAATTATAGAGTATTCGTGATTGTTGCCGGTAGATTGAGAGTGCTGTTCTCCTAATTCGTGCGTGATAAGTCTTCTCGCCAACTGCAAGAGGCTGCATAGCATATCGCCCTCGGCAGTAAGATTTGGCTTAATCAGTGTAGCATATCATTCATTGTCAAATTAAAGATACATCGTGGGAAAACGCCGCTACACGGCTTTTCCTCTCTCTCCGTTTTGATGTCTCCGATGTCGGTGCTGACCGCTCGATGCTTGAACGGCACATAGCGGCACTCTCGGCTTGCAACCTACGCTCATTGTCGGGCAACGCCACGGAAATTGCGACGTGCGTCCGGCACTTGCAGCGACTTCGAGTGTGGCTCCACTTCCGGCTGAGGCTACAACCTCTTTGTTGCCGATTGCCTTTTTCGGCTACCTTTCAAGCCATTCTTTTTGCCTTCGGCACATTTCCCGACGAAGAACATTGATGACACGCAATCGCACCATTCATTTTAACTGTGCAAAGTTAGGACGATGTTCAGGCTGCAAGGGCAAGTGTGCACTCCGTGTTCCTCCTTGTTTCGCTTCGTTGCAACAAGGCAATCACCCTTGCGGCTCGACTTCACTGCTTCGTCCACTTAATTGCACGTAAAATAAACGGCGCTAATGCGCCAATGTTCAATCATCAAAAAAATTAAAAATCATGACAAAGAAAGTTTCTAAGAAAGCCGAACAGGCTGCTCAACAAGTCGAGAACGTAGTTATCCCACAGCCTACAGTTACTCCACATCTCATCGTCGCTCAACGCAAGTTTGACCGCTGGTACGTCTATTTCCAGGGCGTCGCTCCTAAAGACAATGTGGGCTGCGGTTGCAAGACAGCCAAGAGTGCTCTCCGCTATATGCACTTGCTCAAACATCGCTACGGCGCGGTCATCAGCCAAAACATCTACGACAAACTCAAATTGGAAGCGAGCAAAGAGGCGTAAGCCTCTTTGTCTTTCTCCCTCGATGTATAAATCTTTAATTTCACACGACAATGAAAGAATATACTTGCTACACGAGACAAGGCAAATGGAAATTGACTGCCGACAGCGATATGGACGCTATGCGAACCGCCCTTTACTACTGTTGGCGTGATAACGAAGACTTTATCCGCATCGAATTCCGCAAGGGTGCGGAGAACTACACGCTCTCAATCTTCCACATCGACAACAACTCTCACGAATGTTTCACTCTATAATTCTTTTAACAATGAAAATCGACTACAACAAGTTCACTGAACAAGAACTCAGAGTTATTTTGAACGCAGCTCGCACAATCAACTACGGTTTCGGGCTTCAGTTCCCGAGCCAAAAAGAACAACTGGCTCTCCTGATTGAAGACGAACAATTCCGTGCAATCAATCAGATTGTGCATCAATCGTACAACGCCATTCGTGCAAAGTACATCGCCAGAGGCATCGACCCTGATGCGCCGGACTTCGTTCCTGACAGTTTGGAAGAATAAATTCTCCAAACATTCCGCATCTCACGGCGGCAGCCCTCACCGGGTTGCCGCTTTTCGTGTCTTTTGCGTTGGCGATTTGCACGCTTACCTTTGCCGTATGATTAAGATACAGAATTTTCGGGCTATGATGTTGTCGTGTCATATCGGGACGATTTCGATACTGACCGACAAGGAGTATATCGACGTGAATATTTCGACGTCGCAGACAGGTAGTTTGTTGTCGGAGCGTTATTACGCCACCGACGGCAAAGTGATGCTTTACGACTTGCGTTCGCTCGTCGAACAAGCGATGCGTCCGTCGGGCTTGGCGGTGATGCAACTGTATTTTGAAGCGTATGTGGATATTCCCGACGACCACAGCGAAGACTACGACCGCAGCGGTTTTATGGTGATTTATTGCGACCGCGACATCGACATCTACGATTTCGAGCCGCTGCTGAAGTCGCACTTCCTCACTGCTGCCGCATCGAGGCGCGTGGCTCCCGAGAGCTTCGTGTTCCTGCCGTTTTTCGCCTTTAATGGCGAACTCGTCAACTACGAAATCTTCGTTGACTACGTTCTCAAAGGGACGAATGGGCATTGTTGGTTTGCCGGTCCTTATCAGCAGATGACGGCATCGAGCGACGGAGTGTGGACGCACACTATCTTTTGTTCAGAGATACAACAACAAGCCGAGGACATGGTGGGTGCGGAAATAGAACTCACTGCGTTCACTGTTCGCGTGGGCGACCGTGCCGCCTCGTTCTTCATCGACAAGTCGCTTTCGGGAACTCGCGCGTTCTATTTCCGCAACTGTTTCAACGTTCCTGACAACCTTTTCGTTCCGGCTGTTACAACAGCAAAAACTAAGGTTGACCGCTCGTTGGCTGTCCTCGGCACTGTGTCGCAATTCTACGATGCCACTTGCGAGCAGACCTACGAGGTGCAGTCGGCAGGGCTGACTGCCGACGAGTGTTCGCTCGCAGAGCAGATGTTCTGCTCCGACGATGTGCGAACCCCATACGAGAGTGCACCTGACGACGGCGACTTCGACGCACTCCGCCCGGTGCTTATCACCGACTCCACAAGTGAGATTGCCGATGACCCGGAGAAGCCTAACACGGTGAAATTCACTTGGCGATATGCGGAGAACCGCATCGCACAGCGCAATCCGTTAGGCGTAGGTATATTCACAGAACATTACGATTATACATTCAGATAATGGCACGCTCAATACATATTACCACGGCTCGCACTATGCTTAACAGCGGCGACCCGGTGGATATTTCCGTTTGGAAAGCCAACGGTGAAATACTTCACCTGCATAATTGCATCTCGCTCCGCTACGATTTTTATGCCGGAACTCGCAATATAAAATTGCTCACGTCGGGGCAAATCCGCAAAATCAGAGATTGTTGCATATTTAACGTCAACGGCTTAGAGGTGTTCCTCTGACGCCGTTGGCGTGGTTAGTGGTTAGAGGTTAGTGGTTAGAGAATTTGCCCCTTAACCTTTTAACCTTATAACCTTTTAACCTTATAACCCAATTTTATGAAATAAAATTTTTATGCTATGGGTAACCTAAATTTTAACTCGGTCGAAACGCTACCGAACCTGTCGGCTCGGGCGGCGTTTCAAGTGAACTCGTCAGCGGTCTTCAAAGAAGACGTTGACATCGTGCCGGTCATCATCGACGACACGCTTTCTTATATGCCGTGGGGAGGTGACAACAATATGCCATTCGACATATTGAAGCTCATCGAGGACGACGAGACGCTATCCACGTGCCAAATGTTCAATGCTGAAGTATGTTTCGGCAGCGGTCTGCGCTACGACACTTGTCTTGCTACTGCCGCCGTCAAGAGCGAAGTCGAGGACTTCTTTCTTGACAATGACATCGCCTCGTATTACCTCGGCGTTTGCCAAGACTTCAAGCATTTTGGCTTTGCCGTGAGTGTGATTATCCTTTCTCGCGACGGCACGAAAATCGTGCGTCTGCTCCGCAAAGAGGCTTGTTATTGCCGCTTCGCTCCTGCCGGAAAGGACGGCAGAATAACTCGCCTTCTTTACGCCAATTGGAGAAAGTGCATCGCCTCACGGAGCGACATTGAGGTGATTGAGATGCTTGATGCGGCTGCTCCATGGCGAGACCTGCAAGACAGGCTCGCCAAAAACACGACCTGCCGCAAGTTTGCTGTGGTATCGAGAATACCGACCCCTGACAGCACTTATTATCCCATTCCTTATTACGCTTCGCTGTTCAAAGGGAAATGGTATAACATCAAGCAACTCATCGGACTTGCCAAGGAGTCAAAACTCCGCAACTCCGCACCTATCAAGTATCAAATCGAGATTTCCCAAAAGTATTGGGAATCGATTTTCCGCAGTGAGGGCATCACCGACCGCCGCAAGCAGCAGGAACGAATCGTGCAGGAGAAACAGAGCATTCTCGACTTCCTCACCGGGGCGGAGAACAGCGGCAAAGCCTGGTTCTCCACGTTCTACGTTACGCCCGACGGCAAGGAGCAGCACGATGTTGTCATCAACAAGATTGATGACTCAAAGGAGGGTGGCGACTGGAGCACAGACATTCAGGAGGCCGTGAATATGTTCTGCTTTACTATGCGTGTGCATAGTAATCTTGTCGGCAGTGTGCCCGGCAAGTCGCAGTCGAACAATTCCGGCTCCGACAAACGAGAACTCTATACTATCGCACAGGCACTCCAAAAGCCGTATCACGACTTGCTTTTCACCGTGCATCGAATTATCATTCGCTTTAATGGGTGGAAAGGTGTCGTGCCTGATTGTCCGTTTATTCAACTAACCACGCTCGACGAACACGCCGACGCTAAACAAGTAACTACAAATGGCAAAACTGATAACGAATGACGACACATTGCGGCAGTACCTGCCTAATGTGTTCGCTACGGTCAAGGGCGAAGTGTCGCTCTTTGACAAGGTCAAGGTCGATATTGACCTTGCGGAAAACTGGGTGATTGAAACTTTCGTTTCCGCCAAGACGTTCAACACGATTTGCGGATATGCCGATGATAATCCGATAAAGATTATCACTGCCAAACTCATTGCCTCGGAGGCACTTCGTCGGGCAATCCCTTCGCTCGATTTGGTGCTTACTCCAAATGGCTTTGGAGTGGTCAGCAACCAAAACGTCGCTCCGGCATCGAAAGAAAGAGTTGACAGGTTGATTGGCTCGCTCGCCGACTACCGCGATGAGTGTATAGCCAATCTTCTTCCGGCACTTGTCGGTGCGAGTCAGTGGCTTAATTCCTCGCAGGCTTCGTTCTTCGGGGAAACGTTGTTTCCGGACCTCGCCATCACCGACCAAGTGAAAGGCAATGGATCGAAGTGGGAGCGTTATCTCGCACTTCGCCCAAAGATTCTCGACATCGAGGCTTCGCTTGCCGAGGAGTTTTTCTCACCCGAACTGATGGTGCGGTTGAGAAACGAGGTGCTACGGAAGACGCACACGGCAGACCTTGCCCGCGTCATCAACGCCATTCGGGGGCAAGTCGTTGATTTGCTCAATGGCGGCTCAATCAGAATGAGAGATATAATTGACGTGGTGAACCACATTCGATGCAATCCCGACTTGTTTCCCGAGTGGCACGATTCGGAAACGGCGAAGTTGTATGCACCGCCTATCTTTAAGAACAAAAAGGAAGCGAAAGGATACTTCTTTTGATGAACATTCTGCGGTAGTCGGGTGACTGTTTCATCTATCAGCGTCTGCCATAATTATAACGAGAGTTATGACACGGAGCACTGATTTTAATTCACAAAGTTAGAATCGGCGTTCACTAAGTCAAGGACAAGCACGTTGGCTGCCATTCTCATTCTTCCGAGGATGCAGACCAATCCTTGACAAGCCGCTCTCTATGCCGCTTCTTTTGGTTTGTTCGTAAAATCTAACGTGCTTCGGCACATAACTCTTTAATTCGTTATAATTATGATTACAGCAGACTTATTCAAGAAAGATGAAATGATCGTCACAATCGGTGACTACAAGCAAGAATGCCCCAAGGGCAAAAGAAGTTTCTACTCCTTCGTCACTTTTGATGATTTCTCGACGGTGCATTGGACTAACTTCTTCGCCACAAATCGCACTGAAGCACTCAATCAAGTCATGGAACGCTTCGCTGATTGCACCGAATACATTCACTCAATCTCCATTCACGAATCGGAAGATTGAGCCGCTCATCGACAACAAAGGCTCCCACTTCGGGAGTCTTTTGCTGTCTTTTCTAAGGTATGCCGTGTGCTTTACCTTTGTAGAAAAAAGATATTATGGCTACAATTTCGATAAATCTCATTGTGCCGCAGGACTGGCGCGAACTCGACGACGCTCAACTGCGTTACGTCTATTCGCTTATCGCCAAGGAGTTTGCCGCTGACGAGATAATGACGCTCGCGTTGCTTCACTTCAGCGGCTGTAAGGTTATCGCTCGCCACGACAAGAACTCTTTCCTGCTGAAGCACGGAAAGGATGTGTTTCAAACTTCAGGAACGCAACTCGCCGAGGTGATTCCCTCACTCGGCTGGCTCGATGCGATGCCGGCATCGCCTGTCCGCCTAAGAAAACTCCGCAACCACGAGAGCGTGGACGCAGAGTTTCAAGGCGTTCCGTTTGAAACATATATCGTGGTGGAAAACCTTTATCAAGGTTTCCTCTCCACTCAAAAAGATGCTTTGCTCGACGACCTCGCACACGTTCTTTATCCCGGTTGTTCGGCGACCCTCTCACCCGAAGAACGTATCAGCATCTTTTACTGGGTGGCTTCGCTCAAAGATATGTTTGCCAGACGTTTTTCGGATTTCTTTCAGCCGGCTACCGCCCAGGCTGAGAACCTGCTCGGCAGTTCACCGAACATCGGCAAACAACTTCAAGAGTCGATGGACGCTCAAATTCGTGCCCTCACTAAAGGTGACATCACAAAGGAAAAGGAAATTCTTTCGCTCGATACTTGGCGTGCTTTAACGGAGTTAAACGCACAAGCCAAGGAATATAAACAGATTAACGCTCAAATCAATGCTAAAAAGTGACTGGAACGCAACCCAATTCTTTGAGGAATTGGTTGCGAAGAATAAACTGGCAGTTGCCGAAAGTTTTACCTTCTGCAAGGTATCGGGGCTTGAAGGCTTCGAGGAAGCACTTCACGCCATGCAATCAGCTTCCGCCTTTTGCTGCGTCAGCGATATCGCCGACGGATATACGGAACTCAACAACACGCCTCGCACTCGTCGCATCAAAACGGTGTTTCTCGCTATGCGTCACGCCATAGACGATATGGACGCTCGCAATGAGTGCATGGAAATAATGCGCGAGCTTTTCCGACAACTAATGTCGGTGCTCACTCTGGAGAGAGTCAAGTTAGAGCAGAACTGCATCTACCTTGACCCACGAATATCGTTCAACGAAATTGACCGATATTTCTTCTCCGGATGTGCATGCGCTTATTTCCAAGTGGCGGTTGATGTGTTCACTGATTTAAGATACAATGCCGATGAGTGGACCGAGTGCCTCGGCTCCCAATCTTAACAACTATGACTGACAAAAATCTTGAAGAACGCCGTAAGTATGTTACGGCTTTCAACTCAACTATGGTTAAGATTTGGCGCGAGCAAATAAATTTGCTCGGCGTGATTGACACGGGAGCGCTTTACCGCTCCACGATGGCGGTGCGCATGACTGCCGATGGCAAGTTTACGCAAATCACGCTCGCCCAATCGTTCAACACTTACGGTATTTTCGTGGACTACGGCACAGGCTCGAATACGCCTCACGGCAATTCGGGCGACTTGGGCGCCGGTTTTGTAAACCGCCGTAAACGCCGTAGGTGGTTCTCACGAAAATACTTTGCCTCGGTGATGAACATACAAGAATTTTATGCAGACTCCTTAGGTCAGGAGTTCTGCCGCGCCATATCCAACGCCCTCAATCCCGACATTATGCGCCGCGCCGTCATTCTTTAATTACTCGCAACGACATTATATACTTCATTCGATATATCTGCAATAATTTTTTCAGTATTAAGCATATCGTATGAAGAATCTACAACAAATACAGCAATTGAGTAAAATTGCCCGTCTGATAGAATTACATATCCGCAATCATTGATTGCGGAAATCTTTCCTGTGGGGAGTAAATCTCCTGTTCCTGTTTTATGTCCTATTAAGACTCCTGATTTATTCAATGAAGCCTTCAGTCGATTTGCTCCGGTTTTACAAGTCTCCATCATCTTTGCAATTTCTTTTAAACTTTCTGATTCACCTTTTTTGCTCATAAACGTATTGAATAGTTCCGCCATAGCTAATGGTGTAGAGGAATTTATATAGACTAATGATGGATTGCGGTGCATATCATCTTCTGAAGCACCAATTTTTATTGGAGTAGGAGTATATATTTCTCTCAATATCTCATTTATGCTGTCAATGCCACCAATATAATTCAATAGAATATCCGCCGCATTATTATCGCTTTCTTGAAGCGACCATTCTAACAGTTCACGTAAAGAAATTTTTAAAGGTCTACGTCCATATTTTAGGAGCATAGGACTATACGTATTTTCCTTTAAGTCCTCAGTAGATACTGAGATTGTATCATTTAGACTTTCCCCTCGGCTATCAACATAGTGGGCTAATGATAATGCTAAAGGGAACTTAAAGACACTCATCATTGGGAAATCTTTATCACCATTTATTGAAATCGTGTCTGTATCGTTTATTATTACTGCAATCCCAATCGAAGCCTCTCTTGAATCAATATACTCTTGAAGAGTTTCTTGTAAACTAACAATAACGTCATTCTTTGTTACCACCGAAGACTCTCCAAAAGCAGTAATGGAAACAAAGAACGACAATAAAACAAATATTTTTTTAAGATTAAACATAATTCCAACTGGTTATTATTGAAGATTTGTTTCAATGGATTTATAAATCTATTGAAATAAACATACAAAGTTACGCATTTTCGCTGACATACAGCGTACTCCGTTAACAATTCGTGTCTTTTCGCAGAACATTGATAGACCATAACTTTGCTTAAAAATCAAAGATTATGGCTATCAATACATCTACCATTACTCAACTTATCAGCGATTTTAGGGCACTGTCGCAAAAGGACAGTATCTCGCCCGAATCGCTCGGCGTTCTGCTTCAAAAACTCGCAGACCTTATCAACTCTGCCGCCTCCGACGCAGATTATAAAGCAATCTACGATGCTTTTCAAAAGCTCGTCGCCAACATCGCGGCTGTTCCTACCGCTCTTTACAAACTCGAACAAGGTTCGGCAGACCGCAACGATATTCTAATGAACGTCACTACGTCGCACCTGATTAACGGTGTGACTATGGTGTTGAAAGACTCTTTATTCATTCGCCAAGCCACTACCGAACGAGCCGGTGCGATGCGAGCGCAACAGGTCTCGGACCTTAACAGCACTCGCACAGGGCTTGCCGCTTTGCAGAAATCGCACACGGAACTCGCCTCTAAGGTTTCCTCTCTCGAAACTACCATTTCGGAGAACGGCGAACTATTGGCTCGCGTGGCTGATGAATCTAATTACTGCTCCGAGGGCATTGCTGACCTTACAGAAAATCTGCAAGTGACAAACGACGATTTGGCTGCTACGCAGAAATCGGTCGAGGAGAATGCCAGAGGCATCACCTCGATAAAAGCGAAGACGGATTGCCCTCGCATCGCAGTGGAAGTGGTGGACGGAAAACTCCGCGTTTATAACGCTTCATACTACACCAAAAACGGCTATTATCCATTCGTTTTTCGCTTTACCTCAAAACGAAATCGTTGCACTTTGGAAAATTATCCTGATAGAAAACGTGGTGCGAAAAACAAAGGGTGGCACGTCATCGGAGGCTTACCGAACGATGTCAAAATTGACTCTAACGGTTGTGTGATGTTCCGCACATCGCCACTCGAAGACTGGCATCACCTTGAAAACAATTTAATTTCGCACTCTTACGAGGCGAAGTATGTGGTCGGTGCTAAAGGTTCTGACGAGAAAATGTATATTCCGTGGGGAAAAAAGAAAGTGAGAGTGTCAAGCAATCACGGAACTTATCTGATGCGGCGTTTTCGCTTCGCTATCGGCTTCGCGAAATCATTCAACAATGTTTTTGCTACAATAACTCCGGCTCATTTGGTTTCAAATCTCGCCGAGTTTTCCGTGATTTTTGACCCTTGCACGAAAGAATTTCACTTGGGTAAATAAAAAAGATGTAAGCAGTCGCCCACATCTATAAAAACCGTAAAGCAGTCGCCCAACGGAATACTAAGAGATAAGCATACGCTCACCTCAATACACTGCAAAGTTACGAATTTATCACCTAACAACCAAATAATTATGAAACGAATCGACAGCAAATTGCAACTCATTTCAGCCGTCGTACTTATCGTACTCGGCGCAGGGTTGCTCATCGCAGGGTTTATCGTTCCGCCTACAGGCGTTATCGACAATTCAGTACTTATCGCCTTTGGCGAAATCCTGACTTTTGTCGGTTCTCTGTTCGGCATTGACTACCATTATAAATACAAGAACAAATGAGAAAGATTTCAGAGATTATCGTTCATTGTGCCGCGACTCCTGAAGGCAAGCACTTCACGGTCGCCGACATCGATGCCTGGCACAAGAAGCGTGGCTTCCGGTGCATCGGTTATCACTTCGTGATTTACCTCGACGGCAGCGTTCACAAAGGACGAGCCATTGAGGAGGTCGGTGCTCATTGTTTGGGGCATAACTCCAATTCAATCGGCATTTGCTACATTGGTGGCTGCGCGACCAATGGCAAAACGCCCAAGGACACTCGCACCGAGGCTCAAAAGCAGTCGCTCGTTCGGCTCATCACCGAACTTCGCCGCCGTTTTCCGAACGCAAGCGTTCACGGTCATGACGAGTTCGCCAATAAGGCTTGTCCTTCGTTTAACGTCAAGACTTCTGGGCTATGCGAACTTTAGTTCTCTTGTCAGTATTCTTGCTCTGCTCGTGCCGCTCGCAGAAGCAAGTGCAGTCGGATTTTTCCGAAGATGTCCGGCTGACGAATACGACGGCAACCACATCGTCGTCGCAGTCGCTCCTTGATATGGTTGCGTCGTGGTCTGGCGACTTCGACAGCCTCGACATCTACGTTGAGCCGATTGTTGATAGTTGTCGCTCATCGGCGGCGCTTGCTGCGGCGCAACCGTCCCGGTTGCACCTCCGCGCCCGACACGCCTCAATCGCCAACAAAACGTCTATAAATCAGTCTGTCAAGACAGACTCCGTAGTTATTGACACGTTGGCGGTTCACCGCACAACGCAGCGTGAGGAGAAGTCGAACTCCGAGAGTTCCGGCGTTTATAAGCCTCCTGACGGCAGCATCGTTTTGATTATTCTTGCCATTGCAATCATTCTCTTTTTCTGCATTCGACAACATAGATAGTAAAGTTTTTTCATAATGTGGCGACTTGTCCGTGAGGATAGGTCGCTTCGCTTTTGGCGAGTGCTCATAGATGCCCCTCCCACCCGAAGTCGATGATGCAATCTCTCCACTTTCTCCGTTGCACACTCCGCGGAAGTCTTTTGCCTTTGCACTTAGAACAGCGGCTGTGCCGCCCGGTCGGTGCATCGGAACAAGAAAGTGTCGCAATGTGAAGCCTCTACGTTTCCGCGATACCGCACTCGCTGCGCTCCTACGGTATCTGCTCCAACTACGCTGCTGCACACCGCTACCGCTTTGCAACACACTCTTTCAACGGCTATCGCTGTTGTCCGATACCTCCCTTGTACAAAGTGCTTTTAGGCAAAGACTTCTCGCTCCGTTCTCCACTGCGAGCAGGATAGTTACTGTCATCGCCTTCTTTCCCTTTTAGCGGTGCACTCGCATTATTAGCCTTACGGCAAAGCGGATTTGTCGCCAATGGAACACGTCGGCTAACATTCTTCGCTTCGCCCTCCACGGCGGACAACGGCACGGCAGTACGAGCAGTGATCGGTCGGGTTCGGAACAGGAGATTGTGCCAACTCCCTGACCTATACGCCTCCGCGACACCGCACTCGCTGCACTCGACGGTGTCTGCTCCGTCGCCCGGTCATTGAGCCGCTACCGCTTTCTCACACACTCCTTCCGGCAAGCCGCTCCGAAACCGACCTATGCTCCAACTGCCTTTGTGCTGTCGTCCGCCCGCTCCGTTCTCCGCACGAGCATAGCCGACAATAATACTTCCATTGGCTGCTTTGATTATTCGCGATGAGCGGTGCGACAAGGCATTAACTCCATTCCGCCTATGACGGCTGCCGCTTCTCTGCTTTCGAGTTTTGTTCGGGCAGTTTGACGTGGCGACACCGCACAGTGACATCGAACTGCAAGCAGCCCGACGACACTTCTTCGGCGGCATCGCCACTAATTGCCTGAACAACTCCAAATCCGCTCCGCTCTCGCTGTCATCAGCTCCATTACGCACAGCCTTGTCATCACCGCACATCGCATTGTTTAACCTTGCCTTCGGCAAGAAAGAGGTGTTGCCGTGGAGACCAATATCGGCAAGCCGATTTTGGCTCGCACGCCAACTCATTCACCGCACATTCCGCTCGGAGGTCAAGGGCGAGGTCGGCAAAACGATTGAGGGCGGTGGGGGGTCTTTACAGACAGTAGCAAGGGAAATCCTTTCCCCTGCACCCCTTAATCGGCTAATACTTAGCCGATTGGAGTTTTCAGTCCTTTACAAACTGAAAACTTGTCAAATTTTCGCACCTCTATTTGACACTTTACACGCTGTGCCAGTGTCTTTTATGGTGCCAAAATTTTCTCTCAAATTTGCTACTCAAAGCAACAAATTTGAGTGTCCCGGGAAAATGCACTTAGAGCACATTCTTCCCTGATACCTCGATAATCGCTAAACGATAAACTCTAAACACTCCAATATGGCTAACTACACTTCTACTGCCAATGTCGTTCTCTCGGTGAACGGCAAACAGGCGCAACAAATGCTCTCCACGCTTCAGCGTGAGGCTCAGAACTTGGAGAAGAAAATCGCCAAAGCCGCCAGTGCGGGCGACAAGGCTACGATGCGTAAACTGCAACGTGAACTCTCCAACACCAACCGAATGATTACTCAACTGCAAGGCTCGGCAGCTACCGCCGAACAAGTGCTCCGTAGGCTCGACAAGGCTTCGCCTAAGGAACTGAACAAGACGCTCAAAACCTTGCAGTCGCAGTTGAACGGTATCCAACGAGGCACCGCCGCTTGGGACGCTCACGTCGCCAAGATTAAGGCGGTGAAAACTGAATTGCAAAAGGTCAATGCCACTCTCGCAACTCAGCAATCCCGGTGGGATAGAATGAATATGTGGCTTAATAATGCGCAAACTTTCATTATGGGTCTTGCTGCTGCCATAACCGGTTTGGTTATGGCGGGCCGCAAGGCGGTGAATGCTTTTGCCGAAATGGAGGAGGAACTCGCCAACACCCGAAAGTACACGGGGTTGACGGAGCAAAAGGTGCTCGAACTGAATGAGGCGTTTAAGAAGATGGACACTCGCACTTCTCGTGAGAAGTTGAACGAACTCGCACAGGAAGCCGGTCGCCTCGGCAAGAATACGCTCGAATCAGTACAAGGTTATGTGGAAGCCGCCGACATCATCAATGTGGCGCTCGTGGACCTCGGGGACGGTGCCACGCAGACTATCGCCAAATTGACTAACATCTTCGGTGTCGAGGAACTGCTCGGCACCAAAGATGCGATGCTTGCCGTCGGCTCTACGGTGAATGTGCTGTCGCAAAACTGTACGGCTTCGAAGCCTTATCTTGTGGAGTTTGCACAACGTATGGCTGGTATAGGCTCGCAAGCGGGTCTTACTATTCCGCAAATCCTCGCTTTTGGCGCTGTCCTCGATGCCAACGGCCAAAAGGTGGAGATGTCGGCGACGGCTATACAAAAGGTCATTATGAACCTTGCCAACAAGAACCACGAGTTTGCCGCTACGCTCGGAATGGATGCCGAAAAGCTCAATCAGACATTGAAGCACTCGGCGAAAGACGGCTTGCTGATGTTCCTTGAAGCATTGCAGAATATGGGTAAGGACGTGGGCTTCGAGAATGCCACGATGATGCTTGCCCCGGCTTTCAAGGAGATGGGTCTCGATGCGGCTCGTGTGTCGCAGGTGCTCTCCACGCTCGCCATGCACCTCGACGAGGTGAAATGGCAGATGGGCGAGGCTGACAAGGCTTTCCGTGAAGCATCGTCAGCGACTAAGGAATATGAAATCTTCAATAACACGGCTCAAGCGGCTATCGACAAGGCGAAGAAGCGTGTTTCGGAACTCGCTATCGAACTCGGAGAAAAACTATATCCGATTATGAAGCATATCTATACTACTTCGGGTATTTTCCTCCGTGTGCTTAATACGATAGTGTCGTTCCTTATCGAATACCGCCGTGTTATCGTGCCGCTCGTGGCGGCTATCGCCTCCTACTATGCGACTGTCGCTGTGGCTAAGGTGGCTCAATTGGCGTGGAACGCTGTCTTGCTGTCGGGCAAGACGATCGCTTCGGCGTTCCGCTATGTGGTGGGGCTGTGTGATGTGGCGATTATCGCCCTCACGAAAGGAACTAAGGCCGCAGGAACGGCTATCACGTTCCTTAATCAGTCAATGAAGGCATCACCTTGGGGGCTGATAATCTCCGCTGTCGTTGCTCTCGGCGTCGGCATCTACAACCTCACACAGAAGTTTAAGCAACAGCGTGCCGAGGAGGAAAAGGCTCGCAAGGAAATGGAGGAATACAAGAAAAGCCTAACTGACCTCTCCGAAGCGGCGGCTCAGTCGGCGGCTAACGAGATGAGCCGTGTGGAAGCCCTCTACAAGACTGCGGTCGATGAAGCGAAGTCGAAAGATGAGCGTCGCAAGGCGGCGGAACGTCTTCAGAAGCTCTATCCGGACTATTTCAAGAATCTTTCGACGGAGGAGATTATGGTGGGTAAGGCGAAAACGCAATACAATAATCTCCGTGACGCTATCATCGAGGTGGCTCGTGCTCGTGCCGCTGCGGCTAAAATCGAGGAGAATGAAAAGGAACTTTTAACTTTGGAGCAACAGGCTCCGGCGTTAAAGGCGAAAATGGACGCTGACCAACGTGCTCACAATGCAGCGGTTGCTGATTGGAACCGTGCTCGCGAGCAAGAGAATAACATTGCCTATACAAACTCTACCGATGCAGCTGCCGGTGGCTTAGTCAATGTTACTCCCTACGCTAACAAGGTGGCTTCGACAGGCGAGACGCTGAACGCTTCTCGCTCTGCCTATAATGCCAATATCACGAAGCAGCGGCAACTGAATGAGGCTAACGAGTATCTGCGTCAGAAATATAACGTCTCGGAGGCGGCTATCGCCGATGCCGGAGGTGTGGGCGATGTCAATATTCCTAACGGCGGCGGTGCCGGCGGTGGCGGCTCTAATTCCGCTGCCGACCGCTTTGCCGCTGAACAGCAGTGGCGTGAGCGTGAGGAGGCTTCGGCTCGTATCGCTTACGCTACCGGCAAGAAGGACTATCTTGCCTATACTGCCGAAATGGACCGCATCGCTGTGGAATTCTACGAAAGGCAGCTTTTGCACACTGACCTCTCGGAGGACGAGCGTTTGCAGATTACTGCAAAGTGGCGTGAGGCGCAGATGAAGCAACAGCAGCACGCCGACGCGGCTTTGCTCTCGCAGTCGGTGGACGCTGAAAACGACCGCTATAATGCTCAAATGGCGGAGGTGAAGCAGTTTTACATCGACGGTCAAATTTCCAAGGAAACTTACGACAAACGCATCGAGGAGTATGAGATTTTGCATCAGCGCAATCTCTCACAGCTCTATAAAGAGGGCAGCAAGGAGCGGCTTCAGGCGGAGCAGCAGTTGCAGTCTTTGCTCATCGCTCAGATGCAACGCCGTCAGCGTGAAACGGAGGAGAACGAACGCAAACTCGCCTCGATGAAGAAGGAGTTTTTCGGCGACAATCCGCAAGAACGGCAAGCCAAATACGATGCCGATTTGGCTCTCTTGCAGACTGTCTATGACCGCGAAATTGCCGCTGCCGGCGACAATGCGGACGAAAAACTGCGCATCGAGGAGACTTTTCAGCAAGCGAAGCTCGCTCTGCAAAAGCGTTATGGTTTGCTCGCAGAGGAAGATGAACGCAACAGAATGCAGCGTGCCATTGCCGACTCGGTGGAGTGGCTGAATGGCGATGGTGGAAAGGCGATGCAGGGTGCTATATCCACGCTGACTTCGGGAATGGGTGCTATCTTTTCTTCGCTTTCTTCTCTTATTCAGGCGGAACTCGAAATCGAGACTGCCGCCATAGAGAAACGCTACGACAAGGAAATCTCCGCTGCCGAGGGCAACTCCTACAAGGTGAAGAAACTCGAGGCGCAAAAGGAAAAGGAAATAGCCAAGGCGAAGAATGAGGCGAACCGCAAGATGTTCGCCATGCAGGTTATTCAGGCTGTGGCTCAAACGGCTCAAAATGCCATTTCCGCCTACGGCTCTGCCGCCGCTATCCCTGTTATCGGCTATATTCTTGCACCTATCGCCGCAGGTATGGCGGTGGCTGCCGGTATGATTCAGATTGCGGCTATCAAGAAACAACAGCAGGCTTCGGAAGCGCAGGGCTATTCTGCGGGCGGTTTTACTCCCGACGGTCGTTCCGATGAACCTGTCGGCATCGTTCACGCCGGGGAATGGGTGGCTTCACAGAAACTGGTGAAGTCGCCGAAAACTCGCCCGATTATAGATGCTCTCGAATACGCCCAACGAACTAACACTATCGGATCGCTCGCCGCAGCCGATGTGTCGCGTTCTATCACTGCTCCGATGCTACTTGCTTCGCAGCCGCAATCGCCACAAATAATAAACAATACGAATAATTACACTGCCGCTCCTGCCGACAACTCCGAATTGACTGCTACAATCCGTGAGTTAAAGGAAAGGCTGCAAGAACCTTTCGTTACAGTTGCAACGGTGTCCGGCGACAAAGGCATCAACAAGGCACAGGACGACTACGAAAGACTTTTACGCAATAAATCACCTAAAACTCGCAAGTAATGAAAATCTTAATCAATGGTAAGTTAGCTGCATTAAAGGAGAACACTTCGTTTGAATACATCGCCGACAACCGCCTTTTCAGCGGCTCTGACGGCTACTCGCTCACAATCACCTTTCCGCTCCGTGGTTGCTCTCAGAACCTCGCCATCTTCGGCAACATCAACCGTGCCGACGTGGCGGCAAACAAGGTGATTTTCGACTGTCAAATCATTGACCGTGCACTCGTGCTTCGTGGCTCTATCGTCGTGACGGAAATCTCCCAAGCCGAAGTGAAAACGCAATTCCTCGAAGGTCGCTCGGAAGTGAACTTCGACTCTACCTTAGATGACATCTACATCAACGAACTTGACCTCGGTTCGCCGACTACGGTTTACACTTCGGCAATCACTCCGATGCGAGCCTGGAATGACGGCTTCTACAATCTCTCTTTTGTCGCCTTGCCGTGGGTGAATGATGCTTCGGGCAACATTCAGAACTGCACGAAGTACGTCAATGGCTCGTATTCGTGGCACGACGACACGACAGGGCTGTCGTGGCAGCCTTATCTGCTCTATATCGTGAAGAAGATTTGCGAAGCTGTGGGCTACACCTACGATTTTACGGCGTGGGAAGAAAAGGAGGAACACCGCTATCTGCTCGTATGCAACACGCTCCCTTACGCTTGGCACATGCCGAAGTTCGCCAGGGCTTTGCCGCACTGGACCGTGGCGGAGTTCTTCGAGAAGCTCGAACCTTTTCTTGAAGCGGAGTTCGACATCGACCACCGCAGCCGTCACATCGGTTTCGCCTACTCAAAGGACATTCTTGCCGCACTGCCGCCGGTGGCTATTGACAAGGTCATCGACGAGCACACCGTGGAGGTCACGGTGGAGGACGATAACTGCGAGTATCGAGAGGCGAAGAACCTTGTCTATGCGGAGTGCGACCACGAGATGTGGAAATTCTATTCATGCGACTGGTTTATCAAGTCGTGGGGCAGCGGAGCTGTGCAGTATGACACACTAAATGCTTTGCTCACCGCTAACAAGAGTTATGCGACGTGGGACGGCAATTCGGGGCGTGGCTCGACTATAGGTAAGTTGCTCTACGCAAAAGACCTCGACATTTACTTCGTCATTCGTGCCGTTGAGAAAACTCTCGTCGAGAAGCGAGATTGGCTTCCGAACAGATATTCTTACAAGTGCATTTTGCAGCCTGTAAACTTGTTCGGCGGTCGCATTGTCGATGACAGCGAGGAGGCGGAGGAGAACGAGGTGGAGTTTGTTCCGGCATGGATTGACTTCACGGACTCCACATACGGACGTTGCCTTTTCCTCGCTTTTTCGGGCTACGACGAGAACGACACTTCGGGCGATGCCTCGTTTGTTCGTGGCGAAAGCCGCGAGGAACGCAAGCAGCGCATCGACAATACTTTCTATCAGCCTGTCTCGGTGCAGAACATCGAAGCCGGCGAGAAGGACAAAAAGAGCGAGTATTACGACAAAATCTATATCGGGTGGTGGGACGCTGCCGCCGACTACGACGGCAAACTCCCGTACCCTTACACCGAAGATGTGGTGATAGCGGAGGACTGGGGCAGTTACTTCCGTCCTCACACCACACTGCGGCTCAACAACAAGATTTTGAACAAATATCGCACTGTCTATCGGGTGAACCCGAAACAAAAGGCGACGTTTAAGTTTCTCTCCGACACAATCCCCAATCCTCGCAGCCTTTTCATTATCCGTGGCAAACGCTACGTCTGCGAAAAGTTAACTGCGACCTTCACCTCGCAGGGAATGTCGCAGTTAATCAAAGGCACATTTTATCCTGTTTTAGAAACTTAATTAATGCAAATATTTCTTTAATATACGCCAATATTAAAGAAATTAGTTAAAATATATTGAATTTTCAATGACACTTAAAAGAGGCTGTTTTTGTACCACATTTTGACCCCTAAAGGTCAAAGTGTACCACAATTTGTGGTACAGTACCACAAAAACACATTTCATAACTCTCTGTGGCACAACTGACTATGAAAAATTTTGTGACCGCACTCGGATCACAGAAAATCAAGCAGTTAGATGAATGTCTGACTGCTTTTTCTTTGTAAAAACATGTGGTTTTACCTTGAAAGTTAAACCGAGAGTTAAACCAAAACTTGGCGCATAGTAAAAAACGGCGCATAGTAAAAAACCTGGCGCATAGTAAAAAACGGCGCATAGTAAAAAACCTGTGTTTACGGAATAAAAATTATACCTTTGCAGTCTAAACAGATTGCGATGGAAAAGA
>CANQWS010000041.1 GCA_947627615.1 uncultured Muribaculaceae bacterium | reverse complement strand
CGGCGTAAACGACTCCAAATTTTTCATCTTTCGGCTCTGCAATATCTACGCTTAACACAGGTTTTTTACTATGCGCCTTTGTGATTTCAAAAATGGGCCGGTAAAAATAAAAGCTCTGCAAATCGTTGATTTGCAGAGCTTTTGTCGGGGTGACAAGATTCGAACTTGCGACCACACGCCCCCCAGACGCGTACTCTAACCGGGCTGAGCTACACCCCGTTTTGGTTATTGCGCTGCAAAGGTACGCTGTTTTTCATATCCACGCAAACTTTTCGGCCATTATTTTTTTGCTTTTATTTGGTCTTTGATGAAGAATGGGCCGAAATTTTCAGAAATTCAAAAACTTAGGCGTTGCGTTAAAAAATGTTATGGTTTTGCGGTCTCCATGTCCTGACCGAGAACTATCTGCTGAAGTCGTCTCTGCCATACTTCTGTACGCGGCTTGCAGAATCGCTGTTGACAAGAATTATTCTGATAATCTTTATGTCGGGCATCTGCGGAAGTACCTGCTGCAGTATGGGACGGTAGGTTTCCTTTACGCCGCTTTCGGGCGTGCACTCGAGTATCCGCTGAAACACGTCGGACGGGAAATCGTAGATTATGTTGAATGTCAGATTGCCCGGGATTGTGGAGTGGGAAAAGCGGATGTTGGGATAGTTTTTCTGTATGTCCTCCGTCAGGTATCGGTCGTAAGCGTCAAGCATCTCTTCGGGTGACTTGATTCCTTTTGCCAGGTTCTCCATCTCGTTCCAGTCGAATGTGAGCGAGCCGTGGTTTCCGGCAATGTCAGAAAATTCGTATTTCAGTCCCTTGAAATCAAGAGCCTTGGCTGCTTCGAATACAGCCTTGGAATACATGCCCAATGGGGAGTTCAGCAGAATCGAGGCCATAATCTGTTTCGCCTCGGAACTGGAGGTGTTGTGGGCAAGAGATTTGTTCTCGATGTTGAGATACATCTTTACGGTCAGGTATTCTCCGTCGGCGCTTATGGATGAGCGGCTGTTGTCAAATCCGTAAACGTCCGCTTGTTTGACCTGCCTGTCAAGAGTAGCTATGAGCTCGGGGAGCATTTCGCTCATGTCCAGGCCTATCTGATTGGCGGGACGTGTCATAAGGAGCCGGAATTCATCGGGCTTCATCCTGAAACTTGCGGTGTCGATTCCCGAATACCGGAAAGCTATGTCGCACCGTGCATGCTCTATGAGGTCGGCGAACATCATCACAGCCTCCATGTTGTCGCCCGCCGGTTTGTTGCAGCAGATCAGAAGGCGCGCGAGGTCGCGCGAAGTCCGGCGATATCTCGGCATGGAGTAATCGTAGGTCAGCAGTCCCGGCGTAAGCGTGACCTTCATTATTGTTCCGGGCACCACTTCGCGCGGCTCCTGCAGGCCCGCCGAGCACATCTTGAGAACGCTGTAGGCCTCGTCGGCTGAAAGGCTGCCGATTTCGGCGGAGGATTGTGCGCGGAGAGTGAGGGAAGAGATGAGAATCCCCAAGAGCAGTAGGAACCGGGTCATTTCATGTAGTCTTTGATTTCCTTCGCCGTGAATCTGAATTCAAGGGCCTGTCCGGCCTGGTCCGAAACCGAGCCGTTGACTTTCTCTATGTCCTGCATGGATTCGAGCACCTGCACGAGATTGGGTGCTATCATTGCAAGGAGATTCTCGCGGTAGAGATAGCCGGCGATATAGTCAATGCTGTCATCTTCATCAGTCATGACGGCATTTATCTCAAGAGTCTGATTCTCCAGTCCGGAGGTTACCTTCATTGGGAATCCGTTGTTTTCGGCCAGACTTTCAATGTTTTCGGCCAGTTGCTTCAGCGGCTTTTCCTGCTCCGGTGTCAGAGCGAATGAGAAGGAACATGTTGCAAGAAGCGTTGAGGCGATGATTGTGCGTAGTGTGGGCATGGTATTTGTGATTGATTATTATGCAAATATAGATACTTGTCGGTTCAAATGCAACAACTTTTGAATAAAAACTTTTTATGTAGCCATAATTTTCCCGCGAGGGCACAAATGGTTTGCATGAAAGGAGAAAAATTCGTAACTTTGTTTGCTTTTTGGACAGACGCGCGGGAGCGATGTCCCGCTGCCCTGAAAAGCTGCTTAAATGTATCAATAACAGGTAAAGAACAAATAGAAATGTCAGAAAAAGAAGAAGAGTATAGCGCCAGTAATATTCAGGTACTTGAAGGTCTTGAGGCAGTGCGTAAGCGCCCGGCCATGTATATCGGAGATATTTCCGTCAAAGGTCTTCATCACCTTGTTTACGAGGTTGTCGATAACTCAATAGACGAAGCTCTTGCCGGGTTCGCATCGCATATAGAAGTAACTATCAATGAGGATAATTCGATAACGGTCGTTGACAATGGCCGCGGTATTCCGGTGGACATGCATGAAAAGGAGCATAAGAGCGCTCTCGAGGTCGTGCTCACTGTCCTCCATGCCGGAGGTAAGTTTGACAAAGGCAGCTACAAGGTGTCGGGCGGTCTCCACGGTGTGGGCGTTTCCTGCGTGAACGCGCTGTCCACCTATCTGAGGGCTGAAGTCCATCGTGACGGCAAGGCCTACGTTCAGGAGTACTCCTGCGGTAAGCCCACATCGGAGCTTCAGGTCGTCGGCGAAAGTGACCATACAGGCACTATGATAACCTTCAAGCCTGATGCCTCTATATTCTCCGTGACGGTCTATGACTACGGCACTCTTGCCAACCGCCTCCGTGACCTCGCTTTCCTTAATGCCGGAATCACGCTGACCCTCAGGGATATGCGCGAGGTGAACGAAGAGGGCGTGCCCCGCAGCGAGGTTTTCTATTCCGAGAGAGGTCTGATGGAGTTCGTGCAGTACATTGACTCCAACAAGGAGCCTCTGATAGAGGATGTGATCCACCTCAACACAGAGCGTCAGGGCATCCCCGTTGAAGTGGCTCTCACATACAATACCTCCTATAACGAGAATGTCTATTCGTTCGTAAACAACATCAACACCATAGAGGGCGGTACGCACCTCACCGGCTTCCGCCGCGGTCTGACCATGACCCTCAAGAAATATGCCGAGGACAACAAGATGCTCGAAAAGGAGAAGGTGGAAGTGTCAAGCGATGACTTCCGCGAAGGCCTTACGGCAGTTGTTTCGGTCAAGGTCATGGAGCCGCAGTTCGAGGGCCAGACAAAGACCAAACTCGGCAACAATGAAGTGATGGGCGCCGTGCAGACGGCTGTCAGCGAGGCGTTGCGCACCTATCTCGAGGAACATCCCCGTCAGGCAAAGACCATTGTTGAAAAAGTGATACTTGCTGCCAAGGCGCGCTATGCGGCCCGCAATGCCCGCGAAAAAGTGCTCCGCAAATCACCTCTCACAGGCGGTGGCCTCCCTGGTAAACTCGCTGACTGTTCGAGCCGTCATGCCGAAGACTGCGAGCTGTTCCTCGTCGAGGGAGACTCAGCAGGCGGTACCGCCAAGCAGGGCCGTGACCGTCAGTTCCAGGCCATTCTGCCGCTGCGCGGTAAGATTCTGAATGTGGAGAAGGCCATGGACCACAAGATATTTGACAATCAGGAAATCACATCGCTGTTCAGGGCCATGCGCGTGTCAATAGGCACCGAGGAAGATCCCAAGGCGGTCAACATATCCAAACTCGCCTATCACAAGATCATAATCATGACCGATGCCGATGTGGACGGTAGCCACATCGCCACACTGCTCATGACATTCTTCTTCCGCCGCATGCGTCCTGTGATTGAAAACGGCTACCTGTATCTTGCCACACCTCCTTTGTTCAAGTGTACCAGAGGCAAGGTCGAGGAATACTGCTGGACAGAACAGCAGGTGCAGCAGTTCATCATGCAGCACGGCGACAAGACCAAGGTGCAGCGCTACAAAGGTCTCGGTGAGATGAGCGCTCAGGAACTGCGCGACACCACCATGTCGCCCGAACACCGTCTGCTCAAGCAGGTCAATATCAGCGACGCAGCCGAGGCAGACCGCATATTCTCCATGCTGATGGGCGAGGACGTAGGGCCGCGCAGGGACTTCATCGAAGCCAATGCGAATTATGCAAATATCGACGCCTGACACCGCTGAAAATAAAACTCTGGTTTATTTACGGGTGTTGTAGTCTATATCACCACTTTTCACAACATCTTTGACTCTCATGACCAAAAATACAAAACCCAAGACATCACGCCGTACGGCTCCGAAGGATCTGCGTGAGGAAGTGATTCGATATTCCCAGGCTCAGGGCGCCGCAACCTTTAATTATAAGCAGGTCTCATACGCCCTCGGCATCAACGGGGCATCGGGACAGCGTTCCGTGGCCCTGATGCTTGCCGAACTCGCTTTTGACGGCGACCTCATTGAAGTGGCCCCCGGAAAGTACAAATCGCCCCAGCGCAACAACGTCGTGGAGGGCGTGTTTGTGCGCCGTTCCAACGGCCGTAACTCCGTGATAACGGACCCCGACAGCGAGAGCATCCTCGTGGCCGAGCGTAATTCAATGCACGCTCTCAACGGTGACCGTGTGAGGGTAATCGTGGCCGCACGCCGCCGCGGAGTGGAGCCCGAGGCTCAGGTGATAGAGATAATAGAGGAAAAGGACCAGACCTTTATAGGAACGCTCCATGTGGACCGCCACATTGCCTTCCTTGAGACTGATTCAAAGTTCCTTGCCAACGATATAATGATTCCGCGGTCCAAGTTGCGTGGCGGAAGCCAGGGCGACAAGGCCATTGTGCGCATAACCTCTTGGCCCGAGGACGACAAGAATCCGCGTGGCGAGGTTGTCGACATACTCGGACGTACAGGCGAGAACACCACCGAGATGCACGCCATTCTGGCCGAATTCGGGCTCCCGTACCGCTATCCGGAGAATGTCAATGCAGCCGCTGAAAAGATAGAGGCGGGAATAACCGACGAGGAAGTGGCCCGACGGACCGACATGCGTGACGTGGTTACGTTCACCATTGACCCGCGCGATGCCAAGGATTTCGATGACGCTCTATCCATTCGCCGTCTCGCCGACGGAAAATATGAAATAGGCGTGCACATAGCCGATGTGACGCACTACGTGCAGCCGGATACAATCCTTGACCGCGAGGCTCAGAAACGTGCCACATCGGTCTATCTGGTTGACCGCGTGGTTCCGATGCTTCCGGAACATCTGTCAAACGGAATCTGTTCGCTCCGTCCCGATGAGGACAAGCTGACGTTCTCATGCGTCTTTGTGATGGATGACAATGCCAACGTCATCAGCCACAATATATGCCGCACGGTGATCCGCTCCAACAGACGCTTCACTTACGAGGAAGCGCAGGAAATCATAGAGACCGGAACGGGAGATTATTCCGAAGAAATCCTGACTCTCAACCGTCTGGCCCAGACTCTGAGAAAGAACCGTTATGACAACGGTTCCGTTGAATTCGACAGGGAAGAGGTGCGGTTCGACATCGACGAGACCGGACATCCGGTCAGCGTGTTCTTCAAGGTGTCGAAGGAGGCCAACAAGCTTATCGAGGAATTCATGCTTCTCGCCAACAAGACTGTGGCCACTGCCATAGGAAAACCGGATAATAAGAAAAAGCCCAAGGCGTTCGTCTACCGAATCCATGACATGCCTGACCCCGGCAAACTGGCCGACCTTTCAAAAATAGCGAGGACATTCGGCTATAAGGTCCGTGACAATGGCTCGTCACGCGAAGTCAACCGCTCGATAAACCGCATGCTTGCCGATGTCAAGGGACGCGGCGAAGAGAACTTCCTGTCAACGCTTGCCATCCGTTCAATGGCCAAGGCCATATACTCCACGACAAATGTGGGCCACTACGGACTCGCGTTTGACTATTACACCCACTTCACATCACCCATACGCCGCTATCCTGACATGATGGTCCACAGATTGCTCGAGCGGTATCTTGCCGGAGGCCGTTCGGTGAATCAGCCCAAGCTTGAGGAACAGTGCAAGCATTCATCGGAAATGGAACAGCTTGCCGCCAATGCCGAGCGCGCGTCCATAAAATACAAACAGGTAGAGTTCATGGGCGACCACATGGGCGAGGTCTATGACGGCGTGATTTCCGGAGTGACCGAATGGGGCCTCTATGTGGAACTCAACGAGAACCTTTGCGAAGGCCTCGTACCGGTACGCGATCTTGCCGATGACTACTATGATTTCGATGAGAAGAACTATTGCCTCATAGGACGCCGTCACGGTTCACGCTATCGTCTGGGCGACAATGTGAAGGTCAAGGTGGCCAGAGCCAATCTCGAGCGGAAACAGCTTGACTTCCTTCTCATCGATGACAAAGGACACGGCCCCGAAGGCGAGGACGACCTCGGAAAGACCGTAACGGTCAATCAGGCGCTCCGTCAGGGCAAACGCAACAATTCACGCCAGAAGACCAGAACCCGCTCCCGCCGCAAATAAGAACCGGAGATGGACACGATCAGAATCTCTGTCGAACGCCTGCGCCTGAAAGCCTTTCATGGAGTGGGGGAGCAGGAGCGCCTTGTAGGCAATGTGTTCGAGGTTACTTTGTCGGTGGACTATCCGCCGGCATTGGCCGCCGCGGAGACTGATTGCCTTGATGATACGCTGAACTATGCCTCGCTGGTGCGGCTCGTCAGGGATGTCATGTCGGAACCTTCGTTGTTGCTTGAGCATGTGTGCGGGCGTATCCGGCGCGCCGTAATGGCTGAGTTTCCTGATGTCACCGGCGGATATGTGAAAGTCAGCAAGTTATTGCCTCCGGTTGCAGGAGTGCAGATGGAATCGGCATCCGTTGTCCTCAGATGGGATGACGGGTCCCGCTGATGTCGGCCCCTCGATTGAGTAAATACTTGATTGTGTAAATATAGGTCAAATAATGTAACATATCGGTCCGGCAAGGCTGTTTTTTCATTATTTGCTCTGAATTTCGCGAAAAAATTGCTAAGTTTGCGAATAAATAAATCTATAACCTTTCATACATGAAAATAGAAAAGCAAGTGGTGGCCTCTCAGTATGGAGACATCACACTCTACACGCTGACCAACATCTCAGGCTCAAAAATCGTACTGTCAAGCCTCGGGGCTGGAATAGTGAGTGTCGAAGTTCCCGATTCGGAAGGACGTATAGCAAATGTGGCCCTCGGCTACGGTAATCCGGCCGATTATATGGCCGACGGACCCTGTGCCGGAAAAATCCCCGGACGTTACGCCAACCGCATAGCAGGAGGGCATCTGCGTGTCGACGGAAAAGACTATCAGCTTGCTGTCAATAACGGACCTAACGCACTCCATGGAGGTCCTTCGGGATTCCAGAACCGTATATGGAACTCGCGGATTGTGGGTGACTCTGTGATTTTCTACAGAACAAGCCCCGACGGAGAGGAAAATTACCCCGGAACATTGCAGGTTGAAGCCGTGTACTCATGGAGCGATGCCGATGTGCTGACCCTCGAACTTACGGCCACGACCGATGCCCCGACCGTGGTGAATCTCACGAACCACTGCTACTGGAACCTCGACGGAGAGGACTCCGGCTCGGTTCTTGACCACTCTCTCTATCTGGCCGCTTCCCGCTATCTTCCCACTGACGACACTCTCATCCCTACCGGAGAGATGGCTCCCGTGGCCGGAACACCCATGAATTTCACCGTGGAAAAGACTCTCGGCGAAGATATTAAAAAGCCTTTCCCCGCTCTCGAATACGGAAAAGGTTATGACAACTGCTGGGTCGTCGATTCCTATAACAAGGGCGAGCTGAAGACCGTGGCCGTTCTCAAAGGCGCAAGGTCGGGGAGAACGCTTGAAGTTGCCACGACACAGCCTGCCGTTCAGGTCTATACAGGCAACTGGCTCGCAGGATGTCCCCTGAACCCCGAAGGAAGGTCCTACGAGGATTATGACGGTGTGGCAATCGAGTGTCAGGCCATGCCGGATGCTCCGAATCACGCAGATTTCCCGTCAACCCAGCTCTATCCCGGTGACGTATATAACGAGATAATCCAATTCAAATTCACAGTATAATTTTTATTTCTGCAATGAAACCTACTCTTTATGTGCTTGCTGCCGGTATGGGCAGCCGCTACGGAGGCCTGAAACAGCTCGATTCACTTGGCCCCAACGGCGAGACAATAATGGACTATTCTATCTATGACGCAATCCATTCAGGATTCGGCAAAGTGGTTTTTGTTATCCGCAAGGATTTCGAGGCCGATTTTCGCGAAAAGATTCTGTCAAAGTATGAAGGACACATTCCCGTTGAAGTTGTTTTCCAGTCAATTGACAATCTTCCTGAAGGATATACCTGCCCGGCCGACCGTGCAAAGCCCTGGGGTACCAACCACGCTGTGCTGATGGCCAAGGATGTGATCAAGGAGCCGTTTGCCGTTATTAACGCCGATGACTTCTATGGCCGCAACGCATTCGAGGTTATCGCCAAGGAGCTTTCACGTGAGCGTGACCGCAAAGGCGATTATTGCATGGTGGGATTCCGTGTGGGCAACACAATGACCGAAAACGGCTCCGTGGCCCGTGGCGTTTGCTCGGCTTCTCCCGAAGGTCTGCTTACATCCGTCGTTGAGCGCACAGCCATCAGCTATGACAAGGACGGTAACATCGTGTTTACTGACGAAAACGGCGAGGTGCAGACTCTTGACCCGAAAACTCCCGTGTCAATGAACCTGTGGGGTTTCACTCCTGACTATTTCGATTACAGTGAGCGCGAGTTCAAGAAATTCCTTGACAAGGACCTCAACACTCCCAAATCGGAGTTCTTCATTCCTCTTTGTATCGACGCTCTCATCAAGAACGGTGAGGCTACAGTGAAAGTGCTTGACACCGATTCACGCTGGTTCGGAGTGACTTACGCTGCCGACCGTCCCGGTGTGGTGGAGAAATTCGCGCAGCTGCACGCTGACGGAACCTATCCCGAGAAGCTTTTCTGATTAGGATTCAGTAACCTGATACATGGCATCCTCATGATTGCGTGAGGATGCTTTTTTGTTTTGTTAACCGGGGGCGCGCTAACTTTTGCCGTCGGATTATGTTATTGCAGTAGTGTCAAATACTAAATCCCGGAATTAAATTCCGCTTTTATCAAAATCAATAAAAAATATGGAAACAATCATCAATACAAAAATACCGGAATTCTCGGTCCCCGCTTTTGTTGCCTCTGAAGGCTTCAAGACAATCAGCCATAATGACATCCTAGGCCATTGGTCGATATTTTTCTTCTATCCGGCAGACTTTACTTTCGTGTGTCCGACGGAACTTGTCGACATGGCCGACAATTATTCGCGTTTCAAGGCTCTCGGTGCTGAGGTCTACGCCGTAAGCACTGATTCACAGTTCTCTCACAAGGCATGGCATGACGAATCGTCGAGCAAAGCGCGTGTAGAATTCCCCATGCTCGCTGACCGCAACGGAAGCCTTGCGTCGGCGCTGGGTGTTCTGGATACGAAGAGCTTCATGGCTTATAGAGGAACATTCGTGGCCAATCCGGAAGGCGTGATAAAGATAGCCGAGATAAATGACAACGGTATAGGCCGTAATTCAGAAGAAATACTTCGCAAGCTCGAGGCTGCCCAGTTTGTAGCAGAGCATGGTGATCAAGTATGTCCTGCCCGTTGGAAAAAGGGCGATTCTACCCTGACTCCGGGCATCGAGCTTGTCGGAAAAATCTAATACTAAGGAATTTTCAGAATAGGCTCGTCCTTTTCGCTCTCCGGTTATCGCATGAATAGCCGGAGAGTTTTTCGTATCTATGGAACTTTCTTCCCGGAACGGTTGAGGTTTCACGAGGCTGTTGACAAAAATTAGGCATCGCAGGCATGGTGAATTGCCAAATATGTGCTATCTTTGTATTTTATTAGAGTACATGGCGCAATAAGCCGCGCATGTCTGATAACCAGTCAAAAACAGAAAGATTTATACATGAATCATATTTTTGGTAAACGATCCGATTCCAACCGGAATCCGAAGCCTGAACGCAAGCGCCGCCGGCTCGGTGTGGTCGGTTCATTGTGGATTGCATTCGGTCTGATTGTAACAGGCGTGATCCTGTCGTTCATTCTTGCCTATAACGGAGTGATAGGGTATATGCCCGATATCGAGGAACTAAAGAATCCTACCGATAAATACGCCTCCATCCTCTATAGTGCCGACGGAAAGGAAATGGGACGCTACTTCCAGGGCAGCGGCAACAGGGTGAGCGCGGATTTCAATGACATATCCGACCACGTTGTCAACGCGCTGATAGCAACGGAGGATTCCCGATTCATGGAGCATTCCGGAATTGACATGCGCGCTCTGATGCGTGTGGGTTTCAAAACCCTGCTGATGCAGGACCGCAGCGCCGGAGGCGGTTCCACACTTACCCAGCAGCTTGCCAAGCAGCTCTACTCCACGGAGACTTCCAACATGTTCAAACGTGCTCTGCAGAAGCCTATTGAATGGATGATAGCCGTGAAGCTCGAACGCTTCTATTCCAAGGAAGAGATCATAAAGATGTATCTCAACCAGTTTGATTTCCTGTACAACGCCGTGGGAATCCGTTCGGCCGCGCAGGTCTATTTCGGCAAAGAGCCCAGTGACCTCAAGATCGAAGAGGCCGCGCTGCTTGTGGGAATGGTCAAGAATCCATCGATCTACAACCCCATTCGCCGCCCTGAACGCGCACGCGAGCGCCGCAACGTGGTGTTCGAGCAGATGCATAAGGCCGGGATGCTTACTCAGGCTGAGGTCGATTCGCTGAAGCAGCTGCCCGTCAATGTGGATTTCCATCGTGTTGACCATAAGGACGGAATCGCACCCTACGTGAGGGAACAGATCCGTTACATGCTGCGTGCCAAAAAACCGGAGCGCTCGAACTACCGTGCCTGGGACATGGCGAAATTCTACTCAGATTCAATCGAGTGGATCCGCAACCCGCTATATGGCTGGATTGAAAAGAATCCCAAGCCCGACGGCTCGAAATATGACATCTACAATGACGGTCTGAAAATCTACACCACCATTGACTCGCGTATGCAGCAGCATGCCGAGGCTGCCGTGAGCGAGCATCTCGGCCGTACGCTGCAGCCCGCTTTCGACAGGGAAAAGCGCGGCACATGGGGCGCGCCATACTCCACCAACCGCACGGAAATCTCGGAAGTGCGTGTGCGCCACCTGATAAATCAGGCTATAAAACAGTCTGACCGCTGGCGAAAACTCAAATCGGCCGGACTGGAGGACGCCGAAATCCGCCGCACGTTCGATGAACCGGTGGAAATGAAGGTGTTTTCTTACAACGGTCCCGTGGATACCGTTATGACTCCGCTTGACTCGATTCTGTATCATAAGAAATTCCTCAGAACCGGATTCATGGCAATGGACCCCGTCACCGGTCACATACTGGCTTACGTGGGCGGACCCGATTTCAAATTTTTCCAGTATGATATGGTTTCGCTCGGACGCCGTCAGGTCGGTTCGACTATAAAGCCGTTCCTCTACTCGCTTGCCATGGAGGAAGGATTCACACCGTGTGACCAGATACTCAATGCACCCCCGCAGATCTACGATGCCAACGGACGCCTCTGGTCAATCCGCTCCGGCCGTTCGCGCGCAGGCGGTATGGTTGACCTGAAATGGGCGCTGACCACCTCCAATAACTGGATTTCGGCACGTCTCATCGACCAGCTTTCGCCCGGCGCTCTGGTAAGAACGCTGCGTAACTATGGAATAAGTTCTCCGCTTGATGTCAATTACAGCCTTGCTCTCGGAACCGCCGACATCTCCGTAAAGGAAATGGTGGGAGCATACTCGGCGTTCGCCAACAAGGGCATGCGTGTCGACCCCATACTTGTTACAGCCATCACAGACAATGACGGAAATGTGATTTCGGAATTTGTGCCGAAACACACCGAAGTGCTCTCTGAAAAAGGCTATTACCGAATGCTTTCCATGCTGCAGAGCGTGGTCGACAACGGAACAGGCCGCCGCCTGCGTGGCGCGCCGTGGAACATATCGGCCGATTTAGGCGGAAAAACCGGTACCACCAACTTCAATGCCGACGGCTGGTTCATGGGCTTCACTCCCGAGATTGTGGCCGGCGCATGGGTAGGAGGCGAGGAACGCTTCATCCACTTCCTTAACGGAAGCCTCGGTCAGGGCGCGTCAATGGCTCTGCCCATCTGGGGCCTGTTCATGAAGAAAGTCTATGCGGATCCCGAGTTGCCTTACTCCCAGTCTGTCCGTTTCGACATTCCGGCTGACCTGAATATCTGTGACAACGATTTTGTTCCGAATCTCGGAGTGGGAGGCGTGCTTGAAGAAGAGGCCGGCGAGGACACGGAAACGGAAGAGACCGATACCGAGGCCGATGCCGAGTTCTTTGACTGATACCCGCACAGGGCTCCCCGACCATTTTAATCAAAGATAAATCTAAACCCACATACCAATGAAGTTCAACGTTTCAAGTAAAACACTTTACAATTTCGCATCTTCGGTGAGTAAGATCATCAGCTCCCGTAATGCCATGCAAATCCTTTATAACTTCCTGTTCGAGCTGGATGGCGACACTCTGACCGTGACAGCTTCGGATATGGAGAATTCACTTGTGGGCCGTCTGAACGTAACCGAAGCCGAAGGCTCAGGAAGCTTCTGTCTCGATGCCCGCCGTATAGTGGAATTGCTGAAGGAATTGCCGGACCAGGGCATAACTTTCGAAATCAACGACCAGAATCTCGAAGTTATGATAACTTACACCAACGGTCATTACAACACCGTGGCCATTTCCGGTCTCGAATATCCGGAACACCGCAGAGCACCCGAAACGGACACCATAACTTTCACATGCACTTCGGAGCAGATTATCAAGGGAATCGAGAACACCCTTTTTGCAGTAAGCAACGAGGAAATACGTCCGCAGATGATGGGTATTCTCTGGGATGTGAAGCCTGACGAAGTAGTTTTCGTGGCAACTGATACACGTAAACTCGTCAAATATGTGGACGCTACTATAAAGCCGGGTCAGGAATGCTCGTTCATCCTGCCGGTGAAAGGCGCTCAGGTTATCAAGAACGTATTTTCCAAGGAGGACGACGTGAAGATTACCGTTACCCCTGTATCGGCAATATTCCAGTCAGCCACCTTCACCTTTGACTGCCGTCTTATAAAGGGTAATTTCCCGGATTACAACCGTGTGATACCCACAGGCAATCCCTACACATTCACGGCCGACCGTGTATCGTTCCTCAATGCTGTGCGCCGCGTGGCCGTGTTCGGCGACGGCGGAGGCGGACTTGTAAAGTTCAACTTCGACGCAAATGAGGTGGTGCTCCGTGCCTCGGACAACAATCTCGGCACTTCGGGTGAAGAACGTGTGTCATGCGATTATGAAGGTGAGCCTCTGCGCATGGGATTCGGCAGCCAGTATCTCGTGGAGATTCTTTCCACATTCAGCTCCACCGATATCGTTATCCGTCTTGCCGATCCTTCGCGTCCTGCACTGTTCCTCCCGGGTGAGTCAGATCCCGATACCGAACTTCAGATGATTCTGATGCCTATGAATCTTGGTGAATAATCACTTGGAAATATAAGGAATGCAACTTAAACTACAGCGACCTATAATATTTTTCGATCTCGAGACCACCGGTACCAATGTCACACATGACCGTATCGTGGAGATTTCGATAATCAAAGTCCTGCCTTCAGGCGAGGAAATCGAAAAGACCCGCAGGGTGAATCCCGGAATCCCGATACCGGCCGAAGCTACAGCCGTGCACCACATCACGGATGAGGATGTGGCCGACCAGCCGTCATTCAATCAGATAGCCAAGAGCCTCGCCGAGATTTTTTCCGACAGCGACATCGCGGGATTCAACTCCAACCGTTTCGATATTCCGCTGCTCATCGAGGAATTCAACCGTGCGGGCATAGCTTTCGACCTGTCCCGCACACGGTTCATCGACGTGCAGACCATTTATCACAAACTCGAGCCCCGAAACCTCTCGGCCGCTTACAAATTCTATTGCGGAAAGAATCTGGAGGACGCTCACTCGGCCAACGCCGATACAAGGGCCACTCTCGAGGTGCTGAAAGCGCAGCTTGACCATTATCCCGAACTGGTCAACGACGTGAAGGCATTGTCGGAATTCTCATGCCACAACAGGAATGTGGATTTTGCCGGCCGCCTCATCTACAATGACGAGGGCAAGGAGGTCATCAATTTCGGCAAATACAAAGGCCAGTTGGCGGAGGAAGTGCTCGCCAGGGACCCCGGCTATTACAGCTGGATCCAGCAGGGTGATTTCCAGAGAAACACCAAGGACGCATTTGCCAGAATCCGTCTGCGTATCGATGCCCGGAGAAAATCCGGAAAATGAATATCAAAAAACAAACCTCTTCCCATGCTTAAAGGCAAACATATAATAGTAGGTATAACCGGAGGTATCGCGGCCTACAAGACAGCCACTCTTGTCCGTCTGCTTATAAAGCAGGGAGCGGAGGTGCAGGTTGTCATGACGCCCAATGCCAGGGAATTCATAACTCCGGTCACACTGTCGGCGCTTACCGGCAAACCGGTGGTGAGCGAATTCTTCACTGCCAATACCGGCGAGTGGCACTCGCACGTTGACCTCGGTCTGTGGGCCGATGCCATGGTTATAGCTCCGGCAACGGCCTCTACAATAGGCAAAATGGCCAACGGGGTGGCCGACAATATGCTTGTGACCACCTATCTTTCGGCTAAGGCGCCGGTGTTTGTGGCTCCCGCCATGGACCTTGACATGATGGCGCATCCCTCTACGGCGAGAAATCTCGACCTGCTGCGTTCCTACGGCAATCATATCATAGAGCCGGCCGAAGGCGAGCTGGCAAGCCATCTTGTGGGGCGCGGACGTATGGAAGAGCCTGAAAACATAGTGAGAGTACTTGACGGATTTTTCAGCCGCAAGCAAAGACTTGCCGGTAAAAAGGTGTTAATAACGGCCGGACCTACATACGAGAGGATTGATCCGGTCCGATTCATTGGCAATTTCTCAACCGGGAAAATGGGCTATGCGCTTGCCGATGCCGCCGCACGGGCCGGAGCCGATGTCACCGTGATAAGCGGACCGGTCAACGTCAAGGCTTCGGAACATTCCGTAAAGGTGATTCCGGTTGAATCGGCCTGTCAGATGTACGATGCGTGTGTCAAGGCTTTTCCGGAATCGGATATAGTCATAATGTGTGCCGCCGTGGCCGATTATGCTCCTGTGGATGTCCATGACACTAAAATCAAACGGGAGAATACGGAAGGGATGACTATAGAGTTGAAACGTAATCCTGACATAGCTGCCGCATTAGGCTCAGTCAAGAGACCGGACCAGTTGCTCGTGGGGTTTGCGCTGGAAACGGACCATGAGGCTGAAAATGCGGTCAGGAAGCTTAAGGCAAAGAATCTGGACATGATTGTGCTCAATTCGCTTGCGGTTCCTGGAGCAGGCTTCGCTACGGACACTAATCAGGTCACGATATTCAAGGCCGATGGCAGCGAACTGTCATTGCCGCTTATGTCAAAGGCCGAAACTGCGGCTAACATCATCGATAACCTGTCATGAAGCGCTGGGTCTGTCTCTTTGCTCTCCTGATGGCTCTGACCGGTATCTGCACCGCTCAGGAGCTGAACTGTACGGTGGAAATCGATTCCCGTCAGGTGCAGAGCAATGAATCGACCATGGAAGCCCTGCGGCAGGCTATCAACGAGTACATGAACACCACAAAGTTCACCCCGACACAGTTCGCACCGAACGAAAAGATTGAATGCCGCCTGTTCCTGACAGTATCGGAATATATTGACGATATTGTCAAGGGCGACCTCCAGATACAATCGTCAAGACCCGTCTACAACAGCTCCTACACAACCACGCTGATCAATTTCAAGGACAACAAGATTGAGTTCGAGTATCGCCCCAATGACCAGCTGATATTCTCGGAAACAACCATGGAGAGCAACCTTACCGCTCTCCTGAACTACTACGCATATCTTATTCTCGCGCTTGACTTCGATTCCTTCTCGCCGCAAGGCGGTCAGGCTTATTATGACAGGCTGCAGACCATTGTGCAGCAGGCTCAGACATCGGGCGAAATCGGATGGAAAACCTACGACGACAACCGAAACCGAGCAGCTGTGCTCGCCGCATTGACAGATCCGAACACCCAGGCCATCAGGGACCTGATTTACCAGTACCACCGAAAGGGTCTCGACGAAATGTCCGTGGCTCCCGATAAGGGGCGGGCCAACATAACGCAGGCACTGAAGGTCCTGGAGCAGATAAAGGAGAAGGCGCCCATGAGCGTGGCCCTGACAATGTGGCATGACTCCAAACTCGATGAGTTGATAAACGTTTATTCAAAGGGAACCCAGTCAGAACGTGATGAAGTCTATAAGATGCTGACTGAGCTTTATCCTGCAGACATGAGCCGCCTTGAGGATATAAAGAACCCGCCGGAAACACGATGACCTGCCTATGCTTTGCTCCCTACACATATCCAACTATGCGCTGATTGACCGGATTGACCTGAAACTCCATCCCGGTCTCAACATAATCACCGGCGAGACCGGAGGCGGAAAGTCAATAATGCTTGGCGCCCTTTCGCTTCTGCTCGGTGGGCGCGCCGACAGCCGTTCCATCCGCCAGTCCGACCGTAAATCAGTCATCGAGGCTGTCTTTGACGTGAAGGGCAACGACGCCCTCAAGAGTATATGCGTGGAAAACGACATTGACTGGGACGATGACCGGATGATATTGCGCCGGGAGATAACTCCCTCCGGTCGTTCGCGCGGTTTCATAAACGATACGCCGGTCACGGTAGAGCGTCTTCGTGAAGCCGGTTACAGACTTGTCGACATCCATTCGCAACATCAGAACCAGCTTCTGACCGGCCCCGCTTTTCAGCTCGATATAATAGACTCGCTGGCCGACAACAAGGCGCGGCTCGAACAGTATTCCGGTCTGTTCGCGTCCTATAGGGCGGCAGTCCATAAACTCAAGGCCACAAAAGCCGCGATAGCCCGCGACAAGGAGAATGCCGATTTCATGCAGTATCAGCTGCAGCGCCTTGAGGAACTTGACCTGCAGCCCGATGAATTGAAGAACCTCGAGGCCGACCGTGAACAGTTGACGTCAGCCGCCGTGACCCGCGAGAGTCTCGATGATGCGCTGACAGCGCTTTCGGCCGGTGAGGGCAATGCCATGTCGATGGTTGCCAAGGCAATAGATGCCATTTCCGATGTGGCTGATCTGTTCTCTGAGAACGAGGACCTTCTGAACCGGCTTGAGACCGTCAATGTAGAACTCGGCGACATAACTGATGCGATAGAGCGTAAGGCTTCCGCGTTTCCGGCCGAGGCTTCATCGGACCTTGAGGCTATAGACAGCCGCATCGCAAGAATCACTGCCGTAATGAACCGCCACAACGTTGACGATTCCAACTCGCTGATGGAAATAGCGTCGAGGTTGAGACTCCGTCTGCAGCGTCTTGAAGATTCCCAAAACGTAGTCGCCGAATGCGAGGCGCAGGCAAGAGCGGCTAAAAAGGCAGCGATGGATGTGGCGAATCTCATTTCCAACGCACGCAAGGCGGCCGCCGAAGAATTCGGAACCATGCTCAGGGAGACGGCTGTGCCGCTCGGAATGAAGAATCTTGTCTGCGACATAGCTGTAGAACCGTCGGACATGTCCGTTACAGGTATAGACCGCGTGGAGTTCCGCTTCGCCTTCAACAAGAACCAGACGCCGCTGCCGGTAGGCGCCGCTGCCTCGGGCGGCGAAATTTCGCGTCTCATGATTTCAATAAAGTCAATCATAGCCCGGAGAATGGCTCTCCCTTCGATCATATTCGACGAGGTCGATACCGGAGTCTCCGGCGATGTGGCTGACCGAATGGGGCGCATGATGCGTGAAATAGGGGATAAGATACAGGTAATCGCCATAACACATCTGCCTCAGGTCGCCGCAAAGGGAACCCATCATTTCAAGGTTTTCAAGCATGACACAGACATATCCACGGTGACACACGTTGAAGAGCTTACCCCCGATGAAAGAATCGGAGAGATAGCCCTGATGCTGTCAGGCGATGCATCCGACAGCGCAGCCCGTGGAGCCGCCATGGCGCTTCTTGCCTCCACCCCCGAATAGAATGTTGACAGAATATTTCCTCATAACCACATAACGATAATATACAATGCAGCCATCCGATTACATATTTGGCCTCCGTGCAGTTATTGAAGCCGTCAATGCCGGCAAAGAAATTGACCGTGTATACATTAAAAAAGGTCTTACCGGACCTTTGGCTCAGGAGCTTCTTGACCTCCTGCGGGAGAACGGTATCCTGACACGGCATGTGCCGGCGGAGCGTCTCGATAAGATCACACGAAAGAATCACCAGGGAGCCATTGCCATGCTGTCGGCTGTTGCCTATCACAAGCTCGGAAATCTCGTGCCTGAATTGTTCGAGCAGGGAGTTCTGCCGTTTGTTGTGGTGCTTGACGGAATCACCGATGTGCGTAATTTCGGAGCCATAGCGCGTACATGCGAGTGTGCGGGCGTCGACGCTATAGTCATTCCTGACCATGGCAGTGTCAGTGTGGGCGGCGATGCCGTAAAGACTTCGGCTGGAGCGCTGCTTCATCTGCCCGTGTGCCGCGACCATTCCACATTGTCGGCCGTCCGGTACCTGAAAAATTCCGGATTCAAGGTTGTAGCTGTTTCCGAGAAAGCCGACATCAATTACACAACGGCCTCCTACACCGAGCCTACGGCTCTTGTGCTCGGAGCCGAGGATACGGGCATATCGCCGGAAGTGATTCGCGAATGTGACACCTTTGTGTCCATACCCATGTTCGGCAACATAGGCTCGCTGAACGTGTCGGTTGCCGCCGGCGTGATGATCTATGAGGTTGTCCGCCAGAGACTGCAGGCCAACATGGAAGTTATCTGACCGTTCTGTCTCCGGAACACTCCTGCGCTTACGGGCGTTAGTTATAGGACGGCATCTGTATAAAAACCGTCTTCATGGATTATGCCCGTTTCAAGTCAGAAACTGTCTTCGTTCCGTAAGCATCTGCTTTATGTGATGCACCTGATGATTATCGCATTGTCGGTGATACTGCTCTATGCCATCACATACGACACTTTGTCAAAGGTTTCGTTTCTGACTGACAGACGCTATCTCAACCTCCAGTTCTGGATATGCATGTTCTTTCTGGTCGAGACGGTTGTGGAGTGGATTATTTCTCCCGACAAGCTCCGCAGGCTGCCGTCGGCCCTGTTTCTTGTAATAGTATGCGTGCCATACGTGTCGCTGATTCATGAATTTCACTGGCACGTGTCGCTGGAAATATATTATATACTCAGGCTCATGCCTCTTGTTAGGGCCGTGGCGGTGCTTATGCTGATGTTCGGCCTCATAGAGCGTAACTGGATCACAGGCATGTTCAGTTCCTACCTGATTATTCTGGCAATGACACTCTATGTACTCTCGCTTATGTTTTATGTGGAGGAACATCCGGTCAACGCTCAGGTCTATGACTACTGGCAGTCATTGTGGTATGCGCTGATGCAGATGAATACCTGCGGGTCCAACATTAGTCCGTTGACACCCGCAGGCAAGATTATAGGAGTGATACTTTCAATAGAAGGTCTGATTGTGTTCCCGGTATTCACCGTATTCTTCACACATGCGTTCGGACGAATCCGTCAGACAGCGGAAACAACTTCGCGGGATTAGCCGGCCGGTTTATCTCTCGCTTTCCACTATCATCTCGCGCATGCGGCTGTTGAAGTCATCGGCTCCAAGCAGCTGTTCAAGGGTCAGATGCATACGGTAGCGCCAGTAATGATGAGGATCGGCGGGAACATTTATCTGCTCGTCGCGCGGGTTGTCACGCCGGATTTCTCCGTCGGTCGACAGCCAGTCCTGAAGCGGAAGAATGCACAGCATGGAGTTGCCTGAAAGATTCTGGCGGACAATCTCGCGGCAGATCCGTGGCTCTGCCGTTTCGGGAGCCTTTCCCTCATGATGAAGCATATCGTTGTAGAACTTCTGCGCCAGTTCAGGATTGTCCTCCCACCATTGGCGTATGCCGGGCATGTCATGGGTCGAGGTGGCACACACCGACAGATAGGGATACCTGTCAGGGGTTCCGAACAGCACCCATGGCTCTTTGGGCATGCGCTGGATTTCAAGCGAGAGAATCTTGAGGCTCTCCATGACTTCCGGCACGCTCGCAGGTATCATCCCGAGGTCCTCGGCACATGAAAGCATTCCGGTGGAATCAATCAGCGACGGCAGTTTCTTCATGGCGCTTTCACGCCAGAACTCGTTGTGGCGGTGGTAATAGAAGTCCTCATATAGGGCGTCGAAGCGGCTTTGCTGCTCCGGCAGCAAGGCTTTGTAGGCCGAAGTCTTTTTGCCGTCGATCCGCGGATGATATTTGCCCTTTTCGTACGGGTCCTCGATGAACAGCACCTCATCAATAAGGTCCTGCAGTCCCTGACATATCATGCTGTTGCGGGGAGTGTCGTCAAGTCTCGAGAAGAAATCGGCCACGGCTCTCTGTCGGGTGAATCCCTCCTTGAGAATGTAGTGTCCGAAGCGTGTGGTGTCAAGATACCTGTTTTTGACCTCGGCCGCTTCGTTTCCGAACAGAGTATCGATGAGTCCCTCCGTGATGAACGGGGTGGTGTGGAGAGGCATCGAGAAATGGAATCCGAACGTGTCGAGCATCTCGGCAGGAGTCAGCGGCAAGGCAGGGGAGAAGGTCCCGAGAAGTCCGTGCAGCTGGCTGGCGTCAATCTGCCATATTCTGAAGAAACCCAGGATATGGTCTATGCGGTAGGCCGAGAAGTATTCCGACATCTTGCGCAGTCTCGAACGCCACCAGGCATAGCCGTCGAGGGCCATGACGTCCCACCGGTAGGTGGGGAATCCCCAGTTCTGGCCAAGAGTGGCGAAATCGTCGGGCGGCGCTCCGGCGGTCTTGTCGAGGTTGAAGAGTTCCGGATGGAGCCAGGCGTCGACACTGCAGCGCGAAATTCCTATGGGTATGTCGCCCTTTATGGCCACTCCGCGTGATGCGGCGTAGTCTCTGACACGCCGCAGCTGCTTGTCAAGGTGATACTGGATGAAACGGAAATAGTCTATGTCATGGCGGTTTGCCTCTACGAACTCTGCTATCCTGGCTTCGTCATAGATTGCATATTCATTCCAATGGCTCATATCGGATGTGTTGTTCCGGTCGCGGAGCACACACCACGCGGAATAAGGTATGAGCCAGAAATCGTTTTTCTCCGCGAATTCCCTGAAGGCGGGCGAAGTCATCTCGGCTTGTCCCTGCTGTTCGTAGAGCAGACGGGTGAATCTGTTTTTGGCGTTGTTGACAGCCTCGTAGTCAACGGCCGGCAGGCTGTTGAGCCGTTCCCTGATGGAATTGAATTCCGAGAGTAGCTCTTTGTCAGTGATCCGCCCCATCTCATCGATGTTCAGGTACATAGGATGGAGGGCGAAGGTGGAGTTGGTGGTGTAGGGGTACGAATCCCTCCATGTGTGGGTCATGGTGGTGTCGTTGACCGGAAGCAACTGTATGAACTGCTGGCCGGTGGCCACAGCCCAGTCAACCATCATTTCCAGATCGAGGAATTCACCCACGCCGAAGCCCATTTTGGAACGGAGCGAGAAAACGGGGATGGCGGTGCCCGAGCCTCTCCATGGCTTCAGGGGATTCTCGAAAAACAGTCCCGAGACGATTATCGAGGTGTTCGGGTCGGCGGGAAGGTCCAGGGTTCTGTTGTCATGATTCTCCCATTGGAAATTTTCAGGATTTCCGCTGTCTTTGATCATGAACTTGAATTCGAGATGACCGGGAAGCTCCGACAACGGCAGCTGGATGGTCCATACAGGGAAGGAACCGCAGTTCATGACTGCCGCCTCATCCGGATTCCAGTTGCCCAGAGCGTCGCAGTTGCCGGAAACGGCAATCACGGCATCGCGGGGTACCATGGGGGCGTCCACACGGATTTCCACCATGCCTGAACGTGTTGAATGCACGTGCCGGTCTTCGTGCCGGAAGATGCATCCGGTGAAAGCCGAGGCAAAGAACGGCTTGTTGGTGGGAATGTCCTGCCAGTGGTCAAGCAATGTAATGTTCTCAAGGCGTGCATCCAGCTTGAGGTGACGCGGCTTGCCCCATTCGCGGCGGAGCACGGCCCCGTTGTGGCCGCGAATCTCGTAACGGTAGTCAAGGATGGCCTGAGCAGGACTGAGGTCTATGGTGGCCGAGGGCATGTCTGATCCCTCGGAACGCATCTCCACCCCGTCATTAAGCACCGGGAGCGAACCGATGAGAAAAACCGATTCGCCCCAGTTTGTATGATAGTCTAATTTAAATGTAAGTTTCATGGTTCATGAATAAATGCCGGGTAATCAGCCGCAACGTGATGTGCCGCAGGAGGTGCATATCAGGCATCCTTCCTGGTACACAAGGGTCTCCTGTCCGCAGTTGGGACATTTCTGTCCGTTGGCTTTGGTTCCGTTGGGGAGATATTTCTTCAGCGCACGTTCCACGCCCATTTTCCACGTGTTGATTGACTGGCTGTCAAGCTCCAGCCCGCTGACAAGCTTCAGAACCTGATCGATAGGCATTCCGTAGCGAAGCACGCCCGAGATGAGTTTGGCGTAATTCCAGTACTCAGGGTTGAATTTGTCAGAGAGGCCCTCGATTGTGGTTTTGTAGCCGCGTTTGTTTATGAACTGGAAGTCGTAGCGTTTCACTCCTTTTTCGTCAATGGCCTTGATGATTTTGCCTTTGGTCACTGATTTCGGGCAGAAAATGCCGTCGTCATCATCGGCCAGACCGGTGAAGATTTCGTAGGGACGGCCGTTGAGCAGACCTACGAAAGCAATCCATTTCTCCTTGTTGTTCTGGAAGCGGACCACATCGGCCTCAAGCTCGATGGGGCGTTTGTCAACGATGGGGTGCCCGTAGACCGGAAGCTCGGCCTGAGTTTTTTTCTTTTTCTCTATGTTCAGGAGCACGCCCGAGCGCGAGCCGTCACGATAGACAGTGCAGCCCTTGCATCCCTGACGCCATGCCTCGACATAGAGCTTGCCTACCATCTCTTCCGTGATGTCGGCGGGCAGATTGATTGTCACGGATATGGAGTGGTCAACCCATTTCTGCACCGCTCCCTGCATTCTGACTTTTTCCAGCCAGTCAATGTCGTTGGCAGTGGCTTTATAGTAAGGCGACATCTCCACGAGTCTGTCGAGTTCTTCCTGCGACAGGTTCTCTTTGACTTCAAGGCCGTTGATCTTCATCCATGTGATGAACTTGGGATGATAGACCACATATTCCTCGAAAGCGTCACCCGATTCGTCGACATAGTCCACGCGCACTTCTGTGTCGGAGGGGTTGACCTTGCGGCGGCGCTTGTAGACGGGCATGAACACCGGTTCTATACCGCTGGATGTGCGGGTCATGAGAGAAGTGGTGCCTGTGGGTGCGATGGTCAGACAGGCTATGTTGCGGCGACCGTTACGGCGCATTTCTTCGTAAAGTTCGGGATCGGCCTCGCGCAGACGGCTGATGAAAGGATTGTTGGCCTCTCTTTCGGCATCGAAAATCTCGAACGCGCCGCGTTCCTTGGCCATCTCTACTGACGAGCGGTAGGCTGCGAGAGCCAGTGCGCGGTGCACCTTGACCGACATCTCGGTGGCTTCAGGTGTGCCGTAGCGGAATCCGAGAGCGGCAAGCATGTCGCCTTCGCCTGTGGTTCCCACGCCGGTGCGGCGTCCTTTGAGCGTTTTGGCCCGGATTTTTTCCCAGAGATGTTTCTCCGTCTGTTTCACCTCGGCGGTTTCGGGGTCGCTTTCAATCTTTTCAAGGATGAGATCGATCTTTTCCATTTCAAGATCAATGATGTCATCCATTATGCGCTGGGCCTTTGCCACATGATTGTTGAACAGCTCGAAATCGAATTCGGCATCGGGCGTGAACGGATTCCTGACGTAGGAATAAAGATTTATGGCAAGCAGACGGCAGCTGTCGTAGGGGCAGAGGGGTATTTCTCCGCATGGATTCGTGGATATTGTGCGGAATCCGAGGTCGGCATAGCAGTCGGGTACCGATTCCCTTGTTATGGTGTCCCAGAACAGGACGCCCGGCTCGGCTGATTTCCATGCGTTATGCACTATTTTCTGCCACAGTCTCGAAGCATCGGTCTCCTGAACAATGGCCGGCTCCGTGGAATCAACCGGGAACTGCTGCTTGTAGGGAGTGCCGTCAACGGCACACTGCATGAAGTTGTCGTCGATACGCACCGAGACATTGGCTCCCGTCACCTTTCCTTCCGTCATCTTGGCATCGATGAATGCCTCGGAATCGGGATGTTTTATGCTGACGGTGAGCATCAGCGCACCGCGTCGGCCGTCCTGAGCCACTTCACGAGTAGAGTTGGAGTAGCGTTCCATGAAGGGAACAAGGCCTGTGGATGTCAGAGCCGAGTTCTTGACAGGCGTTCCCTTGGGGCGGATATGTGAGAGGTCGTGACCCACGCCGCCGCGGCGTTTCATCAGCTGCACCTGTTCCTCGTCGATTTTGATGACGCCTCCGTAAGAGTCCGGAGTGCCGTCAACACCTATTACAAAGCAGTTGCTCAACGATGATACCTGAAGATTGTTGCCGATGCCTGTCATGGGGCTTCCCTGAGGCACAATGTATCGGAAATCCTTTAGGAGACCGAAAACTTCATCATGGCCCATTGCATTGGGATATTTTTCCTCTATGCGGGCTATCTCGGCTGCTATACGATGATGCATATCGTCAGGGGTGAGTTCGAAGAGTTCACCCTGGGAATTCTTTAAGGCATATTTGCTGACCCACACCCGGGCCGCGAGTTCATCGCCATCGAAATATTTTAATGTCGCTTCGAAGGCTTCATCGTAAGAATAGGTTTTATTTTCCACGTCAGATTTGTTGTGAATTTTAAGGACTTATGGTTAGAATAATCAAGCAAATTTTTGCGTTTGCAAAGTTTGTTATTATTCTTGAATTATCAAAGTTTTTGACTGAATTTAATGGTGTGATGTTGAAAAGTTTTCCATAATAAAATGTAATGCGTTTAAAATCAGCGGAATGAATATTTTGTTGTTTTGAAAAGTTGTCCAAAATGTCAACTTTCGGATTGTCGCGGTCTGTCTTATGGATAATTACGGTAAACTATGCAGTGATTATGCAGCCGGTCTTGAAACAATATGCAGCTTCGTTGTTTATCCGACGGTTTGATACCTAAAAATCACACTCCGGCGAATACTTAATCCGATAAATTAACTATATTTGTCTGCGAAATCCTCATAAAATTAATATCATGAACAGAATTGCAATCCTATTATGCGTGATAATGGTTATGTCTTGTCAGGGGAACGGAGTTAAAGCCAAAGCGGCTTAAACTTTCGTTTGGGCGTCATGATGGTTACTGGCACTGTCAGGGAGAATATTTTATGAAAAGACGTTATTGGTATAAGGATAGCATGCCCGGACCCATGCGGATTGATTGGATTGTAAGAAACGACACTCTATATAAATATCAGCAGTCATTTTTCAATCATGCAGGGGAAATTTATGGTGATCTGCTTATAATAAGCAAGGATACGATGATTTGTTCTGAATCTCACGATTTCATAGAACCGAAAGAACTATCAGAGATACTTCAAATAATAAGTATATGGAATGATGAACTGTCAGACTGTTTTGATAAATCTAAATCAGTTTCCTATTACTCAATAAAGCGGACAGATTCTTTTGTGACGTTTAAGCCCAATTATGATAATAGAAGTGATACAAGTTTCTATCCTGAAATTCAGATATGGGGTACCAGAATTATTGGGGCTCCGGAAATTATTGGGGCTCCGGAAAACAGCCTCTATGATGAATAACCACTGACGCCCGGTCAGCCACATACAGCCGCGTCCCCCGGACCCGCAAGTCCGCGAGCGTAGGAGTGGCCGGCTTCAGCCGCCACATTCCCAGACGATTTGGTGGTTGTGTCAGCTAAAGCAGACACTCCTATATCCGGCACTCAGTCAGGGAATTAACCGACCTCTTCGAGGCCGGGTTTGCTGGCGGACTGTTACCCCACACCAAATGCGGGGCTACTATTAATACGCCCTTTCAGGGCTGATAACACTCATTTTATCAGAAAGATAAGGTGTTGCCCGCCTCTCTCCGAGGCTGATGATAACTTTCGGGTGAGGCGCAGCAAGGAGTGGCTGCTTTAGCTGCCATAGCTGTTTTAGCTGCCAGACCTATCGGTGCGGGTGGGGTTCCAAAATGTCAATGTGCTCTCGCCATGATTCGGGCTTTTTGACCGCGCGGCCATGGCGCCGCTGATTAGAGGAAGGCTTCCGAGTCCGGAAGCTGGGTCTCGAGTGGCTCTCTTGCCTGTGGAGACCCGTGGGGATTGTCGCTGAGGGTGATTTCTGTGATGTCGAATCCGTCGGCCTCTCTTGGCTCGGGTGGTTCTTCGAGCATCAGTACGGGCCACAGCGGGGGCCCGAGGCCGTCGACGGTGTCGGGTCCGCGCAACCGCCGCACTTCGCTCGTGAAGTGGTTGACACGCGTGCGCGG
>CANQWS010000040.1 GCA_947627615.1 uncultured Muribaculaceae bacterium | reverse complement strand
TGTTCTTGAAACGGGGTACAAAAGGTGTACTTTTTGAGAAAATCGCCCCATTTGCAGGCAAATCGCGGAAAAACAGCCTTTTGCTAATCCGTTTATTTGCTTGCATTTAATTTTATCCCCGTTTTTCCCGTTTTATATCGCGGAGAATTACATATTTTGCCGCATGTCCGAATCTAATATGGAAAAAATTTCACCGTTTGCTAAACAACCAGTAACTTTGCAGACTTATAATAATAACAGGTACTTTTAGAAAGGTTCTTAACATCACAGTTCTCTAATCTAATAATGATCGAAAGAATAATTCTCATAGATAAAGCGGATCCCCAGAGCTTCTACGGGGTAAACAACAATAATATGCAGCTTATCCGAAACATGTTTCCAAAACTCAGGATGGCTGCACGCGGAGCGGTTATTAAGGTCATCGGTGACGATGCCGAGACAGCTTTATTTGAAAAACGCATACATGAGCTGGAGGACTATTGCGTGAAATTCAATAATCTTCCCGAAGATGTCATTATCGATATAATACGCGGAGAGCAGCCGCACGACAAAAAAAGTGACGGCGTCATCATATTCGGACTGAACGGCAAACCTATTTCAGCCCGGACTCCGAACCAGCAGCGTCTGGTGGATGCGTTCATGAACAATGACCTCACGTTCGCTCTTGGTCCGGCCGGTACCGGAAAGACTTACGTGGCCATAGCCTTGGCCGTAAGGGCTCTTAAAAACAGAGAGGTCCGTAAGATAATCCTGTCCCGTCCCGCTGTCGAAGCCGGAGAACGCCTCGGGTTTCTGCCGGGCGACATGAAGGACAAGATTGATCCGTATCTCCAGCCACTTTATGATGCGCTCGAAGACATGATTCCGCCGCTTAAGCTTAAGGAATACATGGATACGAATGTGATTCAGATAGCGCCGCTTGCCTTTATGCGCGGACGTACTCTGAATGATGCGGTGATAGTGCTTGACGAAGCTCAGAATACTACGACACACCAGATAAAAATGTTCCTGACCCGTCTTGGTATGAACGCAAAGATGATCATTACGGGTGATGCCACTCAGATTGACCTCCCGCGTTCCACCGCATCCGGTCTGATTCACGCCCTCCGTGTCCTCAGGGACGTCAAGGGAATAGGAAAAGTGGAATTCGGTAAAAAAGACATAGTCCGTCACGCACTTGTCCAGCGTATCGTGGAAGCATACGAACGTTTCGACGAAGAACGGGAACAACAATCCTCAACAACAGATGCAGAAGAAAATACTTGATTTGAATATAATCCTGAAATGTGTCGCCGTGATGGTGACATTGATTGTCGGTGGAAGCGGATTACATGCACGAGTGGTACTTAAGGGCAGTGTCCTGGATTCAGCGACGCAGGCTCCGGTGCCGTTTGCCACAGTCAGCGCCATAGGTACCGGCGGAGGTGTACAGGCCGGTGAAAAGGGCCGTTTCAAAATCTCTCTTGAAAGAGAGCCTGACAGCCTGCGGGCTTCGGCTCTCGGCTTTACACCGAAAACGGTCTCATACCGGGAATTCTTGGCTAACGGCAGGAAAATCTATCTTCCGTCAACCGGACTCCGGCTCACGGAGGTTATCGTAAAGCCGAAAAAGGAGAAATACAGCAAGAAGAACAATCCGGCTGTCGATTTTGTGAACCGCATCAGAAACACTCAGCATGAAACCGATCCTCGCCGGAATGACTATTACAATTTCGACCGCTACGAACGTATTTCCATCGGACTGAACAACATATCGCCCGAGAGTGAAAAGAATCTTATTCTGAAAAAATTTGATTTCCTGCGGAATCATATCGATACTTCCGAGGTTTCGTCGCGTCCTATCCTGACACTTAGCACAAGAGAGAAACTCGCTGAAGTACACTACCGCAAGGATCCACATGCCGAAAAGGAGATTATCAAGGGTCTGCGTCAGGAAGGTCTCGACGATTTCATGGATCAGGAGAATATGCGTGTCCTTTATGAGGATTTCTTCAAAAACATCGACCTCTACGAGAATGACATCGATCTGCTGCACAACAGGCTTGTGAGCCCCCTGTCGAAAATCGGTCCTGATTTCTATAAGTATTATCTGACCGATACGGTGATGGTCGATTCCGTGCGCTGCATAGAACTGTCATTTGTTCCGCATAACTCCGAATCGTTCGGATTCACCGGCAAAATTTATGTTCCGGAGGGAGACACAACGATGTTTATAAAGAAGGTTGTGATGAATGTGCCACGGGATATAAACCTGAATTTCATTGAGGGTATGCACATCAATCAGGAATTCAAGAAGGCTCCTGACGGATCACGTCTTCTGATGCGTGACGACCTTGTTGCCGAAGTTGCAATCATGCCGGGGACGCAGGGCATTTATTTCAGGCGAACAACGGCTTACGGTAATCATGATTTTGACAAACCGGAAAGTGACGACGTTTATAAAGGACTCGGAAAATCCATAGCTCAATCCGGCGCGTCGGAAAGAGATGCCGAATACTGGAACCGCAACCGATTAATTCCTTTGACCAACGGTGAAAAGGGTATAGGCGGACTGACCACCGGTCTCAGGTCGAATAAGTTCTACCGGATAGGCGAGTATTTCATACGGACCATGACTTTGGGTTATATCCAGACCTCGAAGACCGACAGCAAATTCGATATCGGTCCTGTGAACACCGTGGTAAGCCACAACACTCTTGAGGGATGGCGATTCAGACTTGGCGGCATGACCACGGCAAACCTGTTCAATCGTCTCTTTGCCCGCGGCTATGTGGCTTACGGCACACGTGACCATAAGGTAAAATACAGCGGCCAGCTCGAATATTCATTCCGCGAGCGCAATTATCATCCACTCGAGTTCCCGGTCCACTCTTTGCGTCTGACCCACAGTTATGACATCAACATGCTCGGACAGGACTATGCATTCACTAACCCTGACAATATGTTCCTGTCATTCAAAAGACATGATGACTGGCAGATTGATTATTTGAGAAAAACCTCGCTTGAGTACACTCTTGAATTGGAGAATAATTTTTCCTTTGTGGCATCTGTGATAAATGAACGTCAGGAGGCCACTCAACACATGACGTTCGTCACACCCCGCGGAATCTCCTATGGGCATTACAATGAGACTTCATTCAGCGTTCAGCTCCGGTATGCTCCCGGAGAGAAAGTCTATCAGAAGAAAACCTCAAGGGTGCGTATCAATGAAGAGGCTCCGGCTTTCATGTTAAGCCACACGTATGCTCCCAAGGGATTCTTAGGGAATCTTTTTGAAATTAACAAGACCGAATTCAGTTTCACAAAACGATTCTGGCTCTCGGCTTTCGGCTATATCGACGGAATAATCAAGGCCGGGCATCTGTGGAGCGAATCTCCTTATCCGAATCTGTTGATTCCCAATGCCAATCTGTCCTATACCATACAGCCCGAAAGTTTTGCCCTTATGAATCCGATGGAGTTCATGACGGACTCATATATTTCATGGGATCTTACCTACTGGGCCAACGGCGCTATCTTCAATTATATTCCTTATTTCAAGAGGCTGAAACTCAGGGAAGTGTTTTCTTTCAGGGGAATATGGGGCCATCTGAGCAAGAAAAACAATCCTGCTTACAACGATAATCTTTTCATGTTCCCGGAGATAAGCCACACACGTGAGCTTACATCGAAACCTTATATGGAAATAGGGGTGGGCATCGACAACATTTTCAGAATTCTGCGTCTTGACTATGTGTGGCGTCTTACTTACAGAGACGGACCATACGTCGACAAGGGAGGTCTCAGACTCGCGCTTCACTTTACATTCTGACATAATTGTCTGTTACAGGAATTTTGTCTACATTTGTAGAAGAAATGACAGACAGATAAAATGGTAACAGAAATTCCAGATTTCAACATACGGCACCTCAATACTTTCCGCATGAATGTGAAATGCGGTAAATTAATCGAGTATACCGACAAATCTGATTTGCCCGGTATAATCTCGGGAATCGGCGACGGAAAATTCCTCCACATAGGAAGCGGCAGCAATCTTTTGTTTACCGGAGACTGCGACATCACATTGCTTCATTCAAGGATTCTCGATGTGGAATACCGCAATGAAGGCGGTGAAGTGATGGTCCGCGCCGGAGCCGGTGTTGTAATGGACGAACTGATAGAACAGACCTGTGCTGCAGGACTCTGGGGCCTTGAGAATCTCTCGGGGATTCCGGGCGAGGCAGGTGCATCGGCAGTTCAGAATGTAGGGGCCTACGGCGTTGAAGCAAAGGATGTGATAGATAACGTGGAATGCTATGATACGTTGACCGGCAAATTTGTTACATTTCAGGTAGGGGAATGTAGCTACGGCTATCGCAGTTCCATGTTTAAATCGCCTGAACATAAAGGCCGTTATATTGTCACATACGTCACATACAGACTTTCGTCAACTCCGAAACCGATTCTGAGTTACGGACATGTATGCTCACGCATAAATCAGGATGAACCTCTTACCCCGATGACAATGCGCAATATCATCATAAATATGCGCAATGAGAAACTCCCGGATGTAAACCGTGTCGGTTCGGCCGGAAGCTTCTTCAAGAATCCGGTAGTGTCAGATGACGCCTTCCAACGCTTCATGTCCGATGTGTCAGGAAAATATCCCGAACTTCCGGAGCCGCCTCATTACCGACAGGGTGAAAACATAAAACTCTCCGCTGCCTGGCTCATAGACAAGGCCGGGCTAAAAGGAACGGAGTGCGGAGGTGCCGCGGTATGGCACACGCAGCCTCTTGTTATTGTCAACAATTCAGGCAACGCGACTCCCGACGATGTCCTGAAACTTGAAAGCCAGATAATAGATAAAGTAAAAGATAAATTCGGAATCGTACTGAGTCCGGAGGTCGAGCACATTTGAAACGAAACCACAATGAGTACATTTATTATAGAAGGAGGCCACAAACTGAGTGGCGAGATAGAACCTCAGGGCGCTAAAAACGAGGCGCTGCAGGTAATTGCGGCTACATTGCTCACATCATCGCCGGTGAATATCTCAAATGTGCCGGAAATCCTCGATGTCCGCAACCAGATAGAACTGTTGCGCGGCATGGGAGTGAAAGTTACCCGCCACGGAAAGGGCAACTACACCTTTGTGGCCGATGATATCAATACAGAATATATCCGTAGCAAGGATTTCATCAACAAGTGTGCGTCGCTCAGAGGGTCGGTGCTTGTTGTCGGGCCGCTGTTGAGCCGTTTCGGCGAAGCATATTTCGCAAAACCGGGCGGTGACAAGATAGGCCGCAGAAAAATTGACACCCATATTCTCGGATTTGAAAAACTCGGAGCTGTTCTGGAGTATGACTCTACAAAGAAAGCCTACAGACTTACAGTTCCCGAAAGCGGCAGACTTCAGGGACACTTCATGCTCCTTGACGAGGCTTCAGTGACCGGTACGGCCAATATAATCATGGCGGCGGCGATGGCCGAGGGGGTAACGACAATTTATAATGCTGCATGTGAACCGTACATTCAGCAGTTATGTAATTTGCTGATCAGAATGGGTGTGACCATTGAAGGTCTTGGCTCAAATCTACTTAAGATTTACGGTGTGTCACGACTGCAAGGGGCGACACACCGAATACTGCCGGATATGATAGAAGTGGGCAGTTTTATCGGTATGGCAGCTTTAAACCAAAGTTCGATTACCATTAAAAATGTCAGCTATGAGAATCTGGGAATAATACCCGACAGTTTCAAACGGCTTGGTATAAATCTCGAGCGCCGAGGTGATGATATTTTCTTACCAGAGCAGGACACATACGAAATTGAGACTGACCTTGACGGCGCGATACTGAACATAGCCGATGCTCCATGGCCGGGTCTCACTCCTGATTTGCTCAGTGTGATGCTTGTGGTGGCTACACAGTGCCGTGGCAGTGTGCTGATACATCAGAAAATGTTTGAGAGCCGTCTGTTCTTCGTTGACCGCCTGATTGACATGGGCGCCCAGATTATGCTTTGCGATCCTCACCGTGCCGTAGTCATTGGTCTTGACCACAGACTTCCGCTGAGAGCGAATAACATGTTGTCGCCCGATATCCGTGCCGGTATAGCCATGCTCATAGCAGCCATGTCGGCCAAGGGCGTCAGCGAAATCGGAAATATCAATCAGATTGACCGCGGTTACGAGGATATAGACACGCGTCTGAGGGCCCTCGGAGCGGTAATAAACCGAAGAGACTGAAATTAAAAAATATCGGACCTGTGATTTGGTGATGCTCTTTCAGACGGGCACCACCATCATGGGGATGTCGGATCTGAAAAGAAGTCTGTGGGCCAATCCCGGATTGAAGAAGCGGGCAAACATGTTCCGCTTTTTGTTTGGCACTGCAATCAGCCGGACTCCGTTGTCTTTTATCAGGCGTCTGAAATCATCCTCCACTGTGTCTATGTTCATGGTTTCCATGCTGAAATTATGGTCGGGATAATGGGCCTTGGCATAATCAAGGAGTTTCGACAGCGGTTCTGTTATATCGCCGGAAAATTTCTTCGACGGCAGCTTGACGAACAGAATATTAAGCGATTTATTGGATAACAGTCTTATGAGTGTGTCGAGAGCTATCACATCCTGCTGGTCGAAATTGCTGAAGAACATGATATTCTTTATCTCGCTGATATCGATGTTGCCGGCCGATTCAGGAATTGTCATGATGGGGAACCGGCATGTGTCAAGGACTTCGGCTGTGACGCTGCCCACAAGTTCCCTGGCTTTTGCCCCGGCATCTCTTGTGCCCATAACCAGCATCAACGGATGATGTTCACGGGCATACTGGTTGATTACATCCTCGGGGATACCTTCCAGAATGTTGTGGGAGAATTTAACTGGTGGAATCAGTCCTTCCTTTATGGCTTTGACAAGGCGGTTTTCATACGATGACAGTCTTTCCTCGGCATCGGCCTGAACCTCGTCAGTTGCTTTGTCATGTTCGCTGTCATTGTCAAAGGTCAGGCTGTCATTGAGCTGCGACCGTTTGCTGTAGACCGGATCCACGTAGGAGTACAACAATCTGATTGTCGCGTCATGTCTGTTTGCAAGATGAAAGGCTGCATAACAGGCTTTTCCGGCATGCTCCGACAGATCGGTAGGCACAAGAATGAACGGCGCTGAATCGTCTTTTCCGTATGTTTCCGAGAAAATATCCGGATTCTCTATGATGCGCAGTGCTACAGGCAGGTCTGACTCATGAATCCGGACCCTGACTCCGGCGGCTACGGTAGGAGATGACAGGTTTACATTCTGGAGCGTAACTTCTACGCCTTCCTTTTCCAAAAGCGATTTCAGCGCACATGCATGCCTGAACGTATGGATAGCAACCGTTATCAGAGTGTCACTCACAATTTTTCAGTTGTTGTTTGACAGAAATAAATAAGGAGAGAGAAGAATGAGTTGTTTCTGTTTAAGAGCTAAAAAATCTTAGTCCTTCTTGGATGCTTTCAGGATATCGACAGCCATGTCGTAGATGGTGGTATCATCCAGAACAACAATTCCGCCATCAGGACCTGGCTCGATATGAACTCCGACGTTTTTGCCAAACTCATAGTTGCTGCCGCCAAAGTAGTTTCTAACAGTCTGTACGGTTATATTTAGTTTGTCAGCAATCTGATGGGTAGCGCCATCCGGCAAGCTGTCTTTGATGCGACGGAGCTCGTTGAAGGTGATTGTTTTTGCCATAATTATATTTTTTAAGTTAATGGAATATTAATCGTGGATTAGATTCGGATATAAATTTATATCAATATTTTTATCTGGCAAAATTTTATGCCAAATATTTTGAAAAACCGTCAAATTATTTCCACATCGTTGGAATTTATCCATGCACGATGATCATTATCGAATGAAACATCATACCACACGGTTTTCAGCGAATCGGTCGGCGAGCTGATTGAATCGAGAATCTTCACCTTGGCCCCTTCATGGAGAAGCATGGCCTCTTCGTTGCGGTTCTGGGGCGCGCGTGGCGTGGTGCTGAGTATCGACGACGGGACGGAGACAATGGCTACATCCTTTGCCAGCATCAGCTTGCGGGCATTGAATGCGAATATAATACCGATAATGCACAGTATCGCGGTTATGCCACCGCCAAAGAATCCCGTTTTCCTGAGGATAAGAGAATTCCCGAAAAGATACACGGCAATTGCCGCAATTGTTACGGCAAATAGAATCAGGGCAGTCCAGGCCCATGCGTTTGCCGACATGATGTTGGTTATGTCATGGAACGTGCGGGAGAGGAATGAGCCCTCATATCCTTTTTTATCTATCAGTTTTGAATTGGTAAATTCAAGGTTGGCTTTCGCCGCATCGTTGGCCGGGTCGAGTCTGAGAGAACGTTCGTAAGCGGTGACTGCCTTGGCCAGTTTACCCATGCGGTAGTAGCAGTTTCCAAGATTATAGTACAGAGCGGCCGACGAACCGTTGTCCTTGATAAATTTCTCATACATCCCGGCGGCAGCAGCATAATCTCCGGTGGAGAAAGCGGAATCGGCCTTGGCATCAAGGTCCTGGGCTGATAATCTTAACGAAAGGCCTATGGTCAGGACAAGAAATAATATGATGGATCTATTCATGATTTTTTCTGTTTCTAAAAGGAGTGGTGTTAGCGTTTACCTTTCTTTATAGCTTCAAGGCTATTGATGGCTTCGGTTGCCTCGGCATAAATGTTCTCCAACTGTTCCTGAGAAGCAGCTGGCGCATATCTGGCCATCTCGCACTCATCAAGAACCTTGATGAACGAATTGCATAAATTTCCGTCTGCACCGTAGGCCTGAAGTTCTGCTGAGATATTCTCTCGTGACAGCTGCGAAGCCGGTATGGCAAGTTTGTCACTCAGATAACCCCATATAGCCCTGAGGACTTCCTCATGGAACTTCTCGCTGTTTTTGGAAGCCATGAACTGCTGCGCGAGTTTCAGACGCTGGCGCGCCACCTTGTTGGCCTTGGCCAGTTTCATTCCGCGGATGTCGGCCGAACGCTTGATGCTCCTTCCGTAAAGTTTAATGGCAACGACAAGGCCTATGCCAAGGACGATATAAATCAACCAGTACCACCATGTGGATATGACAGGAGTATGGTTGAATGACGGGTGTTTGTCGCCGGTCACGATATGGAGAATGTCTTTGTTCTTGACCTCGACATTCTTCTTTTCGACAGATTCAATGCCTTGACCAACGGTTATAGGGTAGGACGGAGTGTCGATTGTGATATATTCGCCTTTCGAGGGGTCGAAATAAACGAATTTATCCGAGCCGATTGTAAATTTGCCCACGGACTGCGGGACAAAAGTATATTCCGTGGTCATTGTTCCGGTCACATTCGTTCCGGCCACACGTGCATCGTAGGTGGCTTTAGGAGTATACAGCTCGAACTCCGAGGGGAAATCGATCTTAGGCTCTTTTATATATTTTATGTTGCCTGTTCCGGTAACGGTATATATAAGTGTAGCGGGGTCATTGGTCCTGAAGTTGTTGCCTACGAGTCTGGTTGAAGCCTTGAACTGGCCGACCGCTCCCGAGAAACCTTCGGGCTGGGGCTGGGGCAACGGTTTTATGTCAATAGAGGCCGTGTTGGATGTAACCTGAATCTTGCGTTCACGAGGGGTGGAGAGATTTATGAATCCGAGATTCGTATTGCTGTACTGAACGACATTGATGTCATAGTTACCGGAGTTAATGGTGAGCTTGCCTGACTTCTGAGGGAAAATTATGCATTTTTTCAGAAGTGCCACAAGATACCTCTGGCCATTATAATTCTCAACCTGATTCAACGAGCTCTGGAAGTTGACTTCCTCTATGAGGAATCCGTCGAAACTCGGCTGTTTTGTGGGGAAGAACTGGGAGATTCCGAACTTGGTGTATAGCTTTATGGTACACTCTATTGCCTCCTGTTCGTAGGCCGTAGGCTTGGAAAGGATGATTCTGACGAAAACATCGTTGGCCGACACCGCACGGTCTGATGACTGCGTCTCGTAATCATCCACAGTGACCGGCCTGTTGGAACCGGATTGCTGACGGTTTCGGTCATATCCGTTGGAATCGGCAGGGCCTTCCACAACGGTCAGTTTCTGTGGCTTCGTACTCAGTCTGCGACCGTTAGTCTCAATGGATGCCGCTCCAATCGTGAACTCTCCCGTGTGGTCGGCACGATAGATATAGGTGAAATCCGTAGATGATGATGACGATGCCTGTCCGTTGCCGGTTACCTGATAGCTCTGACGTGTTGTCACGGAAGGTCCGTAGACCAATTGACAGCCGTTGATCTGCGGCACTCTCGGTTCACCGCCATGTCCGTTGGTCAGACGGAACGTAACCGCGAACTTCTCTCCCTTATAGACCCGCTGAGGCGCCTGAACAGAAAATGACTGGGCCACAGCGAATACCGATCCTGCAACCAGCAGGAGCATCAATAGCAACGACCTCCGAAATATCTCTCTCATAAATATCTCTCTGAAACTGTTAGAAATAGGGGGGTATATTACCAGGGCTTGGTCACCTGACGTCGTCTGGCGTTATCGGCTTTTTGTTTTCGGGCTTCGATTTTTTTACGTGTCGCAGCCTCTTCATTTTCCATAGCCTTCAGAATCTTCTGTGCATTCTCGTCACTTATTCCGCCTCCCTGCTGTTGCTTAGGAGGTTGTTGCTGGTCTTTTTTCTGATCCTGCTGCTGATTCTGCTTGTCCTGGTCCGGCTTATCTTTATTCTGGTCCTGTTTGTTCTGTTGATTCTGGTCCTTGTTCTGATCCTGCTTCTTTTCCTGATCTTTGTTCTGCTGCTGGTCCTTGTTCTGGTCCTGATTCTTCTGCTGTTCCTCAAGTTTTTTCTGAGCGAGACGAAGATTCTGACGGGCCTTGTCGTTATCAGGGTTCTTGCGCAGGGCATTTTTGTAATGATCTATAGCCTGCTGGTACTGCTGTCCGTTAAAGGCAATATTCCCGAGGTCGTATGATGCTCTTTCGGCTATGTTGACCGCCTGCGCTGTTTCGGCCAGTTCGGTAAGAAGCTTCACTGCATCTTCCATGGGGGTATTACCTTTATTCGGGTCAGCCGAACCGGCCTGACGAATCAACGCCGATGCAAGATTGAATCTGGCGGTTTCAGATGCCGGGGCTACGGTCAGAGCCTTTTTGTACATGGTCTCCGCTTCGGCGTAGCGCTGCTGACGGTAAAGAGAATTACCTTCGCTTATATAATTGCGCTCACGTTTTGTGTCCGCGGCATGAAGCGAACATGGCAAAATAAGCAATAACGGCAATATATATTTAAGAAAACGGCTCATAATCATTGATTTTTAGTAAAGAAGTTGATATTTCTAAGCCATTTGATTTTGCTATAAGGCAGGAACACATCAATAAGAAGCAGCAGCAGAGAGAGAATTACCGCTATGGGGAATGGCTCGAGAGTGTTATCGGGCATTCCGAACCGGGTGTATTCGGTTTTTGCAAGTTTGTCAAGCTGTTCTTCCAACTGGCTTACGGCATTGTTATTGGCGCCATCTATATAAACGCCTTTGCCGGCCGATGCTATGTCCTTGGCTATTGAGGGGTTAAACGAGGAAAGAACTTCCTCGCCATTGTCGTAGGTGAAATACTGTCCCGGAGCTTCGGGATCAGGAATGGGCATTCCTGATCCCGAGCCAAGACCGATAACGTCGACCTGAATGCCTGCTTTCGATGCTTTCTTGGCGGCGTCAACCGCGTCGTCCTCGAAGTTCTCGGCGTCAGTGATGACAACTATGGCTTTCTGGAACTTGCTCTCAGGATTGAATGAGTTAATGGCCATCTCAATAGCGGCACCTATGGCTGTTCCCTGTGTGGGAACCATGTCGGTGGTGATGCTGTTGAGATACATCTTGGCAGAAAGATAATCGTTAGTTACAGGCAGCTGGGTGTAGGCATCTCCTGCGAAAACAATCAGACCCACCTTATCATTAACGAGCGAGTTGATCATTTTCTCAAGAATGAACTTGGCCCTCTGCAGGCGGGAAACTCCGTTGGGGTCGTCGGTTGACGATGCAAGCATTGAGTTGGAGACATCCATGCACACCATTATCTCGATACCGGCAGAGGTCTCTTTCTGGACTTTCTTGTCAAGCGGATCGCTCTTAAGTACGTAAGGCCTTGCGAGCGCGATAATGAGAAAGAACATGGCCGCAAGTTCCAGAACAATCTTCACCGTTGGCATGTAGCGTGAAGTCTCGGGCATGAGGCTCCTGATAACCTCGGGATTTCCGAACCGTTTAAGACGAGCCCGTCTCATTCTTCGCCCTACAGCATAGATGAGCGCTGTCACCGGAATCAGTAACAGAAGATAAAGAAGCTGCGGATTTGCTAAGTATATCATGATTATTGTTCAGCTCAAATGAATTATATTCCGATTTGAATGTCAGGGCAGGGGCCTCAGCCACAAATGCCTGATCAACAGTTCCAGAAGCAATAATGCGAACGCGAGTACCGCCCATGGCATATAATCATCTTCCGTGTGGGAAAAGTTCTGTACATCGATTCTTGATTTCTCAAGCCGGTCTATTTCCTGGAATATGTCAGACAGAACCGAGTTGTCGACGGCACGGAAATATTTTCCACCGGTGTTGTTGGCAATGCTCTGCAAAGTCTGCTCGTCAATGACCACGGGGAGGTTGGTGTAGGTTATACGTCCGGCAATATCCGGAGTTGGATAAGGCGCATTGCCGTTTTTCCCTACGCCGATTGTATAGACCTTGATTCCGTATTTCTTCGCAATTTCCGAAGCCGTGACAGGTGCAACGTTGCCGGTGTTGTTTGAACCGTCGGTCAGCAGGATGATGCTTTTGGATTTCGCTTTTCCTTCCTTTATACGGTTAATGGCAGTCGCAAGGCCGTCGCCTATGGCGGTGCCGTCTTCCAGCATTCCTATTGAAAGGTCATTTATGTAGTTGGCGATAAGAGACCTGTCAGTTGTCATTGGCAGCGCGGTGAATGACTCTCCGGCAAATATCACGAGACCCATGTTGTCCGATTCGCGGCCGGCGACAAAGTTTGCTGCCACTTTCTTGGCAGCCTCGAATCTGTTTGGCTGAAAATCACGGGCAAGCATACTTGTCGACAAGTCAATAGCAAGCACTATGTCTGTTCCCTCGGTGTTGCTCTTGCTCCATTTGTCTCTGATCTGCGGACGCGCTATTATCACTATCAGTGAGGCGATAAGAAGAACACGCAGCCCGAACAAGCCATGCAGAAGGAACTCCTTATAGCTGCGTCTTGACTTTGCAAGCGATGCCGTTGTTGACAGCCCCAATGAAGGGAACTTATGTTTGTAGTTATAGACATACCAGACTATAAGAGGTATGAGCAGGAGTAAGAACCATAAATATGACGGATGAGCAAACTGCATAATCAAATTTTGGTGTTGGTCTTATTTTCGGACTTTTGTTGAGTTTCCGGATTTTCAACCGGTCTGGTATTTTCAACGAAGGCCAGGGCTGAATCCATGGCGGCTTTGTTGTCCTCGGGCAAAGGCCGCACTTTAGCGAACTTGACGAAATCGGCGATCTCAAGAATCTGTTGCATCTTCGATTCGGAATCGCGGGTTTCAGGATTGTCGCGCAACGCGTTCATGATCTGTGATGAAGTCATTTCCATTGCGTTTATGCCAAACCGGCCGGCGAGATAGACACGAAGGATATCCGTGAGCCTCGTATAGAACTGCTTCTCTTCGCCACGTTCACATAACTTCTCGCCATTGAGGCTGTTGAGCATCTGCATGGCGAGCTGATACGGCGGTACCGGCTTACGCTTGGGCATCAACGGAATCGTACCCTTTCTGAGCCATTTATAGTAGACGAATATGCTTCCGCCTATCACGATGATAGCGAGCAGAATCCACAAACCGTAGTCCGTGGCCCAGTCCGGCAGATAATCGAAAATCTTTCTGTTCACATCAGCCACATCGGCATAGTCATGGATGGTGACAAGAGTGTCGACAGGGACCGGCATCACTTTCAGGACCGGACTGTTTGTAGCCACTGTGTCACCGGGCTGGAAATACAACACCGGCGGGATGGCATACATTCCGGAGTCAAAGGACTGTATGATTATATCCTGACGGAGTTCTTTCCTGTTGTTGCCGAGGTCGGTGACTTTGGGCTCGCCCATATCTACAATCTCGACCTGACGCCACATGGTGTCAATCACCGACAAAGCCCCTTTGGGGTCAAGTTCGCCCACAATCTCTATGTGCAGGGCAGTCTGCTTACCCATCAGAAGGAATGCCGAGTCAATACTTGCCTTGGCCGATATGTTTGCCGCCTCACCCTGAACGTAGGTCAGGAATGAGAGTATCATTATCAATAATATACGTGAATATGTTCTCATATCAACATATTATCTTGTGCCTCTGCGCTGAAACAGATTCATGAGAGATTTGACATAATCTTCATTGGTGGCGATGGAAGCCAGATCGACACCACACTTGTTAAGGGTGTTGGTCATGGACTGCTGTCTGTCATACCACCATTTTCCGTAGGCCTTCCGGACCGAAGCTGACGATGTGTTCAGCCAGCGCATTGTTCCGGTTTCAAGGTCCTTGACCTGAACAAGGCCTATGTTGGGAAGCTGCTCATCGCGTTTGTCATATATCTGAACGCCTATCACGTCATGCTTGTTTGAAGCGACAGAGAGAGCGGTGTAATAGTCATGCTCGTCAATGAAATCCGAGATTAGGAACGTTGTGGTCCTTTTTTTCAGAGCATCCGTGAAATATCTCAGGACCATGGCTATATCTGTTCCCTGGCTTTCGGGTTTGAAATCAAGAAGCTGGCTGATGATGAATAGGATGTGTTTGCGTCCTTTCTTAGGGGGAATAAATTTCTCTATTTTGTCAGAGAAGAAAATAACACCTATCTTATCATTGTTCTGAATGGCCGAGAAAGCTATAGTAGCGGCAACCTCGGCAATCATCTGGCGCTTTTCCTCACCCACGGCTCCGAACAAACGGCTTCGGGACACATCGACCAGAAGCATGACAGTCAGCTCGCGCTCTTCCTCATAAACCTTCACATACGGCTTGTTATGACGCGCCGTTACGTTCCAGTCAATGTCGCGGATGTCATCGCCATACTGATATTCGCGTACTTCAGAAAAAGTCATACCGCGACCCTTGAAGGCTGTGTGGTATTCTCCCGCAAAGATGTTCTGCGAGAGACCGCGGGTCTTGATTTCTATCTTTCTGACTTTTTTAAGAAGGTCGTTTGCTTCCATAAAAAATTGGAGCTAAGGTACTATCAGGGAACTTCTACCTTGTCAAGGATTTCGGAGATGATTTCGTCGGCTGTTATATTGTTTGCCTCAGCCTCGTATGAGAGACCGATACGATGACGGAGAACGTCGTGGCATACGGCACGCACATCTTCGGGGATTACGTAACCGCGCTGACGGAGGAATGCATAGGCGCGGGCCGCACGTGCAAGTCCGATGGACGCACGCGGAGAAGCACCGAAAGAAATGATGCTTGTAAGGTCCTTCAGACCATAATCGGCCGGATTACGGGTGGCGAATACAATGTCTACAATATATTGCTCAATCTTCTCATCAAGATAGATGTTACGGACAATTGACTGGGCTTCCAGAATCTCGGCCGGATCAAGCAGCGGGCGAATCTGCTGCTGAACGGGCGATATGTTCTGACGAATGATGATCTTTTCTTCCGATTTGGAAGGATAGCCTATGATGACCTTAAGGAGGAAACGGTCAACCTGTGCTTCGGGTAGGGGGTATGTTCCTTCCTGCTCAATAGGGTTCTGGGTGGCCATAACGAGGAACGGCTCGTCAAGAGGGAACGTGGTTTCGCCGATTGTAACCTGACGCTCCTGCATGGCTTCAAGCAGCGCGCTCTGCACTTTTGCCGGGGCACGGTTAATTTCATCTGCAAGAACGAAGTTGGCGAAAATAGGGCCTTTCTTGATCTGGAACCGTTCGTTTTTCACACTGTAGACCATTGTTCCGATAACATCGGCCGGAAGAAGGTCAGGAGTGAACTGAATACGGTTGTATTTGGCGTTGATAACCTGAGCAAGAGTCTTTATTGCCAGAGTCTTTGCGAGGCCCGGGACACCTTCAAGAAGCACATGCCCGTTAGCGAGAAGAGCAATCAGCAGAGAGTCAACCAGATGTTTCTGACCGACAATCGCCTGACTCATTCCCTGAGTGATTAGATTCACAAAATTATTTTTACTGGCCACGAGTTCATTAAGCTCCCGTATGTTGACAGTATCGCTCATAACTATTGAGTTGAAATTGGAGAATATATTATTAGTTCATTATTCCTTATATAAGAGTGGAAACCAGATTGACTGATTTCCACTACAAAATTAATTATTTAAACACCTTATATGTAAAATTAGATGTTAAAATTATCTATATAAAGTTTACGCGTATAAACAATTAAGCAATTTTAATAGGCGTCTGTCACATGACAACTATATTTTCAACCGGAATATTCAGATAGTTTACGAGATAGGCCAGAAACGCTATCACACCTATGGCGAAACCTATCAGCAGTCCCAGTATGAATCCCACCCAGAAGCGGGATTTCCGATGCCGGACAATGACATATTCCTCTTCGTCTTCGGGTATTGCAACGGCTTCCTCCGGTTCACTCTCTGCGGCTGTTTCAATAACAGTTTCCGTTACAGCGGGGGATTCAGCCGGCGGTTCCGGTTTGGATGATTCCTCCAGCTTTTCTGTGTGGACCGGAGCGGACGCACATGCCTCAGGAGCCGATTCACAGACGGGATTTGCGACCTTTTCCTCTACAGATACGGATTCAGCGAAGACAGGCTCGGGCTGCAGTTCAACCGGTTGAACCGGTTCGGATTCGATTTCCGTCTCTGGAAGCGCAGGCGGTTCTTCGTCAACAGCCGGCGAGGTCTCTTCAATTGTCTCGGGGGCCTTGATTTCAGAAACTTCCGCTACTTCTTCAGTCCGCTCAGTGGCGGTTTCCTCGATGTCAGTATCCGAAACGGCATCAAGAGCTTCATCAGAGACTTCGTCATTGATTTCCGTAGGCTCGAACAGGGCGAAATTCTCATTGATTTCAGCTGCAAAATCCTCGTCAGGCTCAAATGCTATCGGTTCGCCGGGGACAGCCGATTTGCTGAATTTGCCAAGTCCCGGAACAGTGACTTCATTGCCGAGAGAAACATCCTCTTCAATGACAGCAAAGAGGTCCTTGACAAACTGCAGTGATTCATTCTGCCCCACGCCGGCATCCTTGGCCGTCAGCTCGGCAATTTTACTCAATGGAATCTTATTATTCATCCTATAAGTTTTTTACGGAGAACCACACTTGACTTGAATATGACCTTGACCGAAGGCGGTATAAGGAACCGCTTGCCTGCAGAAGCATCAAAAACAATCTGCTCTCCGGTCTTTAACGGTTGAAATGTCCCGAATCCGGGAATGGCTACTGTGTCGCCGGATTTGCATGCCGCACGGACAGTTCTGACAAACGATTCCAGAACTTTCTTTGATTCCCCGGCACTGAAGCCTGCGCTCTGTGCCAGTTTGGCAATCAGATCTTCTTGATTCATTCTGCAGTGAAAGCTATTGATTCTATTAATAATTACGGGCGAAAATCACACGCTGTTTCGACGGACGGCCGGTGACCATGCAGACACCTTCGGTCTTGTCGCCTTCAAGAGGTATGCAGCGAATTGTTGCCTTGGTTTCCTCTTTGATGCGTTCCTCGGTCTCGGGTGTCCCGTCCCAGTGTGCGAGAATAAATCCGCCTTTTTCTATTTCGCGCTTGAACTCGTCGTAGGTCTCGACCGTACGGGTAAGTTCCTCGCGGTGTTTCAGAGCCTTGCGATAGATGTTGTTCTGAATATCTTCGAGCAGTCCGCCGATGTATTCCTCGATGCCTTCGATGGGATGGACGGATTTGTCGAGGGTATCGCGTCTCATAAGCTCTACGGTGCCGTTCTCAAGGTCACGGGCGCCGATGGCAAGACGGACGGGAACGCCTTTGAGTTCGTAATCGGCGAACTTGAATCCCGGACGACGATTCTCGGCATTGTCATATTTGACGCTTATGCCCATTTTTTTGAGCTTATCCATTATAGGGCTGACAGCGTTATTGATAGCCTCAAGCTGCTCGGTGTTCTTGTAAATAGGGATTATCACTACCTGAATCGGAGCGAGATGCGGCGGAAGAACCAGACCGTTATCATCGGAGTGGGTCATGATCAGCGCTCCCATCAGGCGGGTTGATACGCCCCAGGAGGTAGCCCATACATATTCCGGTTTGTTTTCCTTGTTTATGAATGTGACATCGAATGCCTTTGCGAAATTCTGGCCGAGGAAATGTGAAGTACCGCTCTGCAGCGCCTTACCGTCCTGCATCATGGCCTCGATGGTGTATGTTTCAATGGCACCGGCGAAACGTTCGTTGGCGCTCTTCACGCCTTTGATTACCGGCACTGCCATGAAACGTTCGGCAAAATCGGCATAGACATTGAGCATCTTCACGGCTTCAGCCTCGGCTTCCTCGCGGGTCGCGTGGGCGGTGTGGCCTTCCTGCCAGAGGAATTCAGCCGTACGGAGGAACATGCGTGTGCGCATTTCCCAACGCATCACATTGGCCCACTGGTTGATGAGAATAGGGAGATCGCGATAGGAGTTTATCCAGTTGCGGTAAGTGTTCCAGATAATGGTCTCCGAAGTGGGACGAATAATGAGTTCCTCTTCAAGACGAGCATCGGGGTCTACGACAACGCCGGTTCCGTCAGGAGCGTTCATGAGACGGTGATGGGTCACCACGGCACACTCTTTTGCAAAGCCTTCAACGTGTTCGGCTTCGCGGCTGAGAAATGATTTCGGAATCAGCAAGGGGAAATATGCGTTCTGATGACCGGTTTCCTTGAACATGCGGTCAAGTTCATGTTGCATTCTCTCCCATATCGCATAGCCGTAAGGCTTTATTACCATGCATCCTCTGACCGCGGATTGTTCCGCAAGGTCAGCCTTGACTACTAAATCGTTATACCACTGTGAATAATTGTCTGCTCTCTTTGTGAGATCTTTCAGTTCTTTTGCCATTTTCGGTATATTGTGGAAATGTGTTGGTTATCGTTGTTTATTTCAGAGTGCAAATTTACATAAATTTATGCAATTAGAGTCATTTGCGGGAAACTGCGTCAATGAGCGCCGGGCCGGGAATGAAGTAAAATTCCACTCTTCGGTTCTTTCTTCGGTTGTCTCTTGTCAGATTGTCAGTGTCAGGCATAGGTCTGGTTGACCCCATTGTTTCCGGAATTATCACAATGTCCTCCGGAATTTTGTTTTCATCGATTTTTCTCAGGAGCCAGTCATAGAGACTGTTCATCCTTGCATCGGTCAGTGCGAAGCGGTAGCTCTCCGAGCCTGTATCATCGCTGTTGACGGTGTAGACCACCTTATATCGGAACGGATCCTTCATCAGCGGGATTATTTCGCGCAACGCTCGGTCGGCATATCTTGAAAGCAAAGTGTCATTGGGATTGAACAGTTCGTCGGCGGGGTAGGTCACCACCATCACTTCTCCGTTACGGACAAGATCCACCTCGATTACTTTTTTCAACGCCTCGGGAAGGCTTTTCTGGAATTGCTCGGCGGAAGCTTTCACGTAAGATGCAAGCGCGGCCTTGGCCTTTCGCGGTACTTCGGGAGTGGCGAGGTTCTGCTCGAAATCCATATCCATAAAAGTTTCTTCCAGATAATCGGGATAGGGATCGGCCGGCTCCTGTCCGTGACAGAGCAACGGGAGCGTCATTATCAGAAGAAAGAGGAATCTGTTCATATCAACGAAAATATTTACCGTGGTTCAATCCTCGGAGTCAAGCATGTCTTCATAATCAAGTTCCGCACGAATAATCGCCTCGAGATGCGACGGGTCTATTTTGCAGCCCTTGTCTTTTTTCAACATACGCTTGGTGTAGTCAATAAGTTCAGACACGATGTCGATATTTTCGTCATCATCATCATCGGAACAATCAACGTCGAGCAGGCCGTTGATTTCGTAATAATCCCATATCATGTCGACGATATTGAGCAGATCATCATCGCTGTATGATGCATTTTCGGCCGGAAGAGCCTTGCGGATTTGCATCACGACTTCGTTTTCATCAAATTCTTTCATTGTATATCTGGATTTGTATGGCCTAAAATTCTTTATAAATCGAGCAGCCCCTCGGGAACCGACATGGTTATGGTCCGATTCTCGGGAGAAATGTCCATTATCAGGTCGTCGGCAACGGGGACATAGATGTTTTGCCCTTCAGCTGTGGCTACGATAAACAGCAGATTCTCAGTAGAATCATCGTAACCTACAATCTCGCCTACGGTCTCTCCATCGGCATCAATCAGCGTAAACCCGATGAATCCGGAAATGAAACCTCCCTCGGCGTCAATTTCGTCATCCGAGATGTCTACGTCGTTCTTCAGAGCGTAATAGTCATGACCAGCGAGTTCTTTGGCCTGAAACTCGTCGTCGATGTCATCAATGCCGAGAATGACAGACTCGGTCGATTTAGGTCTCTGGCTTTTCAGGAAAAACGGAACATTAATGCCGTCAATGCATATAACTATGCATGGCAGTTCCATCAGATCGACATCATAGTCAAGAGTTGCGTTCACCTCTCCTTTCACTCCGTGAGGTTTGGTTATGCGCCCCAGTCTTATTATTTCATTTTCGGCAATCATTGGTCCGGACCGATTTATTTTTTCTTTTTCTTTTTACCGGTTGCAGGTTTGGGCGGTTCAATGAATTCTCTCAGTCTCATCCGGTCGGGGCTGATTCTTATGGCTCCGTGTGACATCACGGCGAGATCGTTGAAAATTCTTGAGTCATCGACCCCATCCCTGTTGAATCCGAGCATGAGCTTCTTCATGTGGTTTGCAATCAGGAGTATAAGCTCGTCACGTTCTTCTCCCAGTTCCATCTCGGCGGCTTTAGCTATCATCTGCTCGATGTTCTTGCCGTAATGACGGAAGCGGAACTGATTGTCGTCATAATTGATCTTGTCAGGCTTGGTGTAGAGTTTCTCACGGGTTATTACCTCGCACGGAAAATCTATGTCAAGTTGAAAGTCCGACATAATCATCAGATGGTCCCAGAGTTTATGGTTGTATTCGCCGCCGTTGGCTTTCAGTTCGGGAAAGAGATTGGCCATAGCCGCGAGTATGGTATAGGCACACTGTGTGCGTTCTTCTCTATCGGGGATAGTAAGACAATAATCCACCATGCTCTGTATATTACGCCCGTATTCCGGTAGTTCGAGCGGACGCAACTGAGTGTTGTAAGTTAGCATATCGAGTCTGGTTGTTTTTAGCATTCAAAATTACATGTTTTTTTTCTTTCTGGCAAATTCCCGACAAGACAAGCCATCTGGCAGACATAAAAAATGTCCGGATGATTCAATGGCATCCGGACATCGGCTATAAGCTAAATTATATTATTACATATTCATGCCGCCGTCAACCTGAATGACCTGACCGGACACATAGCTTGACATATCGGAGGCAAGGAATGTTGCGACATTGGCGATGTCCTCGACTTTTCCGCCACGGCGAAGGGGAATTTTCTCAACCCACTGTGCGCGGATGTCATCGGGCAGAGCGGCTGTCATTGCGGTTTCAATGAATCCGGGAGCAATGGCGTTGGCGCGGATGCCACGTGAGCCGACTTCCTGGGCTATGCTCTTTGCAAGAGCGATAAGTCCTGCCTTTGAAGCAGCATAGTTGGCCTGACCGGCATTACCGTGAACACCTACCACTGAAGCCATGTTGATGATGCTGCCTGAACGCTGACGCATCATGATGGGGAGGACAGCATGAATGAAGTTGAACGCGCTTTTCAGGTTAACGGCAATTACGGCGTCCCACTGCTGCTCGGTCATGCGAAGCATCAGTCCGTCTTTTGTGATACCGGCATTGTTAACGAGGATATCGATGTGTCCGAAGTATTCTTTTACCTGTTTCACAACTTCTTCAGTCTGGGCATAATCGGCTGCGTTTGAAGCATATCCTTTGACTTTTACTCCAAGAGCGGCTATCTCAGCCTCTGTCTGCTTGCCGTTTTCGTCAATTACAAGGTCAGTGAATGCGATGTCGGCACCTTCTTGCGCGAATTTGATAGCAAGTGCTTTTCCGATGCCTCGGGCTGCTCCGGTTATGAGAGCTGTTTTTCCTTCAAGTAATTTCATGTTCTAAGTATTTTGTTGGTTTTCTCTCTGGTCGGCGGAAATTCCGCAAACCACGAAATCAATTATTTGGTGCAATTGTCTGTGCTGGGTGTCAAATGAATCACCGCTGTTGTCATCGGCATGATAATAATAGACCGAGCCGATGGCAGAGGAAATTATGGACGGTAACCTTTCAGCTTGCAGGGCGTTGAAGTCTCCTGATTCCACACCTTTGGCAAGAAGGCTGTTGAACAGGTTGCGTTCTTTATCCAGTGCGAGTCTGAATATCTTGGCCACGCGCCTGTGGTCCCTAAGAAGCAGTCTCCGGTAGCCTTCAGGCCGTGGAGCGGACTGGGCTATGATGTCGAAAAGCTCTGTTAGATAGCCCCTTAGTTTCTCTGAATTGCTAAGGGAATCGTCATCGACTATGGCCTTCAATCTGTTGACAATCTGGCAGCTTTGCTGTTCGATTACTGCATTGTAGATCTCGCGTTTGTTTTTGAAGTAAGTATATATGGTTCGCCGGCCTTTGTCAGAAGCCGCAGCTATATCATTCATAGTGGTGTTCTCAACGCCCTTATAGGCAAACAGTTGCCGGGCCACATCTATCAATTTCTCGCGAGTCTTACTTACCATTATTGAAGTTAAAGCATTTCAATGACAGTGCGAAATTACTCAAATTTTTCTTGAATTTCGTAAATTCTTATTAAAAATTTATTCATTGAACTTAAAAATGAGTAAATTCGTAAAGTCTAATTTCACAGTGTAAATGAAACATTACATATCCTGCATATTTCTTTTTCTCCTATTTCCGTTTGTCCTGTCCGCGCAGGATGACAATCCATACCTCTCGTCAATTCCCTCCATTCCTGCCAAAGACGTGGGCATTTATATAGAAGACCTCCGAACCGGTGATGTTGTTCTCGATGTAAACGGCGAGAAAACCTTTACTCCGGCATCGGTTACAAAGCTTGTCACCACGAGTACCTGTCTCAACATGGCTAAGCCTACATCAAATTTCACTACTGAGGTCATTGCCCAGGGGAAAATCAAGGATGGCAAACTCGACGGCAATATCATTATAAAGGTGTGCGGCGACCCGACAATAGAATCCAGGCATTTTCCGGCAAACAAGGGCTTCGCAATGAGAATTGCGAATGAAATCCAACGGATGGGGATAACCGAGATAACCGGCACCGCAGTGGCGAAATACATAAAGGAATACGAACAGCCCACGCCGGCCGGATGGATGGACGAGGACCTCATATATCCTTACGGCACAGAGTTCCACGCAGCCAATTATGCCGACAACGTTTTCTCTGTGTCCATGCCTTCCGGACGTACTGTTCCGGAGACCCCCGGCGTTTCAATTAAAAAAGGAGCATCGAGGCGAAGCCGCGGTTCCAAGACCCTTCAGCTTTCCGGTGGCGGTTCGTTCGCCAATCCCGACCCGGAGTCCACGATGTGCAGGGCAGTGGTTAATGCAATAAAAGACGCAGGCATAAAGATTGGAACCGTTGAAGTCAAAGCCGGAACGGATACAAGTTCAATTTATTCACATAAATCGCCGTCGCTCAACGAAATCATCACCAGTCTGATGTATCGGAGCGACAACCTGATGGCCGAGGGTATCCTCAGAGCCATAGCACCCGGAAAAACCAGGGACGAGGCCATTAAGAAAGAATTGAAATTCTGGAATGACAAAGGAATAGATACTCACGGCATTGTCATTGAAGACGGAAGCGGATTGAGCCGCAACAACAGAATAACGCCATATTTCCTTGCCGAAGTCCTTGACTGGATGAGAATCAACAAGAACAACAATAATCAGTATGTTAATATCTTTCCCGTGGCAGGAAAGTCAGGTACTATGCGCAATTTCCTGAAAGGCACTAAACTCGAGGGAAAACTGGCCGCCAAGACCGGAAGCATGAGGAATGTGCAGTGCTATGCAGGCTTCAAACTGGATGACAAGGGCAACCCGACACATCTGGTCGTTATAATGCTGAATAATTTTTCGGATCGTACGAAGCTAAAAAAAGCTCTAGAAAGACTGCTATTAGAAAAACTTTCGTAACTTTGCACGTACATAAATCCAAACTTCATACTCATAATTCCGGTCATGATAACAGACGCAGACAAACTCCTGAATACGTGTCTTGAGATAGAAGGCCTGCTGTGCCTCATAGCCCGTCGTGGCGACACTATCCCTGAAAATATAGGATTCCTTTTAAAGTCAAAGGCTGAATATCTCTACAGCAACATGAACAGTATGCTTGAAGAGAAGACAACAGAAAAGACTGACTGTGAACTGCCGCCACTTGACGCTGTGCTTCCCGAAGATACTGAGCAGGATAAAGAGATAGCTGAATCTGTTGAACTCGAAGAGGCCGAGGATGCTGAACCTTTCAGCGAGACAGTTCAGGTGCCTGAAGAAGCGGAAAGCAATGACACCGAGATTGATCTGATGGAGGATACAGTGGTGATGGAAGAACCGGTAGAGACTGTCGACACGGAACTGCCACAGACAGAACCGGCAAAGACCGTCAGCGATACAGCAGCGGCACAGACTGTAAGAAACGACACGGTTGCGGTTGAACTGACTATCAATGACAAATTCCGTTTCCGCAGAGAATTGTTTGCCAACAGCGACGTGGACCTCGCCGAGGCTCTGCAGGTAGCGTCTCAGATGTCTTCGGCTGAAGAACTGGAGGACTATTTTTTCAATGATCTCTGCTTTGATCCGGAAAACGAGGTTGTCAAGGATTTCATGCGGATAATGACCAGCCGATTCTGACTCTCCCTATAGGAATCATAACCAATTTCAGATAAGTCACATAAATAATATGTGCGGCAAACTATACATTGTGCCGACTCCGGTGGGAAATCTTGATGACATGACACCAAGAGCGGTAGCCATGCTCGCTTCATGCGACCTGATTCTCGCCGAGGATACGAGGACAAGTTCGGTATTGTTGAAACATATAGGTGTGAACACACCCATGATGAGTCATCATAAGTTCAACGAACACGCCTCGGTCATGCAGGTCATTGAAAAGCTCAAGGCCGGCCAGACTATATGTCTTATTTCGGATGCCGGCACACCGGGTATTTCAGATCCGGGATTCCTTCTGTCAAGAGAATGCCGCAGAGAGTCAATCCCGGTGGAGACACTCCCCGGAGCCACGGCTTTCGTTCCTGCTCTCGTGAATTCCGGACTGCCGACCGACAGATTCTGTTTCGAAGGCTTTCTGCCACAAAAAAAAGGACGGGCTACGCGCCTTCAGGAGATTGCGTCGGAGGAACGCACATCCATTATCTATGAGTCACCTCTGCGTCTCGTCAAAACACTTGAACAGCTTGCAGTTGTGTGTGGGGATGAGCGTCCCGCTTCAGTTTCGAGAGAAATTTCGAAGGTCCACGAATCAACGGTGAGAGGAACGCTGCGCGAGCTCATAACTTACTTTACCGAAAACAATCCCAAAGGTGAAATCGTTATAATCCTAAACGGTTGTGGAGGTGAAAAAACTCCACGCGTTCATAAAAACAAATATAAAGATCAGACTACACTCTAACAGGAAATTCAAGATGAAAAAACTACCTATTTTTTCAATCGCACTTGCCTCGATGCTCGCCGTTTCATGCCAGCAGAAGGCAAATGAGTCAACAGAACCGGTCTCTTCTGATTCTGCTGATGTCGTAACGATGAGCCGTGAAGAGCTTGAGGCTACTCTCCTTACTCAAGATACACTCCTATCTCTTGTCAACGATATATCGGCTGACATGATCGAACTTAAGAACATCGAGATGATTGTTTCGTCTCCTGCCGGACTGAACGGTGAGACAAAATCGCAGAAGCAGCAGATTATCAATGATATGCAGGCTGTAAAGCAGACCTTGGCTCAGCGCCGCGCACGTCTTTCGGAACTTGAGAAGAAACTGAAGGAAAGTTCCAACAAGAATGCCAATCTTCTGAAGACCATTGAAAATATGAAGGCTCAGATTGAGCAGAACGAGGCAACAATCCAGACACTTACCCGTCAGCTGGCTGATGCCAACATTCAGATCAAGAACCTGAATAATGCGGTTGACTCTCTTAATACTACCGTGGCAACCGAAAAAGCCGGTAAGGAAAAGGCTGAACAGGAGGCCACCAATCTGACCACCGAGCTTAATACCTGCTACTACGCCATCGGTTCAAAGAAGGAACTTGAAGAGCATAATATCATCCAGTCAGGATTCCTCAGAAAGACCAAGATTCTTCAGGGCGATTATCAGATGAGCTATTTCACAGCCGTTGACAAACGCACCACGATGAACATTCCGCTCTACAGCAAAAAAGCGAAAGTCCTGACCAACCAGCCGAAAGACAGCTATAAGATTACAGATGACGCCAAAGGGACCAAGGT
>CANQWS010000039.1 GCA_947627615.1 uncultured Muribaculaceae bacterium | reverse complement strand
ATCGAGGACACCCATATGCGTGATATGGAGCGCATCGCGAGACTTGTCGCGATGGTCTGCATGGCTCTTGTATGGGCATATCTCGTTGATGAACATAAAGATATAAATATTAAACCGATAAAGATACTGAAACATGGGAGAAAGGCAAAGCCGCTTGTCAAGTATGGTTTGGAGGAGATTTCAACCATACTCTGCGTTCGGTTTATACTCCTAAATTCGATGTTTTCAAATTTTTGTCATGTACTTAAATCAAGGTATATGACTATATTTTTCTTTTCAGCAAAAGTCCAATTCCTATTGCTGTCACACAGTTTTTTTACCATGCCCCCCCCAATTATTATGATAATTGGGCGCCGAGATTATGTAGACGAAAAAAGGTCATCCGAAGATGACCTTTTTGTGATCCGGCCGCGATTCGAACGCGGGACCGTCTGCTTAGAAGGCAGATGCTCTATCCAGCTGAGCTACCGGACCATCGGCAAAACCGGTCGGCTGACCGTTTTCCGGATGCAAAGTTACGCCTTTTGGCTCACTCTGCCAAATATACGGTCATGTTTATCAGCTCAGTGACTGAAGAAACTGGCGTATCTGTTCGTCGGTTGTAAGGCGCGTAGGCACCAACGGCAGGCGCAATTCATTGTCAATCATGCCCATATAATGGAGCACGCATTTCACTCCCGCAGGATTGCCGTCAACGAAAAGCAGGCGGAACAGGTCGGTGAACCGGTGATGTATCAGACGGGCCTTATCATAATCGCCCTTCAGCGCCAGGCTCACCATGCGCGAGAATTCACGCGGGAAAGCGTTGCCTATCACTGAAATCACACCTACGGCACCGAGGGTTATCAGCGGGAAGGTTATGGCATCATCGCCTGATATCACCTGAAAGTCAGGCCGTTTGTGATGGATTATGTCATCGACCTGCTGCATGTTGCCTGAAGCCTCCTTGACCGCCACTATGTTGGGGAAATCATTGGCGAGGCGCAGAGTGGTCTGCGCTGTCATGTTCACTCCGGTGCGGCCCGGCACATTGTAAAGCACAACCGGCAGCGGCGAAGCCTGAGCCACAGCCTCGTAATGGCGGTAGATTCCTTCCTGCGAAGGCTTGTTATAATAAGGTACCACAGACAGGACAGCCGAATAGACCGATGTGTCGACCTCCTTAAGCTCGCGCACAACGGCTGCCGTGTTGTTGCCTCCGCATCCTATGACCAACGGAATGCGTCCGCCTACCTGCCGGGCTATGAACCGGCTCAGCTCCTTGCGTTCGTCCGGCTCCAGGGCGGGATTCTCAGATGTGGTCCCGAGCGCCACCATATAGGCCACGCCACTCTCTATCTGATAGTCAATCAGTTTGCCAAGGGCCTCATAATCTATTGATTTGTCGGTGCGAAACGGGGTTATCAGGGCAACGCCCATGCCACTCAAATCTAAAGGTACCATAAATAAGTCTTGTATTATTCAGTGCAAAATTAAATCATTGATTCCAAATTTGCAAACCCGTCAAAACCATAACATGATAAAGATTGTTATATTTGACGAGACAATAAATCAAAAACGATAAATATATTACCGATATGAGTGAATTCAATGACATAATCCAAGGCAAGAAACCCACTCTGGTGGATTTTTTCGCCACATGGTGCGGCCCGTGCAAAATGCAGAGCCCGATTCTCGAAGAAGTTAAAAAAGCCGTGGACGAAGATGCCAACATCGTGAAGATCGACGTTGACCGCAATCCCGAACTTTCGGCCCGTTATCGCGTGCAGTCAATCCCCACGCTGATTATTTTTGTAGAAGGTCAGGCAGTATGGCGCGGCAGCGGTCTGCATCAGGCTGCCCAGCTGATTGACAAAATCAAAGAATTTCAGAAGTAAGCAATCGTTGCTTACTCCACATCAACCTGATTCCCTTTCTCCACAATCCGTATTCTCAGGAGCATTTTTAGGTATCAGATAGAAAAGACGGACGCCCCGGTTCAGCAACCTGAGCGTCCGTCTTTATTATGTCTGTCTGATTCCGGAATCAGAGGAATGCGAGCACAAGGCCTTGGGCCGCCACCACTCGCAGGAACATGGTCAGAGGATAGACCGTAGAGTAGGCCACGGCAGGGGCATCGCTGCCGGTGGAACCGCCTGCGTATGCCAGGGCCGGAGGATCGGTGTAACCGCCCGAGAAGAGACCCATGATGCTGAGGAAATTGATTTTATAGACTCCGCGGGCTATGCATCCTACAATCACGAGAGGAATAAACGTGATGATGAAACCCCAGATGACCCACCACATACCGGTGGAATTGAACACTGTCTCGGCGAAGCCGGCACCCGAGCTGATACCCACGGAAGCAAGGAAGAGGCATATACCCAGCTCGCGCATGAGCAGCGAGGCCGATGACGAGGTGTAGGTGATGAGCTTGAACTTATATCCGAAACGGCTCAACAGGATGGCCACCACGAGGGGACCGCCGGCAAGACCGAGTTTCATGCCGAAACCGACATTGATGGAGCCGACGATGATACCGAACAGGATACCGACGAAAATGGTGATGAGGTTAGGCTCGTTGAGGCGCTTCATTGAGTTTCCGAGCTTGGAGGCAAGGCGGTTTATATCCTCGAGGTCGCCCACCACGGTGATGCGGTCGCCCATCTGCAGACGCAGGTTCGGCGATGCGAGAAGGTCCACGCCCGCACGGTTGACTCGCGTGCAGTTGAGCTGATAGGCCTGATGCAGACGAAGCGAGCCCAGAGCCACACCGTTGTATTCGGTTTTGGTGATGAGAATGCGTCGTGACACAACCTTGCTCGGAGTGGCCTTTTCCCAGTCCACTTCAACCTTGGGACCTACCACTGACTGGAAGCGGGGTGAATTGTCCTGAGAGATGACCACATAGAGTTTGTCGCCGGCATGAACCTGAGTGGCCGACGTGGGTATGATGATTTTGCCGTCGGCTTTCGACAACAGGCGTGAAACCACAAAGTCACAGAGAATGATGTCATGAAGTTCTTTCATGGTCTTGCCCTCGATCAGAGGATTGGTCACCTCTATGCTTTCGATATTCGGAGCCGAATGGGTCTGGGCATATTCATCCTCGATAGCCTTGACCTCTTTCTCCGTCTTGATCTTGAAGATGGCCTTTATGACGAACATCGAGCCGATGATACCGCACACACCGAGAGGATAGGCGGCGGCATAACCCATTGCCATGGTGTTGATGGCTTCCGTGTTGTCAACCGTCTGCTGGGCGGCTGCAAGTCCGGGGGTGTTCGTGACGGCACCTGACATGATACCTACGAGCGCCTCCATCGGAGTGTTCTCAATGTAGAATATCGCAAGCACTATGACAACGTTGAGCGCTATCATCAGGACCGCAAGACCGTTGAGCAACATTCCTCCGCGCTTGAACGACGAGAAGAAACCGGGACCTACCTGAAGACCGATGGAGAAGATGAACAGAATGAGGCCGAATTCGCGAACGAATTTCAGGACTTCGGGATTTACCACATAGCCGAAGTGACCCATCAGAATGCCCACAAACAGAACGAATGTGACTCCGAGAGAAACCCCTGCCACCTTAAGCTTGCCAAGCCAGACACCCGCGGCTATAACGAACGAATAGAGCACGATAGTGCTCGCAAGCGATTCATTGCCGGGACCTACCAGAGCAGTTAACCATGAAATATCCATGAACGATAAAATAAATAATTGATTAAGAATAAGTCATTGTGGTTCAGACACATAGCGGAACACTACAATTTGATTCCGCAAAGTTACGCTTTTTTTGCGACATGAGGATTCTATATCGACATTTTTTTTGAACCACGCGCAGATTTCCGCGTTTTTGCTTTCAAATTACAGCCACGGGCCTTAACTTTGCATCTTGATACCGGATATGGACAGGTCATTGAAAAAAATAGTGGTTGCCTGTGTCGCGCTCCTTGTTTTATGGGGGTGCAGCACCACGCGCCATGTCCCTGACGGGAGCCTGCTTCTTGACGAGGTGGACATCCATGTCGATGACTCCACCCTTACCGAGACTGCCGAGCTGGTCAACTATCTGCGCCAGACACCCAACCACAAGGTGCTCGGATTCGCAAAGCTGCAGCTCGGGACCTACAACCTCTCGGGCAAGGACACCACTAAATGGTACAACCGCTGGCTGCGCCGCATAGGGCATCCGCCGGTGATTTACTCACGGGAACTCACCGAAGCCTCCCAGCGCCAGTTGCGTCTGGCCATGATCAACAAGGGATACATGGATGCCGAAGTTGAGGTGGACACACTTTCACGCCCCGAGAAAAAGAAAATGAAAGTGACCTACAACATCCACCCCGGCAAACCCCACCGCATATCCTCCATTACCTACGACATTGCCGATACGGCTGTGGCCCGCACCGTGATGGCCGATTCGGCGAGGCTGACCCTCAGACCGGGCGACCTGCTTGACCGCACGCTTCTTGACAGCGAGCGGGCCCAGATTGCGGAACGACTCCGAAACCACGGTTATTTCGCATTCACCAAGGACTACATTACATTCATTGCCGATACGGCCGAGAACTCTCTCGACGTGGACCTCACCATGGTGATAAATCCGCCCCGGTCGGCAGCGGCCGACATCCGCCCTGCCGGCGACACCGACAGCGTGGCCCCGCATGAGCGGTATGAAATCAACCGGGTGGTCTTCATTGCCGAAGGAACATCGGCCGGAGCGACACGCCTCGATGACCTGACCGAGAAATGTGACACGCTCCACTATCAGGACATCACCGTGCTGTATCCCGGAGGCGACCGCTACATAAATCCTTCAACACTGAGCGAAAAGTGTTTCCTAATTCCCGGCCATCTCTACAGAGCACGCGCCGTTGACCGCACCTACGAGGCTCTGGCCCAGTTGGGCATCATAAAAAGTATCAACATAGAGCTCCAGCCTCTGCCTGAAATCGACGGGCAGAGACGTCTTGACGCCTATATATATCTCACGCGCAACAAAAAGCAGAACGTCAGCCTTGAGCTTGAAGGCACGAACTCCGAGGGCGATTTCGGATTCGGTGTGGGGCTGAACTATCAGCATCGCGACATAGGCAACCGCAGTAATCTTCTGTCAACGAAATTCCGCGTCAACTACGAGAGTCTGTCAGGCAACCTGTCGGACCTCATCAACGACCGCTACACCGAATATGCCGGCGAGGTGGGCCTAACCTTCCCGAAATTCCTTTTCCCTTTCATCTCGCGTGATTTCAAGCTGCGCCAGAAAGCGTCGACGGAAGTGGCCCTCTCGTTCAACTATCAGGAACGTCCAGAGTACACCCGCATAATCGCCGGAGCGGCATGGAAATACAAGTGGGCCACACGTGACAACCGTGTCCGGCGCACGTTTGACCTCGTGGACATCAACTATGTCTATCTGCCCGAAAGCACCCTCGATTTCATAAACCAGATAGCGCCGTCGAACCCGTTGCTGCGTTACAGCTATGAGGACCACTTCATAATGCGCACCGGCTACACCTACCACCGCACAAACCGCCGCATACTCAACCCGACGCCGGGACAATATCATTTCCAGAGGCGTATCTACAATATGCGAGCGTCAGTAGAGACCGCCGGCAATCTGCTCTATGCCATTTCATCGCTTGACGGCCAGAAACGCCATGACGGGGTCTATAAACTTTTCGGCATACAGTATGCCCAGTATGCCAAGGCCGAGTTCGATTACTCTCTGGCCCGCAACTTCTCGCCGCGGCATTCGCTCGCGTTCCATGTGGGAGCCGGCATAGGCGTGCCTTACGGCAATTCGCGGGTGCTACCGTTCGAGAAACGCTTCTACGCCGGAGGCGCCAACGGCGTCCGCGGATGGAACGTGCGCACACTCGGCCCCGGCTCTTTCGATTCCAAGAATTCCGTGACCGACTTCATCAATCAGTGCGGCGACATCAGGCTCGACATGTCAATGGAGTACCGCGCCAAACTCTTCTGGGTGTTCGAGGGCGCCGCCTTTATCGACGCCGGCAACATCTGGACAATCCACAGCTACGAGAATCAGCCCGGAGGTCTGTTCCGGTTCTCCACGTTCTGGAAACAGATAGCCTGGGCCTACGGACTCGGCCTGCGCATGGACTTCACCTACTTCCTGCTCCGGTTTGACCTCGGAGTCAAGGCCTACAATCCTGCCAACAATCAGGAGCGATGGCCGCTGATTCACCCGCGCTGGAAACGCGACACGGCCTTCCATTTCGCCGTGGGCTATCCCTTCTGACCAATCCCCCTAACCCTGCTAACTAAAAAAATCACCTATATGCTTGTAATTTTTGACCTTGACGGGACACTTCTCAACACCATAGCCGATCTTGCCGCCGCAACGAACCATGCGCTCGAACAGGCCGGCTATCCCACTCATGCGCCCGAGGCCTACCCCTATTTCGTAGGCAACGGAGTGCGGAAACTTCTGGAGCGCGTGCTTCCGGAAGACGCCCGCACCACCGCCAACATCGACCGCATGATGACTTTCTTCAAGTCCTACTACGATGTCCACATGACCGACCTCACCCGGCCCTATCCGGGCATCGAGGACCTACTGCACAAACTTCGCGAGAATGAAATCTCGGTGGCCGTGGCCTCCAACAAGTATCAGCTCGCCGTGGAGCGTCTCATCCACCATTTCTTCCCCTCTGTTGAATGGGCCGCCATCGAAGGTCAGAAAGAGGGCGTACCGGTAAAGCCCGACCCCTCCATCGTGTTCGAGATTCTGTCAAAATGCCCCACACCCAAATCGCAGGTGCTTTATGCGGGTGATTCCGGTGTGGATATGGACACCGCCCATCGGGCAGGAGTTACATCCGTGGGGGTGACATGGGGATTCCGTCCGGTCCACGAGCTGACCGAGCACTTTGCCGACGCCATAGCCCATAAGGCCGACAATATCCTCGAGATAGCCTCGGACATACGCAACAACACACCCGAGTGGCCATCCTGACAACCCGGAGCCTCTTTTTTTCAAAAATTACCTTAAAACCGTAGATATAAGCGATTTTTTTCGTAGCTTTGAAGGACAAAACCATCAGCGCGGCCCTCGGGGCCGGAACCATAGAACATATTTTACCAAACATCATAATTAATAGCCATGTTAAGCCAAGAAGATCTTGCCTACATTGAAGAACGCGGCATGGACGCCGCTCAGGTAGAAGCTCAGCTGAAACGCTTCACCACCGGATTCCCTTATCTTAAGATTAAAGACGCAGCCCGTCAGGAGCACGGCATCACGGTGCTCACTCCCGAAGAGGAAGAAAAAGCCATTGCCCGCTGGCAGAAATTTCTTTCGGACGGCGGCGATGTCTGCAAGTTCGTCCCCGCCTCCGGAGCCGCTTCACGCATGTTCAAGGCGCTGTTTGCTTTCGTTGACGGCGATGCCGACGTGCCTGCCGAAGGCTCCGACGTGGCCCGCCTCATAGCCGATATTGACAAAGTGGCATTCATTGACGACCTCAACGCCGCCACAAAATCCCTCTACGGCAAGAGCGTTGACGAGCTCAAGGAAGCCGCCCGTTACAAAGATCTCATCGCCGCCATAATCAAACCCGAAGGACTTAACTACGGCGGTCTGCCCAAAGGTCTTCTCAAATTCCACTCCTACCCCGAAGGCAGCCGCACTCCGGTCGAGGAACAGCTCGCCGAGGGAGCCCAGACCGCTGCCAACGGCGCCGGCAACGTAAAGATGCACTTCACCGTATCGGCCAACCACCGCAAGCTTTTCGAAGCAAAGATAGCCGAAGTGGCCGACAAGATGGGCAAGGAACGCGGCGTGAACTACAACGTGTCGCTCAGCGAACAGAAACCGCAGACCGATACCGTAGCTGCCAACCCGGACAACACCCCGTTCCATGAGGACGGACACCTGCTCTTCCGTCCGGGCGGACACGGAGCCCTCATCGAAAACCTCAATGACATTGACGCCACCGTGGTTTTCATCAAGAACATCGACAACGTGGTGCCCGATTCGCTCCGCGATGCCACAGTGCGCTACAAACAGATAATCGGAGGATACCTGATTGAGTTCCATGACCGCATTGAAGATTATCTGACCAGACTCGCCACAGGCGATTATACCCGCGGCACTCTTCAGGACATGGCTAACTTCATGCACACCGCGTTCAGCATATCCGACCGCAACACCGACGGCATGAACGACACCGACTTCGCCCTCTACCTCCACGAAAAACTGAACCGCCCGCTTCGCGTCTGCGGCATGGTGAAAAACGAAGGCGAACCCGGCGGCGGCCCCTTCATAGCTTTCAACCGCGACGGCTCCGCTTCGCTCCAGATTCTCGAAAGCACCCAGATTGACCCGGAGAACGAGGAATACAAGAAAATGGTAGCTTCAGCCACACACTTCAATCCGGTTGACCTTGTCTGCTACGTGAAGGACCGCAACGGCGAGAAATACAATCTCACCTCCTACGTTGACCCCGACACCGGTTTCATATCTTCCAAGTCAAGCCACGGCAAGGAACTCCGCGCCATGGAACTCCCCGGACTCTGGAATGGCGCCATGAGCGACTGGAACACGGCATTTGTCGAAGTGCCCATCGCCACATTCAACCCCGTCAAGACAGTCAACGACCTGCTTCGTCCCACCCATCAGGGCTGACATTCGCCCATAACTGAATAATCCGGCAACGGCGCCGCGGCAACTCAGCCACGGCGCCGTTCCTTTTGTTTGCCCTGCGGACCCGCTGTCAGAAGCACCACAATATATTGTGACTTAAGCCGTTTCTATGATAAACGAACTAACATCTCCTAACCCGGCCTCATCATTAGAAAAGAATCCGAATCCCTGATCACCTTGCGTTATGTTTCTGTCTCGCTGGTCACTCTGGCGCTAGTCACGCTCCTTATTGTCGCTTTGTGTCGGATGTCTGTACTGTTTTTCTTTCTGAGCGTGCTCCTGGTAATCGGTTTTTCATCACCATCCCGGCTCTCGCACTATGGTGCTACTCTTTAGTCCGGTCACTTGGCCGGCGTACGGAAACCGACCGCATACTGCTGCATGCCCACATTGCCGATATCGCCATGCTGATGGTTATAATCTGGGCAACCACACGCCCTGATTTTCGGTGTGACGCCAATGTTATGGACGACTTCGCCCAACTGCACTCGACCGAACTTCAATCCATAGCAGCTGACGCCAGGGCTATGCTCCCCGATACAGCCAACTACAGCTTTGAATCAGACAAATCCTATAGGGAATCCCCGTTGGATGTGAAACAGATAAAGGAACTGAAGAAGCGCCTGTCCGACATAGGATGCATCGGAATATCGATTAACAACATCTATAACCGCCCGTATACCTCAATCCGTTTCCGGCGTGAAGGCATGGACATGTACTCATTCCGGATCTATGACACTCCCCTGTCACAGAACGAGATTGACAGCCTCAACGATAAATGCGAGCTGATTGTCCATGACTCCCGGACCGTCTTTGAATATGGTAGCGGAGCCTTCGGCTCCATGGGCTTCCCCGGGAAAGAAAAATATGAAAACTCACGCCGACCCGCCGCAAGGCAACGGCCTCCCCTCCCCGCCGAATGACTTCAGAGCTATTCGCTTGAGGTTGCCTCGCCAAGGGTTGGACTCGCGTGAGGTTGGTCCGCGTGATGTTTCCATACCTGAGGTTAGCTCGCCGGACTCTGACCCGTTTGAGGATGACTCGCCTTCGCCGAGGATTAGGATGCCGGAGGCTGACTCGCCAGTTATAGCCATACCGTGTTTTTCCATGCCGTGATTTGCCTGGCAAAACCGTTGGATTACGGGAACACCACTCCGTTTTTTGCTTTTTTATGCCGATTTACGCCGAATTTTTAAGAATAATCAAAATTGCGCGCCAAAAATTTGCATACATCAAAAAAACTGTCTACCTTTGCATCGCTTTTCCAAGGAAGAGCAGACATAACGGAGATTCGCTAGCTCAGCTGGTAGAGCACAACACTTTTAATGTTGGGGTCCTGGGTTCGAGCCCCAGGCGGATCACAAGAGGGTCACCACTTGAACAAGAAGGTGACTCTTTTTTTGTGCCTATACTTGTCTATCACTCAGCCACTTATATTTTATAACTATTTGTCTTAGAATGTTTTAGCAATTTTCTTGCTAAATTATCCTGGTACAAATTAGCATTTTTTAGTTTGAAATAATATGCCTAACTTTGGTACACGAAAGCGAAAAGTGTACCACATGTGTACCACAAAATGGGGCGAAAAAACCTCGATTTCGACCCATTTTTCGAGGTTGTGGTACAGTTTTGGTACACAAATCGCAATCTGTGGTACACCTTTTTCGGGGTGTACCACAAGCGAAACTATCATTTTTTATAACTTTAATCGAATCTTTCTTAGATATGGCAAGTGTACCGACAATAAGAGTGATTTTCGACCGCAGAAAGACTGCAACGGCTGTCAAGAAAGCCTCTGTCGAAATCGAAGTGTATTATAATAGAGAACGCACACGTATCTCTACGGGAGTAAGTGTGCTCAAACAACAATGGCGTGACGGTATGGTGGTGAACCACCCGGAAGCACAGCAACTCAACGAAACTATCCGAAGCATGTACGATGCCATCTTCGCTCGCATCGAAACTATGCAACGAAACGGCACGTTTGACGTTGAACTGCTGAAGCAGACAAAGGAAACGGAGGTCGAAAAGAAAGCCGACTTCCTCGACTGGCTCGAGGAACGCATCTACAAGCGCAGCGTCAAGGAGTCAACACGCCGTCAGCATATAGTTATGCTGAACGAACTGCGCAACTTCGGGCTTATCCGCAACTTCTCCGACCTCACTACCAAGAACATCAAACTGTGGGACGACGCACTGAAAGCCAAACTCGGCTGTCAGTCGTCGGTGCACGGCTATCACAAACGCCTGAAGCCGTACATTCTCGAAGCAATCCAGTTTGAGCTGATAAAGTCGAACCCCTACGATGGCATCAAGATTCCTCGCGGCAAGTCGGAAGGCATAAAATACCTTACCGAAGACGAGCGTACACGCATCGAGGAACTTGAACTCTACGGACCTGTTGAAAAGGCCCGTGATATGTTCATCTTCTCGTGCTACACCGGGCTCGCCTATTCCGACTTAATAAAGGTCAACCGCAAGGAAATCTTTATGGAGGGAGAAGATATGTGCATCATTGACAAGCGACTGAAGACAGGTACACCATATACCATAGTGCTGCTTCCGAAAGCCGTGGAGATACTGGAGAAATACAACTACGACATCAACCTGATGTCTAACCAAAAGTGCAACGAGTATCTTAAACTCATAGCGCACATGGCTCACATTCACACAAACCTCACTATGCACGTTGGACGGCACACCTTTGCCACATGGGCACTCACAAAAGGTGTAGGCATAGAAACTGTGAGCAAGATGCTCGCCCACTCCGACATCTCAATGACGGAGAAATATGCAAAGGTGCTGAAGTCGAGCGTTATTTCCGGTTTCCACAAACTGCGCAACTCGCAGTAATACTTCCAAAATTCTTACAACAAAGGGTAGCCGCAGTGGCTACCCTTTGTTGTTTAACTTCTCGACAAGGTCATCTATCTGTTTCTGCTGTTCATCTATCTTTATAGATAGAGAACGCACGTAATTTGTGAGCTGTGAAATCAACTGCGACTGGCTCGACAAAATGTTCACCAAAGAATTGCCGCTTATCTCGTTGCCGTCGATAATAGCCCTTATTTGGTCGCTCTCGCTTCTCTCTTGCTCCGCAACAAACATTTCGCCTTCGCCTGTTTCAAGCCAATCTCTGTTCAATGCCGAATTTTTTGAACACAAAGTATTCATAAACTTGCCGGACATCGGCACTTTGCCATTAAGAATTTGGGATAACGCAGCATGGTTATACCCTAACAATTTAGCTAAACATTTTTGGTTAGTCGCATAACCGTTCTTTATCAGCCATTGTACGATGCTGCGAGCCCTTTCACATCGTAATTTTTCTGCTTCCATTTATATATAGTTTATATTTTTCTAAATCGCATTAGCATTTATAAATTACTTGAAATTTCTCTTTGAGGGTGTTATATATACTTCTAAATTTGCCTAAGTAATTCTAAATGCAAATATAAGCACATTAAATGAATTACACACAAAATGGTTTGGAAATTTATAAAATATAAACACATATATGGAAGATAAAGAACTGAAACGCATAACAGCCAAACTTCGACAGATTGAGAAAATGCTCGACCAGGCTCTGGAACTTTCCTCCAACGATAAGGTAGTTGACAGGCTTATTTCAGTGAAAGAAGCTGCTCAAATGCTTAACATTTCGGAGAACAAACTCCGAAATGAAATCCGTTGCGGCAATATTAAGGCTTTCAAGACCAAACGTGCCTACAAACTCTCATACGTCGATGTTTTGAAACGTGTGGGCTTCGACTTTAATCAAAAAAAACAGAATACTTAATCCAACGACAAATGACGAACAACGAAATCAAGACAACCGAGGCTGAATTGCTCAATAATTACCTCGACTCGATACCCTCGTGCGACAGGAAATATTTCGCTCGCGAAGTGGTAAGGCGTTGCGGAAACGGCATCACGATGAAGACTTTCTACAACTGGAAATATATGTCGTGCCGTATTCCGGTTTTCGCCAAGAAAATCATCGAAGAAGTGGCAGGAAAAGAAATATTTATATGGGACACCGACTTTACCTCATAGGCTATGACTGAATCAATACCCAAATGTGACCCAATGGGCGTTTACTGCGTCAAAAGAACTTGTGCAGCACTCGAAGTGTGCAAGAAGACTTTACAGAAGTATCGCCGCAGAGGCTATATCAAGCCTATAAACGAGAATAAGTACCGTTTCCTTTACTCCGGGCAGTCTATCATCGACTGCTGGCATAAACTCCGTGGTATATGATTAGCGACAACACTGTGCAGAGGGTCAAAGACCTCTCTATCGTCGATGTTCTTGGCAAATACGTCAAACTGCAACGACAAGGAGCAAACTATGTGTGCTGCTGCCCCTTCCACGGCGAAAAATCGCCTTCGCTTAACGTGTCGCCAAGCAAGAACTTGTGGCACTGCTTCGGCTGCGACCGTGGCGGTGATGCCATTAAGTTTGTAATGGAACTTCAGAACATCGAATTTCACACTGCTGTCGAGGAAATTGCTAAAAGTAACGGCGTTTATGTGGAGTATGTGACAACGGAGCGTAGCGAGGAGCAAATCGCTGATGCAAAGCATCGTGAGAGTCTGCTCATCGCTATTGAACAGGTGCAGGAATACTTTGTTTCTTCGCTCGAAACAGACGCTAAAGGTAAGGACTACGCTTTCCGTCGCTGGGGCGAAGAGTTCTGCCACAAGGTCGGCATCGGCTTCGCTCCCTATTCGTCGGCGGCGTTCCTCGACTGGTGCAAGAGCAAGGCCATAAATATTGACTTGCTGCTTGAAGTCGGTATTGTGAAGAAAAGCGAGAACGACGGCTCGCTTTACGCTTTCTTCCGAAATCGTGTCACTATCCCTATACGCAGCCGGTCTCGGAAAATCATCGGCTTCACCGCTCGCGACATCACCGGCAACGAGAAAGCGAAATACATCAACTCGACTACCTCAAAGATCTTCGCCAAGGGTGAAGTGCTTTTCGGCATCGACAAGGCGGCTAACGCAGCGAGGAATGAAGATTTCGTGATTTGTGTGGAGGGTGCGCCGGACGTGCTGCGGCTCCAATCCGTGGGACTGGAGAATGCAGTCGCTACGCTCGGAACGGCGTGGACGGACAAGCACTTCGACGCTTTGGCAAAATTCACGAAGTCGGTATGCTTCATTCCCGACTGCGATGTGCCGGGCGACGGACAGGACTTCGGAGCAGGCGAAACTGCTGTTATCCGAAACGGCGAAGCCGCAATGCGTCACGGCTTTGCGGTCACTGTCCGTGAACTGCCTTTTGCCGAAATTGACGGCAAGCCGGCGAAGAACGATGCCGACAGTTACATTTCCTGCAAAAAGGACTTCACCGACCTCGAAGAAAAGCACTTTGTCGTATGGCTCGCAGAGAAGCGTTATCCACTCGTGAAAACACAAGTGGCAAGGCGCAAGTTGGTAACTGACTTAACTTCCCTACTCGCCTGTATCGACGACAAATTGATTATTGCGGACTGCATCGAGCAGCTTGCTAAGATTGACGGAAAGCAACGCTTCTGGAAAGAATCGCTTAAATCCGTAAAGGAGGAAAGCCGACGTAATGCTATCCGCGAAAGAAAAGATTCTTCACCTGCCACGGCTAAACAGCGTGAAGCCGAACTTTTGAACAAGTTCGGTCTTTTTATCCGTGATAATATGTACTTCTCTGTCGCCGAGGACGAGCCGGTAAGGCTCTCTAACTTCATTCTTGAACCGATGTACCACGTCAAGGACGAGTACAACGGCACTCGTATCTTCAAAATCCGAAACGAGTACAATCAAGAGGAAGTAATCGAGTTTCACGAGTCGGACCTCGTTTCACTCTCCAACTTTCAGCAGAAAGTCGGTAGCCTCGGCAACTTTATATGGAAAGCCAAAATCGACAAACTCAATGTTGTTAAAGAACTCCTTTACACACTCACGGACTCCGCTCTGCTAATCAAGCAGATGGGATGGGACGCCGTGAACGAGTTCTATGCCTGGGGCAATGGAATACTCAAAGACGGGACTTTTCTGCCTGTCGATGACCTTGGCATCGTCAGGATTGATGACCGACATAAATACTATATCCCGGCTACATCGGTGATGTATCGCCAAAACCCTGCTGTGTTCCAGTTTGAACGTATGTTCAAGCACGAGAACCGCAGTGCAATCACGCTCTACGACTTCGCTCAAAAGGTGATTGACGTGTTCGGCGACAACGGAAAAGTCGGGCTTTGCTTCCTCTTTGCCTCGATGTTCCGTGATATTATATATCCGATTAAGAACTGCTTTCCGCTGCTTAATCTGTTCGGTCTCAAAGGAACTGGCAAAACTTCGCTCGCCACTACCTTGCAGTCGTTCTTTATCCACAGTGTGGACCCGCCGAGTATCGGCATTGCCTCTATTCCGTCGATGAACGACCGTGTCTCGCAAGTTACTAATGCCATGGTGGTTTTTGACGAGTACAAAAACGACCTTGACGAACGAAAAATCGCCTATCTGAAGGCTCTTTGGGGCGGTGCCGGTCAGACGAAGAAGAATATGAACGGTGACGGAAAGGCGGCTCAAACCGTCGTTACGTCGGCTGTAGTTATCTGCGGTCAGGATTTACCTACTCGCGACATCGCTCTTTACAGCCGTGTGATTCACCTAACTTTCTCCCGACCTTCTTTCACTGCCGAGGAACGCCGTCGCTTTGATGACCTCAAAGAAATCAGCAACCTCGGCAATACGCATCTCGCAGTACAGGTGCTCAATCTGCGTAAGGTCGTGGAGAACGGTTATCGCCAGAACCATTCAATCGTGAGAAAGGAACTTTCCAACGCTCTTGCCGACGAGGAAATCGAAGACCGTGTGCTCGACAACTGGGTCGTGCCACTCGCTACTTTCCGAACGCTGGAGTCGTCGCTGCGACTCCCATTCACGTATTCGGAAATGTTCGACATCACCATCGCCGGCATACGCTATCAGAATGAGGGGTGCAAGAAGAATACTGAAATGGCTGACTTCTGGGAAGTCATCGACTCGCTGCACTCGCAAGGCCGCATTATCGACAAGGCGCATTTCAAGATTCGTTATCTTACGGAATTCCGAGGTATCGGAAGCACCGAACCTACGGTGTTTGCCAAGCCTACACAGGTACTGTTCCTAAATCCGTCTGCCGTGTCTGCTCTTTACACAGGGCGCATCGCCGGCGGTGCTGTCGGCAAGAACACAGGCAACTGGGGAACGGTGCTCACTTACCTTAAAGTGCAGCCTTCGTTCCTCGGTCTTAAACAGGACCGTTTTAATATACTGCTCCCGAACGGCACACTCGATTACACAATCGATACTTCTTTGGGTGGCTCGCAGAAGAAACTTCGCGTGAACCGCCCTAAGGCTCTATGCTTCGATTATGGTATGCTCAAAGATAAGTATTCAATCAACCTCGAAACAAGCACTGTTTCGGAGGCTGATTTGGACGTGGACGAGACTTCGCAGGTCGCTACACCCACAGCACCGCCAAAATCACAGCAAGAAGAACTACCGTTCTAAGAAGCAAAAATAATTTATTCTTTATATGTATTAATGGTCCGGGCATATTGTGAAATATGCTCGGATTTTTTTCGGCAAAAGCAAAGGTCGGAAAAATGGGGTCGGTTATATTACGTTGACAGCGTTGACAAGGTTGACAACGCTTTATATCAACTACATACGGAAAATATCTGCGTTGACAAACGTTGACAAAGGTTGACACTTTCGGCATTTTCCGAAAATGCCGTAGCCAAGCGTTGACACTTTTATAATATATATTCTTTTAGTAAAAAAGATATATTATTGTATATCAGCGGCTTTATCGCTGATATTTTAGTGTGTCAACGTGTCAACCGATGGCTACACCTAAATGTGTGTACCCGGTCTGCAACGCAATTTTTTTCTCACCGCCCGATTTTGAGGAAATATCGGGGGTGTCGCCCCATATCGCCCTTTGTTCTTATGCCAACATTTTGATTGTACATAACTTTGCAGCACAAACTAAACATCTTTTAATCTTTCTGAATGAACTCATATTTCCTTTATATACATCTCGACGACTACCTCGCTCAGTGGTTTATCAACGACCAGGGTGGCAAATACCCTGTGGAACTGAAACGCGGAAGTGTCGAGAGCATCATTCTCGAATCGTTTCTTGCCAAGCAGCCGGAAGATATTCCGCAGCAGACGGAGGCGAACAATCCCGATGCCGTTAAAATCGCCATTCCTTTCTTCAAGTCCAAAGACGTTAATTACTTCAACTATCTGCCGAAACGTGCGGAAGATCTGCTCGTCGCCACTATCCGCAACCGCTTCGACGTTGAACTTTGGACTACTCTTCATAAGTTCACTTCGATTATTAATCGTCAGGATGAACTTATTTACGCTTTTATGGAAAGTCACGGCATCGAGATTAACGAAAAAAACTGGTGCACTATCGCTAAACGCTATCAGCGAAAGCGCACTGTATATCGAATAAATGAAAGAGTCAAAAAATTTCGCTCAAACTTGAAAGCGAAAAAACGCTGAATGTAACGCTTGTAACACTTGTAACTATATACTATATGAGGACTACGAAACAAATATTGCCGGGAGTTAAGGAGATTGGCTGGGTAAGGTGTGAGCACCTTGTGAATGACATCGCTCTGCGTGGCATTGCGATGATGCCGGTGCCTGTACTTACCGAAATTCACAATGTGCCGTTCTTCGATGAGCCGACTTGCGAGTGTGTCACGGAGAACGACGGCGGCAACCGCACGGACACGGCGAAACTGAAGTTCGCCTCGGAGGACCTGCTGCCGCTGAAAGAGCACCTTGCTTTCGTCGTTACCGCCATTGACGGTAACTCCTACATCATCGGTGCTCGTGAAACGCCGTTCCCGGTGGTCAAACTCACCATCTCGTTCGGCGATGCCGACGGCGAGGGTGCCGGCTTCATCTACGAAATCACGCACAAAGCGATTAAATCGCTCGTGCCGTGCCATAAATGAAATTCTGAGCATTCCATATTGAACACTCAATCCCAGTGTCATAAGTAAGAAAGATTGATATGTCTTGCCGTCGGTTCGTGATGAATAGACGGCTTTTTTCGTTTTAAGAGCTGCCTTTGAGGCGACACCTTTCTTGTTGTTGTGATTGATAAAGTGGAAAGTGTGGCCGTTGCCGTGCAGTCATTCATTGTCGCAGCCGTGGCTTTGTAGTCTAAGCGATATGCCATATCGGCTTTTCGTGGAACGGTCATATTCTCGGCTACGTTTCCCTCGCTGACCGCTTCGCGCTCTCCGTGGTGGCAGTCCTCTCTCGTTCTTCTTTCGCCCCATTGTGCCGATGATGCAGTCCACGCTGTCGAATAACTCTGCACAAGTATCTCTTACTGCCGCACCTCGCCGAAGCGTCGCACCATTGGGAACGTCCTCTCCGTCCTGCAAGCGGCTTCCACATCGGCTTTGCGTTGCAGTGAAGTTTGGTGTCTGCGTCTGCGAGTGTGGTAAGGTCACAGCCCTAAGGTATCTGCCGACCACCGCTTTTCCTTCCGTGCCGCGATGCAGGGATTTCAACCGCTTTTTTATTGCGTCAATGGTGTTTCGGACGGCTACAAGTGGAACGTGCACCACGCTCTGCCTATTGTCTGCATCACCTTTTGTCCTCTTTCGCCTCTCGTTTTGACCCTGCGGGTTTTCATTCGCTAAATTTTATTTTACGCCGCAAAGTTATGGCATACCGCGGAACAGCAAGGGCAAGTTTGCACTCCGTGTTCCTCCGTTCTTCGCTTCGTTGCAGAACGGCAATCACCCTTGCTTTTGCGGCAATCCGCTCACAATGCCATTTTGTGGCAGTGTAAAATTTAAAATTTTAAGCAAATGAAAAGTACAACTCAAAACATCAAGGCTATCAGATTACAATTCGGAGAATTGACAATCACGGCAGAGGTGGAAGCACGCCTCGAAGAACTCGGCTTTACGCCTGAAACACTCATCGACGCAATAGGTGAACACAAAAGCGATTGTAGCGGCAATCCCAGCATCTACTGCGGCACATACAGCAAGTACAGCGGTGAAAAAGGCATCTGCGGTCTGTGGATTGACCTCACCACGTTCTACGACTACGACGACTTTCTCAACTTCTGCTACGCAATCCACGCCGACGAGGAAGATCCGGAACTGATGTTCCAGGACTACGAGGCGTTCCCGAAGAAATGGTACGACGAATCGAGTTTCGACGAGGACAGCTTCGAGGCAGTAAGAGAATACAGCGACATGTGCGAGAAGTATTCGCCGGACGCTGTGGACGCTTTCATCGACTGGGACTGCGAAGAACTCGAACACTTCGAGGACTGCTACGTCGGAGAGTACGACAGCGAGGAAGACTTCGCCAGAGAAATCGTAAACGACTGCTATGACCTCGAAAAGCAGATGGGGCATCTCGCCAATTACTTCGACTACGACGCTTACGCCCGCGACTTGTTCATGTATGACTACTATTACGACAACGGCTACGTTTTCCGCCACTATTAAAATAGTGTCAATCACAACGAAAGGGTCGCCCAAAAGGCGGCTCTTTTAGTGTTTTAGGTGTCTTTTCATCACTATTATATGATAGGTAATTTTGTGGCAAAACAAAATGTGTTATGCCGCAAACTCAATACAATCTTCACCTGAAAGGCTTCGTCGGCGGTGCCGACTTTGACCGAAATTATGTCGATTATATCCTCGCCAAGAATGTCGGCAAGGAAGTGAACGTGCTGATTGACTCGCTCGGTGGCAATCTTGCCACTGCTCTCTCCATTGCCGCTGCTTTCAAGAACCACGGCAAGGTCAGCGTTCACTTCGTCGGCATGAATGCTTCAGCCGCAACCATCGCTTCTCTCGGTGCGGCTAATATCTCCATTGACAAGAACGCCATGTACCTCGTCCACAAGTGTTCGACTGCGTTCTTTGAATGGGGAAGCCTCAATGCCGACCAATTCCGCACCCTTATCGCCGACTGCGAAAAGGCTGCTGCCGACCTTGACAAGCTCGACGTGAACATCGCATCGATGTATGCCGGGAAGTGCAAGAAGAAGACGCAATGCTTGCTCGACTTGATGAAAGTCGGCGGCTGGCTCTCTGCCAAGGACGCTCTCGAATGGGGCTTCGTTGATGAAATCACCGACCTTGACGACGAACCGGCTCCCGTGCTCACCGATGCTGTGGCTTCGGCAATGGCTGCCGCCGGTATGCCGCTGCCCGACGTTCCTGTCGAAGAAAAGGAGAATCCGATTCTCTCTTTCTTCGAGAAAATGGCGGCTATCTTCCAAAGTAAATCCAAACCACAATTCACAATGAACAAGAACTACAAATCCATCTGTGCGCTGCTCTCCATTGAAAGCATAGCACTCACCGACGGCAAAGCCTCGCTGACCGATGAACAGTTGACCGCCCTTGACAAGGTTGTCGAAATGAAACTTCAGGTCATTTCCGACCTCGAAGCGCAGATTGCTGCACTAAAGGCCGCTCCTGCTGTTACTTCGACAACCGTTGTCGATGACGGCAAACAAACACAAGCCGCTGAGAAAAGCGACTATGAAGTTTTCTGCGACACTGTCAATGCCGCTAACAAACTCTACAACGAAGTATAACCATTAAACCTAACGTATATGGCTGGAAAATTTTCTTTCTCTCCCTCCGATTATCAAGAGGCGGCTATCAAATACCGCAAGGAACTGCTTTACTTGCCGATTATCGGCTGTAATGACACGTTGCAGTATATGACCGCTCGCCCGGGCATCCGCTACAAGGAGCGTGTCGGCAACATCACCGGCGACGCTCAATTCGCCCCCTACAATCCTGCTCGCTCCAAGGATTTTGACCTCCACCTTTCTTTCCGCGAAATAGAGACCTATTTCGGATCTGTGGTCGCAAAGTTTGAGCCTAACTCGGCTATTTCAACTTTGCTCGGCACAGGTGCTACGAAAGGTGACGGTCAGATGTCAACGCCTACGGCTAAGCACGTGCTCTCGCTCATCGCGAAAAGTCTTTCCGAGCATCTAAACGATGCTATCTGGAATGGTGTGCGTAATGCCTCCGGCGACACAACCAAAGACCTTTTCAACGGCTTTGACACTATCACGCAGAACGAAATCACCGCCGGTGCTATCTCTGCCGAAAACGGCAACTACATGAAACTGTCGGAAGCCATCACCACGTCTAACGCCGTGGACGTTGCAAAGGAAATCCTTTTCTCGCTCGACCCTCGCCTCCGTTCGCAGGACCTCTACCTCTACTGCTCGCAGGACTTCGTGGATAAGTACAACGAGGCTTATCAACTCACTCACGGCGGCTTGCAGTACAACACGCAGTACGGACAGCAAGCTGTGGAAGGCTCGAACGGCAAACTGAAGTTTGTGCCGCTCTACAACAAGGCGAACTCCAAGTTTATGCACGTCACCACCAAGAGCAATATGCTCGTTGGCTTCGACCAAATGGGCGATATTGAGAATGTCATGGTCAAGGAATATGAACCATTCATTCTTACATATATCGCCACTATGTTCTTCGGCGTTCAGTTTGAATGCATCGACAAACGACGCTTCAAAACTATTGAACTCACTGTGTAATCCATAAAAATCAAAGATTATGGCTACAAATACTTGCAACGCTTTACAGAAATCGCTCGCCTGGTGCCAAGGCACTCCCGAACTGCCGGGCGTGAAACGCCGCATCTACTATCTCGCCAAAAGCGCGATAGTGGCGTTCCCGACCTTGCCGCGCGACGCTAACGGTCGTGTCACTTCGGCTGTTCTTGACGGCTCGTTCACGCTCGTTGCCGACCAGAAGTGGAAGTATATCGACATACTTCCCGACAAGTCGCAACTCACTTCGGAGGCGCAGGGTGAACTACCAAGCCAAACCCAGTTAAACAAGTTAACTGCCGTTCACCCCGGCGTCGGTGCTGACGCTTCCGCCGCTGCCGCCTATATCAACAACTCCGACAACGTGTTTATCGTCGAGGATATGAAAGGAAACTATCGTGTGCTCGGCAACGACAAGTGGAGCACGAAATCGACTGTCGCCCAGGACCTCGGTCAAGGTGCCACCGGCACTACTTCGACTACTATCAACGTCGAAGCAACCGATGAAGTTCCTGCTCCGTTCTACAAAGGCACTATCGAAACGGAGGACGGCGACATCGACTGCTCCGGCAACTCGTAGTGAAGATGATTGAACAGAACGCCAAGCCGGGGGCTATTGCCTTGGACGAGATGTTGAACGACATCGAAGTGCCATCGCTCGATGTTCCCGAACTTGGCGCTCTTTTAGTTTCCGACAAGTCAAAAGACTTGTTCGAGGAGAAGAAACGCAAGGCGTGGAAAGAACTCGATGCTGCCGAAGCTCGATGCGACTTCGCTCCGAATCGTATGCGTATCACAAACCGCGGAGGTGTGTTTTTTATCACGCTTTGGAAAAAGTCGGTGTACGGTCGTACTCTTACCGACATCAAAGGCGATGATGATATGGTCGGCTTTTTCGCCGACAACATCACTCCGCTTATCCGCTCCGTCCTCGGCTCGTTTCTCTCGCCTGATGACTTCGCTGTGGTGACTACGCCGAAACGTCGCCATAAGGAACGCAACTTCGCTACGCTCATTGCTATTCGCATCGCCGAGCAACTCGGTTTGCCGTTTTTTGAGGATTGTGCTTTCGCTCCCTCAAAGCACCGCGTCGGGACGGTTTTCACCGCCAATAACATACCGCCGCATCGCAACATCATTGTCTTTGACGACTTCGTCACGACAGGGCAAACGCTCGTTTCGATGCAGAATTTACTCGTTTCACTCGGCAAGAACTGCACGTTCTTCGTCGGCATTAATAACAAACTATAATGGACCACAAATTTACTGAACTCATAAAGCAGTGGCTTGAAACTCCGAGCGACCAACGAGATTACTCCGTTGGTGCTCTCTATCTGTTGAAGCTCAGCGGCAATCAGATTATGTATCGCAACATCGTTGCTCAACTTGACCGCCGCCACGAGTTTGTGGATTATCAAATCCAAAAATACTACAACTTCCGTGTTCAAGCCCTCACTCACGCACAAGTCGAGGAAATGCAGCAGCAAGTCGATGTGATCGTAGCCGAACACATCTCGCTTGCGGCAAATGCCGATGAGCATAAGACCGGCAAGCGTGATGACCACGACTCTTTGCCCGATGAAATCAAGGCAAAGTACGTTGAGAATCTTTCCATTCTGCAACGTATGCGTGAGCTGCATCTAAAACTCCGTTCTTTGTCGTTAGACACTGCGCCGTGCCCCGACTCGGAACGCTATCCGTTCCTCAAAGAACTTATCGACCTCGACAAGAAGATGCACGCCAACTGGGAGGAATACGACCATTTCGTTGCCACCGCTCCCTCGGCTAAAGCCGCTGCCTCATCGACGAAGTCGCTTGGCTCGGACAAGAAACCCAAAGCCGGGACAAAGAAATGAAAAGAACTGCCGACATAAACGAAATTCTTAAACCGCTAAAAGATACTCCGTTTCAGGCGTATCTTTCTAACGCTGTTCAGGTTGCCGACATTCTCGACTGGATTCTCTCGCAGGTCGGCGTGGCGGAAATCTGGCAAACTTCGTTTTCCATTTCCGAAGAATTTCTTCGCCGGCTGTTCTTTATCTGCAAGGATAAGAAAGTTTCGCGTATCAACCTTGTTCTCGACCATAAGGCGACGAACAAGACGCTCAAACTGTGGGCGTTCATCACCCAAGTTATCGAACGCACATACCTTGCAGACAATCACAGCAAGATTCTGTTGGTGAAGTCGGAGTCCGGCAAGACGGACTCCGTAATCACTTCCCAAAATCTTACACGAGGCAATCGTGCCGAGAGTGCTTTCATCAGCACCGACCCGAATATCTTTGCCTCGCTCTATGCTCAAATCGAAGATTTAATTACTAATCACTCCGTTCCGCTCAATGACCTATTCCGAGAAAGAATTACAGCAGATTGAGAAGTTTGCCTCAATCTACCTCAAGATTTCAGACATCGCAGTAATACTCGATATTCCTGCCGATGTGTTGCGTGAGGACATCGCCGACCGCACGAGTGAAGTTTCTAAGGCATATCGCCGTGGCAAAGCCGGCTCCAAGGTGAAACTGCACTCGCAAGAAATGATGCTTGCACAGGTCGGCTCGCCGCTCGCTATCGAGAACGCTCACCGCAATCTGCTCGACATGGAGGACGATGAATAGCCATGGGAACTCCATCTGCACTCGATGTTTGCCGCACCGAACTTTTTACTAAAGTCGAGGACTTGCAGCAAAAATATCCACAAGCTATTGTGGATAAGGTCGTTCGTGTGCGTGAGATGTACAACTGGTTTCTCTCTAACCCCGGTGGCACTGACCGCGAGTTTGTGTCGGAAGTGATGCAGCGGCACTCTGTCTCCAAAGTGACCGCTTATTCCGACCTCGCTGTCGTGAAGACGCTGATGCCTCTGCTCACTTCGGCAAGCCGCGATTTCCACCGCTGGCGTTTCAACGAGATGATTATGAAGACTTATGCCAAGGCTCAGGCAAAGGGCGACACGAAGACCATGGAACGTGCCGCCGCGTCCTATGCCAAATACAACCGCGTTGATTTGGAGGACGAGCAGACTTTGCCTTACGAGCTTATCGTGGTGCAGCCGTTCACCGCAACGGACGACCCCACGGTGCTTGGCATTAAGCCTATCCCGAACATTCAGCAGAAAATATCAGATATGATTGCGAAATATCGTGCCGAAACGCTCGACATCGAAGATGTGGAGTTCGAGGAGGCAGACCTCGAATTTGACACGCTATTTCCACTCACCAAAAACGACAATGACGATGGCGAAGAAGATTTACTTCAATAATCCGCAGCGGCTGACGCAGCTTATCGGTGCTAACACCACTGTCATTGTCGCAGGGCGACGCACAGGCAAAACGGACAGCATCGCCGCTCCTTTTGCTTTGCGTAATATGCAACGTATGCCCGGCTCGACAGGCGGCATCGTGGTGCCGACGTTCAAACACGGTTTGACCAACACGCTGCCGGGACTGCTCGCCGCGTGGAAACGCTGGGGCTATATCCACGGCGTGCATTACGTTGTTGGTCGCCGTCCGCCCAAGTCGTTTGCTCGCCCTATCATCGAGCCGAACGATTATGAACACGTCATATCGTTCTACAACGGCTCTTGTGCGGTCATCATCTCGCAAGACCGCCCAGGTTCTTCAAACTCGCTCACACTATCGTGGCTGCTCGTTGACGAGGCTAAATTCATCGACTATCAGAAACTCAAAGACGAAACACTCCCTGCCAATGGTGGCATCAAGTCGCATTTCGGACGGCACTCGTTCAATCATGCAATAATGATTTTGAGCGATATGCCGCAGACGCAAAAAGGTTCGTGGTTCTTGCACTACCGTGACAAAATGGACCCCGAACTGATTGCGACTATTGAGGGGACGGTCTATGAAATTTGGCGCACAAAGGAGCGGATTCGCTCGCTTTCGTCCAAGCGGCAGCCGGTACCCGACTACCTTAAAGGTTATCTTCGACGTCTCGACCGCAATCTTAATCAGATGCGGTCTGTCGCTGTGTACTACAAGGAGTACAGCAGCATTGAGAACTTGCAGTTGCTCGGCGAGAACTACATTAAGCAGATGAAACGCGACTTAACGCCATTGACGTTCCAAACCTCTATCCTTTGTCAACGCATCGGCATTGCCAAAGACGGTTTTTATTCGTCAATGCGTGAGGGACACAAGTATAATGCTTCTGATTTTGAATTTCTTGATGAGAAATTCAAAAGCGGAGAGTGGAGTGCGGAGAGTGGAGAGGCTTTTACTTGTGATGCTGATTCCGATGTGAATAAGGATGCGCCGATTTGCATTGGTATGGACTACAATGCAAATATCAACTGGATTGTAGCCGGGCAGCCCGATGGCCGGCGGCTCAATGTCATTAAGTCGTTCTACGTCAAGTTTGAGCGTAAGATTCCCGAAGTCGTTGCCGACTTCTGCACTTACTACGCTTCGCATCGTAACAAGACGGTGGTCTATTATTACGATGCTACCGCTCTCGGCTCAAACTATGCCGTTAACGAACAGGACTTCCGTTGGGTGGTAGTTCACGAGTTTGAACGCCACGGCTGGACTGTCGAGGCAGTCTATCTCGGCAATCCCATGCGGCACGATGAGAAATATCTTCTCATCAACCAAGGCTTTGCCGGCAAGCAACGCCTGATGCCTTTCTTCAACCGCCAGAATAACGATGACCTTATCCTCGCCATTCAAGCAGCCGGCGTGAGCCGTGGCCGTAACGGTTTTCGCAAGGACAAAGGCGGCGAGAAACTTGCCGAGAGCGAAGAAGACCTCCTCGAACACCGCACCGACGGCACAGATGCGTTTGATACGCTGTATATAGGTTGTGAGAAATTCCCTTATAGAGATGCTTTCTCGCTCACAATGTCAGGCGTGTTATGACCGAACATCCTAATAAAAGTTAAAATTTGGGCATTATCTTTATTTTCTTCTCCTTTAATTTGTTCATATAAAAAAACTATTGTACCTTTGCAGAGCAAAATAAGGCGACTATCGGTTTCAACCGAGTCAAAGATAACCGAACCCGTTAGCATCCCGTAGAACTGCTGGCGGGTCACTTCTTTTTTATATGAACCTCAAATCCGCAACTACGCGCCTAATATGATACAGAAGCGAAAATAATCTGCATCGTTAGTAAAAAGGGGGCACAGTGCATCGAATGTCACCATAAAGACATATAAACGCCCCTTACCCCACCATGCGACTTGAGGCAATACGCAAAGTCACGACCATAAGTTGTCGGTGTTATCCAAAGTCATTCTGGAACACATCAGCATAAGCGTTGTTGCATGAATAGATATTCAGCACATACTGCCTTGATGTCCTGACCCATTTGGCTGGCACAGAGATGAACTTGAAGACAAACGCATTGATGCGGCTTGTTGCTTTGAGTCCGAACCTCTTCACGTCAAGCCTCGCCATGATGAATTTATAGAAGTTGCGTATGAGTGCCGTAAGCAGAAGAAACACCGTGTTTTCTCCCATGAAGGATTTTGGAAGCCTGTTCCAGCCGAATCCGTTATTCATGTCATCGAAGATGCGTTCCTTCCCTCCACGGAGGTTATAGAATTCGACAATCTCTTTCTCGGAAGACTCGTAGTCATTTGTAAGGATGCAGCG
>CANQWS010000038.1 GCA_947627615.1 uncultured Muribaculaceae bacterium | reverse complement strand
CCTGACAAAATCGCCATTGACCTCGAATACGTCCCGAAAGCCAACCTCTGGACCGACATACGCCTGATTTTCTCAACATTCAGAGAAATTATCATGAACAGATAATCGGATGTCCAAAAGTTAAACCAATCCGAGAAGAATACGGGTGGCGGCCGGGGCTGAAAGGGGCTCCGGCCGCTGCTTCGTTTTGCAGTGGCGCGGAGAGTGGGAGATGAAGCAGCCAGTCCTTGCTGCCGCCTGATTCCGCGATAGGGTAATTCGGTGGGAATGGTGGGAGGAATAGGTCCAATAGGCCTAATAGGGCCAATGAGGGGGTGAGGGGGAGTTGGAGGAAGGCGGTGCCGGTCCAGCCGATCAGGATAGTGTTGTTGACGGCGGCGATGTTGCGCAAGTAGATATTCATCGGGAACCGGCCGAGGATATTGCCGTCCCAATCAATTTTATAGATAGTGGAGCGGAACTCATCAGAGGGTTGAGAGTTGAAGTCATGTCCCCAATACAGTGCGAAGATAAAATCATCGGTGGCGGTGATATCAACGAAGTGCAGCGGATTCAGACTCTCGAGGTCGGCCTGCGAGAGCGTCGCGCGGTCAAATGTAGGCTCCGCAATCTCAATTGTCCGGACGTCTGAACTCTCTGCACGGAAAATCTCCAATACCGGATGAAGGCGATAGGCGAATGCCATACGACGGTACTTGCCGGAATAAGCCATCCCGCCGGTATTGGCAATCCATGTCTGAAGTTCCGGCGATATTCCAATCCGCCGGATGGTGTCGGTTTTCGCGGTTGTCAAATCTGCTTTCACAGCATATTGACGGCCGCCATTCGGTTCCCTGCCAATAAAAATATAATCATCCGGTCCGGCCATAAATACGTCCTGCACATACCGTGAAAAAGGGAGCGGCACGGAAGTGTTTCCGCCCATAAGATAGCGTCCGGTCCTAATCAAGAGGGTATCATTCTCAACATCATAGAGTTCACAGTCATCCTGACCCACGACACGAATCGAACCATCGGCCGCGACAAAGGGATAAGGCATGTAGGAAACGAAATAGCCGCCGGGGAGCTTGCCTATATCGGAACTTGTGCGGAGCGTGTTGCCGGCGCTATCGATAACCGCGCGACGGAGAAAGCGCTGGCCATAGCCGTCCTCGCTTTCATAGACAAACAGCAATGTGTCACCGGATACTTTCATGTCCGTCACATGACTTATTGCCGGCAAAGGCTCACCGGATATTTTCAGTTTGGCAATTGTGGCAGCCGTCTGTGCGCCGGCACTCCATGACATGAACAGGGAGAGGGCCAACAGATACGATATTTTCATTTTATTTCGAGGGGTTTGTATGGGACGGATATTTTGGCAGCGTCGGCATTGTTCATTCGTTTGCCATCTTTGCCGACAATATGAATTCTGTTACTGTCGCCGCCCATTTCTGATATCATAAAACCAACGGGGGACTTGAAATAGCGGACAAGAGTCTTTTCAACCTCGGCTGCCGAGCATCGTTTATCGTTGCCGTCCTGATAGGAATATTCCATTATGGGAGCGTTGTCACGTTCAAACCCCACTGCCTCCCAGACGTACTGTTGTTCAGCATCTTCCAATTTCAGAATCAGGCCGGGCAGGCCTCCGAACTTATAAGGTCCGAAGGGCAGAGGAATTTCCGGTGCATACCATGCCGTATACTGGCGTCCGGCAAATTCTACGGTTGCTTTTCGACAGTCATAGCCCATAACCGGCTCAGTATGTTCATCGCTGAAGCCCCATTTCAGCGATGGGACTGAATCGGAATAAATCAAGAAAACGGATGTTGACAGCCGATATTTCAATCCGGCCTTCTCCCCTCGAATGGGTCTGATGATTTCCAGAGGCCACGGATTGCCGGAAACATTTGAATATGAGTCAGCCCCACGGCGGATCTGTTCGGTTGCCAACGAATCAAAGTGGTTGATTATGTCGCTGTAATCCTTGACCCAGCGGCGGCCAATCTGCACAATCCTGACATCTTCATAGTAATCCTTTATGTCAGGATGGAATTTATATTTCAACGCGTAGGTTACTTTGAATTTTGACGTATCTACAGGGACAGCCTTGTCGATGATACGGGAGCAGGTTTCCTGGGCAAATCCCGTTACCGAGATCAGAACGCAAAGTAGAGTGATTATCTTTTTCATTTTATATGGTTTTAGAATATTCTGAATCTGATTTTGAGCAGTATGCTGCGGGGACGGATGTTGTAGACGGCTTTTGATTCGGTAAGAGCCGATAGGCTGGAGTAGACATACGTTTTGCGGTTCAACAGGTTGTCGCATAACAGAGTGAAACTGAAACGCTTTACGGTGTATTTTGCTTCAGTGTTGAGCAGTAGGAAAGAACGGTCGCCGTCATTGAAATTGTTGTAATAATGATAGAGCGATGTTGTCAGAGTGACGCCTCCGGGAATTGTGAAATCAAGAGATCCTTTGTTGGTTAGGGTGCGTAGCCACGGAAATCGCCCACTTCCTTTGGGCTGCGTGGCCGATTGGGAGTAATTGCCCTGATATGACACAGCCATCCACCGGAAAGGCGCGAGGCTGAAGTCGGCATTGACTCCGAGGTTGTTGCCGATATAGCGCAACACATCGTTTTGAACAAGAAGCGGGCTGTTATAACGGGAATATGTCACGGAGACTCCGATTTTGAGCCGTCGCCAGTCGAAGCCCTGACTGGCATGGACTTTGGCAGAGAACATGTCGCCGGATTCCGATGTGCGGCGGCAGATGGTGTGCTGCACGATGCCGTCATAATAGGAACCGTAAAGCACATCGGGTGACTGTCTGTTGAAGGCAAGCTCCGCTCCGGCGAAACTCATTGAGAGGATATTTTTGAAATCATATTTGAGCGAATAGTGCTGATTCATGCCCTCATACAGACCGGCTACTTCGTAAGCCGACAGTTGGCGGTAGGAAGTCAGAATGTAGCCTGAATATAATGTCTCGATGGAGGGAGTCATATAATTCAGAGCCGCGGAAGCACTGAGATTATGGCTGCTGTTGACCTTATATGTCAAGTTTAGGGACGGTTCAACACGGAAGCGTTCTTTACTGGTAATGATGCCGCCAATCCTGTTGTCAAGCCGGAATAATCTATATTTCACCGGCATATAGAGCGAAGCATGAAACTTCCGGATACTGAACATTATCTCAGCTCCGAGACCGGCATCAAGATGGTCAAGCGACAGGTCATTGCGCATCGCATCAAGCCGGTTTTCAAGGGCATTGTGATGATAGTTCACGATTGCGGACGGATGAAGGGTGAAGTTGCCGACCTTCAGGGCCGACAGTAATCCGGCACTGTTTTCGGAAGATATGTTGCGGTAATCGACATGCTGACAGAGCATATCGCCCGGTATCATATCAGGGAAAAGATTCGGCGATACGGAAAGTCTGTGAGGCCGCTTTTCGAGATTGACAAGTGACGAAATCTCAAAGCCCCGGTCGGAGCTGTTGCGGTGGGTGACATGGAATTTATTCAGCAAGCGGTAGGTGTCGGTCTTGCCTCGCTGACTGATGTCATCGCTTCCGGCAAAAATACGGCTGTCAGCGTCAGTTGCGCTCCAGTCAAATTTCAACTGCTCCTTGAGGTAATTCTCATCGCCATTGTTCAGATAGGTAAGGTCGCCGTAGGCTTTCTGCATGCGGGCGGTTCCGTGAATGGTCTCGTCCACGATATTCTGACTGCCGTCAGGCAGAAAATTGGCTGTCGATGAACTGCTTCGGCGCGTGTCGCGGTCGTTGAGATAGGCGGCGTTTATGCCAAACTCCCCCGAGCGCCCTACACGGTAGACATTGTTAAACGTGGCATTATGCGAGCGATTGAAATAATAGAACCGTTTGTCAATGCCGGGAGCCGACGGCATGGAGATTGACGAAACGTTGCTCGTGCGCGAATAATCGTTGTCAAAGGAATAAAGTTCCTGCGACAGATCCTCGCCGGTGTTGTTGCCCTTGTAAGTAGCAAGGAACTGGCTGTTGCGACGGAAATATGTGGCGATGGCCGAGTTGTTCCATAATCCCCTATCGCCATAGCCGCCTCCGAGCGTGGCTATGAGATTAAACACACCCTTGACTCCATCCTTGAGCCGCAGATTGATGGATGCCTGTTCCTCGGGGCGCAGGTCCTTGAGGGCCTTTATGTCCTGATGGTTCTCGAGTACCTGCACGGTGGCGATGTTATTCGGGTCGATGTTGTTGGTCGCTATGCCGTAGTGTCCTTTCATAAGGTCCAGGCCCTCGATATACAGGTTTTTAATCGGCTTGCCCTGATAGGAGATTTGTCCGGCATCTGACACACTTATTCCGGGCATCTTTTTCAAGACGTCGGCAATCGATGTGTCAGTACCTGAGAGGAAGGACGCGACATTATAATTGATGGTGTCGCCCTGCGAATAGACCTTCCGGGCCCTCACAACGACCTCCCTCAGCTCCACATTCTTCTCCCGGGCCACAATGACGTAATCACCGCTGCGGCAAGGCACAGTAAGACTCACGGGCGCGATTTCCATGCCTGAGGCGGTGATGACAAGGCTGTCGCAACCGCAACTGTCAACGGCCAGTTCAAAGCGTCCGTTTTGGTCGGTGAAAGCGGAAGCCAGAATTGTTCTGTCCGGACCGGAAACGGAGGCGGACACGATGGCCAGGTCCACGCCCCTACCCTCGGGATTTCTGACGAATCCGCCTATCACAGTCTTGCCAAACACCTGTAGGGCAATTGACAAGCAAAGAGCAACGATAATAACAGTACGTTTCATAATGATATGCGACCGGCCGGTCACCGATTAATCGACAACCTCACAGTTCTATTTTTAGACAAATTGGATTATTTTCTTATTTCAACCGGAATGTTGTAGCTCATCCGGATGGGCTTGCCGTCTTGGAGCATTTTCTCAAACATTACACTGTTCACAAGTTTATCCACGGCAGTTTTCACCGAAGAGTCATCATCATGGTCTGTGGTCACTTCCCGGATTTTTCCATCCTCACCTATGACCACCTGAATATTGACCTTTACCGCCTCACCGGACGGGGATGATTCAAGGGTTGTTCTCAACAGCTCTGCCAGAGGTTTCTGGTCATGATACGGCTGCGGAAGTATCATCACCTTTACGGAATCCGTTTTTTCATCTCCGGTCTCAGGAGCCTTTTCAGTTCCGGCCACGGTCTGCGATGCTTCAACAACATCACCGTTCCGGTGGCCCGGGAATTCAAATCCGGAAATATCAGCCAGCACGCGGGCCGACAACGGCGTGGACGAAAGCAGCAGACCGATGGCCAAAGCCGGTATGGCACACGCGGCTAAAAGCATTGTTTTCCTTGACGACCTTTTGCGGCTCACGGTCAACACCCTTCTCCGGAACCGTCTTTTGCCTGCCGTGAAACTGTTGGAAACCGATGGCGCCCTCGAGCCTATAGCCTTTGTCACGAGCAGATGCTGATAGTCATAGACATCCGCACCGGATTCTATAACCGCCTCATCGGCCTCGAATTCATGATTGAGCTTCACAAGCCCCCGAGTCATCCATGCGAAAGGGTTGTACCACAGGAATATGCAGAACAAATCCGCGAAAAGCACGTCGACCCAGTGCATACGCTTCGTGTGGGCGAGTTCATGAATCAGTATGCTGTTGGGTGAGTTGTCATCATCGGATTCCGTGAGGAATATGTATCTGCCCCAGCAGCACGGCGACATTTCACCTCCGCTCAGACGGCATAGGACATATCCCCGGCAGGCGGTCTTGCGGCTTCGGGACACGAGTCTGAAAAGGCGGACGTAGGACCATACTTCACGACACAACAGAACCGCAATCCCCGCCCAGTAAATCAGCACGGCCAATGCGATCCATCCGAATCCTGCCTGCGGCACTGTCTCCGATTCCGAGGACACCGGCGCGGACACGGAATCCATAACGGCATCCACAGATTCAAGACCTGATAACGTAACGCCGTAGGCAGCAGACATCAGCGCCGGGATGTCGGTCAACGGCAACACAAGGCACAGGACCATGCTTCCGGCCAGAACAAGCCTGTTGAACCTGAACCATGTGGAGCGGACAATCAGCTGGTAAAGAACCGGAAACAACAGCGCCACGAACAATGACACCGCGAGGGAGAAGGAGAATAAAGCGCTCATGGTCAGACATTTTTGTCATTACGGGACTTTTCCACCTCATCAAGCAACTTCCGCAGGTCCTCAACCGGAATATTGCCGTCCTCGACAAATGACGAAACCACTCTGAGGTAGGAATTCTTGAAATAACGGCCGACAACCGCCGACAGCGATTTCTTGCCCATGTCCTCCTGAGCGACTACGGAGTGATATATGTAGGTCTTGCCTTTCTGCTCATGGCCCACATAGCCCTTTTCCTCAAGCGAGCGCACTATGGTGGAAATTGTGTTGAAATGCGGCTTCGGATCATCATACATATCCACGATGTCTTTCACATGAAGCGGCCCGTGTTTCCAGAAGAACCCGAGCACTTCTTCCTCTTTGGCTGTCAGTTTTTCCATTGGATAATGATTTTAACACCGCAAATATAAACTATAAATCATAGTTTAAACTACGTTTTATAGTTAATTTATGTTAACCCGCTGAATTTTCGTACTGAACGGAAAACATTCCGGCCTGTTATAAGAGTATAAAGGCAGGTGGTCAGCGAATGTCGAGCAACTTGTGGGTCTGCAACGAAAGCCGCCAGCGGGGATTTTCCTTGATGAAACGGATGCAGTCCGAAACGATTCCGGCGTTAAGGTCGCGGTCCTTCACATCGCATGGCTGAGCGTAGTAATATCCGGCTTTTACCGCCGAGGCCAGATTCAACAAGGTCTGACGGCTCTGCGGCCCGTGGAACAGGCATTTCAGTTCGTCGACCTCACCGTAGGCTACCGGAGCGTCCTTTGGCGAACACGTGATCCAGTCAACATTGCGGGGCAGACTCCTGACGCCATTTGTTTCAACCTGAACGAAGAAACCGGCGGAGTGCAGCATGTCAACAAAGGCCTCATCCAGCTGAAGCGACGGCTCGCCTCCGGTCACCACAAGATGCCGTGACGGATAGCGCAACAACTCATCCAATATCTCGGGGGCCGACATGTCACGAAACGGCTCATGGAGCGTGTCGCAGAACGGACACCGCAGATTGCAGCCGGAAAAGCGCAGGAACACGGCCGGAGTGCCGGTGAAATGCCCCTCGCCCTGCAGCGAATAGAAAATCTCGTTGACCTTCATATCACTCCGTCATCATCGCCGTCTTCGACGTAGGCGGCTATGTTGCCCTCCGATTCCTGCACCGTTGCCTTGTAACACTCGGGAATCTGTTCCGTGACCCATCGGGCGATATTCTCGGCGGTGGGATTGAACGGAAGCACGTCATTGAAATGACGGTGGTCAAGGATCGAATGGATTTTGTCCTTGATGTGCTTGAAGTCACACACCATTCCGTCGGCATTCAGTTCGGCGGCCTTGCAATAGACGGTCACAATCCAGTTGTGGCCGTGAATGTTGCTGCACTGGCTCGGATATGAGAGTTCAAGTCTGTGGGATCCGGCTATTTCCAGTTTCTTCTTTACGTAGTACATTCTGATTTTTCCGTTTCTTTATCTCAGCCGGCAAAATTAACTATTTTTTCGGTCTGATGCCCCCTATCCTGCGAATATTTTGACGTGGCAAACGGGATTTTCACCACACTAACCATGGGCAGTCAGCGGCTGACACTAAGTCACGGGCAAACAAAAAGCGCCGTAACGGCGTTGAATGACCATGAAGAACAACAGCTCAACTACCCGAAATTCATCCCTGCGACGGATAACGATGGCCGGTCTGCTTGTGACTATGGGCATTGTTTTCGGCGATATAGGGACATCGCCTCTTTACGTGATGAAGGCCATAACTCTTGTGAATCCGGACTTCGACGCCGATTACATCATAGGAGCTGTTTCGTGCGTGATATGGACTCTGACCCTACAGACAACGCTGAAATACGTTGTCATGGTCCTCCGTGCCGACAACCACGGCGAGGGCGGCATTCTGGCGCTCTTCGCACTCCTTCACCGCGTTCCCATGCGCTGGCTCTATCTCGTGGCCGCCATAGGGGCCGCGGCGCTGATAGCCGACGGCGTCATCACGCCGGCCATAACGGTGACTTCGGCCATTGAAGGCCTTGACATTGTGACCGATTCCGTTCCTGTCACGCCCGTGGTGGTCGCGATAATCATAGTGATATTCCTGATGCAGCAGGCGGGAACAGGCAAAATCGGCCGGTTTTTCGGACCGTTCATGCTGCTTTGGTTTCTCATGCTCGGAGGGCTTGGCATTGCTGGACTCTCATCGTGGCCGGCGATATTCAAGGCATTCAATCCGTGGTATGCCGTGAAACTGCTCGTGAACTTTCCGGGATGGTTTTTCATTCTCGGGGCCGTGTTTCTCTGCACTACCGGAGCCGAGGCACTGTACTCGGACCTCGGCCATTGCGGACGCCGCAACATAACCGTGAGCTGGATTTTCGTGAAGGCCATGCTGATTCTCAACTATCTCGGTCAGGGCGCGTGGCTTATCTCCAATATGGGGAACAGTGCGGCCTCGGGGAATCCGTTCTATGCCATAATGCCGCCGGGATTCGTGATATTCGGCGTGATCATGTCGACCGGCGCCGCCGTAATCGCGAGTCAGGCACTGCTAAGCGGCTCATTCACCATATTTTCCGAAGCAATCAATCTGGGATTCTGGCCAAGGCTGAAAATCAAGTATCCCACTCTTGAAAAAGGACAGCTCTACATTCCGGCCGTCAACTGGACTCTGCTCGCCGGATGTCTGCTCACCGTGCTGTTGTTCCGCGATTCAAGCCGCATGGAAGCGGCTTACGGACTTGCCATCACCATAACGATGCTCATGACAACGGTGCTGATGACCGTCTGGCTCCGGTCACGGAATGTGTCCCCGGTACTCTGTTGGCTGTTCCTCGCTTTTTTTGCTGTTATAGAAGGACTGTTTTTCACGGCGAATATGTGCAAGTTCGCCCACGGCGGATGGTTCACTCTGCTGATTGCCGGAACGGTGGCCGCCGTGATGATTATCTGGCGCAACGCATCGCTTCACAGAGCCGGGTTCATCGAGTATCGGAATCTGTCGGCCTGCACCGGACTCATCAGCGCGGTCAAGGCCGATACGGAGATTCCGAAGTATGCATCGAATCTGGTGTTTTTCAGCCGCTCCCCGGACAAAGAGATGGTTGAAAGCAAGCTCATCTACTCGATAATCAACAAGCAGCCCAAGCGTGCCGACCACTACTGGATTCTGCGGCTCGAACACACCGACGCCCCGGACACTCTGGAATACGAGACCGACATTCTCGTGCCGGAGACCATATTCGTAGTGACCATGCGGTTCGGGTTCAGGGTTCCTCTGAAAATAAGCGTCTATCTGAGGCAGGTTGTGGAGGACCTCGTGAGCGAAGGCGCCCTCGATCTGACGAGCGGCTACGAATCGTTGCGGCGCGAAGGCATACCGGGCGATTTCCGCTTCATTCTCCTGCACCGTATTTTCTCGCCGTCAAGCAACTGCAGCCGCAAGGACTCCTGCCTGATGATGCTCCACGAGAACCTGCGCCGTCTGGGCATATCGGACCGTTCGGCATTCGGGCTTGACACAAGCGTGGTCACATGCGAGACCGTTCCCCTGATCATCAACACCACCCCTACCCGCCGCATAACTCCGGTCAGATGACCGGGGCGCTTTTACGTGGCCATGCGCGCTGCTGAAGAATTTCATCAGCGGCAGGGCTTGCGCGGAAGCTTATTTTTCTTTAATTTTGTTAGCTGATAAGAAATCATTCCATAAATCAAATCATAATCACTACCATCCACTAATGAAACTCCGCCTGAAAGCCCTCGGACTGCTCCTTCTGTTCTGCCTGGCAACATGCAGCGCAGCACCCAAATACGTTTTCTTTTTCATCGGCGACGGTATGGGACTCGGAGCCGTTTCGCTCTCGAATCTCTATAACCGCACCATCAACGGCACGGACACACTGCTCACCATGATGCAGCTGCCGGTAACATCGTTCGCTTTCACCCACTCGGCATCGTCGCCCGTGACTGATTCCGCGGCGGCAGGGACTGCTCTCGCTACCGGACACAAGACCAACAATACGATGCTCGGCGTAACTCCCGATTCGGCGGCCGTCAATTCAATAGCGACCGTGCTCCACGACCACGGTTTCGGTGTTGGGCTGGTCACTTCCGTGGCACCCGATGACGCCACCCCCGGAGCTTTCTATGCCCACCAGCCTAACCGCTCGATGTTCTACGAGATAGGCTGCGATGCCGCACGAAGCGGATTTGAATTCATTGCAGGGGCCAATCTTCGCGGACTGAAGGACAAGAAAGGCAAACCTACGGACCTGATGGAGACTCTGGAGGCCAACGGAGTGGCAGTGGTGAGAGGGCTGGAGGCTCTTGACAATACCGACAGCCGGCGCATTATGCTGCTCGGAAAAGATCTGGCCAAGAACAATGCCATAGGTTACACCATAGATTCCCTCGAGACCACCTACAAACTGCCGGCCATCACGCAGGCATGTCTCGACCACCTGCTGAAAGTGTCGCCTGACAAGTTCTTCATGATGGTCGAGGGCGGCGACATTGACCACGGCGCCCACGGCAACGACGCGGCCACAACCGTGATGGAGACTCTTGAATTCGACAAAGCTCTGCGCATTGCCTATAATTTCTACCTCCGGCACCCCGACGAGACCCTGATCCTGGTCACCGCCGACCATGAGACCGGCGGCCTCATGCTTGCAAACAAGGACCTGCACTATACGATGAGCCCCGCCTATCTGCGCTATCCGCGGATGTCAAAGGACGCTTTCTCGGATTACTGCAAATAACTTTATCGTTCAGGCGCTGAATTTTCATGGCCGGAAATGAAAGAGTATCTCTCGGACCGGCTCGGATTCTACCGTTTTATTCCGGTCAGCGAATCCGAGGACAAAAAGCTCAAGGAATCATTTGACAAGGTGATCACAAAACGTGACTCCAAAGATGAGAAAGGACTCTACAACACCTTCAATGAATTCTCGGTTGTGGTGTTCAACCTCATCGACAAAAAGGCGGGTGTGGGCTGGACCACCAATGACCATTCCGGCACACCGGTTCCGGTCTTTGCCGCCGGCGTGGGCGCCGAAAAGTTCTGCGGAGTGAAGGACAACACCGAACTGCCGCGCACCGTGATGACCATAGTCCTTGGCGAGGACCTCCTGAAATGACAACGGCCGAGGACATCCTGCGGTCACTCGGAGAAGTGGCTTCGGCGGAACAGAGCATGAATCTGAGCCGCTTCTTCAAGACCGGTCCGGGACAGTACGGCGAGGGCGATCTGTTTCTCGGCGTAAAGGTTCCGCAGAACAGAGCCATTGTCAAAGCCGCGCGGCTTGACGTAGGCCTGCATGAAATAGAGAAACTGCTCTACAGTCCGTGGCACGAAGCGAGACTCGCCGGACTGCTTCTGCTCGTGGAAGAGATGAAAGCCGCCCGTAAATCGCCCGAACGGCAGAGGGAAATTGCCGGATTCTACATTCGCCACTCCCGTCAGGCCAACAACTGGGACCTCGTGGACCTGTCATGTCCCTACATACTCGGAGCCGTGCCCGAAGCGGCCGATCTGCGCGCTCTCGCCGGAAGTGACAATCTCTGGCAACAGCGCATAGCCATAGTTACGACACTCGCATTCGTGCGCCGCGGCGAGTTCTCCGAGGCTCTGGCCATATCCGCCATGCTGCTGACACACAGTCACGACCTGATTCACAAGGCCGTGGGATGGGTGCTTCGCGAAATCGGGAAAAAGGACGGCTCGGTGCTCCGTGACTTCCTGCGCGCCAACTACCGGCAGCTGCCGCGAACCACCCTACGTTATGCCATTGAGCGGTTTCCGGAGCAGGAACGCCGGCAATGGCTCTGCGGCCCCCGATAGGAACCATACCTGAATTTCCGTTGTTAGATTACCATAGAATCCTTTGATTTATTATGGATAATCAGCAACCGAATTCCGGCAAGACGGACGGTTCGTGCAAATATTATGCATTCCTTGTGGGATACCTCGTAGGTCTCTCGGCCCTCGGCTCGTTTGTCAATGACATGTACACGCCGTCACTGCCGGCCATGACCAAATTTTTCGGAGCCACAGCCTCGACCGTGCAGCTCGGTCTCACCATGGGTATGATAGGGCTCGGTCTGGGGCAGCTCATACTCGGCCCGGTGAGCGACCGCTACGGACGCAAGCCCGTGTTGCTGGGGGCCACATCGCTGTTCATAATAGCGGCCATTGTCAGCACATTCTCGCGCACAATAGGCTTCTTCCTTGTCTGCCGTCTGGTTCAGGGCATCGGAGCGTCGGCAGGATATTTTCTGGCCCGCTCTATTCCCGTAGACCTCTACACCGGGCGCCCGCTTGCCAAACTCATGGCCATCGTGGGAGCCATCAACGGCTTCGCCCCTGCATCGGCCCCGGTAATAGGCGGAATAACTGCCGACGCCTTTGACTGGCAGGGAGTTTTCTGGGTCCTCGCCGCATTCGCCGGCATTCTGCTGTGCCTGTCACCGCTACTCAAGGAATCGCTTCCCGCCGACCGACGCTCCACAGGCCCCTGGACAAATGCGCTCAAAATCTACGGACAACTGCTCCGCAACCGGCCGTTCATGATTCATGTCACGTTCAAGGGCGTAAGCCTCGGGCTGTTATTCGCTTACATATCCGCCACTCCGTTCATCTTTCAGGACCACTACGGGCTTTCACAGACAAGCTACGGCCTTGTAATGGGCCTCAACGGCTTGTTCTCGGCAATAGGGTCCATGATTTCGCTCCGGTTCCATCCGTTCAAGAAAGCCGCTTCGGCAGGAGCGGTAATAGTGGCCGTGAGCATGGTCGCCCAGGCCGGCGCGTTATGGTTCGTCCACAGCCTCTGGCTATTTGAAATCCTCATGATTCCGGCCATAGTGGGCCTCGGAATGATATTCGCCGCCGCCAACACTCTGGCCATGAACGAGGGCCGCGAGCACGCCGGAGAGGCATCGGCCATACTCGGCGTGATGGGTTACATAGCCGGCGCCATTGTTGCGCCGATTGTGGGCATAGGTAACATTCTACACTCCACCGCCCTGATGTTTCTGGTGTGCGCCCTCTGCATCTCGCTCTGCGCCATTGCCTCGGCCCGCCTCGCCCCCGACCTCGAACGGCCCTGACGAAAACCGCGGAACGCCACTGCTGTTTCTGAGACAATCTGCCCCTTATGCGGATAGTCTCGCGGAAGGATTTACGCTACCTATGCGTTTGCTCGCACCCGGCTCTTTCGTTTAAGACAAAATGAAGAGCCGTCCCGGAGGGAGCCGCCCGCTTTCCGCCCGCTTTCCCGCCCGCTTTCCCGCTTTCCAAAAACAATTTTTGGGCGGATGTTTGGCTTTTAACAGAGTTTTTTCGTAAATTTGCAGCCGATAAACTCCGGTTTCGGCCGGATTATCTATTGGAAAAAGCAATTTCGCGAACCTCATGGAAAGCCCCGAATTGCAGCATATCAACAAGTTGAACCACTGTCTTGATTTAAACACACATCTGACGGAGGGTCAGGAAGATATGCGGCCTTTTTCCGTAAGGTTAGAAAACCGCCAATGAGCCAAACCATTGCTGACAAGCTGATTGGAGCCGACGAGCTGCTGTCGTTTTTCTCATCGAGAACAAATGTGATGTCCGAGAAATCCGCCCGGGCCTACAACAAGGCTCTGAGCGCATTCCGGCAGTATGCCCTGACCAACGGCATCGACATTACCGGCTTCTCCGGGAACGACGTGGAGAACTGGGCGGCATCAATGCTGCTTGGCGACATGACGGTGAAAACCGCGGCCTACTATCTGGACAACGTCCACGCCCTGTTCAACGCAGCCCTCAAGGAAGGCCTGATTGAATCGGTGCCTCCGTTCAAGTCCGTGGGCGAGCGCCTCCGCCGTCTCGACCCCGCCTCGACCGGTCCGTTTGTTGACGGCGACACCCTGAGCCGCTTCATCCTCCACCTGAAATCGCACTCTTACGCCGAGGCCGAACAGGCCGCGGCAGCCGACATTGTCATGCTCTCGCTGCTCAACCGCGGCATGGCCCCGAAGGATATAGCCATGCTCAAGAAGGACGACATGGGGCGCCTGACGCCGGAGAGTGCCGAAATAGCCGGAAGAAACATCGATTCACGGCGCACCTACATATTCCCGCTGCGGCAATCGGCCCTCACACCCGCACAGCTCGACCGCCTGACCGGCCGCCTCGTCACGGACCTGCTGCAGCGCCACGGCATCCCCTGCACCGGCAGCGCGACATCCACGCTCACGACATTATGGGCCTGCGCGGCCATCCGGTCAGGCATATCGCCGACACTCGCCGTAGCCACACTCGGGTCCCATCCCGCCGGAATGCCCGCACTGTCGCTCTGCACCATGCCCGACATCCCCGATTACCTTGCCGACGACATCACCGCCCATGTCAACGAAACGCTGCTCGACAACCCCTCGCGATGGTATGCCATGCGTCTGCGGCCGGGGGTGAAATTCGCGCAGGTCAGCACCCGTCTGGACGACATGCCGGCGCGTCGACGCCCCAACGACATATTCTATCCCTGCGAAGAAATAGCGCGCCGCATAGGCAAACGCATCATATTCGAGAACCGTCCGCTGATCAGCGACATAGCCTTCATGCGGAGCCGCGCCACCGACCTCGGCCACACCATGGCCGCCATCGGCGACCTCGCCTGGTGCTACACCGTCACCGGACGCCCCGGCAGCGCCTACGCCCCCATTCCCGATGCCGCCATGCACGAATTCCAGTGCGCCATTGGCAGCTTCACGCCTGACTATGAAGTGGCTCCGCTCGGAGCGCTCGAAGTGCGGCCCGGCGACCGCGTGATAGTCATAGGCGGCCTCTTCTCCGGCTACGAGGGCCTCGTAGAGACAATCGAGGGCCACCTGCCCTTGACGGAGACCGAGCAGACCGACCGTGAGGACGCCGCGAGCGCCACCTCATCAACCACCATCTACCGCGTCATCTTCCCCGACGCCCGCGGCCTCGAATGGCGCGTCTCCCTCGACTCCCGCCTCCTCCGCCCCCTCCCCTGACCTCCCCTTTTAATCATAAGATTTTTTTTAACACTACGCACATAGAAATGGCTGAGAGAGATTCCTATGTGGATTTCCTGCGTGGATTAGGTTTGCTCCTGATTGTTATAGCCCACACTTTTGCACCGGATTTGCTACGTTCAATACGAACATTCGATGTCCCATTGATGGTGTTTATTTCTGCCGTATGTTATAAACCATTGAGGGGGGGGCATTTAGGCCAATATCTATTGAAAAGAGCCAAAAGAATTTACATTCCCTCCGCTGTTTTCCTCGTGATATTTTTCGTGCTAATGGCAGGACCCTATCTTGTAATTGGCAAACCGGAACTGAATATCCAGAAGATTGCAGGGTCCTTTTTCCTATTAAATGAACCGAGTATAGGCTACATGTGGATTATGAGGGTGTTCCTGTTGATGGCTCTGCTAATTCCATTATTATATAATACGGTAAGACGGTTGCCATTCATAGCCATTATATTTGTCATGTCGCTGGTATTAGTTCTCCAGCAGATTATGATATCAGGCCAGAGATTAGTCAGTTCTCAGTCCGTCCTGATTGTTTATAATCAATTCCTATTATATCTGACCGGCTACTCTGTTTTTGCCGTTCTTGGTCTTAAGATTAGGGAATTGGCAAGATGGCAGGTACTTACTGTCATTATTCTGTCAGGACTGGTAACAGCATACGCTATTTACGCCAACAACGGGATTTTTAATCCGGAAGATTACAAGTATCCGCCACAGATTCTTTATATTGCATACGGAATATTTGGATGCATGTTATTGTGGTTCATAAAACCTTATATCTCCAGTTATACAGAACTTAGAATTTTTCGATACCTGAGCCAAAACTCCATGTGGCTCTATTTATGGCATATTATACCTGTCTATTTCATTCCACTATTGAACTTCAACAACTTCTGGGTCGGCAGATACCTGATAGTAGTCGTTGCGATGATAGTGATGAATATAATATGGAAGCGATTGACAGATTATCTTCCGAAGCGATATAGGGAAGCTTTGCAATAGACTATTCTGCATCTTTGATGAGAATTTTAGAACAGATAAAAAATAGATACCGATCCTCCGATATTGCGCATCGAATGATGAATGGCGCATTCTGGCAATTTACCGGAACCGCTTTGGCCAAGTTCATTGTCCTTGTAGCAGGGATAGTGGTCGCACGCATTCTAGGACAGGAATCTTATGGTGAGTTTGGAATAGTACGTTCAACCATTACTGTTTTTATAACGCTTGGTATTGCCGGCTTAGGGCTTACGGCAACTAAATTTATTTCCGAATACAAAAAAGACCATCCCGAAAAGATTCCTTCAATCTATAACATCACGAGATTCTTTTCAATCATTTTGGGTATAATAATCTCGGGATTGATAATACTGCTGGCTCCTATTATAGCTGACAAGACCTTGGATAGCCCATTCCTGACCAATGACTTAAGATGGGGTGGTATATTGTTGTTTTTTACTATTCTCAACGGGATACAAGGCGGCGTTATATGTGGATTTGAGGATTTTAAGGCAATTGCAATCAATACTCTTTATGGGAGTATAGCGGAAAGCGTTCTCATGTGTATCGGAGCATATTATTGGGGTGTGACCGGAGCCATTATAGGTTTTGGTACAGGTTATATCGTCATATACATATGCAACCGATATTCCATAAGGAGAATACTTAGAGAAAACAATATAAGGATAGATTCAGCCAGATTCAACAGAGAAGACATTAAGATTCTATATCAGTTCAGTCTCCCGGCTGCCATATCATCACTCATTACAGTTCCGGTATTCTGGATAATACGTTCCATGCTTGTCGTGCAAAATGGTTATGGACAGCTTGCCATTTATGAAGCTGCAGATCAGTGGAAGATTATAATATTATTCATACCAACAGCCATAAGTCAGGTAGTACTTCCGGTTTTATCCAGTCTTGTCAACAATGACAAGTCAAAGTTTTGGAAAGTACTAAATTTCAATTTGTTGTTAAATAGCGGAATCGCGCTTGTCCTCTGTGTGATTATATGCATGTGCGGCTCTTTCATAATGAATATGTACGGGAAAGGTTTTGACAGTCCCACCACTCTGATTATTCTTTGCCTTTCGACTGTGCCTACGGCTATCGCCACAATTGTTGGTCTGTCAATCTCAAGCAGAAACAAGATGTGGATTGGGCTATCTTTCAATGCTCTATGGGGCACAATGGTGATTCTTTTTTCCAAAATATTCCTTTCAAATGGGCTAGGAGCGACTGGTCTTGCTCTGGCCATTACGTGTGCCTACACAATCCATTCCTCACTCCAGTATATCTACTTAAAATATTCAGATAAAAATCAGAGATAAACTATGAAATCCATTATGCTCGTTTTCGGGACGCGTCCCGAGGCCATCAAGATGGCGCCGCTGGTCAAGGAGTTCCAGAAACGCCGTGAGAAATTCAAGACTATTGTCTGTGTAACCGGTCAGCATCGGCAGATGCTTGACCAGGTGCTCGAAATCTTCGATATACAGCCGGATTATGACCTGAACATCATGAAGCAGGGGCAGGATCTGTATGATGTGACGGCACGCGTGCTTACCGGTATGCGCGATGTCCTGAAAGAGGCTAAGCCCGACGTGGTTCTCGTACATGGCGACACAACCACATCTACCGCAGCCGCGCTCGCCGCTTTCTATCAGCAGATTCCCGTAGGGCACGTAGAGGCCGGTCTGCGTACGCACAACATCTACTCGCCGTGGCCCGAAGAGATGAACCGTCAGATAACAGGGCGCATCGCGGAATATGATTTCGCTCCAACTCCGTTGAGCAAATCGAACTTGCTGGCCGAAGGTGTGGCAGAAGACAAAATTACTGTTACCGGCAACACCGTGATTGATGCCCTCTACTGGGTGGTCGACAAAATCAAAAACACCGCATCGCTAAATGAGGAACTGAAAGGCGTTCTCGCTTCTGCCGGCTACGATACTGACCGTTTGGCGAATGGAAAGAAACTCGTGCTTATCACCGGTCATCGTCGCGAAAACTTTGGCAACGGATTTATATCGATGTGCAAGGCCATCAAGGCACTGACCGAGAAATATCCGGACGTAGATTTCGTCTATCCCATGCACCTCAACCCCAACGTGCGCAAGCCCATTCACGAGGTGTTCGGCGAAAACCTCGAAGGCCTGGGCAACATGTTTTTCATCGAACCGCTCGAGTATCTTTCGTTCGTCTATCTGATGGAAAAATCCACCATTGTGCTCACCGACAGCGGCGGCATTCAGGAAGAGGCCCCGGGACTGGGCAAGCCCGTGCTTGTGATGCGTGACACCACCGAACGCCCCGAAGCTCTGGAAGCCGGTACCGTGAAACTCGTCGGAACAGATTTCGACATGATTGTCCGTGAAGTCTCGGCCCTACTCGATAACCCCGCGCACTACGACGCGATGTCAAAAGCCGTCAACCCTTACGGCGACGGCCACGCCTGTGAACGAATTGTAAATACATTAAAATAAGATACAGAAATGATAAACGTAATTGGATTAGGATATATAGGTCTTCCAACCGCTCTAATGATGGCCTCTCATGGTGTTGAAATTGTAGGAACTGACTATAATAAGAACCTAGTAAAGACTCTTCAGGGAGGTCACACAACATTCAAGGAAGACGGTCTTGACGAATTGTTCCAAAATGCACTTAAAGCTGGAATCAAATTCACCACCGAGTATCAGAATACTGACACCTACATAGTGTCAGTTCCAACTCCTTACGACAAATTTTCCAAAAAGGTAGACGCATGTTATGTCGTAGCCGCAATAAAGGAAATAATGAAAGTTTGTCCAAAAGGCGCGACTGTTGTCATTGAATCAACCGTATCACCTGGAACCATTGACAAATTCGTCAGACCGGTAATCGAAGAGAACGGATTTGTTATAGGAGAAGATTTTCATCTTGTCCATGCTCCGGAACGTATCATTCCCGGCAATATGGTCTATGAACTTCTTCATAACAACCGTACAATAGGCGCTGACAGCAAGGAGATTGGCGAGAAAATCAAGCGTTATTATGCCAGTTTCTGTCAGGGAGAGATTGTGGTGACCGACATTCGTTCAGCAGAGATGACAAAAGTGGTTGAAAACACATTCCGTGCGGTCAACATTGCATTTGCCAACGAATTGTCGAGAATATGCCGCCATGACAACATGGATGTCTACGAAATCATACGCATCTGCAACATGCATCCCCGTGTCAATATCCTGCAACCTGGTCCCGGTGTTGGAGGACACTGTATATCCGTTGACCCATGGTTCCTTGTTGGAGATTATCCCCAACTGGCAAAAGTTATTGACGAATCGATGAAAACAAATGACAGTCAGCCAACATTCGTTCTCAACCGAATATATGAAATAATGAAAGAGAACGGAATCACGGACAATCGCCGTGTTGGTCTGTATGGTCTTACATATAAGGAAAATGTCGATGACTATCGCGAATCTCCATCACTACAGATGATCGAAGCTCAGGAGCGACACCTTGCCCGTCCTCTTAAGAGCTACGACCCATTCCTTGAACAGGATATCGTAGTCAACCAGATTCATGACTTTAATGAATTCCTTGACGGTGTTGACATGGTGGTCATAATGGTAAAACATGACCATATCAAGCGGAACTGGGACAAACTCAAAGGCAAGGTAATCCTTGACTGCCATAATATATGTCCTTTGGAGGGAGTATACCACATCTAATTGAAAAATAGACTTGTCTGATGAAGATACTATATGTGACAACTTTCTATGAACAGCAGGGCAGCTCGGCCGCAATCAGAAATAATGCTTGGGTCGAAGGCCTTTGTTCACTCGGGCATGATGTGACGGTAGAGACTGTGGATTGGCCGGATACCTTAAAATCCGAGTTCCTTGTCAGGAACAACAAGGCAAAGGTAAACCGCACATACCTCCCCGAACTCAACATACTTAAAACAACGGTCAAGACAGCCAAGAGCAAGCGAGCAGGTAAGTTGGACGGACTACGTCATTTTGTGAGAGACATGCTGTTTTTCCCGGACATTTGCAAAAACTGGCCAAAGAAATATAAGGAGCCTTCATTTTTTGACTACGATGTGATTGTTTCATCGTCAGACTTCAAAAGTTCCCATTTTATGGGCCTTAAGCTAAAGAAACTCCATCCTGACGTGCCTTGGATTCAGATATGGGGCGATCCTTGGTCATCTGACATATCACTTTCTAGTATCACTAAAAGACGGGCACACAGAAATGAGCGGAAACTCCTGCAGAAAGCCGATGCCGTGGTATACGTGTCATCATTGACACGTGATTATATAAAAAATCTCTATCCCGGACTTGAACGTAAACTTCATTATATACCAAGAGGCTACTTCAAACGTGTGAAGAAGACGCCATGCGATGCAAAGGACCATATAACTCTCCTTTATACAGGAAGTTTGAGTTTTTCAGGACGCAATATAGCTCCGCTCCTGGAGGCTATTGAGGAATATAATGCCACTAATCCGGAAAAGAAGGTGAGACTTGAGATTTATGGAACGGTAAAGGCTTCATTGCATGATGACATCAGTCAGTTCGAATGTGTGACTCTCAATAGTAGCGTGGATTATGAAAAGGTGCTTGAACTCTACTCTCAAGCTGATATGTTGCTGTTCCTGTCAAATTCAGCTGAATCCACCCAAATTCCGGGTAAATTGTTTGATTACCTTGGGACCGAGTTGCCGGTACTGTGCCTTATGGCTGATATTAACGGTTCGCTTGCTGAGATGCTTCGTGGAAACAAAAGGTGTCTTGTGGCCGAGAATAGCAAGGAATCCCTTAATATAAGTGAAATTAGCAATTGGATAAGCAAAGAATACGAGATAGATGAAAGTCTATCGCCCGAAAGCACTGCCCGCCAATTAATGAATATTTGCCATTTATTTCATCATTAAAATCTAAATGAGGCTGTCCAGAATCATTGATTTAATTAAGAAAGTTCCCACTGTCCTATATATAAAAATTAGGGAAAAAAGATTTATGAACAGATTAAAATATCTGTACATAAGAAGAGGGTCTGATACAGTTGCATTTGTTTTCTCTGCGTTTGATGTCAATGACAAGCAAAGGAAGTACAACTGTGTTAAGAGTTTTAAAGGGTTAAATATTGATATGGTCTTTTTTTCTGATCCTTATGGTTTCCGGGGAAGTTACTACCTGCTTGAGGGGGGGGTATTCGCCCCTGATAATCAGGTAAGTAGCCTAATAAACACAATCTTAAATAAAGGTAATTATAACTCTGTTTTTACAATGGGGACATCCAAAGGAGGGTCTGCAGCCTTATATCATGGATTAAAGATTGGAGCAGATGAAATAATTGCAGGAGCTTGTCAGTATCGTCTTGGAACATACGTGGCTAAATATCCTGATATTTTTAAAGGAATGACAGGCCACAGTGTTAATGATGAAGATATTCAGCGGCTTGATAATATCATGCCGGAACATCTAAAGCAGAATAAAAACTGTAAGACAAGGATTCATCTGATTCATTCCAAACAAGAACCCACTTACGAAGCTGATGAAAAATACTTAATAAAGGATTTAACAGAATTAGGGTATGATCTCAAGGAAACAGAATGCGGGTTCAAGACTCATCAGGAAATAGGCAATTATTATATTCCCTATGTCCTGGATTATATGAAGAGCCGGAAATCCGGGAGATAACCTTTACGTTAGCAACCGAAGAGAATAATTTACAATTACCACCATGTTTTACAATTTGTTGCCAATAATACCGATAGCCATTTTGATTATCTGTCTAATATATAGATATGTCAGAGTAAATGGCGAGGCAACAAGTGTATCAGGAATTCTGTCATCGGTATGCGTATATATGTGTATAATTCCATTTATTGTGGTGTGGGTGGAAAGTACACAATTATTAGATACCGGCTTCCGGGATTTGAAAACTGATTGGAATTCCTATTTGACAGCATATCTAAGTTTATTTTTATTTGTTGTTTCCTTATGCATAAGTTATGAGTGGGGACTCTTGAAACGTAGTCATATCTCTATAAGCAATGAAAAATTGGCAAAGTGGAGTATGCGACTCGCTGCATTTACATTTATTGTAGGAGGCCTTTCCTTCATTATTTATGCCTATGCTTCCGGGGGAATTTCCGAATTGCTATTAAAAGCGGAGTATATGAGGTCTTTTTCAACAAATAAGGCAAATATTTATTCAAGTAGAGTTTTTATTTTGGTGGTCCCTGCGAGGCTTATTACTGTAACTCCATTTCTTTTAATCATATACCGACAGTTTGCTAAAAGTAAATTAAAGAATCTGTTCCTTATAATAGCTTCATCCATTTTATCCGCGTTATTTCTTCTTTCTGATGCTGGCAAGACGGGGATATTAGTATTTGGCCTTTGCCTTTTCGTACCGGTATTATCTTTGAGGTTCAAGCACAAGTGGCTGATAACCATCATTGTTGCCATATTATGCCTCGGAATAGTCAATTACCTTGATGCGTTGTTTGTGTATCTCGCAAATGGGGAAATGCCAACGTTAGCTGATACCGGATATGTATCATATATGCAGCAATTTTCATTCCCCACTAAAAATTTAATGAATCTTGATGGTATTGCGGAGTTCAAAGGCTACCAATATGGGGTTAATTATATTACCGGAGTTTTAAATATTATACCAGGTTTTAATTTTGACCCAGCCTATACAATTACATCCGAGTTCCATTCAGGTTCGAACTGGCGTATTACAGGTGGTATCCCTACCGATGCCATAACGTTTGGTTTTATTCAAGGTGGTTATTTTGGTGTGTTATTTGAGGCAGTGCTGTTGGGATTGATCTGTAGTTACATCGATAATAGTACAAGAAGGTTGAATAACAACTTTTCAAACAGAGTGCTTAAATGCACACTTGTCGTACTGTTTTTTACAATGTTTATAAATGCAGACATGGCTTCAATTGTACGAGGCCAGTTTTCTTTAATCATATTATCAGCTCTTGTCTATCTGGCGTCTCAAAAAAGACGAACAGTTAATTTAAACAAGGCATTCTGAAATCTTTTATTTTAATGATAGCATTATTGAGGTCTACGGACGGACAGCCGGACTCACGATTTGAAAAATATGTGGATTTCCTGAATGATGAGGGAATCCAGAATATAACTCTTTGCTGGGACCGGTTCGGCGTAAAAAACGAGACAACGAACCGATATTACTATAAAAAGGAATCGAAATACGGCTTGCGTTTCGGCAACGTTTCGAATCTATTGGGATTCAACCGCTTCCTTCTGAAAGAGCTGATCAGGCACAGAAAGGAATATAAAGTGGTTCATGCGGCAGATTTCGACACCATCCTACCGGCCATTATAATGAAGGTGTTCTTCCGTAAGAAAGTGATATATGACATATATGACTGGTATATTGATTCACGAGGTCTCTTCAAATCAAAGCTACGCTATCTGATTCAGGCCCTTGAATATGTGAATATCAAATTGTCGGACATGGTGATTATCTGCGAGGATGAGAGGGAACCTCAGATCATGTTTAAATCAAGGAATCTGAAAACGCTCCCCAATATTCCGAATTTCAAAGACCGGAAACCGGTTCTCGATGCAAAAGCTGACCATCGGCTGAAAATTGCTTACGTTGGAATTCTCGGAAGCGGTCGTGGTCTTACTAACCTCATAAAGCTTGCCGGGGACAATCCGGAAATTGATGTAGAAGTTGCCGGTTTCGGTCCGTTGGAAAAGGATTTCGCCGAGGCCGACAAACGGCTGCAGAATCTTACTTTCCACGGACGGATGGACTATGCCGACGCGCTTGAAATGATGGCTAAAGCAGATATGATATATGCCATGTATGAGCGCGTTAATCCCAATCAGATTCTCGCGGCCCCGAACAAATACTACGAAGGACTTTACCTCGGGCGACCGATTGTTACTACAGTAGGTACGCTTGTCGGGGCAAAGACATTGAAATTCAACACCGGTTATGCTGTAGACGAGAATTATGAAAGCCTGCAGAATCTGATAGATTCCACGGACTCGGCTGATTTGCAGAATAAAGCCGAGAATGCAAGACGGCTATGGAACGGAAAGTACCGAACCTACGTCGCTGATTTTCTTTCCAAAGAATATCTTCCTTTCATCCTGAAAAACAACAAGAAATGAAAACTGGTTATCTTTTTATCTCAAACGGGACAAAGCCGACCAAAGAAGCGGCTGACTCGCTTGACCCTATTGCTCCCGGATCATTTTCGAAAGCTGCAATATGGGCTGCTGACAAAATGGGGTGGGAACTCCACATGGGGATTAACCGTAATCATCCGGAGCAGGTTGAAAGTCTCGGTTACGATATAAAGTTCTATAATCAGCACTGTTACCGAAACATCTTTGCACTCCGTGACAACTGGAGAGCTTATCGAAATCTTTGCCGCTATCTCAGGCTGAATCCACAGATAAAGATTATCCATTGCAATACGCCTATAGGAGGAGTCGTGGGACGGTTGGCAGGACATAAATACGGCCTGAAAGTTATCTATATGGCCCATGGTTTTCATTTCTTCAAAGGAGCGCCATTGTTCAACCGCACGATTCTAAAATGGGTAGAGCGATGGCTCGCCCGCCACACCGATATTCTCATCACCATTAACCGTGAGGACTACGAGGCGGCGCAGAAATTCAAGCTTAAAAAAGGCGGCGAAGTAGCTTATGTGCCAGGCGTAGGGATAGATCTCTCATCATTTATGGCTCCCCAAAACAAAAAGGAAAAGCTCAGAGAGCTGGGGATTCCAGAAAATGCTTTTATATGCATAGGCATTGGAGACGTTATCAAGAGGAAAAATTATAAGACAGCAATTGAAGCTATTTCCCTCTTACAAAACCCCAATGTTCATTTCATAATTTGTGGTGTCGGTCCCGAAATCGGGCCACTTGAAGAACTTGCAAAACAAAATGGCATTTCCGACCGGATTCATTTTCTCGGTTTCAGGAAGGATGTCAAGGACCTATTATATTCTTCCGATGCATTTTTGTTTTCATCCCTTCAGGAGGGTCTTCCACGCTCCACGATGGAGGCTATGGCGGCAGGCTTGCCATGCGTCGTTTCAGACATTCGCGGCAACCGCGATCTGATTGACGATGGCAAAGGCGGATTCCTCGTCCCCCCGACTGACGCCTCAGCCTACGCCCGCGCCATCACCAAGCTGATTGAAGATGCGAAGTTGAGAGATTCAATGTCAGCTTATAATCAGTCGGCCATTAAAAATTTTAGCCTGGATAAGGTTCAACAGGAACTACTATCAATTTTTGAAACAATTTAATAAATATGCCTTCCATTAAATCAAAAATATATTTTTCGCCACTATTTTATCTCATTCATTATATGAGTGTTATAAGAAAATGGGGGGGGGGTAAATTTATGGTTTACGGAATTTATGACAAAAAGAGTCATAAATTTCTGAAACGTTGCAGAATTGCCTCAACAGCGGTAATCAGCAATAAGGAGAGCCTGCAGATTGAAGATAACGTATGGATAAATCATTACGTGCGCATCGATGCTGCCGGCGGTGTCACAATAGGCGAAGGTTGCCAGATTGGGTATGGGGCATGTGTTTTATCCCATTCGACACACCAGTCAATTAGGCTGATGGGCATCCATTTCATGGAATCACGAGCAAATGAAAGAGCCGGATACATAGCAAAACATACAAAAATCGGTCGCTATACGTTTATTGGCGGCGGAAGTTTCATCATGCCTGGCGTTACAATTGGAAAAGGCTGTGTGGTAGGCGTTAATTCCGTAGTAACTCATGACATCCCGGATTATTCCATAGTAGTTGGAAGTCCGGCAAGAATAATAGGTACTACAAAAGATACAGATGCGGTATTTCTTAAGGACCCCGCAATAAGACAAGCCTATTTTGAGTAGTTTTTGACAGTGACAGCCAGAATAAAAATAACATTTATGGCTGTAACAATCAAAAACATCGAAATTAAGGATTTAGAGGAAGTTGTAAGAGTTCACAATAGTGCCTTTAAAGGGTTTTTCTTAACCGACCTCGGACCACGATTTTTAAAACTATATTATAGGTCAGTTGCCAAATCGGATATTGGTATATTATTAGGGGCTTTTGATGATAGCGGAGTGTTGACCGGATTTTGCGCCGCCTGTCAACGGTCAAATGGATTTAATCAGAAGATTGTTTCCGACAATATCGTTGACTTCGGGATGATAGGTTTGCACTTGCTTATCACAAAGCCATCTGCGCTTATCCGATTAATTAAAAACATCACTAAAAAAGGGAATAACGAGGATGACGGTGAATATGCAGAATTGTTGTCTATTGCTGTTGACAAACGAATACAGCATAGTGGTACAGGAAAGGCAATGTTGTCCAGACTGGAGGACATATTAAAGGCAAAAAACATACAATTGTTATCACTGACCACAGATGGTGAAAACAACTCCAGTACTCTTTCTTTTTACAGGAAACAAGGGTTCAGAGAATACTATAAGTTTATTGCATACCCAGAACGACCAATGTATCGATTGATTAAAAACTTAAATAATCAAGTATTATGAATACGAAACGGAATATTCCCTTTTCGCCGCCGGATATGTCGGAGGCGGAAATCCGTGAGGTGGCTGAGGCCATGAGTTCGGGTTGGATCACCACGGGCCCGAAAACAAAGGAGTTTGAACATCTCATTGCAATGTGCTGCCAGACGGCGCGTTATGATGCGGAAGGCAGGCAACTGCCCACGGTGGCGTGTCTTAACTCGGCGACGGCGTGCATGGAGCTGGCCCTGAGGGTGCTCGGTATCGGCCCGGGCGACGAGGTGATCGTGCCGGCCTATACCTATACGGCAACGGCGAGCACGGTGTGTCATGTCGGTGCACGTCCGGTGATGGTTGACTGCGCTCCCGGGGAGTTTGAGATGGACTATGACCGGCTGGCCGAGGCTATAACGGAGAAAACTAAGGCCGTAATGCCCGTTGACCTCGGAGGTATCGTGGCCGATTACGACCGCGTGCGCGCTGCCGTGGAGGCGAAGAAACATCTGTTCCGCCCGGCGAACGACATTCAGCGCTCCATGGGTCGGTGCGCCATTATTGCCGATGCCGCTCACGCTTTCGGGGCTATGTGGCACGGAAGGATGTGCGGCGAGATTGCCGATTTCACTTCGTTTTCGTTCCACGCAGTGAAGAATCTGACCACTGCCGAAGGGGGCGCCCTGACATGGCTCCCGATTCCCGGTGTGAGCGACGAGGCTATCTA
>CANQWS010000037.1 GCA_947627615.1 uncultured Muribaculaceae bacterium | reverse complement strand
GGTCTGACTGTTTATCAGCAGACTCGTCAGCCGTTTGGCCTGAGCTATCGTTCCAAGATCGGTAGCGATGCGAAGGGTGACGACGCTGGCTATGAGATTCATCTGGTGTACGGCTGCACTGCTTCTCCCTCTGAGCTGGCTCACAATACCATTAATGATAGCGTGGAGCCTGGCACTCTGAGCTACGAGATCACTACGGTGTCTGTGCCTGTTCCTAACATGAAGCCCACTGCGCACCTGAAGGTCAGTTCTCTGACTTGCCCCGAAGAGCAGATGCAGGCTCTTGAGAAGGCGCTGTACGGCGATTCTGAGGATCCCAAGCTGCCCATGCCCGCTGATGTTATCACGCTTCTGACCCCGGCGGAATGATTTCGGGGCTGGCTAAGTCCGAGGTCGAGCCCCGAGAACAAGAAATCTTCGCTACAGTGATGTCTTTTGGCGATGAACCGTTAGAGATTCCTATGGCCGAGACGACTAAGGCAACGCTTGCTTCTTACGATAGAAAACGAGCGAAGAAGAATCGGACAACCGAGTAATCTGACGTGGGGGATCTTAATCGGGTCCCCCACAGAAAAACTTTTTAATCATGGAAGGAGAAGTTTATTATGTACGCGAAGGTTATTAAGTACACCGATTACAATGACATCGAGCATACTGACACTTTTTACTTTAATCTGAACCGGGCTGAGCTGCTCAAGATGATGGTGACTGATTCTGACGCTACTTTGGATCAGGTGTTCGAGTATTTTAAGCAGACTCGGAATAGTAAGAAGCTTCTGAATATGATCGAGGATCTGATCAAGGCTTCTTATGGCATTAAATCTGCTGATGGTAAGAGCTTTATTAAACGTCCTGAGCATCTGGAGGCCTTCGTTCAGTCCGAGGCATACTCTGAGCTCCTTACCGAGCTCTTGAATGATGCAGATAAGGCCGCTGACTTCTTTATTAAGATCCTTCCGAAGAATCTGCAGGAGGATGTGGAAGATTTCTATCGTAAGCATCCTGATGCAACGCCGGAGGAGGCCCGGCAGATTACTGCATCTTCTGCTGCTGGTTGATCATTTTCAAAATGGTCAACTTTTTTAAAATGAGGTGATTACGAGAATGCTTCTATTGGAGCTAAGGCCGGTTGAGTGCTTCGATGAGGTAAGTAATGCATTTTACTATGCTTACCCTTGGGATGCCAAGAAGGCCGTGCCAGAAGATCAGGTCTTCAAGATTCAATTGGAGCATTCTCTTCTCTCCCTGAGTAGATGGGAGGAGAAGTGGAAGGTTCCATTTCTTGTAAAAGAGCCGGAAAAGACCGAAGAACAGGTCTTAGATTATGTGCGGTTCATGACCGTGACGAAAAATGTTCCGGAGGGTGTTTATACATCTTTTAGCCCGAGTCAAATTAATAGGATTGTTTCTTATATTGAGGATTCTCATACTGCTACTTGGTTTAGTGAAAGAGGAAATGCTGGCCCGAAGGGTGGCAAAGAGCAGATCATCACAGCAGAGATCATTTATTATTGGATGATCGTGAACAACATTCCTTGGGATCCAACAGAACGGTGGCATTTGAATAAACTTCTCACTTTGATCCGGGTTTGCAGTATAAAGAATACACCGGCAAAGAAGCAATCCAGTGCCGAGATAGCAAATGAATATCGTCAGATCAAAGCGGCGAGACGTGCTGCAAAAAAGAAGTAAATTAAAAAGGGTGTGACTTCCATGTCTCTGATCTCATTCATCACGAAAGGTGATACAGATAATGTCGAAAAGCTTTTAAGAAAAACGTTGGGCTTTCGTTATCAGTCTGTTCTTGAAAAATACGCCCGCCGTGGTGTAAAAGCCCTTTCTGAAGCAACTCCTGTCGATACGGGTGAAACAGCTGCTTCTTGGGACTACGAAATTGTGGAAGAGAATGGAAGGGTGTCCGTTCATTGGACGAATTCAAATATTAATGATAGCGTGAATATCGCTTTGATTTTGCAGTACGGTCATGGAACCGGAACTGGCGGGTATGTGCAGGGCATAGATTACATCAATCCTGCGTTGAAGCCAATTTTTGATGAAATGGCTGATGCTGCTTGGAAGGAGGTTAGCGGCGGATGAGTACTACAGTCGATAGAAGAGTTGTCGAGATGCGATTTGACAACCAGCAGTTTGAGAGTCGCACGAGAACAACTTTGGGAACGCTGGAAAAGCTGAAAAATGCACTGAACTTTTCGCACGCTAACGACGGTCTTGATAAGCTGAGTAAGAGTGTTGGCAATCTGAACATGAATCCGCTTCGGGCGGCTGTTGACGGCGTTCAAGTGAGTTTCTCTAAGATGGAAGCGGTTGCTCTTACTGCCTTGGCAAATATTACAAATAGAGTCGTTGACGCGGGTATCGCGTTGGCGAAGAATTTGACGATTGATCAGCTGTCTGCTGGTTGGCAGAAGTATGCCGATAAGACGACCGCTGTTCAGACGATTATGGCCGCTACAAAGAACCAGTTTACAGATACTGCCGAGCAGATGCAATATGTAAATGAGCAGTTGGATCGTTTGAATTGGTTCACGGATGAGACTTCGTATAACTTTGTCGATATGGTTAGTAATATCGGTAAGTTTACGTCTAATAATATTAAGCTTGATACAGCTGCAACAGCTATGCAGGGCATTGCAACTTGGGCGGCTGTTTCCGGTCAAAATGCGACCACTGCTTCTAGAGCGATGTATCAATTATCCCAAGCTCTTGGTACTGGTCGAGTACAGTTGATGGACTGGAAGTCGATTGAGACAGCGAATATGGCCACCTACGAGTTTAAAGAGATGGCCTTGGAGACAGCTACAGCGCTTGGTATTCTCAAGAAACAAGCTTCTGGTGTTTACAAAACAGTCGAAGACGGAACTGAGATAACCATTGAGGGCTTTCGCGATTCTTTGAAGCAGGGCTGGTTTACTTCAGACGTTCTGATGAAAACCTTAGAACAATACGGTGGATTTACTAATAAGCTTTATGAGGTTTCAGAAGCAACGGGCGAAACTGCTACTGGGCTTCTTCAGTGGATCGAAAGATATCGTGATGCCGGTGAGGACGCGTCGACGGTAATTCAAGATATGGCGAAGGCAACCGGCCTTTCCGTTGACGAACTTCAGGGTTATATGGCCGAGCTTACGGACAAAACGTACGAGCTTGGCGAAAAGGCATTTCGAGCTGCTCAGGAGGCTAAGACATTTCAGGAAGCCATCGATGCTACGAAAGACGCAGTGTCGACTGGCTGGATGAACACGTTTGAAATTATATTTGGTGACTATGAAGAGGCTCGTGTTCGTTGGACGGCTTTAGCCAATGAATTGTGGGATATTTTCGCTTCTGGTGCGGAAGCCCGTAACGAGCTCCTTGAGGAGGCGCTTGGACTCCCAGAATCCATCGTTCGAGAGCAGACAACCGGATGGGGTGCCATTGAAGCCGCCATTGAAGCCGCCGGGGTTCCTCTCGATGAATTTATTCAGAGATGTCTTCAGCTTGGCGGCAAAGATGGTGAAGGAATCAACAGTATTGAGGATTTTAAGAAGTCTCTTAACGAGGGTTGGCTTACGGGCGACATCGTTGCGAAAGCAATTGACAGTTTCATAGGCCCTATTGAGACAGCGGGCGAAGTAACGGAAGCAGTTGGCCATACGTTCGAAGATTTTAAACGTATTGTCGACGAGACGTGGCTTGGAAAATGGGGAAACGAGACTGCTCGATGGAATGCCTATACTGCTGCTGGTTGGAATTGCGATGCTATGCAGGAGGCTGTTAATAAGAGTGGGAAGAAGCTTGAGCTTACTTACGAGGATTACCAAGCGGCGTTAGCCGGCGTCACGGACGAGCAATTGAAGGCAGCCGGTTACACGGATGAGCAGATTCAGCAACTTCGTGATCTACAAGCTCAGTATCAGGATGTTGAAGGTTCAATTGAGAATGTCGTTATTGAGACAGAGAATCTTAAGACTGGTTCAGAACTTCTTTTTGGTGGTATTTCCCAAGGTTGGGACGCAATCAAAGGGATATTTTCTGCGATGAAGAAGGGCTGGGACATTGCTTTCCCGCCTATGACCCCTGAGCGTCTGTATGATATTTTGGCCGCTTTTAATGACGTAACTGAACGTTTCGATAACTGGGTCGGAAACTGGGATACGTCTGAGGGAACGCCGATTAGTGAGACGGTTCAGAACATCGCTGACACGGTTGCCGGTCTTGGCTCTGTCCTTGGCATCGGTTTGGATGCTATCAAGGAGACTGCAGATTTCCTTGCTGATACGTTTGGGCCCACGATTGGCGGGACCATCGATAAAATTCTGGACTTCACGGCAAAAGTCGGCCGATATATCACGAGTCTTCGGACGTGGATCCGGCAGAATAACATCGTTCGTAAAACACTCGTCTTCATTCAGACCGAAGTAGGCAAGTTGATTGATTCCTTTACTGCCTGGTTTGTTTCGTTTGAGGAGATCCCGCTTATTCAGCGTCTTATTAAAGGTGTAAAAGATGCTTTCTCGTCTCTTGGCCGTTTAATAGAAAATACGTTTCCGAATGCGACAAAGAGGCTTAACGAGCTGTGGAATAGTATTAAAGTGTCCTTTAATATGGATGCTGGGTTTACTGGTGTAATCGTTCGACTTAAATCATTCGGCGAGGCGTTGAAGACGGATATTCTTGCTTCTTGGGAGAAGATCAAACAGTCAGACGTGTTCGGTGCTTTTGCTAGGGGTATTGAGTCTATTGTAACGGCTTTAAAGACGTTGGATCCGTCTGCTCTTACGGATTGGGCAAAATCCACATGGAATGGAGTCAAAGCTTTCTTTCAACCGATACTCGATTTCTTCTCAATGCTTAAGGGAAGATTGTTCGGTTATGCGACTGATATTAATAGTGGATTTAAGACGATTGGCGACGTTATAGCAGATGCTGTGACGTATTTAAAAGATCATCTTGGTTCGATTGTGGTGGTCTTTGCTGGATTTCTTGCAGCGAGATCGATTTACAATTTTGCCAATACTCTTATTGGCATTGCTAAGGCTATCACGGCCCCTGTTCAGACGGTAGTCAGTGCATTTAGCGCGTTCTCTAGTGCAGCTAAGGGGTTCTCGAAAGCATTCAAAGGCCTCGCGATTCTGGAGACGGCTGGCGCGATTGCTGGGTTGGCTTATGTAGCAGTGAAACTTGGAGAGATCCCTGATGGTCAACTTTTGAAGGGTGTAACAGCTTTGGGCTTGATTACATTCTTCGTTGTGGCTTTGCTTGGCATTGTTGGGTACCTTTTCGAATCGAAGTCAAAACTGAATGGGAGTTTTGTAAAAGGCCAAGTTTCCGGAATGTTTAAGATGGTTGAATTGGCTGGAGCAGTTATGTTGCTGGCCATTGCATTTGAAAAGGTCGTTAATGTAATCAAAACGAGCACTACGGATCAACTGAAGAAGGCGTTGTTTGGTATCATTGGAGCAGTTGGCGTTCTATTTATCCTTAGCGTTGTTATTGGAAAATTCGGTGGAAAATCTGGACCGAATATTGCCGCTCCGATGGTAGCTATCGGAATAGCAGTATATATTATTGCTGCGGCATTCCAAGATATTATGGACGCACTTTATATGGTTCCCGAAAGCCGCATTAAGAACGCCGAGAAAATTATTGCTGGCCTTATCGTTGGGGTTGGTATTATTTCTGTTCTTCTCGGGCTCGTGAGTAAACTTGGCGGGAATATGGGCGGATCTTCGTTGAAGATCGGTGGGACACTTATTGCTGTGGCTGGCGCTATAAAGTTGCTTGTCAGTGCATTCGATACCATACTCGGTATGGATTTGACGACTTGGGATTCCGGTAAAACTGGCGTTCTTATTGGGATAATCGCTGCCATTTCCGCGATTATGCTTGCGCTATCGAAGATGCCAGCAACATCGGGTATGAATGGTTTCGGTGTTCTAGCCGTTGCTGGAGCGATTGAGATTCTTTCCCTCGCAATCCGGACATTGGCGTCTGTTGATACCGGAGATATTGTGAAGGCGATCGTTGCAATCGGCATTATGATGGGCTTTATTGAGATCTTTGTTCTCTTGACGAGAAAGGGTTCTGAGCTTACCGGTAAGTCAGCCCTGGTATTTATTGGTTTATCTGTAGCTATCTTGATATTGTCTGGTGCGATTGCACTCCTTAGTCTTTTGAAGGAAGAAGATGTCCTGTTGGGTGTTGTCGCAATAAGTGCAATGATCACCGCTGTTGGTGTAATGATGTTCTTGTCGAGTATAGCTGGCGAATTGAACATGAAGCATTTTATTGGGATTTCCATTGTTATTGGAACTCTGACCGCAGCGATTGTTATGATGAGTTTCCTCGATCCGAATGCTGTTCTTATGGGAACTGTTGCAATCTCTGCAATGCTTACGGCTTGCGGTATTATGATGCTGTTAAGTGCCGCGGCAAAGGGAATTGGGATTGCTCCATTTATTGGATTGGTTGCAGTAATTGCTGCATTGACAGCGGCTATTTGGGCAATTGGAAAACTTGACCCAACTCAGGTGTTGACGGCAACATTAGCTTTGACCTACACAATGGGCGTTTTCACGCTAATGTCTACGGTTCTTGCATTTGTTACGAAGTCAATGACAAAGCAGGGTCCGATGGCGATAGCAGCGCTACTAAGTTTGACGATTGTATTGGCGACGATAGCGTTGGTTTTGGTCATTCTTACGGATTCAATTAAAGATCCGACTGGCGCATTGGAGATTTCATTGTCGTTGGCGTTACTTTTTACTCCTTTGGCTAAAATGTTGACAGCTGTTGCTGCTCTTGGAAACATGAAGTTTAGTCAGATGTTAAAGGGGCTTGTTGGTGCAATTGCTATTATTGGTGCTATAGGCGGTCTTAGTGCACTTCTCGGAACGACACTTGATGAAAATGGTGTTTCTGGAATAAAGACGGCAATTGAAAAGGGATTTCCTATACTACGAGCATTCGGTCAATCCATTGGTGAGATCCTTGGCGGAATACTTGAGGGAATTTTCAAAATAGACCTTAAACCCCTAATTGGTCAGTTGATGCTGTTTGCTGGTGGAATGAATACTTTTGGTGCTGCAATTAAGGGCGTTTCTTTTGACGAAGGAACAGCCGCTGCGATCAAGGCAATTGGAAGCACAATGCTTTACCTCGCCGGTGCCGATATTCTAAATGCAATAACAAAACTTTTCGGCGGGGATAAATCCTCTCTTGCAGATTTTGCAAAGGATCTTCCGGCGTTTGCTGATGCGCTTAGAAGTTTTGGTGAGAAGCTCGGTGAGAACTTTAATGCTGACGCTGTATCCAAAGCCGCCAACGCAGCAAAAGACCTCACGAAGATGGTCAATAGTCTTCCGACAAGCGGTGGATGGAAAGCAAAGATTCTTGGCGATCGGCAAGGTTTGGATGAATTCGGTGATTCGATCATCAATTTTGCTGATGATCTGAATACGTTCTCTGAGAAAATAAGTGAGGGTACGATAGATCCGGACAAGATCTCGACAGTTGCAGAGGCTGCAAGTAGTCTTGTTGATTTAATTAACAATCTTCCTGCTAAGGATGGCTGGTTACAGAAGATCATTGGTCAGCCTCAAGATCTTGAGACATTCGGTGCTGGAATGGAAGCATTTGGCACCGCAGTAAAGAATATGTGCGATCCAAACACTGGAATCGGTTCTCTTACAAAAGAAGCAACAAAATGTATTGGCGTCGCTGCTACCGCCGGTTGGAAACTACAAGAGCTTGAAGCGGCGCTTCCTGACGAACCCGGTTTCTTTGAAGACATCTTCGGTGGTCAACAGGACTTTGAATCGTTTGGCGCTCAAATAACGTCCTTCGCTGGGGCATTGAAAGCCGCTGTTTCTTCAGACGGTTTAGGTGGTTTAGGCGATCTTGCATCAACAACTGTCGACACGGCAGTGGACATTACCAATAAATTAATAGGACTTACAATAGACGAGGTCGATGGCGATGCATTGGAGGATCTTGGTTCGAGCTTAAATACTTTCGGTGGACGTTTCTATGGATTTTACTCTAATATTTCTTTAATAAATACGGAAATACTTAGCTCGGTGGTAGATTCTATAACGGATCTTGTTACATCTCTGTCTTCCGCGTCTGGGATTGATTCTACGAGCCTTTCCTCTTTTGCTACTGCGCTTGGTACTTTTGCTTCTTCTGGTATTCAGAAATTTTGTTCCGAATTCGAAACAGCCCGTCCGCAAATTATTATAGCGGTAAATGACTTCTTGACCGCAGCGACCAATGCTATAGATTCTTATGGAACCCTTTTTGGAACAAAGGGTGAAGATGCTGCCAAGGATTATTTGTCCGGGTTTAGTAAGCAGCGGTCGTTTGCTAGGTCTACGGCAGACGAGTTGGTAAAGAATCTTCTCACGGCTATTCAGAATGCTAATAAGACTAAGTTTACAAGCGAGGGAACAGACTCTGCTAAGAATTATTTGAAAGGAATTCAAAATCAGCGCACCTCTGCTAAAACAAATGGCACAGAACTCGCCTCGAATGTTTTGTCGGGCCTCGTCTCGAAGCTCGATATATTTAGAACGAGGGGCGTCAGCGCCGCTTCTTCTTATGTAAACGCTATAAGTTCTTACACTAGAAGCGCTTACAATGCTGGATCGAGCCTTGCTTCTAATGCAACATCCGGATTATCTGGGACGTATGATAATGCTAGAACACAGGGTAAAAATTTCGGTATCGGATTTGTTAATGGAATCAATGGATATTCTACGAATGCTTGGAATGCAGCCTATAATATTGGTAAGTCTGCAGTAAATGGTCTGAAGCGTGGTATTGATGCCCATTCTCCTTCGAAGGAGTCTCAGGAATCCGCTGATAATTTTGGTATTGGCTTTGTTGCCAACATGCTTAAGTGGGTCTCCAAGGCTGGGGAAGCGGCGAATGAACTTGGCGAGGAGTCTGTCCTTCAGCTCAATCAGGCGATCTCCAAGATCCCTGATATGCTGGCCGGTCAGATGGATCTTGATCCTGTCATTCGTCCTGTCGTAGATCTGTCAAACGCTCAGCAATCTGCTTCGATTCTGAGCAGCATGTTTAATGATTCTGTCGATGTGGCGGCGAATATTGCCTCTGTGACTGGAACGGCTGTCGCGGCCTCTAAGGTTCGTACGACGGCTGCTGATCAGCCTGTTTTGACCGATGGAACGTCCACGGCAGAACAGCCGCTCAATATTTACAACACATTTAATATTACCAGCAACAACCCCGAAGAAGTGGCGAACATGGTGTCTCGCCGGATTCAGAGACAAGTAGAAAGGAAGGAATCGGTATGGGCGAAATCATCTGGAATGGGGTCTCCTCTCGTTCGATCCCAATCGTAATTGAAAACCCACCTAGCTATATGTCTCCCGAGAGAGATTACGACGCAGTTCACGTCCTTGGAAGAAACGGGGATTTGTTGACTGAGAATAATTCCTTTAAGAACGTTGAATGTTCTTACGACATCGCGTTCGGCTCTTATGAGAAAGTTCACTCAGAGATGGCTTCGGCTGTCTCTGAGTGGCTTCGCTCAGCTTCTGGATACGCTAGGCTGGAGGACACATACGATATAGACCATTTTAGGATGGCCTATTATCAGGAGGAAACTGATCTTGAAAACGTTCTCAACCATCTTGGTCGAGCGACTATAACATTTAACTGCATGCCGCAGCGGTTTTTGAAAAGCGGCGAAACTCCTGTGATATTTACGGAAACGGGATCTATTTTGCTAAATCCGACGAGTTTTATTGCCCTTCCGTTGATTACAGTTTACGGGGGGACGGGTGCAGCGACTCTTACAGTGAACGACCTTACCATCACGATTAAGAGTATCGGAAACCAAATGACGTTCGATAGCGAATTGGGCGAAGTCTATATGAAAACGACCGATATTCCCGTTTCCAAGAACGATCAGATCGAATGGCCTGAGACAATACATCATGCATTTCCGTCCCTTCAAAAGGGACAAAACAAAATTTCTTTCACTGGACATGTTACTAGAGTGGAGGTGATACCTAGATGGTGGGTAACCTGATAACTCTTTACGAACATGATGAGACTGAGTTTAAATCAAACGGTCTCGGAAGTTTAATTGACGCAGCCAGTTGTTCCGTTTACGAGGAACGAAATGGCGAATTTGAGCTTACGATGGAATACCCGGTCACCGGTCGTCACTTTTCTGACTTGGCTTTGCGAAGGATTATATTTGCGAAGCCGAATCCCTATGGCAACGCTCAGCCGTTTCGTATTTATGATATTTCAAAGCCGATAGATGGTATTGTGAATGTTTCGGCGCATCACATTAGTTATGATTTGATGGGCTACCCGATCGCTCCGTTCCAGACTGAAAGTTTAACTGGCGTTTTTGAGGAAATGAACAGCCAGATGAAGCAATCCTGGAATTCTAAGAAGCCCCCGTTTACGTTTAGCACGACTAAGGATGAAACTGCTGGTGAGTTTAATCTGGTCGCTCCGTGTAATGCTAGGGCTCTTCTTGGCGGAAGCGAAGGAACGATTTTGGACCGGTGGCCCGGAGAGTATGAATGGGATCGGTGGAATGTTCGATATTATCAGCATCGTGGTGATGATCGTGGTGTAGTGATTGAGTATGGGAAGAACCTGACTGACCTCCAGCAAGATGAGAATTGTGAGAACTGCTGGACCGGTGTTTACCCGTATTACTACACGGAGCCTCAGACAGATTCTGAGGGGAATACGACTTGTGGATTGGTTCAGCTTTCCAATAAGATTATTAACCTTCCTGGGACTTACGATCATCAGAGAATACTAATTCTCGATCTGTCCAGTGAGTTTCAAGAACAGCCGACAGAGGCTGAACTTCGTGAGAGGACAAATAAGTATATTGAGGACAACACCCTGGACGAGCCAGATGTGTCCTTGACAGTTTCGTTCGTTTCCTTGGAAAGTACGACGAACTATAAGGACTTCAAATTCCTTGAACAGGTCCGGTTATGCGACACAGTGAGTGTATATTTTCCGTTACTTAACGTGTCATCAACGGCAAGGTGTATTTCTACTACATATAATGTAATTACGGATAAATACACAGAAATTGAGCTTGGGAAGGCGAAGTCTAATCTGGCGTCGACTATATCTGGACAATCCGAAGATGTTGACAAACAGATAAATGATCGTTTACATACGTTTGACTCTGAGATTGAGGCGAACATTAAACACCAGACAGAGCTTATTACCGGCAACACCGGTGGGCATATTGTTCTCCATGATACTGATGGAGATGGTCGTCCCGATGAGCTTTTGATTCTGGAGACAGATGATCTGAGTGCTACACAAAATATTTGGCGGTTCAATGCAGCTGGTTTAGGCCATTCCTCCAACGGTTACATGGGGCCGTATAAAGATGTTGCCCTTACGATGGATGGAGCGATCAATGCTTCTTATATTACTGTTGGTGAGTTGATTGCAAATATTATTAAGAGTGGGAAAATAACATCTAAAAACGGTTTAGTATATTTTGATTTAGATGGAAATGAAATTACTTGTAGTAGATTGGTTAGTACTGAGTATAATGGCCCTCAAAGACCGGATCAAACAGTATTAACTTTTGGATATAAAAATACTGGAGGATATTCAAGCATAGTTAGTTCTGCGACATTAAAAATGCAGACATTATCGATGGAGGAGACTGACAGTATTAGTTTTTCCATAAGTAAACAACTTCAAGATGCTTCTGGAACTACATACGCGCCGAAATCATATATACAAGGCCCAAAAGGCGGTAAATTAAAATTACGTAATACAAATGATGTTACTGGTCATACGGGGCCGCAAGTAAACCTTATTGCGTCAAGAGGCGGTACAGATAAATATGCTTATGTGAAAATGTCAGCTGTTAGTTATGAGCTAACTATCGGTGGCGAAACAGATCAGTTGAGTTGGTCTGGGTCTGCAAAGATTAGTAATAATTTAACTGTCACCGGAACAATTACGTCCCCTAGAGAAAAGCATAGAGTAATTTCTACAAATAATTACGGTGATCGTCTTTTGACATGCTATGAGACAGCCAGTCCTATGTTTGGAGACATTGGTTTTGGAGAGACTGATAACGATGGAAAAAGTTATATTTTAATAAATCCAATTTTTACTGAAACAATCACAAAAGCTGAGTATCATGTGTTTCTACAACCAGAAGGAGACGGAAGTTTATATGTCTCTGAAAAAACAAATACTCATTTTCTTGTAATTGGAACTCCAAATCTTAGATTTTCTTGGGAAATTAAAGGCCATCAACTTGGTTCTGATTTTTCTAGATTGGAAGATAATGATGCTATAAGTTATGATTTCGATTATGTCATTAGAGATACCATTATAAGATCCGAACATTTTATAATGGATGAAATCTCAAAAGTAATTCAAGAACAGGAGGAAAGTTTATATGCGGCAACTTAATGGTTTTTTGGCTATGAGAGTTGGTGGCGGCATTAGAATTACATCTACATTTGATTTGATAGATGATAACACTGGCGAATTATTGAGTTCCAATAATACAGATACTTTTGTCGCGGTCGATCCGTCACTTATAAAAGATATTTCTGATGTGGAAAATTATTTAATTGAGCATCGACTTAATAACAAATAATAGGAGGTGCCACTCATGGCTGCACTTGTTACGTATTCACCTCCGTCAGATAAAATCATTCATGAAACAGATGCCGATTTCGTTACTCGTGACGGATACGGCAAAACAGTCTATGTAACACAGGGAGATGTGAAAATACCCGTCATAGCTGTTCATATGTATCAAAACGGCCAGCCGTATGCTGTTCCGGAAAATGCCTTTGGAAATATTCGTTGGAAGAAACCAAATCCTGATCGACATTTTGTCTACAATCCGCTTCTGGGTGTTGACGAGACTCGAACGATCGCCTACTTCGAAGTGACCGATCAGATGTCTGTCACACCAGGATTTGTTGATGCGACGATTGAGATCATGATCGGATCGGAGACCACAAATTCAGAACGACTTCCTATTATTGTGAATAAAAACCCGATCAAGGATGTTGATCTGGAATCGACTGATGAAGCAAAATCTTTGGCTGGTTTGGTCGATTCCGCGTCAACAAGTGCAAAAGAGGCACAGGGATCCGCGACAAAAGCTGAAGAATCTGCTAGTAATGCAAAGCAATCGGCACAAGAAGCTGCAGAATCCAAAGAGGCGGCCTCTACTTCCGCGTCACAAGCAGCGACGTCTGCTGAAGCTTCAGAAGAAAGTGCCAATAATTCAAAATCAAGCGCAGATTCTGCAGCTAAAAGTGCTGAGTCAGCTAAACAATATAGTGGTAAACCCGCCATTCCAGGAGATAATCAGAACTGGTGGATCTGGGATGCTGAGGCTGGAGAATATATAGACAGCGGCGATCGGGCTCTGTTGAATTACGACGTCACATATAGTAGTATTGCTGAGATGGAAGCTGATGCAGAGAATCAGAAGCCTGGTATAGTTGCAATTATCTCTACTGACGTGGAAATCGAGGATAACGCTAAGACATATGTGAAGCGTAAAGATGGTACTTGGGGTTTCTTGGCTGACTTGAGCGGTTTCCCAGGGGTTGGTTTTAAAGACCAGATTAATCCTGAGACGCCAGCTCAGCCAGGTCAGACTGATATTTATAAGCTACGTTGGACCGATGGCCGTGAAACGGAATTGAAAGTCTATAACGGTAAAGATGGCACTGTTCTTAGTGTAAATGGACAGACTGGTGAGGTAACCCTTACAGCGATCGACGTTGGAACATATAGTTCTGAAGAGATAGACTCTAAAGTTATTTCGGCGACATCCAAAAATTGGGATATTTCGGTTCCTTCTGACGGCTGGGTTTCCGTGGCTGATCCAGCTCCGACGTGGAATGGTTATACGGCAGTTTGGGAGAATGTGATCCCTGTTGAGGGAATCGAAGAAACAACGGACATTAAATCTGCTGGGATCTCTTTTGTAAGTGGTGATAGAGATGCAGCTGGTCAATGGCGTTGGCTTGAGTCTGGTGATGAGGTGATTACGTTGTATAGTGATTTGACTGTCGCACCGACTGCAGACTTTGTTCTCAATATTATGGAGGTCAAATGATATGAACGGAACACCAAATCCTTTTCCAAAAGAAGTCGATGTTGATGCATTGGTTAAGAGTATACTATTAGCATCTCATCCAGTTGGTTCATATTACTGGTCAAGTGATAAAACTGATCCTGGAACCATATTTGGTGGAACATGGGAACAGATTAAAGACAGATTTGTATTGGCTGCTGGTTCGACTTATACAGTTGATGAGACTGGTGGCGAGGCGACCCATAAGCTCACCACGGAGGAGCTGGCCTCCCATTCCCATAAATTTACTGTGATGCCGTATACGTACAACGACGCCGGCATAGAGGGAAACACCAGCATAGGACCCGACCGGTATGGCGCCTATGTGAAAGCGGCAACATACACCACCGCCAAAACCGGCAGCGGTACGGCACACAACAACATGCCGCCGTATATCGTGGCATATTGTTGGAAAAGAACAGCGTAAGCAGAGGGGGGGGTATTTGATACATGTCAACGGGAAATCCTCTCTCCATAGACGAATTACTTAAGACTTTTCTTCTAGCTGCGCACCCTGTTGGATCTTATTATTGGTCTAGTAAAGATACTGAGCCAGAAACATTATTTAGCGGTAAGTGGGAGCAAGTTAAGGACAAATTTATACTTGCTGTCGGTGATTCATATGCTATTGATCAAAATGGTGGTGCATCTACAGTTAAACTAGTCACTGCAAATATACCCCAGATGACGACAAGTAACACAGGCTCCCACCGACATCAGGAACAGGGTTACAGGTATATGTCATCTGAAACTGGAGACAGAACTGCTCGTGCTCGGTCGGTCTTAAGTGAAGATCCCAAAGAGTATGGTGCGAGTTTGGCTGCCGGCAATCATACACATACAGTTGGTGGTACAAGTAAGCCGTTTTCAATTATGCCGCCGTATGAAACTGCATACTGCTGGAAGCGAATTGCATAGAAGGAAGATCAATGTATAAAAGAAGGTTGTAAACAAATTTGGGAGGCTGATATTTTATGACAATCGAAGAAATCTGGGCATCGTGCAAGGTCAGTGGTCTTGCACTAGTAGCCCTCTTGACGCTTATTCAGATCTCCCCGCTTAAGTTGAATCCATGGAGACCACTCGGAAATTTGGTTAGAAAAAGCTTCTCCGGACTGGCAAAGCTTCTAAATAAAGAGGTTATTGCTGAGATAGGTGAAGTCAAGGTTGACATAATAAATATGAAAACCGAACTAACCGACGTAAAAACCGAGCTCAAGGATGTAAAGACAGACATCAGTAAGCAAGGTGCCATTAATGCAAGAGCCAGGATTTTGCGATTTGGTGATGAATTGCTCCATGGGATGAATCACAGCAAAGACCATTTCGATTCGGTTCTTCGTGACGCTCATTATTATGAGGTCTATTGCAGTACGCACAAAGATTTCGAAAACGGCGTCACAGGACCCACCATACAACATATTCGATCGGTCTATCAAGACCGTTTGAATAAAAACGATTTTCTTTAAGGAGGTTTTATTCAATGAGTATTCTTGACACATTTGGAATTGCTGGCGTAGCGGCAATCACTGTTATTTGCTATCTGGTTGGCGCGGGCGTTAAGGTAAGTAAGCTGGACAGTAAGTTCATCCCGGTTATTGTTGGCGCAGCTGGCGGGATTCTTGGCGTTGTTGGATTTTTCTTTATGCCTGACTTCCCGGCAGCGGACGTTGTAACGGCTGTCGCTGTCGGTATCGTATCTGGCCTCTCCGCCACTGGCATCAATCAGGTTGTAAAGCAGCTTGGAGGGACGAAGGATGAGTAAGTGTACTGCTGCGCAGGCTGTCTCCGCAATGGAATATTGGGTCGGCTATTACGAGAAAGCTACCTCTGCGTATTCGACCACCCGTAATAAGAGTGCCTTTGCGATGAACAAAGGTTCCAACAACTACACCTACGCTGGTTATATTTGTGGCCTGAATGGTCCGTACGCTGCGTGGTGTGCTATGCAGGTGTCTCTTACCATTTATGAGGCTTGTGGTAATAACAAGACTACCGCGAAGGAAGTCATGCATGGCGTGTGGCCCTATACGGCTTGCAATCAGCTCTATGATGCTGCTCCTTCCAATATGAAGGGTCGTATGGGCGCTTGGACGCCTAAGCCGGGCGATGTTATCGTGTTTTGGCAGAATGGCTCTCGGACACATACTGGTATGGTGTATGCTGTAGACAACACTTACGTGTATACCATCGAGGGTAATTCCAGCAATATGTGTCAGAAGCGGTCGTATCTGAAGAATAGCAGTTATATTTACGGCTACGTTCGTCCGAATTATGCTGCTGCGTCTGGCAATGATCCTGCGCTTCCTAAGGTCGATCAGTATGGTTCGGTCGTCTTCTCTGATATTGGTCTACATCAGCTCTCCAAGGGTTGCGCTGGGCCGGAGGTCAAGACGATTCAGCGCATTGCTTACGCTCGTCTGATCAATACGATGAAGGTCGGAGTGGATGGTAGTTTCGGTAATGAGACAAAGAATGCTGTTATCGCTCTTCAGAAGCTTCTCGGTATTGAGGCAGACGGTATTGTCGGCAAGGAATCCTGGAAGGCGTTCCTCACGAAGCTGTAAAAAACATTTATATTTTTCATGAAAGGAGAAGTATATGGTATTCGAAACATCGAATGTCCAACAGGACCAGGTGCAGCAATGGATTGCAGCAAATCCCCAGTTTGCCCAGGCTGTAGTGCAAGCTATGGCCGGGCAACCTGCGGTACGTTATCAACCTATGGCTCAGAACAATCAGAATTGGGGCGGTCGCAATGCATTCCCCATGACGCAGACGTCTGCCCCGACGCCTATTCCTGGTCCGATGACAGGGGTGCCTGCTCTTCATGGACGCATTATCGCCAATCCTGAAGAGATCAAGCTTAACGAGATTCCGATGGATGGAACAGCGAGTCTATTCCCTATGAACGACGACTCTTGTATCTATGCAAAGGCTTGGGGGCAAGACGGAAAGATTCAGACATACCGTTATATTCGGGAAGACGCTGAACCTGTGGATAAAGGCTCGTCCGAGTTCTCTCAGGTAATGACACATCTCGATAAGATTGAGCAGATGCTTGGACAACGTGGACAGCAGAGACAACAGAAACAGCAATATTACCAGAACCAGAATCATATTTCTGGGCAAGTAAATAGTGCTCGTACAATGGAAGGAAATGTGGAGGCGATGAACAATGGCTAATCCTATGATTCAGATGGCACAGGCTGTTCTGCAGAAGGGTATGAACCAGATGCCGAACGGAAATGCTCCTTGGGCGGCCGCAGCAATTAATGCAATCATGACTGGCGATGAAAAGACTGGCCAGCAAATAGCTAGTAACCTCTGTCAGTCTATGGGAATGACGCCTCAGCAGGCCATGTCCGATGTTCGCAATCATCTGAAACTCCCGTTCTGAGAGTACATTCGAGACAACATGGGAAGCGCGCGGTCTCATGAAATCTTGTTTGTAAATTTTATATTTTCAGGAGGAAAACAAACATGTTTGGTGGTGCAAGTATGCCTAGTCTTGCTGATATTGCTGCTGTGACTGGTAATCGTGGCGGTGATGGTTTTGGTGATGGCAATGGCTGGTGGGTCCTGATCATCCTGTTTGCTCTGTTCGGCGGTTGGGGTCGTGGCGGCTATGGCGATAATGGCGGTTCTGGTTCTAGCAACGGTGCTCTGACTCGGAGTGACCTGTGTATGGACATGAACTTCCAGGAACTGCAGAATGGCGTTCGTGGCATCTCTGACGCTGTCAACGTTGGCTTTGCCAATCTGAACAGCGCCTTCTGCCAGCAGTCTTATGAGACGCAGGGCCTGATCAATGGCCTGAACGTGACTTATCTGCAGGGCATCAACACTCTGCAGTCTCTCATCAATCAGTGCTGCTGCGATCTCCGTAGTCTGTTCGCGCAGGCGGAGTACAATCGTGCGACCGACACTTGCAACATTACTCGTGCCATTCAGGATGCTGCGCGTGATATTATTCAGAATGACAACTGCAATTACCGGCAGCTGCATGATGAACAGATCGCACTGCAGATGCAGCAGAAGGATGCTCAGATCAGCGCTCTCCAGGGCGCTCTGAACAAGTGCGACACGCAGAACATCGTCAATGCGGCGGTGGCTAGTGCTGTCGCACAGATTCGTCCGACTGCGAATCCTGCCTGGATCGTTCCTAACCCCTATGCGACCTACAACTATGGCTGGAATCTGAATTCTGGCTGTGGTTGCAATACTTGTTGCGGCGGCAACAATTTTTAATCCCTAGCGAATGACCTTTTAATGTAAGGGGGAGGCCCATAATGGGTTCTCCCCTTTTATATTTTCACAAGAAATTATTTAGGAGGTAATTCTTACAATGATCGAAGTAACCAATACCGCTCCTGTAACGCTGACCGTCAATCAGGCGCTTACGTTTAATGATGTTGTGTGGAAGTCTGGCTGTTGCGAGGCTTTCCGCGATCCTGGTTCTGCCATTCGCGCAGGTCAGGGCGTGTATAAGATCAGCTTCAGCGGTAACGTAGCCAGTGCTGTCGGCGGCACTCCTGCTCAGCTTCAGATTTATGTCGACGGCTCCCCTCTGCCTGAGACTGTGATGATCTCCACTCCTGCCACTGCGGCCATCTTCAACAATGTTGCTACCAGTACGATCGTTGGGAACCGCGGAAATTGCTGCGGAGCCCCTGGCAACATCAGCATCTCTGTCGTGAACACTGGTGCAGATGATATTACGGTCGGCGCTGGTGCGAATCTTCAGGTCACTCGTGTGGCTTAAGGGAGGTTATATTTATGCATGATCTGGCAGAAGTAATGGAGAAGGGCAAGGAGATCAAAGAACTGAAGCAGAAGCTCGTCGAGTGCTTCAAGGCCGAGGTCTCCAAGAAAGGCCTGGATTGCATGAATACCGAGGAGGCTGGCGAGGTCATTGACATGATCAAGGATCTTGCCGAGACGGAGAAGTGCTGCATGGAGGCTCTGTATTACCAGAAGGTGACGGAGGCCATGTTGTCTTACGAGGAGCCTCGGTATGGATATAACCCGAATCGGAGTCGGTCTACTGGTCGCTACACCTCTGGAGGCGGGCGCGGAAGTCGTATGGGATTCAAGCCTCATGAGCCCTGGATGTCTGAAGATCCCTGGAATGGCGACATGTATATGGAGTCTGCTATGATGGGCTACTGGCCTGGCCGTGAAGGCATGGATCACATGGATCCCCGCTACGGCGAGGAATACAATCGCTATCGTATGACTCGTCGGCACTACACTGAGACCAAATCTCCTGAGGATAAGAAGGAAATGAGCGAGCACGCTGAGAAGCATCTTCGCGATAGCATGGACACCTTCAAAGATATTTGGGGCGACGCGGATCCCGATCTGAAGCGGAAGATGAAGGAAGACCTGACGAAGCTTGTCAATAGCATGACCATGTGAGGAGGTTACACGCCATGAATCAGTTCTTCATGAATGGCTATTTGTGGCGTGTGATATTTACCGACCCTTACGCCCCTGAGCTCATTGACAGGACAGGCGAGCAACGAGTCGCTACGACAGACCCGATGACGCAAACCGTCTATTTGTCGAGATCTCTTCATGGGGATTTCCTGAGACAGGTATTGTCCCATGAGCTTGGGCATGTCACTATGATCAGTTACAACATGCTCGACGAGATCCATCGAATGGCTCATCCCAGATATTGGGTAGAGATTGAGGAGTGGATTTGTAACTTCATAGCTGATTATGGATTGGACAACTTCCGTTTGGTCGATCAAATTCTGCAAGACAATTGAATATGTACGAGGACCCGGGCGCCGTATTCAGTTTGGCTGGCGGCGCCTTTTATATTCGCGTGAAAATCCTTTCATATAATGAAAGGAGATGCTAAAAATGTTCTGGGATATTATGCTTGCTATAGGAAGCGGAATCTTATACCTGGTATTTAGCATAATGGATTGAGCTGATTGATCGCTTAAGGATCACTGCTCAATTCATTTCGCGTCTCCTGCAAGGATTCTTATTTTTTTTTTTCGCTCAAAAATCTACCTCTATAATAGACAATTTATTAAGGAGGAAAAAGACCATGTACGTTGTTGACGAACGGACCACGAAGGAGAAGCTGAACGATTGGAAGAACCATCAAGTGGAACGTGCCAAGAACGGTCTGGATTGGTGTGTGAAGAATCCGGGTTTCGGAATCCCGATCGTACTCCTCGGTGTCAAAGGTGCGATAAAGCTTGCATCTGGTGGCATTCGAGCGGTTACGGTGGATAAGGAGATTCGGTTTCGACAGCGCTCCATTTACGATCGTTCCATGGGACGTTATATTGAATTGAGGCGGCCTCTGACCAATACGGAAGCTCTTATCATTGAGGAACGTAGACGAAACGGCGAGGGGCTCACGGCAATCTTGAGCTCCATGAAATTGTTGAAGAGGCGCTAACAGCGCTTCTTCTTTTTATATTTCTCGCGCAAAAAACAAGGTACATAATGAGAATCATACTACTAAATTACAAAATTATTAGGAGGATTTATACAATGAAAAAGATGTCTAATGAGACTAAGTACTTTATATACATGGTGCTGGTGATGCTGGGTAGCGTTATCGCTGCCGCCGGATCTGTCGTGTTGACGATCCGTTGGTTCGAGACGCTCATCCGTATCAACGGTTGGCTTGCTATTGGTGCTGTTGGAATTACTGCTGGACTGTTTTATTGGATGGTCATCGTATTGGTTAGTTTTACTAGTAGTGAGGATTCTCAGAAGGAGGACTGCTAACGCAGCCTCTCCTTTTTATTTTCGCGCAAAAAACATAGTACATAATGAGAATCATACTACTAAAATATTAGGAGGATTATACAATGAAAGAGACTACTGCTATGGTTATGATTGGTGTTTTGACCGTGGCTGTTATCGCTATTTGTATTGGTATGCTGATAGCGTGATTCCAAGAGAAGGGGCTTTGATCAAAGTCCCTTCTTTTTTCGCATGATATTCTCGGTCTCTAATAGGGAGGTATAAAAACATGTGGAAAACAAATGTAATAACTGCTTTGCTGTTTATAGCATTGGCTATCGTAGTAGTATTTGACATGCAAATAATCTTTGGATAAAAGGCGCTTATCATAGCGTCTTTTATATTTTTTGAAAGGAGAAAAGAAATGGCCAAAGACAATTACGATCGAGACGAGATGGAAATGCGAAGTGTTATGTTCGAGATAGCAAAACTACAAGCAATTAGTAAATCTCTTGGTGTCGTTTTAGAGTGGGAAAAATTAATAAAAGAGTATCCAACGTTTGCAACAGACTATCCTGTTATTACGGAATTAGTTAAAGCAAACAGAGATTTTCTTGACCCAAATAACTGGAGTAATAATCTTCTACTTAACAATCCGCTTATTAAGCTCGCATTTATTTCTCAGGAACCGCCGAAAGACAATCAGGAGGAAGAAAAAGATGAACATGATCACTCCATCTAAAACTGAATCAAATTTCACAACTATCGTCGCTCGTATGGCTTGCGAAACTTGTGGTTATATTTTCGATGATCTATCGTATCATGTTGATCATCATGTTTTTACACCAGATTGCTGCCCGAAATGTGGAAAAATTATTCAAACGGTACAAATTCCGAACCTAAATCATGTAGGGCTTGATAACGAGATCCATTTTACTTTCTAATTCCGAAAAATTCCCCGGGTGAAAATTTGAAAAAGTCGCTCAAAAAACAGGGACTTTAATGAACTACTTTATATTTTGAAAGGAGAAGTAGCATGAAAAAAGAAATCAGGGAAAAACTGGAGAGTGTCCTGGAGAAGAACCTGGATCGATTGAAAGAAGACGGTTTGGCGGATGATATTCGCAAGGACTTGTCAACGGAAACAAAAGATCTGTTGGCCGTTCTGAACAGCAACGAAGAGATGGCAATGAAGGCCGAAGCTGATCGTACTCGCTGTGAACTCGAAAGAGAAAAAACGCAAACGATGGCCGCGGCCGAGGTCAAGAAGAGTCAATTCTCATGGTTACGATTTGGAACGGAGTTGGCAGGGTGTTTGATCCCGATGCTGGTCGGTGCGAAGATCTACAAGGATCGCCAGACTGATCTTCTGAAGTTTGAAGAGAACGGACATCTGACCACGACAGCTTCCAGACAATTACCTGGGATTGGACTTTTCGGTGAGAAACTCCCGAAAGGTAGAAAGTAGTTTGAAGGGAAGGGCCATCATTGGCTCTTCCTTTTATATTTTTGAGGAGGGTAAAATGAGTACATTATTTGCTCTTGCGACGATTATTATCTCTGGTTACATATGTGCGTTTCTGTTCAAGGTGTTTCTGAACGTTTCCGTTATACTCTGGGCACTTATTCCGTTTATTATCGTCGTTGTTTTAATTTTGCTGTTGTTTGCGTAGTTTTTATATTTTTGAAGGAGGACAAAAATGCTAACAGTTTCTTTATACGCATTAATCGGCATTGTTCTATTAGCGGGTGGGGCTTTGGCTATTAGTCGTGCAGAAGGATTTGACTTTTATGTCAGTGATGATATGCTGCCTGGTTTGTCTATTGTCGCAATATGTTTGATATTATCTGCGATCATTTGCTGGCCTCTAATACTGATTGCTATTGTCACAATTCTTGTTCTTTCGCGTTAGAAACGCTGTCTATAGTAGGAAATTTATATTTTACTAGGAGGACTAGCAAATGAAAAAGACGAGAAATAACATGTGGATGGCGTACAAAAGGGTTGATTCCGAACGTTTGACGAAGGACACTCATGAACTGAGCCTAAACGGGGCTCGATTCGAGGTGGTTCATTCGAAAAGCGAATGGAAAGTCTGGATTTGCGTCAGATGCAGAAAAGATTCTCGGATATTTCAACTTTGTGAGGATCTTGGGTACATATGGACGGATTTTCAAGGAGAGGTCTAACAAGGCCTCTTCCTTTTCGCGTGAAAATCCTTCTTTTTAATGAAGACTAAACTTTTAGGAGGGTTTTGACAATGATTTCTGCAATTGTATCGATCATCTTGATATTTGCTCTTCTGCCGACGATGATGACGGCGGTGGCAAAGGTATTGAGATGGATGGTAAGAAGAAGCCAGAAAGCAGTCGATACTTTTAAAAGTATAGGCGGCAATAAGGAGGAACGAGGATGAACTGGAATTTAATCAGTGTCATCCTGATAGTATGCATATGCATATGCATATGCAAGGTATTCGGGAAATGACACGGATTAAACGAAGGAGAGCATCGTCTCTCCTTTTTCAGTTCGGAAAGGAGATTTATATTTATGGAAAAAGAACCTTCAAAAGAAGAATTGACAGAAGCTATGATTTTCATTACAGATCGTTGGCAGGTGTTCGGAAACGAGTTGATAGACATAATTAAACATGTCCCGATAGATGCCTGATACATATTTCAACCACTCGTCAATAAGTATATCGAGGCTTGTCGTACTCTTTCAACGATGATCGAGAAGTGGCCAGATGCTGCTCCCTCGCATGAAAAACCTGATATTTAATAGGAGGTGAACGCAATGAATAAAGATAAGCTTATTCACTTTGTGCAGACGATTATCTTGATTGGTGGTCCGATTGCTGTTAGTACTATTAGCAGGAAAAGGGATGACCAGAAGATGGCTGAGCTGATCGATAGCAAAGTCGCGGAAAAGCTTAAAGCATTGCCCGAATCCACTAGCAAGGAGAGTTAATCAACTCTCCTTATATTTTTGAAAGGAGAAGTATTATGTCTTGGTTGGTGCAAGTTCCGAAAACGATAGAGTACATCATTGAGCATCCGTATGAGATTTTACTATTTATTCGGCCGATAACAAAATGTGTGAAAAGTGCATTAGTAACCTCGATCGAGTCCAAAGATGTTGAAACGATGACATTTGGTTCGATAAAAGAGTATATCAATGATCCAGGATATATTCTTATAAAAATTGACATTAATAAGGAGGATAACGATGGAAAAGACTAACATCAGAGGAAAGACCGCACGAATCGGCATGGATGCAGCGATTTGGGTAACAGATCATATCAAGGAGATCGGAATCAGTGTGGGCCTGTTGGGATTGGCAGCTGTATCGCATCGAATGGGGTATCGTAAAGCTTTGCGGGATACAATAGTCATGATAAAAGTCGACGCACGAAGATCTGCTCCAAGGCATTCTGGAAGTTTCGATTATATTATGCAGGAGGAGATTAAATAAAGATGGATGAAGTGAGATTCAAATCTACATTTGCTCAAATAATGTTGTCGAAAATTTTTACAAATTTGATCGAGAAGAAGTTCGGCCCAGGAATAGAAGTATTTATGAACAGTCTTTCTATTGAAAAAGATGCAGAAAAAGAAGCCTACTATATTAAGGCTGACGTCGAAGGCTATGTGTCAAATAAAGTCGTGGAGGACTTAATATGCAAGAAACGGAGTGGCTCTGGAACGAATTGAGAGACATTTATCGGCCACCAGAGACTTATATTTTACGAAGAGACGCGTTTAAGTGGCTGTGCTACACATCTTTCTTCGTAGAGAGTCTCCGGGAATTTGTCTTGGATCGTCTTCCAGCAAGCGTGGAGAATTCCATCTCGCTATTTGGAATAAAGATCCAAAAAATGCGAGACATGGACATGGCAAGGGCTGGGTTTGCAGTGGCTAAAGCAGCTCTTGAAATCTGGAGAGAATCCGGAAGGGAACGGATGCGATGATCAAATTGATATTTTTGAGGTTGTCATGGATAGCGCTGATCGGTGCCTGGCTCTGGTTCGAGTTGATTCTTCGTTGGATGAAACGAAACCCAACATACTCTCAACAGGTTAGGAATCATGAGGCGCCCTATCCATGGTTCTTTAATGTGTGGTGTGGATTATTCATTTTACAAATTCCAGCGACAGCGTATCTCATATACTATTATATTTCAAAGGCGGTGACTTAAATGGCAGAGGAACATCCAAATGTCTACATGCTCGAAGTGGATCTTGAAAGTCTTCGAAAATCTCTTATTGGAATTGTAGAAAATCTAATTATTTGTCAAAGAAATGATGGGAGAATCGAAACTCAATACAAAGTGTATAATCGATATCGACATCCTCTTCCAGGGGGTGTTTATTGTACTGAATATTTTACCTCGGCTGAAACCATCACGGTGACCGTTGGAGAAGTATGCGATGATTTCTGGCATGTAGTGCTTGAGCGTACACATTATCGTACTATAACGCCATCAAACAATACTTTTAATACATACTACGGTTTCTCTGTTCTAAAAGATTCACATAGAACTACTAGAATAGAGAACTCTATTGGGAAATATCTTTTGGGATTTATAATTCCAGTTGAAACGGTGAACGATCTAGAGCCAAAGTATGAGTATCCCTTGGAACTTCACAAAGATATTTACAAACTTATGGAAAAGGAGAAAAAAGACATGTGCGAAACATTCACACTCAATGATGGGGCGGTCAAGATCGTAGGAAAAGTTGATAGAATCGAGCTCGTTGGACCCACCGGAGAATATGCTGTAATACACGGAAGAATCGATTATAAGGCCCCCGTTGACTGTGCAGAAACATTTGCCAAAGCAATGCTTAAAGCACAGCGTGATCAGTTTGTAAAGGCGTGCCAGTCTCCTCTCGATTACGAACGCATTATCTATTCCAACGGCGTCACGACAATTCTCTGGAAGGACGGAACGAAGACAACGGTTCGACCCGCAGAGGGCGAAGTGGTAAGTCCTGGCGCCGGCGTGGCATACGCATTTATGAAGAAAGCACTTGGCAACGGTAACGCGCACAACAAGATCCTTCGTGAAGAGGTGCCCAAGGCGATGCTTCGAGAGGCACAGCGGATCCAGAAGAAGGAAAACAAATACGCTAAGGCGGTGAAGAAGAATGGAGAAACCGAGAATTCCTAAGAAGTCGTATGCCTTTATCGATGGTTCATTTGATCCGAAGGCGAAAATCTATGGCTTCGGGGGATTCCTGGTTGATCAGCATGGTAAGAAGCATTATATTCAGGGAGCTGGCAGTGAACCGTCCCTTATAAAGCTTCGCAACATCGCTGGTGAGGTTCTGGGGGCGAGGGCTGTAATTACTCTTGCCCTCCAGCTTCATATGCACAAACTCACGATATTTCACGACTACGAGGGGATCTCCGCCTGGCCGCTTGGTATTTGGAAGACAAAGTCAGCAATAGCAAAAGATTATGTCCGGTTTATCAAGAAAGCTGTTCGAAATGGGCTGAATGAATTATATTTTGAGCAGGTCAAAGGGCATTCCGGCTTATGGGGAAATGAGGAGGCTGATCAATTGGCAAAGCTAGCAATTAAGTTGGTGAAGGGAAAATGATCATTATACTATGTGACAGTTATCAAGATGCATGCGATGCGTTTGATATTTTCTGTTCTTTCTGTGTGAACGATATGAACCATTTATGCTCACTGTAACAGACCGCTACTCGCTTCGATGTGTTGCAGATGACGATCTCATTTATATTTTCATCGACTACCGTTTTAAGGACGTGTTGAGCGCAAAGGAGGCTGACATTATAGAAGTAGACGAGTTCTTCGAGGATTTATATTCTCACTATGACGCAGACGTATTTGAGGATTTTCATTATGGGTGGATACCATGGTAGTTGTGTTATGTGATGACTATCGAGATGCAGAAGAAGCGTTCCGAGCATGGATCGCATTTCTACAGACGCCGCCTGTCGATGAGATCGCAAACATCGACAAGTATTCATTACGAGTGAAGACGAGCGACGGTCAAACATATGTGTTTATTGACTATCGTTTTAAAAATGTCTTCCAAAGGAAACCAGGACTTATATTTGAGACGATCGGGGAATTCCTTGACTTGCACGACGTTGAGGATCCTGATCCCTACAGACGAGCTTATCGAGAAAGGATCAAAAATGTTTAGTAACAACTATCGAGGCTGTGCACTTTGCTGGTGGCTTACTTCGCCACTTGCAAAAGGCCCAAACTCTCCATGTTGGACGTGTGATTTGGAGTGTAAACACTTCACACTGGACAAAAAGAAATTAGATGAAGAAGTCCAATGCGGGCTTCGGACAAGGCGACAGGCTGAGCGAATCATTAAACAAGAGAAACTGAGAGACGGTATCCCAGGGCAACTCAGACTAACAGAAGGAGACGACATATGAAAAACGTAATTTCCACTTTTATCGTTGCGGTTCTTATGATTGCTATCTTTGTATCTGGCATAATAGTAGGGGAACAAGAAGCGCCCACCACGGAAGAAATAGTTCGAGAAGCATTGGATGAGATGAAAATTCTAGAGGGTTCTAAGCTTCGCGGCATGATGAACGAGGCAAAGTATTCACCAGGATTGGCTCAGGAGTTCACAATTGAATATCCGACGTATGCGTATCTTTTTGA
>CANQWS010000036.1 GCA_947627615.1 uncultured Muribaculaceae bacterium | reverse complement strand
CCCTCCTTTATGTTATTGAGCTGGGCGCACAGGTTTCTACCCACAAAACCCTTGGCTCCTGTCACCAAAATTTTCATAATCTAAGTAGGAATGCGTAATGCGTAATGCGCATTGCGCATTGTTTCATCTTATTGTCATTCGCTGCGGATCTCGCGTTTGGTATCGGCTTCGATCATGCCCAGATCGGCCTGAATGAAGCGGAGGCGCATGAGCTGTTCCTTCATGCCTTCCACGTCAAGACGGCGCGTGTTGTGGCTGTGATAGTCCTCGATTTTGCTTACTTCCTCATTGCCCTCGGTGAAGAACTTGTCATAGTTCAGGTCGCGTGTGTCGCAGGGAATGCGGTAATAATCGCCCATGTCTATGGCTTTTGCCATCTCTTCGCGGGTCACAAGGGTCTCGTAGAGCTTCTCGCCGTGGCGTGTGCCAATCACCTTGACCTCGGTCTCGCCATATTTCGGATCCACCTTGGCATATATTTCCTTCAGGGCCTTGGCAAGAGTGTCGAGGGTTGCGGCCGGAGCCTTCTGAACGAACAGGTCGCCGTTGTGTCCGTGGGTGAAAGCGTAGACCACGAGGTCAACGGCATCATCCAGCGTCATCATGAAGCGGGTCATTTCAGGGTCGGTGATGGTGATCGGTTTGCCATCCATCATCTGCTCCACCCAGAGAGGAATCACCGAGCCTCGCGAAGCCATCACATTTCCGTAGCGCGTGCAGCAGATTGTGGTAGCCGCGCCTTCGCCCAGCTCGCGACCCTTGGCTATGGCCACCTTCTCCATCAGAGCTTTCGAGATGCCCATGGCATTGATAGGGTAGGCCGCCTTGTCGGTCGACAGAACCACAACGTTCTTCACCCCGTTTTCAATCGCCGAGGCAAGCACGTTGGCCGTACCCTCCACGTTGGTGCGCGTGGCCTCCATGGGGAAAAACTCGCAGCTCGGCACCTGTTTCAGCGCAGCCGCGGAAAACACATAGTCAACTCCGCGCATGGCCACGTCGACCGACGCCTTGTCGCGCACATTGCCTATATAGTACTTGACTTTTGGATTCTGCAGCCGGTGGCGCATATCGTCCTGCTTCTTTTCATCGCGGCTGAAGATGCGGATTTCCTTGATGTCGGAGTCGAGAAAACGGCGCAGAACAGCGTTGCCGAACGATCCGGTGCCTCCCGTAATCAGGAGGACTTTGTCCTTGAAAACTGACATATTATCTGGATTTATTTAGATTAGATATCACATGTTTTTTAGCATATAATTAGCCAGAAACCAGTCTATTTTTCTTATTAGATATATTTGATTTCATTGTATAACCATACAATATTAAGCAAGTTAATATGGGATTATAAGCAAAATTCTCGGAACCAACAGTAATAAGTAATAATATGATCAGAGTTAATCCTTCGAGAATAGATTTATTATATAATCTTAATAGTTTGAAGATCCCATAATAGCAGATAAGGCCGCAGGCAAATCCGTAATAAGCAAAAAAGTTAATAGGAGTACATGTTAACATATTATGACCAAGTAGCTTCTCAATCCTTTCTAAACCAACTTCTCCAATACCAAAAATAGGAGAGTCTAAAAATTCTTTTAATGGAAAGATAATGGACTCGTAACGTGAGGAAGCACTGTTACTTTCTCCATATGTATAAGCATCATTAAATAATTCTAATTTACCAAAAGTAGAATAATATAAAAAACCAGTCAGATTCTCCTTTAGAAAAGGTATCAGTGTGATACAAACTAAGGCAAATAAAAGGCCTGCAAATATATTTCTATATCTGATGGTTTTACCTTTTACTGAAATCAAGGCTGCTAATATTAATAGCGAAACAATACCCGTTGTTGAATACGTTAGAATAATCGTTACGATATAACATGAATATCTAATGATCTTTTTACTTGGTTTATTTATATATATATCAAATAGAAAAGATATTATAATCATTGCTTGATAGGCTCCTGGTTCCCAAAAGAAACCTTGAAGTCTATAAATACCGTCAGTTTGTTTTGTCCAAAATTCAGCTAAACCGGCAAAGTAAACTGCAATTCCTTTTGAGTTTGTTAAGACAGGTAAATTCTCAATAAAAGGGAGTCCCAATGTAAATGAGACCTGCCCAACCAGTGAAAATATACAGGATAGATATATAATGTTGGAAAAACATTTTGTGAACCTTTCATAGGGTATAACTGCAACCAGAAATAGTGAAGTCGTGAGGTTTATAACTGAAAGGATATACTTGCCTATTTCGAATCCCTTAAAAAGGCCGGTTAATGTTATTAGAAAGAAAATTACAAATATGACTCTAAATTGAGTGTTATTTATAGCACAATCTCTTAAACGGAAGCTGATAATCAACACGAGTAGGAATGATATCGAAGATATCGCACTATACATTTCATAAAACATAAAACCTGCTTTGGTTATCAGTAATATATAAATATATATATAGTCCACACAATTGCTGATATTGATCGTTTTATGCATTATGATATAGATAAGTAATGTGATCTACAAAAGATGATGGTTGATTTAATTTAAAAATATTTTTTTGTGGATTAACTTGCTGGGCCTTTTTAACAAATTCTTGAACTTGTAATATATATTGATTGCAATCGATTCTCTCATCGACTATCATTGCATTTCCATATTCTGACAGGTAAGGAATACTTGGGTCATTGTCAATTTTCACAGTATTTATAATAGGTTTCCCAAGAGACATGTATTCAAAAATCTTACTTGGGACCATGTTGTTAAGCCGATTCCCAATATTGACAAGGACATCTGCTTCATGATACATTTCCGTTATGATATTTTGTTTTATCTGCCCGATTATATGAATATTCTTATGGTTTGTTTTGTATTCATTCAACAGTTCTGAGAAATCTCCCCTACCGGCTATATAAAAATGTATGTTATTAAATTTCGAAAACAAATTTAATATGTAATGTGGCTCACGTATGTTCCTTGGAAGTGCCCCAGCAAAAAAACAGACCAATTGGTTATCGGGGAAATGGTGCCTTACTATATTATTGGGTACATTTTTAGGTTTATAGAGAGGAAGATCCAGAAAAGTTATTTTATTGAAGAATCTTATGTTGGTTTTTTCTTGAATATAGATTGGTTCAACCGCTTTCATCATTATTACAGAATCTGCGTTACTAAGAAGCCTATTTTCAATACGAAGAGCCTTTCGTCTTCTGATCCATTCAGGCATGAATCGTGGCCTTTGACCTGCAAGTAGAGCATCAAGAAAATACGCAACAAACAAAACGTAGGGGAATTTCTTTTTTATGATATAGCCAACAAATAGACTTTCAATTGGGTTATAAACTGATACTACTACGTCAATCTTCTCTTTTTTGACAATTTTATTAGTCTCTTCTATGAGATTCTTAAATTCTCTAAAAGAAAAGAATGGCCATATCGGGTACAATAATATCCTTTTTAATGATAAAACCCACCGGTTATTATTTCTTTGAGATTTAAAGTATCCCGTAACTTTTTCACCTTGGTTTTCAATTTCTACTTTATATCGAGTCAGGATATGGCAATCATGCCCTTTTGAGAGCATTTCATTCGAAACGGTTTTGATGCATGTCCCGCTCCCAGAATCCAGATCAGGTATTATGAAAAGTACCTTCATACTTTTATTTGTTGAATTATCTTAAATATAATCTCCGATATATCGGCTCACCCAAATTCATCAGCTTTGATAGTATAATTATTAGGGTGTATTGTTTGTACTTGCCTAAAATATATAATGGTTTGAATTTTCCTGAGATATTTGATTCTCTATCAAAAACACTTCTTGATGATTCACATATTGATCTTACATTATTTATCGCTTCTTTATAACCACAAAGAGATTGTTTGTATAGACAAGCTGCTATTTCTTTTGGCCTTGTAGAATGAAGAATGTTCAATAGCTCTATCTTATTTTGATTCCTAAAATATGCTTCTTTTAACTTCCTTTTATGTGAAAGCATATTGAATAAGCCCTTTCGGTAAGACTGGCTTAGTGAGCCTTTTACAATTCTATGAATGTATGATTTCGTGTCGGCTACATATATGGATTTTGCTGAGCCATAAATAACGGTGTTAAACAAATCATCTTCGGCATAGACTTCCCGTTCGGAAACGAAAGAAATATTTAACCTTGATATTAGCTTGCGAGAATAAAGATTAGGCCATACTGGCATGTGTGCTCCAGTTTCTAGAAGGGGTATTTCAAAATTGAAAAAAATGTATGGCTGTTTATATAATCCGGCAGGAATGCTATTAGAAACAGGAGTAACAGAGCCATTGTAATAAATACTATAGCTTGCGTTTATAACCTCAGCTCCAAACTCAAATCCAATTGATGATTTCTCATAGAAATCAGAATCTAACCAGTCATCGGAATCAATAAAAGAAATATAATCTCCGGAAACTTGTTCTAGCCCTATATTCCTTGCTGAGCTTAATCCGCCATTAGTCTTATGAATAACCTTTATTCGTTGATCTTTTTTATATTCATCACATATTATTGAGGACCCATCAGTACTTCCGTCATCAATTATAATTATTTCTAATTGTCTATATGTTTGAGATATCAGACTATCCAAACATTGCCTTAAATAATTTTTAACATTATAAACAGGCACTATAACGGAAATAACTGGTAAACTCATAAGAATGTAAATGTATAGGTGTCAACAGGTATATAAATTTAGATTTTGGAGTATATAGACAATAGAGTCCTCGAATTTGTTTCTTGATTGTATAAATCTAGTAAAGGGTGATGCGTTGAAGAAAAAATTGTGTCTTTAGAAAATATCATACAGATTTTCTTTGCAAGAATTTCAACTTCATCGTAACGATACATTGTAGAAGGTATACTGCTAACAAAATCAGGTACCCCTCCTACATAACTAGTCACGAAGGGTATGCCCAAAAGTTGTGCCTCTCCAAGGGAATTTGGGCTGTTTTCAATTGCTGATGGTAGGACAAAAATATTACTTTTAAGATATTGTTGACACATCTGCTTTTCGTCAAGCATTCCAGTATAGATAACTTTTCCCTCTAGATTGTACTTTTTAATTAGCCTTTTAATTATTACGGCATAGCTTGTTTTCCGGTACCATGGTGCAGAGATGATGTTAAAACCGCCAACATATATTTTTGTGTCGGGGAATTCTCTAAGCACCAACGGCATTGCCGCCAAAAGTTTATGTAGTCCTTTTATGGGGTAGTTGCCTTGAGATACGAAAATGGAGTGCTGTTCGCAGTCTTTATATTGCCATTTATGCTTGTAGAACTCTTCTCGCAATGTTTCGCCGCAATGATGATATTTTGCTTTTGGATTTATAGCCCATACATGTGTCTTATCCCATTCTGTTCTTCCGATTATATGATTAACGCTTAGAATTAGTTCTTTTTCATTTTCGCCCCTTTCCCTAAAATTATGTCTTTGACGAGATATCCAATCTAATTTTACTAAGTCCCTGAACGTTAGAGGGATGTGATCAAGCCAACTATCCGTTTTATAGTATCTTTCAATGACTGAGACGAGCCCTTGAATTGATACACAGACGTTTTCAGCACCATTTGCTCGCACCCATGCAAGACCATGTGCGAGTTCTGTCCCATGTATATGAACCACGTCTGGATTAAATCTACGATTAACTTCTTTCCATTCTTTTTCAAAATGACTATGATAGTGTTGCGGATTTTTACCTCGAGTTGGGATGAGGAAATATCTAACACCCCCAATTGTCTTGTCATACAACTCTCTTCTGTTATCGAATGTTGCGACTCCAATCTCTACATCTACCTGATTTTTTAGTTGATTTAGTGATGAAACCATCCATCCCCCAAAAGAAGAGGCTTTAAGCTTTAAAGCCTCACATAGAGGCGGTAGCATTATATTAGTTATCCAGAGTACTCGCATCTATGAGATTAAATATATTGTTCATTATTTTATTTGCATCAAAATCCTTAGATTTTATTCGTGATTTTTCAGAATAAGACTCGCGGAGTGATGAGTCTTCGATAAGGGCAGCAACATTTTCGCTAATATCTTCAACATTCATAGACGTCAGAATCCCGACTCCATTATTTAGCAACTCGCTTGGACCTGTGACGTTAGTTGATATTAGAGGAATACCTAATGAAAGAGCCTCAGCTATTACCAATGGATATCCTTCTGTGATTGAAGTTAAAAGGAAAATATCAGCAACTGCCATATAAGCATATGGATTTTTTTGAAATCCCATAAACTTTACCACGTCTTGTAGGCCCAATAAATCTACCTGTGCCTTAAGTTCCCCTTCTAATTCTCCCACCCCTAAAATCCAAACCTCAAAATCCAAACCTCTCTGAACCAGATTGTAGGCAACATCAATTAGTAATTTCTGGTTTTTTTGGGGGGACAATCTGCCGACATTTATTATTGTGAATTTCCTTTTCTTAATGCCAATCTCTTTTGATTTCTCAATTATTTCACTCGGCTTGATAGGATTGTATATAACTGTAAGGTTATCCTTTATGCCGAATAATTTAGTAAAAGCTTCTTTTGCTCGTTCTGACACAAAAACAATTTTGTTAAATTGCTCATAAATATTTTTTTCCTGAGTGTTGTTCCTATAATAATAATTTGTAACATGATAAACATACATATCACAATGGACCCAACTGATGTTCATTTTGGCTCTGTTCATAACGAAGCTATGCAATAAAACAGGCAAGCCCTCCATGAAAGACACTATTACATCATATTTTCTATCGCCTAATACCTGATTTATCTTTCGTTTCAAATCATAATGCCATAATCTTTTTAACCGTCCGGCGATTCTAATATAATTCCGGCTTCTATATTCAGGGTACATTGATAGAATCTCTACTTCTCTGGGTAAAGAATCAAAATAAACACCTTTCCTGTAGGCCAACAGTAACGTAACCTTGAATTTATTGAAGTCAAACCATCTAAGGATGTCCGCGAGGATTTTTTCAGCTCCGCCTCCTGTCAATGTGTTCTGAATGATTAATATCTGTTTTTTACCCATGGCGTAATCTTTTTAAGATGAGATTTTTAATCTTGACTTTTTCATTCCTTCTCAGCCCCAGACAATATACAGCTATTATGCACGAAATGGTAGATATAAGTGTAGAGGATATGAGGTGTGACAAAGGTGAGGAATCGATGGTAAGAGACAGCGTTGCGATTAATACTATTATTGTTACTCCAATTGAAGGTAATAGAGTCTGTTTCATGTAAGAATAGCAGGAAATGAGTTTTAACCTTCCCAAGTATAATATCCTATAAATTATGCTTATCAAACATACACATATCTGGATAAGTACAATGGAAGAGGGATCAAAGTGAAATTTTAGTGCGATATAGGATAGGGGTAGGTTTAGCAACAATATGGAACTGGAAATTATCTGATAACGCATTATGTTACCTTCAGCCTGCGCTCCAGTCCAAAGAGGGCCATTAAAACAATCAACCAAACAAAATACTAACATCAAGGTGCAGAATTTTGAAGCATCAGGAGGGATGGTCTCTAACCAGATATTTAGGATGAAATTCATATTGGTTATTACCGGAATGGCTATCAGAAGTAAAAGAAAGTAAGCGAACTTGGATACTTGTAGAATAAGCGATTCGAAACTCTTGATATCCTTAGAAGCGTATGACTGGATAATTTGGGGATTTGAGACTACGGTAAGATTCGACACAAAACTGAATATTACATTTTTGACTTGAATTGCAAGTCCCATAGTCGCATTATATGCCACGCCGCAGAAGACATTCAAAATCATATTGGTGCCTTGCTGATACCCAATGTCGGCTATGCTTCCCAATATATTCCAACCGGAGAAAGAACTCAGCTCCTGTATAAGTTTCTTATTAAAATGTAAATGAAATCTTATGTGTTTTATTTTGAATTGACAGTAGATAATGTAAATCAGATTCGTAATGATTGATACTGAAAGTACCAATAATGAATAAAGAATAAGCTTATTTATGGATACTATCAATAACAGATATATAATTAAAAGCTTTAGGGCCGCTTCTGCAATTGTTATATAAGCATAGAATGAAAATTTTTCATGGGCAAGAATCAGAGCGTTATAAGGCGCTCTGAATAGATTAATTATGAATGTAATTATAGAAATCTGATAGACAACATTAACAATTTTAATAGAACCTTCAGGAAAAGATAACTGGCTATTCAAAAACCATAATCCAACCGTTTCCAGCAGGAATACGATAATAATAGCCAATAGAAAACAGACGATTATGCTATTGGAGAAGACTTCATTTTCTTCATCTTTATTATCTGTTCCAACCGCAAAATTTAAAAAACGTTGGAATCCATTTGTGAATGATATATTGAGGAATGAAATCAATAAGATGACCCCACCTACAATCGTATATATACCATAATTATCTACTCCTAAGACATCGATTATAACTCTGCTCGCATATAAGGATACACCGACAGTTATGAACATTCTAATGTACATAAAGAGTGTATTCTTGACAATTCTTGATTTGCTTGTCATTGGAAGATTTAACTCTGTGAATAAAAGAGGGTTAAAACTGGGCGGAAAAAGCAGTCAGGAGGGAGTAGGGGTAATTTATAGTTTCCGTTTTAAGAGGTCTCTGCTCTGTCGGATGATGAATGAGCGGATTTTTCAATGCAAGCCGGCTCTATCTCGTCGTAGCATTCGTTGAGGGGAGGGGGCGGAGGTATTTGCGGTAGCGGGTGGAGAGGCGGCGCTTGAAGGCGGTCTGGTTGGAACCTTCGTAGGCGCGCAGGTCGGCTTCCATCAGTATGGCGGCTTGCTGGAGGGTGTCGCGGTCAGGCGCGGAGACGGTCAGGAGGTTGAGCCGGATTTCGCGGTGCCAGCGGGCGAGGCTCTCGCTGAGCCATCGGAGGGGCCGGCCGAGGTAGGCGCTGTCGTTGTGGCGAAGCCGTTCGCTGATCCGGCGGTACATGGCGTAGGGGTCTATGGCGCTGTCGCCCTGAATCATTGCCTCGAAGGCGCGCAGCGTGTAGCGGTTGAGAAGTGCGGGGTCGGCGGGCGTGTCGTAGGCCATGAGATGAATCCGGTCGTAGGCCGTGATGGCGTCGAATGCTTCTGACGGTGACATGCCGGGCAGGGCGCGGACTACGGTTTCGATCCATTGGCGTGCCGTCGTGCGGTCGAGCGCTGCCGGTCCGGACGATGCTGTGAGGGCAGGGCAGGTGATTCCGGCGGGTCCATCGGTTGCGCCCGCCATTGTGGTGACGGGTCCGGTGATATGGGTTGATTGCATGATTGTGTCGGGTGGTGAGGGGGGAGATGTGTCAGATTAGCTCGATGTAATCGGCCGAGGTTATTTCGACGGATGCGGCCAGCAGGCCGGGGAGTTCCACAAGGAGGCGTTTCTTGCCGGAGCCTTTGATGCGCAGCAGTCGTCCTTCCATGCCGTCGAGGGTTCCCTGGCAGACCATCCGGATGCGGGCGCCGCACATTGCGGGGGTGATTTCTTCGGGCCTGTAGTAGCGCGGTGCTTTCAGATGGCTCACTGCGGCTATGAAGCGGTCCATGTCCCACGCCGGGACGGTCATGGGCGTGCCGTAGGTCTGGCCTTTCAGATAGCGGTACTGAAGGGTGTCGGTGCGGGCTATGACCGGGTCAAGGGTTTCTCTGTCGGTGCGTACGAACAGCAGGTCCTGAATCACGGGGACTTCCCGGCGGACGCGCCTGCCTGCGGTTTCGGTGACTTTGGTTGTCAGCGGCGTGAATACGTCGAATCCGAGCTGCGAGAGCTTCAGGTAGGCGGGTTCTTTGGCGTTGGCGCGTTTGAGGTCGCGCAGTACGAACCACTTGCATTCGGATTCCATGACTGTGTAACGCTATCGGTCTGGCCGGAAATTGGGTGCCGGAACGTTGTGCCGGCTTGCCTTCAAATTGAGGCGGAAGCAATATTCTCTAATCCTGCATGATTGTGTATGTGTTTGTCATTCATGCAGTTACGGGCTTCAGCTCTTAAGGCTGCTATGTGGACAGCGGTATGTTTTTCCACTGTGTTTTTCCAGGCCTTGGTCCGTTTCATTGATTGGACTTCGGTTTAGTAACTCTTGATAAGAGAGCATATCGAAAATAAAGAATTACATATAAGCAATTTACAGATGTCATCGGATTGATTTGCTAAACAAATCATGCTGTCCCTGCATGTTGGAGCAATAAAAACAAAGCTATGTTTATGCTCATTCAGATATTTTTCGTAACTTTGCCGCGTCTAAGTATCTCTTATCAAGAGATTTGGATTGGGGTATAACCGGCAGAGTGCTAGGTGATTGCAGTCTGACACAGGATTGCGGTTGTTTTGCAATGAATATTTTTGGTAACTCTTGGATTTTTAATAGTTTATTAGTGGTCTGAAAGGTACGGGGAGTTTAAAGTCGTAAGTGCAAAATGAATGATTTAGCTTCAATAACCATTACTGCCTGTGTTAGAATCCGGCCTACGAATGGGAGATCCATAGGCTCCGATTTTGTAAGCGGCTGACTTGCCGATTATTTTGCGTATATTTGCAGCTGAAACCGCGACACCAATGAACGAAATGGATAACAACACCAGCGATTTGCAGCCCGATATAGAGAATGAAATTATTCTATATCAGCCTGATTCAACTCTGTCATTGGATGTCAGAGTGGAGAATGAAACCGTGTGGCTGACACAAGCGCAGATGACGGAGTTGTTCCAAACCACAAGAAACAACATTACTCTGCATATCCGCAATATATTCAAGGAAGGAGAATTAGAGGAATCTTCAGTATGTAAGGAATCCTTACTAACTGCCGCCGACGGCAAACGATACAAGACGAAGTTTTATTCGCTTGATGTCATAATATCAGTTGGTTATAGGGTAAAGTCCATCCGTGGCACCCAGTTTCGTATATGGGCTAATAAAATTCTGAAAGATTATCTATTGCGCGGTTACAGCGTCAATCAGCGACTGTTATATATGGAGAGCCGCATTGACCGACGCTTGTTGGAACATGATAAAAGGCTCGATGACCTGACCGACAAGGTCGATTTCTTCATCCGCACTTCGTTGCCGCCCAAAGAAGGCGTATTCTTCAACGGACAGATATTTGATGCGCATGAATTTATTTGTCGTCTTATCAAAAGCGCGAACAAAAGGATTATTCTTATTGACAACTATGTCGATGAATCAGTGTTAGTCCAGCTCGATAATCGTAATGCAGATGTGTCGGCTCTTATATACACCGGCGAGATAAGCCGCACATTCCGTCAAAGCGTCAACAGGCATAACCGTCAGTATGCGCCCATAGATGTAGGGACGGCAGACAGAATCCATGACCGATTTCTGATTATTGACGATACGCTTTATCATATAGGGGCATCCATTAAAGACCTCGGCAAGAAGCTCCTTGCCTTCTCACGAATGGAACTCTCTCCGTCCGTGATACTCGCCAATCTTTAAAGCCTACCGGACTCTCCCATCTTGGAGTAAACACTCCCGCAACCGCCCTAAGGCCACGAATAACTCATCCAAAGCAATAATCCATGCTGTCAAATATGCCTATGAGCATAATATCTTTGGCTCCAACAGGCGTACCTACCTCAAGCGTAAACGCCACTGACCACGCCCTTCAAAAGAGATTTTCAGCATGGTCTAACCATAAAAAATGTTAAAAATAGTTTGGTCCCGGGGGTGCCTATTTGGGGTACCTATTTTTCATAGCATAAGAAAACCCGCTGAATTTCAGCGGGCTAATTCTTGCTTTGGCGGAGAGGACGAGATTCGAACTCGTGGTAGGATTGCTCCTACGTCAGTTTAGCAAACTGGTGGTTTCAGCCACTCACCCACCTCTCCAAAATATGTCTGCGCGGCAACTGTGTCGTTGCTTTTGCAAGTGCAAAGTTATGGATTTGTTTTAATTCCGCCAAATGTTGAGGCATATTTTTTGACTAAAATTTTGACCTTTTCGCGGCTCCGGGGCGTTAAGTCCTGTGAGTCAGGCGTAATTCCCGCTGCAACCGTTCTGCGCCGGGCCGAGAGTGCCAAAGGAGCGTCAAAGTAGCATCAAAGGGCGGTTTGTGGCATTATTTAATATATATGTGATAATTTAGTAATAACTTTGTAGCCGTAAAAAAAGAAAACAGAAATCATGTCCGGACAGAGAAAATACATAGGGCTTGGTCCTGAAGAGGTCAGGCAGAGTATGGAAAGATATGGTCGTAATGTGCTGACCCCGCCTGCGCGAACACCGTTGTGGCGGCAGTTTCTTGACAAACTGCGCGAGCCGCTGATTGTCATATTGCTCGTTGCCGGAGTGCTTTCGGTAGGCATTTCATTCTACGAGTATTATTTTCTTTCCGAGGGGCCGACGGTGTTTTTTGAACCCGTAGGCATATTCATAGCCATATTGCTTGCCACGGGGCTGGCTTTCATTTTCGAGCTTAAAGCCGCCAGAGAGTTTGCCATATTAAACAAGGTGAATGATGAGGAACCCGTTGATGTGATACGCGAGGGGCATGTTACGCAGATAGCGAAGAGTGATGTGGTGGTGGGCGATGTGGTGCTTCTGTCTACAGGGCAGGAAGTTCCGGCCGACGGGCAACTGCTTGAGGCAGTCAATCTGACTATGGACGAGTCAACTCTGACGGGCGAGCCGTCATGCCGCAAGACCACGGACAAGGCTCATTTCGACAGTGACGCCACGTTTGCCTCGGATATGGTGCTTCGCGGGACCAAGGTGATGGAGGGCCACGGAGTCATGAAGGTCACGGCGGTGGGTGACGCCACGGAAAACGGCAAGGTCTTTGAGGCGTCCCAGATGGAGGACGATGTGAAAACGCCTCTCAACGAGCAGCTTGGGCGTCTCGGCCGTCAGATAGCTGTGGCAAGCTATATCATTGCCGCCCTGATAGTGGCGGGCCGTGTGCTGATGTATTTCCTGAATGCCGATTTTGAGTGGGTGTCATTTCTCCATTACATGCTTGTCACAGTGATGATAGCGGTTACCCTTGTGGTGGTGGCGGTGCCCGAGGGCTTGCCCATGGCGGTGACCCTCAGCCTGGCCTATTCGATGAGGCGGATGCTAAAAAGCAACAATCTCGTGCGCAAGATCCATGCCTGCGAGACCATGGGCGCCACAACCGTGATCTGTACGGATAAAACCGGAACTCTCACTCAGAACCGCATGCAGGTGAGTCACGCCGATTTTTTCGGCCATCCGTCGGATGCCGTGATAGAAGAAGGAATAGCCGTAAACTCTACGGCCGAGCTTGACGCATCGGGCGCCGAGGTGAAGGTTATAGGAAATCCCACGGAGGGCGCTTTGTTGCTGTGGCTCCACAGCCGTGGCGTGGATTATATGTCGCTCCGTTCGGGAGCGAGAAAACTCGAGGAACTGCCGTTTACTACCGAGCTGAAGTATATGGCCTCAGTCGTTGAATCGGCCTCCGGCAAGAGGATTCTCTATGTGAAAGGCGCCCCCGAGATAGTGATGGATCTGTGTTCGGAATGGCCGGATGGAGTAGGCCGGCGGGAAGTGGATGCCCTGCTGTCGGACTACCAGAATCAGGCCATGAGGACTTTGGGCTTCGCCTACAAGGAGCTTGCCGACGGGGAAGAACCGATAGCCGGCGGCCGCCTTGCGGCGCACGACCTTGCTTTTCTCGGGGTCATGGCCATAGCCGATCCGGTGCGCGGCGATGTGCCCGCGGCTGTCGACGAGGTGCGGGCTGCCGGCATCGACGTCAAGATTGTGACCGGCGACACTCCTGCCACAGCCCGGGAGATAGGCCGTCAGATTGGCCTGTGGGACGATGCCGAGGACGGCGACGAGGCCATCATCACCGGCCCGGAATTTGCCGCGCTTGACGATGACGAGGTGAAACGGCGTGTCAGAGGCCTGAAAATCATAGCCAGAGCGCGTCCCATGGACAAGAAAAGGCTGGTGGAGTCCCTGCAGACGCTCGGAGAGGTAGTTGCGGTGACGGGCGACGGAACAAATGACGCACCGGCGCTGAAAGCGGCCCACGTTGGGCTGTCGATGGGCGACGGCACGGCCGTGGCCAAAGAGGCAAGTGACATCACCATAATAGACAACTCGTTTGCCTCGATAGGGCGTGCGGTCATGTGGGGTCGTTCGCTTTATCAGAACATCCAGCGATTCGTCATGTTCCAGCTAACGGTCAATGTGGCCGCCTGCCTCATAGTCCTTTTCGGCGCCTTCATGGGCATGCAGTCGCCTCTCACGGTCACCCAGATGCTGTGGGTGAATCTGATAATGGACACATTTGCGGCGGTTGCGCTCGCGTCGTTGCCTCCTTCTCGAGATGTCATGTACTCCGGTCCGAGAGACCGCAAGGCCTCGATTATAAACCCGGCGATGCGCCGGTTCATAATCGGTGTGGGGCTGACATTCTTTGTGGTCATGCTGGCGTTGCTTGTCTATTTTGACCACACCGACCTGCATACACTCACACAGATAGGCCACTTGCCGTGGCTTGACGACACGGTGATGAACGACAGTGAAATATCGCTTTTCTTTACAATTTTCGTCATGCTGCAGTTCTGGAACATGTTCAATGCTCGTGCTTTCGAATCCCGTCATCTTGCACTGTCACCCGGCGCCGGCAAAGGTTTCGTGTTCATTGTCGCTGCAATATTCATGGGGCAGGTTCTCATAGTTGAACTCGGCGGCCGGTTCTTCAATGTGGTGCCACTGAGTCTGACTGACTGGCTGCTCATAGTGGGCGGCACCTCGCTTGTCCTCTGGTTCGGCGAAATCATGCGTCTGCTTCACAGAAAGCGCCGGACGACCGGGCTATAGCCTATGGCGTAAAATGACAAAAGTGCTGATTTAAGCTACATGATTGCTTATAATCAGCACTTTATTGTTGTCGGGGTGAAAGGATTCGAACCTTCGACCCCCTGCTCCCAAAGCAGGTGCGCTAACCGGACTGCGCTACGCCCCGAATGCAACATGACCCGAAGTCCGGGCCGTTACGGGTGCAAATTTACAAAAATATTTTCATTCCGCAATGACGGGCATCATTTCTTCCTTCCGATTGCGGTACGGGAGGGCCGATTGGCTTAACCAACAGGGTTTTAAGGATACCTCCGTGGAACGATGGTCATTTGGATACATAGATTATGTTGGGGACTCCGCGCTGGCCTTCATGGTCAAACTTGCGGTTGTCGCTCGGATTGTTGACAACGCCCATGGTCTCGGTCCAGAGAGTGGTGCTTCCGCCGCCGTCAAGGTTGATTGCATCGGTGGCATTCAGCTGTTTCATGATCCATGCGAGCTCAGGGAGGGTTACGCCTTTGGCATTGTTTTCATGACGTCCGTCGGCGGTGATGAACAGAATGTCACCCCTTGAGGTCATTGCGAGAGCGGTCCGCGGGTGGGGCGCCCATCCGAATTCCTGCGGAACATTGTTGATTTCCTGCAGCGTCCCGTTGCTGATGAGCAGAGGCCCGGTTGCAAGAATACGTCCGGAATGAACGTTGTAACTTTTTTCTGACGCGCTGTCCCACGGCAGAATCTCAAGTCCGTCGGCTCCGCATCTGATGGCTCCGTTCACGGCCATGCCCATTGACGTAGAGTCAATCACCTCAGCCCCCGCTTTCAGAAAGCACACGGAGTTGCCCCGTTTCATGTCGAAATAGGAGCCGTTGACAGCCGCAAACGCATGATTGGCGCCGGCTATGACGGAAGTGTGGGCGAGCGAGTCGCTGATGCCTATGTAGATGTTGCGTGACAGATGTCCCGGTATCAGATAGACCGATATGTGTTGCGGCGCGCCGAATAGTTCGTTGAAATGACCTACAATCAGCCGGCAGCCGTGGTCCTCGGAAATAGGAGAGCTCCAGTTTGCGGGATTGTTGAAGGCTGTGGAGTCCGCCTGAGTCTGTGCCGTTACGGTCGCGGGAGTCATTATCGCCAGGACCGCGGCAGCTATGGATGATAAGATTCGCAGTGTCATTTTCCCAGAAATTGTTTCAGCTGTTCGCCGGCAATGGCCGTTAATCTGTCAAGAGGAATGGCTGCAACCGGTATTCCTGCTGAATACGGTGCTATTTCGTAGGCCGAGTAGGGGATGTTGAGGTACTTCTCTGTAATATAAGGAGTGGCTCTTTCCGGATATTGCAGGTTGTTGAGGTCGCCGCCTATCTGAAGCGAAGAAAGGAGGTCGGAATTGCTGGTTGTGTTGAAATAATTTTTCAGGCCGTCGATTATCAGGGGCCTCAGTTCCCTTATGGGAGGCAGCATGTTCATGCTGAGCATAAGCCCGTCGGAGATGAGAAAAGTGGCTGTTTTTCTCGAGGGCATGCCGTGGGCGGCCCCCGAAGTATAGATGTAGCTGTCGGTGCAGATTGTCACCAGACGGTTGGAGCTATAGATAATCTTCGTTTCGAGTTTTATGGTTTCTCCGCTTTCCAGAGATGTCACGGCCGATTTCATCAGTTCGTCAGGAGTGTCAAGTGACCCGCCGAAATCAGGGTTCACGGTTTTCCTGATCCATATCCTCATGGCGTCAAGCAGCTGCTTGTTGCCGGCTATCGGGTATTCGAATTTCACCTCGCTGTTCTTGCGTTTGTTGGTGTAGGAAAATTCCTGTGTGGTGAGGTCGGCGGTTATAGCCTTTACGGCGCCCTTAATCACGCCAGTGGATTTTGGGGCGGCGTAAGTGTAGCGCGTGCTTCTCTTTGATATGCTTTTTTTCGATGATTTATATCGAGATCTTGATTTCTTGGATCTGGACTTTTTTGATTTGGCCTTTGATTTGGATTTGGATTTTACAACGGCCGTTGTGCGGGCCTTGGATGAGCGGCGTGTCTTGCCGTCGGCAGGCTGGACCGAAAGCATGACCAGCGACAGGGAGAGCAGTATGACTTTTGCAAGTGTCGAGAATTTCATGAGCGAAAAATTGGTGCAGTTTTACCGGATGTCAGATTGTAAGAAGATGAGAGAGATCGAAACGAACCAGGCGGCAACGGTCTAAGTCACTTCGTATTTCTCAACAAAAATAGTAAATATTTTCCGACAAAATTAATGAAATAAAGTTATATAATGCAAATTAAGCGGAGCGCACGGCAAAAAAGAGCGTAAAGTTTGGGCGGATTCATGGAAAAGTATTAAATTTGTGATTACATGTCAATTCCGTGTTGGCAGCGTCCGTCCGGTCAGTCAGACGTGGCATACGGAAGTAATTTAATAACCAAAAGTTTATCCTCATACTAATACCTTAAAATGACTCTGAAAAAGAAGATTTTTTTGCTTGCGGCGTATGCGCTGATGTGCTCTGTGTCAGCCTCGGCCAATGAAGATTATGCGGCTTACGTAAATCCTTTTATCGGGACAACCAATTTCGGAACCACCAACCCCGGTGCCGTCACCCCCAACGGAATGATGTCCGTTGTCCCGTTTAATGTCATGGGCTCCGACACCAATGTGTATGACAAAGACGCACGCTGGTGGTCTACACCATACGAATATCACAACAAATTCTTTACCGGATTCGGCCATGTGGCTCTCAGCGGCGTGGGCTGTCCGGAACTTGCCTCCTTGCTCACCATGGCAACAACGGGCAATCTCGAGCCGGATTACAAGAAGTACGGTTCGGCCTATACCGACGAGAAGGCATCGCCCGGCTACTACTCCAACAAGCTGTCGAAATACGATATACTGACGGAGGTGACGGCAACGCCGCGCTCATCGGCCGAGCGGTTCACATTTCCGGCAGGAAAGGGAAACATTATCATCAATCTCGGCGAAGGCCTGACAAATGAGAGCGGCGCCACTGTCCGTAGGGTCAGCGATACGGAAATCGAGGGCTCGAAACTCATGGGTACTTTCTGTTACAACCCTCAGGCCGTTTTTCCTATCTATTTCGTTCTTCGCGTCAGCAAAAAAGCCTCGTCATGCGGATTCTGGAAAATGCAGCCGGAAATGACCGGAGTGGAGGCAGAATGGACTCCTGACGACGGCGAATACAAAATCTACACCAAATACGGCCGTGAGATCTCGGGCGACGATATAGGCGCCTGGTGGACCTACGACAATCTTTCGGCCGGCGAACAGATAGAAGTGAGGATGGGAGTGTCGTTCGTTTCATGTGACAATGCCCGCGAGAATCTCGACAAGGAGCAGGGTTCCATGACTTTCGACCAGATCCATGCGGCAGCCCGCGCGAAATGGAACAGTGACCTCGGCCGCATCAGAGTCAAAGGCGGCAGCGAGGAACAGCGCGAGGTGTTCTACACCGCTCTCTATCATGCCCTGATACATCCCAACGTGCTCTCCGATGTCAACGGCCAGTATCCTCTTATGGAGGGATGGGGCAACGGCACTGTGGATTATGACGGCGACCGTTACACCGTGTTCTCCCTTTGGGACACATACCGCAACGTACACCAGCTTCTGACCATGGTCTATCCCGAGAAACAGACCGATATGTTGCGCTCCATGGTAGACATGTCAAAGGAATGGGGATGGCTTCCTAAATGGGAACTCTACGGACGCGAGACCTTCACCATGGAGGGCGACCCTGCCATACCGGTGATTGTCGACAGCTGGCGCAAGGGCCTCAGGGACTTCGACATGGAGGCCGCCTACAAGGCTATGGTGAAGTCCTCGACCACTCCCGGCAAGGACAACCCCATGCGCCCCGACATAGACCCCTACATTGAGAAGGGCTATGTGCCGTTGGGATGGTATGCGGGCGATCTCAGCGGTGACAATTCCGTTAGCCATGCACTCGAATACTATGTGGCCGACAATGCTCTCGCCTGGCTTGCGGAGCAGCGTGGCGACACTGAGTTTGCCAAAGAACTGCGCAAACGCGCCCTGGGTTACAAGAACTACTATTCGAAGGAGAGTGGAACTCTCCGCCCCATCACCAAGGAGGGTAAATTCCTCGATCCGTTCAATCCCCGTGCGGGTGAGAATTTCGAGGCGGTGCCCGGTTTCCATGAAGGTTCGGCCTGGAACTACACCTTCTTTGTGCCGCACGATGTTGACGGCCTTGTCAAGCTGATGGGCGGCAAACGCAAATTTGTTGACAAGCTCCAGATGGTGATGGACTCGGCTCTCTATGATCCCGCCAACGAACCTGACATAGCCTACCCGTATCTTTTCAGCCGTTTCCCTGACGAAGCATGGCGCACGCAGGAACAGACCAACCGCCTGCTGAAGAAATATTTCACCACCAAACCCGACGGAATTCCGGGCAATGACGACACCGGTACAATGTCGACCTGGGCGCTCTTCTCCATGATGGGATTCTATCCCGACGCTCCCGGCGAACCTTACTACACGCTGACATCCCCGGTGTTTGACCTCGTGGAAATCGACACCCCGCAGGGAACAGTCACCATCGAGGCGCCTCATAAATCGGCCGACGACATTTACATCCAGTCCATGACGCTCGGAGACAAGCCTCTGAAAACCTACCGCATAAGTCATGATGACCTCATGAAAGCCAAAAGTCTGAAATTCAATCTTTCAAACAAAAATAAAAATAAAAATAAACGATGAGACTACGTAACATTCTTTCTTTGGCCGTTCTGCTTGGCGTTTCCGGCGCATTCGCACAGGATGACTCCGAGATGATGACAAACTATGTGGACATGACTATCGGAACCGGTGGTCACGGCCATGTGTTCATGGGAGCCAACGTGCCGTTCGGCATGGTGCAGCTCGGCCCGACATCCATACCGCAGTCATGGGACTGGGTTTCGGGATACCATGACAGTGATTCCACCGTTATCGGTTTTTCACACACTCACCTCGAAGGCACCGGCATCGGCGATCTTTTCGACGTGACTGTAATGCCTGTAACCGGTGAGGTGACCTATGCCCGCGGAGAGGAAAGCAAGCCCGGCTCCGGACTCTGGAGCTATGCCGACCGTTCAAAGCAGGTGTCGTCGCCGGGTTATTATTCTGTCCCCCTGACCCGTTACGGCATTCTTGCCGAACTTACGGCCACCAACCGTGTGGGCGTGCACCGTTACACATTCCCAAAAAGCAAGGACGCAGCCATTATCATTGACCTTGAGAACGGCGGATGCTGGGACAACGCGACCGAGACAATGATGAAGGCCGTGAGCAAGACACGCATAGTGGGCTACCGCTATTCAACCGGATGGGCAAAGAACCAGCGTGTCTATTTCGTGGCCGATTTCTCCAGACCGTTCAAATCGTTCGAGCACAAAGGCAAGGACAACCTTTACGGACGTATTGAATTCGGCAAGACCAAAGCCGGCGAACAGATTCTGATGAAGGTGGCAATCTCGCCCGTGTCAATTGAAGGTGCCGAGGCCAATATGGCCGCCGAAATGCCCGGATGGGATTTTGACAAGACCGTGGCCGCCGCATCCGACGAATGGAACAAGGAACTCTCGTGTGTGAAGGTGCAGACCAAAAATGAAGATGATCTGACAAAGTTCTACACCGCTCTTTTCCATACCATGATAGTGCCGGCTACTTTCTCGGACGTTACCGGAAATTATCGCGGTGCCGACGACAAGGTCTACAACAATCCCGACATGACAGCCTACACGATCTACTCGCTGTGGGACACCTACCGCGCCCAGATGCCGCTGATGGCCATACTTCAGCCTGAGCGTAACACCGATATGATCAACAATATGGTGACTATCTGCGACGAGCAGGGCCGTCTGCCGGTATGGCATCTCTGGGGCAACGAGACTGACTGTATGGTCGGCAACCCCGGCATCATACCCGTGGCCGACGCCATTGTTAAGAATGTCCCCGGCATAGACCGTGAAAAAGCCTACAAAGCCATCCTCAAGACGGCCGCCGATACAGCCCGCGGAGGCGGTCTGCGTCAGGAATACGGATTCATACCTTCGGACAAGATGCTTGAAAGCATTGCCTACGACATGGAATATGCCGTTGCCGACGGAGCCGTTGCCCGTGCCGCCGATGCTATGGGCGATACCGCCAATGTCAAGAAATTCACCGAGCGCAGCCATTCCTACCGTAATTATTTCGACCCGTCAACCGGCTTCATGCGCGGCAAATTCACCGACGGAACATTCCGCACACCGTTCGACCCCAATGCCACCACCCACCGCGAGGATGACTATTGCGAGGGCAACGCATGGCAGTATACCTGGCTCGTGCCTCAGGACCTCGACGGTCTCGTGAAGCTGTTCGGCTCACGCGAAGAGACCGTGAAACACCTTGACGAGCTCTTCACCACATCATCGGAACTTACCGGCGACAATGCCTCGCCTGACATTTCCGGCCTTATCGGACAATATGCCCACGGCAACGAACCGGGACACCACACCATTTATTTCTATACCATGCTCGGCGAACCCGACAAGGCGGCCGACCGCATCCGTCAGGTACTCGACGAATTCTACACCGTGAATCCCGACGGCCTTGCCGGGAACGAGGATGCCGGACAGATGTCGGCATGGTATATCTTCTCGGCTCTCGGATTCTATCAGGTTGAACCGGCAAGCGGACGCTACTGGTTCGGTTCCCCGATTTTCGATGTGGCCGAAGTCGCGGTTCCGGGCGGCAAGTTCACCGTGAAGACCGTGAACAATTCCGACAAGAACCGTTACATCCGTAAGGTGACCCTGAACGGCAAGCCTTATGACAAGATGTTCATCACTCATGACGACATCATGAATGGCGGCGAACTCATCTTCGAGATGGGACCCGCCAAATGACCGTCGGACATCATAGAATGGAGTGATGAAAAAGATATGCATCATTTCTGTAGTACTGCTGGGCCTCGCGTTTGCCGCGGGTGCCCGGCAGTTTGCTGATAACTACAGGCTCAAGAAAGTCATAACCATTCCCGGACGTCAGGGGGTGGCGTGTGACGGCGATTATTACTACATCTCGGATACCCGCGCCCTCTACAAGCTTGATAAGGACGGCAATGTGGTCCACTCCAACATGCAGCCATTCCGCCATCCGGAGATGGCCAATCATTTCGGCGACATTGACTGGTGTCACGGGGAGATTTACTGCGGCCTCGAAAAATTCGAGTACGGACGCGGCCGGAACATATCGGTGGCAGTCTATGACGCCGCCACTCTGCAATGGAAGCGTGATTTGCCGTGGTCTCCCGAATCCGGTCAGGTCGAGGTGTCGGGTCTGGCAGTCGACAGAGATAAGAAACATGTGTGGATGTCGGACTGGGTGGATTCCCGTTATGTCTACTGCTACGACCTTGAGACCGGACGGTATCACACCAAGATGCAGTGCCGCCCGGTGCCTTACTGGTGTCAGGGTATATTCATAGCCGACGGAAAGATGCTTTTCGCCGCCGATGACGGCGAGGCGTCATACGGTATTCCCGACAATATATATGTGGCTGAACTCGGCGACGTACCTTATACCGGACTGACCGAGGGTGAGGAACCTGTCAGGGTCACGCCCTTCAGCGTGCAGCTCGGCGATGACGGCAAACCGGTCATGCGCAAGGGGCAGATTGCCGGCGGTGCAATGGGCGGACGTTTAAGCCTGTTTCGCGAGATGAATGATTTCAGACGGGCCGGAGAGATAGAGGGGCTGGCCATAGATCCGTCCAACGGTGACCTGCTCGTTGTCAACAACCGCGGCACAAAGATTGTGCTCGGAATGAGTCTGAATCCTCTTACGGACGAAGGTTACACGGGCGAGATTCACGAACTTTACATCTACGAACCCGTAAAATGAGCTGACAATGTGGGTTCTTCTTGCAATTCTGTCGGCTCTGTGTCTCGGAGTCTATGACATAATGAAGAAGCTCTCGGTGAGGGGCAACGATGTCCTGACCGTGTTGCTTCTGACCACATTTTTCGGCGCATTGCTCATGTCGCCGGTGCTCATAATGAATTTTGCGAACGGAACTGTTGGCCTTGGGGATGTCCCCCGGGGCCATCTGCTTATACTGGTCAAGTCATTCATTGTGCTCGGGTCATGGCTGCTGGGCTATTTTGCCATAAAGCACCTCCCGCTGACCATTCAGGGCCCGATAAACGCTTCGCGGCCGGTGATGGTGCTGACCGGAGCCGTGCTGATTTTCCATGAGCAGCTCAACTGGGTTCAGTGGGTCGGGATTATTCTCGGTTTCGCCTCATTGTTCCTCATTTCGCGTATCGGGGCCAGAGAGGGGTTCTCCCTGCGCAATTCGCGTTGGCTGCTTATGGCCATTGGTGCCGCGGTGCTCGGGGCAGTCAGCGCGTTGTATGACAAATATCTTCTTCGATATTTCAATCCCCTCGATGTGCAGGCGTGGTACACACTCTATCAGTGTGTCATAATGGGCGCGTCGATACTTGTGCTGAAGCGCGTGGCGCGAAAAGAAGGAGCCTGCAGCCGATTCAGCTGGCGATGGACCATATTGCTTGTCTCCGTGTTCCTGACAGTTGCCGACATAGCGTATTTCTACGCCCTTTCACAGCCTGATTCAATGATTTCGGTCATATCCATGCTCAGGCGCGGCAGTGTTGTCGTCCCGTTTCTTTACGGCGTGTTGGTGCTTCACGAACGGAACGTACGCGCCAAGGTGGCGGATCTCGCCGTGTTGCTCGTTTCGCTCGGCCTGCTTGTGATAGGCTCCGCTCTGTAATCGCTTAGAAGAAATAGGCCACGCGCACGTTCCAGGTGGCGTTGCGTGCCGAGTAGTTGGACAGAATCTTGTCCTTCAGGGCGTAGGTGAAGCCCATGTTGTAACTTGCGGTCACCTGCCATTTCTTTTTGATTTCGGCGCCGATTCCAAAATCGAGTCCGAGTTCTCCGAAGGGGAAATCCATGCAGTCAAGCTTGCTGTGGCCTATGAGCATGCCTATGGACGGACCGACAAACGCCAGCGGGGCCAGAGTGTCCTCGAATCCGTTTAGGCGGGTGTATTTGAAACGGAGATGGAAGGGGAGTACGGCATAGTGGAGATAGAGGCGTTCCTTGCCGTAGCCCTGACTGGCCCACATTTCGCGTTCGCCAAGATTCAGGGTTGCTCCGCGCTGTTCGTAATAGAGTCCGAAGTCAATACCGAATCCGATGCCGGGAAACATCATCTCGGTCACAATTCCCGCAGAATAGCCCACGCTTTTGTCAATGGAGATGAGGTCCTGCTTGAAACGGAGGTTGCTGACATCGCCGCCTGCCATGGCGCCATACCGGAACTGGGCGCTTGCCCCTGACACGCATGTCAGAGCTATTATCGCTATTATGAAAGATGTTATTTTGCGCTGCATAAAATTTATTAATTTTGCCACAAAGATACGGAAAATTGTGTAAATTTGCATCTGGATTGGAAGTTAAAATATCTTCCCTCTCATTTTCAGACATTTGAATTCTAACAAACATTATTAAAACAATTCATATCCATGGCAAAAAAAGCTTTGTTAATGATACTTGACGGGTGGGGCATAGGCAACCACTCGAAGAGTGACGTTATTTTCTCCACCCCCACACCCTACTGGGACTATCTCCTTGCCAACTATTCTCACTCGCAGCTTCAGGCAAGCGGTGAGAATGTAGGTCTCCCCGACGGCCAGATGGGCAATTCCGAGGTGGGTCATCTCAACATCGGAGCCGGACGTGTGGTTTATCAGGACCTCGTTAAAATCAACAAGGCATGCCGTGACGGTTCAATTCTGGAGAATCCCGAAATTGTCGACGCTTTCACCTACGCAAAGAAAACCGGCAAATCAATGCATTTCATGGGGCTTACGTCAAACGGCGGCGTGCATTCGTCGCTCGACCATCTGTTTGCCCTCTGCGACATAGCCAAGCACTACGGCCTGGAAAAGGTCTATATCCACTGCTTCATGGACGGCCGTGACACCGACCCCCGTTCCGGTAAGGGTTTCATTGAGGAACTTCAGGCCCACTGCGCCAAGAGCAGCGGCGTGATAGCTTCCATCATTGGCCGTTACTACGCCATGGACCGCGACAAACGCTGGGAGCGCGTGAAGGTGGCCTACGACCTGCTTGTGAAAGGCGAAGGCGAACAGGCCACGGACATGGTTGCCGCAATGCAGGAAAGCTATGACAATGATGTGACCGACGAGTTCATCAAGCCTATCAACAATTCCACTGTCGACGGAACCATCAAGGAAGGCGATGCCGTGATTTTCTTCAATTACCGTAACGACCGCGCCAAGGAGCTGACCATAGCCCTGACCCAGCATGACATTCCCGAGGCCGACATGAAGGTCATCCCGGACCTGCAGTATTACTGCATGACCCCCTACGACGCTTCGTTCACCGGCGTGCATATCCTCTTCAATAAGGAGAATGTTGACAACACTCTCGGCGAATATCTTTCAAAACTTACCAAAAAACAGCTTCACATTGCCGAGACCGAGAAATACGCCCATGTTACATTCTTCTTCAACGGTGGCCGTGAAGCACCCTACGAAGGTGAGGAACGCATACTCGTGGCTTCGCCCAAGGTTGCCACTTACGACCTGAAGCCGGAGATGAGCGCGTTTGAAGTCTGTGACAAACTCTGTGACGCCATCAAGGAAAAGAAATATGATTTCATCGTGGTGAACTACGCCAACGGTGACATGGTGGGCCATACCGGAGTCTACGAGGCTATTGAGAAAGCAGTGAAGGCTGTTGACAAATGCGTGGAGCAGACCGTGGAGGCCGCCAAGGCTTCCGATTACGAGGTTATCATCATAGCCGACCATGGCAATGCCGATAACGCCGTGAACGCCGACGGCACTCCCAACACCGCCCATTCGCTCAATCCCGTGCCCTGCGTTTATGTGACTGAAAACAAAAACGCCAAGGTTGAAGACGGCAAGCTCGCGGATGTGGCTCCGACCATTCTTTCCATAATGGGACTTCCCAAGCCGGAAGAAATGACCGGACACTCTCTTATCGATTAATCATTCCCCAATTCTATATTCCCAATGGCGCCTTAGCGACGTGAGTCAGCGAAGGCGTCCTTTTTTATTTAACAATTTCAGCGACAAGTCTGTTAATAGTAAAACAGCACAAAAAAAAGATGAATATCGCAGACAACATACTCCAATGCATCGGTTCGACGCCAATGGTGCGTATCAACCGGTTGTGCCCCAATCCCGCCGTGAACATCTATGCCAAACTCGAAGGGTTCAACCCGACGGGCAGCATCAAGGATCGCATAGCCATGCGCATGATAGAATCGGCCGAACTGTCGGGAGCGCTCGTGCCCGGCAAGACAATCATAGAGGCAACGTCAGGCAATTCCGGAATAGGCCTCGCGATGGTCGGAGCCGTAAAGGGCTATCCGGTGGAAATCGTGATGAGCGATGCCGTGTCCGTTGAACGCCGTATGATAATCCGCTCGTTCGGGGCCAAGGTGATTCTGACGCCCGGCGCCGAAGGCACAGACGGGGCCATAAGAAAGGCCCGCAGCCTTGTTGCGGCTAATCCGGAGAAATACTACATGCCAGACCAGTTTTCAAACAAAGGTAACTATAAGGCCCATTTCGAGCGTACGGCCCTGGAGATATGGGAACAGACCGACGGATGCATAGACTATTTTGTGAGCGCCATAGGCACCTCCGGCACCATCATGGGAATCTCGCGGTTCCTGCGCGCCTTAAAGCCGGATGTGAAAGTGGTCTGCGCCCAGCCGGTGCGCGGTCATTATATCCAGGGACTGAAAAATCTTGAAGAGGCTATTGTACCCGGCATATATGATCCGTCGCGGATAGATGTGCATGAGATGATTGAAAGCGAGGAAGCCATTGAAATGGCGCGGCGTATCATACGTGAGGAAGGGATTTTTGCCGGCATGAGCAGCGGCGCGGCAATGCTTGCGGCCGTCAGAACCGCATCAAGAATCCACTCCGGTAATATTGTAGTTATATTCCCCGACCGTGCGGAGAAATATCTTTCCACCTCAATGTTCGCTCCTTTTGCTGACTGATGTGAGGTAAAATGTTGAATATCAGGTACTGTTTGTGGCCTCGTGGCTGAGTGTTAAGATGTGTGAACAAGGCTCTCTTTTGCATGCACGCGCAAAGCAACACTATTTTGACATAATGACACAATAATGACTTAATGATGGCAATATGCAACGTGAGGCTTGTATTTGCTTGCATGAAGCTTGAAATAATGTTAAAACGGTGCATTTTTTCATCGATATATTTGCATGGATTTGTGAAACCATGTAATTTTGCATCGTGTTTTTCATGGTATTAGATTTAAGGGCGCATAGTAAAAAACCTGTGTTAAGCGTAGATATTGCAGAGCCGAAAGATGAAAAATTTGGAGTCGTTTACGCCGTGTAGTTTAGCCCTGAAAGCCTTGATTTTGGAGTTTATTGATTCGGCTGAAGCGTTGGTTGAGCGGTTGTCGTAGAAGTTGAGGATCTCGTCAGAGTGTTCGTAAAATGTAGCGGCAATGGTGTTGAATGACTTGAAGCCTGAATCTGCAACGCGGTTGTACCAGCGTGCGAGGTTCAATCTGGCACTGTCTTTTGTAGATCTCCTGTTGAATATCGCTCTGAGGTCCTGAGAGAGCCGGTAGGCTTCTTTCAGGTCCGGGTATAATTCAAACAGCATCATGGCACGTTGCCGCTGAGTGGCAGTCCACTTCTCAGGAGATTTGAACAGCGCATAACGTCCACGGGCAAGCAGTTCTTTGAGCGTGTCTCCGTTTTCAAGTCTCTCTGCCATATATTTGCGTCCATCAAGCTTTGCGTTCTCTCTGGCATCGGTCTCAGCGTTTATGGCATCCCACCGGTGCTTTATGCGGATTTCCTGCACTGCGTCAAGCGCGAGCCTCTGCACGTGGAACCGATCTATTACCCTTGACGCCCGGGGGAATGCCATGCGACAGATCTTGTG
>CANQWS010000035.1 GCA_947627615.1 uncultured Muribaculaceae bacterium | reverse complement strand
GTGAAGCAGGAAACGTCTATGGGTATGTGCGTGCCGATTAAAGTCATAAACACAATAGCAGTTAATTATTTTAATTTCGAGGATGATAACTAACCTGCGCGAATGTGAGATAATTTGGATGGAGGTAAATCATGCAGCTAGTAATGAAGAAATTGAGCGAAATTAAGCCGTAAAAGGTGTTATCATGTATGCTTAATGAACAAAATTTGAGACCTCCATATACCCCGGATGAAGCCCGGAAATACGGCGCATTAGGCGGGGTTAAGTCCGGGGAATCAAAAAGGCGAAAAAAGTCGATAGCTGAAACGGTAAATTCTGTGTTGAATATGAAAATAACAGACCATAAGCAGCTAGAGAAAATAAGAAAATCTGGTATGCCGGTTCCTAAAAATCCGACATATAAGGATTATATTGTCGCAAGCGTGATTTTGAAGTCTGCTAACCGCGGCGACGTGAACGATTTGTCGAAGATCATGGAGATCATAGGAGAAACGCCTATTCAGGAAGATAGCGCGGCGTTTAATCGAGTGAAAGAGATTCTGGGGAATGTTCCTAGCGTGATTGAGTAACAGAAGGCCCGCCGGGTTGCGCTTGTGCGTTGCCTAGGACGCATAGAGGCGTGGCGGGACGTTGGATAAAGTATACCACGGGTTGAGGTGAATGTCAATGATTATTTGGCCGCTTCTTTCGATAATATTCTTTACGTTTGGAATGGCAAACTACGTAATAGCACGGCTTAAAAAGTATATCGAAAATTGCGTCGATGATGCGAAAAAGGAAATTATGAACAAAATTGAGAACAGGGGGTGATTAAAAATGGCCTTGACGAATAAGCAGCTCGAATACTTGAAGCATTGTAGCAGCCGCTGGAATGTCAAGTCCGGTTAGGTGCTACGGGTTCGGGGAAGTCTTTCGTTGACATTGTAGCGACCATTCCTAAGCGCATTCTAGCGGCCCGTGGAGAGGGCCTAATCGTGCTTATGGGCAATACTAGGGGGACGCTGGAGCGTAACATCCTGGAGCCGATGCGGACGGTCTACCCGGATTTGGTAGGCAACATTCGTGCAGACAATACGGTGCGGCTATTCGGGAAAAAGTGTTATGCTCTAGGTGCGGACAACAAGAAGCACGTTTCGAGGATTCAGGGCGCGACGTTTGAGTATGTGTATGGCGATGAGGTAACGACGTGGAGTGAAGATGTTTTCCAGATGCTAAAGAGCCGTCTAAGATGCGAACATTCGCATTTTGACGGCACTTGCAATCCCGATACCCCGTTGCACTGGTTCAAAAAGTTTCTTGATTCGGATGCAGATATATACCAGCAAAGTTATGTGATTGATGATGGCGTACTTCCGGCGCACGTAGTCGATGAGCTAAAGAAGGAATACGCAGGAACGGTATATTACAAGCGCTACATTGACGGGCTATGGGCGGTCGCTGAAGGTATCATTTACCCGCATTACAGCGAAGTAATCTTAGAGCCCTTAGAAGCGCCTGTAAGCGCATACTGTATCAGTATGGATTATGGCACTCAAAACGCTTTTGCGGCGCTCCTATGGTCAAATAGAGGCGGTATATGGTGCGCCGAGCGTGAATACTACTACAGCGGCAGGAATGAGGGCTTTCAAAAGACCGACCAAGAATATCTTGACGATATAATGGCGTTTATTTCAGACTTGCCGGATGGAAGAATAGATGTTATAATAGACCCGAGTGCAGCGTCATTTATTGCGCTATTGCGTAGGACTGGAAGATTTCGCGTTATACCTGCTAACAATGACGTTTTGAATGGAATACGCGAAACGAATACAGCTATGGTCACAGGCAAGATAAGGATAAGCCCTAAATGTGAGAACTGGCGCAAAGAAGCCGAAGGGTATGTGTGGGACAATACTAGCGTGGAAGATAGGCCGGTGAAGGTGAACAACCATTTGATGGACGCGACACGCTATTTCATAAAGACAAAGCAAATTACAAGAGTTGTAAATCCGTATTATTCACCAATCGAAAATAGGGTGGTACAAATATGAGCATGATAACCTATCAGGATTTCGTCGAGCAGCCGAACGTACAGGATGCAGTTTTGCAAGCTATCAACAACTGGAAAGGCAGCGACATATATATGACGGCTGTAACGGCTGACCTATACGACCGGCAGCAGAATCAGACCATTATGGAGTATGTGCAGAAAGTATATACTCTAAGCGGTAACGCGGTCGAAAATAGAGTTGCAAGCAATAATCGTATTGCAAGCAACTTTTTCCGTAGGCTGAACACACAGAGATGCACGTATTCGCTGGGAAATGGTGTGACGTTTAATAAGCCTGGCGTAAAAGATAAGTTTGGCACCCGACTTGATACGGTGTTAATAGACGCGGGATATTTCGCATTGATTCACGGTTTATCGTTCCTTTTCACCTCTGACAGGATGTATTATTTCAAGGCTACGGAATTTGTTCCGCTGTTTGATGAAGATACAGGCGCCATGAGGGCGGGTATTCGTTTCTGGCAGCTTGATTCGGACAAGCCTTTGTTTGCGGTACTGTATGAGGAGGACGGTTATACAAAGCTGTCCACCAAAGACAATAGCAAGGGGCTTCAGATCATCGAACCGCGAAAGAGCTATATCCAGCATATCGTAAAGACAGAAGCTGATGGGGAGGAAGTCGTTGGAGAAAGCAATTATTCCGGGCTTCCGGTTGTACCTTTGTGGGGATCCAAGCTGCACCAGTCAACGCTTGTAGGCATGAAGGGCGCAATAGATAGCTATGACCTTATTCGGAGCGGTTTCGCAAATGATTTGACGGATTGCGCGCAAATCTACTGGATTCTGGAAAACTACGGCGGTATGACAGATGCAGACTTGACGCAGTTTAGAGACAGGCTTGTATATAATCATATAGCCGAAATGGACACGTCTATGGGCGGCAAGGCTACGCCGTACACGCAGGAAATCCCGTACAGCGCCAGGACACAGTATTTGGAGCTGATTAAGTCCGGTATCTATGAAGATTTCGGCGCGCTTGACGTGCATACAATCGCGGCAGGGGCTACGAATGACCATATAGACGCGGCATATCAGCCGATGGATGAGAATGCGGATGATTTCGAGGCACAGATCATAGAGTGTTTGCAGACGCTAGGGAAGGCGTTAGGCATTGATGAAGAAGATGCAATACCGCAGTTCAAGCGTAACCGCATATCAAATCAGCTTGAACAGGTGCAGATGTTGACGCAAGAGGCTGAATGGCTGGACGAACAAACGATTCTTGAGAAGTTGCCTAATGTGACGGTGGATGAAATCGACAAGATTTTGAAGCGTAAGGACGCAGAGGACATGGAGCGCATGGCTAGAAATCCGTTTGCAGATCAAGGCGAAAATGGAGTGAATGAAGATGGAGAATCAAACGAGCAAACTAATATTGGATAAACTGAAAACGCTTGAATCATATAGATTTGAATGCGAAGCTGGAAATCTTGAAAATTGCTTGGATTACATTGAGTTGAAAGAAATGATCGAGGCTGTGAACAATGGCTGATAAAACAGACTGGGCGCATAGGAAAGCCGATGAAATACTAGACGAAATCGACGAGCGTCTAGCCGAAGAATACGCAGAGACACAGGAGCAAGCCGACAAAGAGCTAGAAGAATACCTAGATCAGTTTGAGGATGAGCGCAAGCAAAAGCGGCAAGAATTAGCGACTGCCGCTTTTGCAATATGGGCTTTCGGGAAGATTCTCAGCGGCAGAAAATGGGCTAAAGCGCGAGACAAAATAGCGAACATTTATGTCAATGGCAATCAAAGAAGCGCAAGCGTCATAAACGGATATACAAACGGTGTATTCAAGCAGAATTATGATTTTTTGTCGTTTGTGATGGGGCGCAAGCTGGGAGACGTTTCAAGGTTCAATCCGTTTAACATGGACAGGTTGAAAGAGCTATGGAAAGAGCGCGAGCTATGGAGAAAGGCGAACATTTATGTACCTAAAGATCAAAGATGGCACAAGCAGAAAATAAAGTCTGCTGTGCAGAAAGGCATTAAAAATGGCGAATCAATACCGCAGATCACAAAGCGACTGCAAAACGTAGGAATCAGCGACGAGGTGGCGGCAAGGCGCACGGCTAGAACGGCGGTAACAGGCGCACAAAACGCTGGTAGGTTGCAATCATGCAGGGATGCCATAAAAAAGGGGATAAACGTTGAAAAAATCTGGATGGCAACTAACGATAATAGGACGCGACCGTCACATAGAGCGCTTGACGGCGAACATGTGCCGGTAGAAGAAGAATTTTCGAACGGCCTTATGTACCCTGGCGATGCAAACGGAGCGCCAGAAGAATATATGAATTGTCGTTGCAGAATGGATTCGCTATTGGTAGACATTGAGACGGGCGACGAATACGATTCGGCAGATTCGTATTTTGATGAAACAGACTTCGAGGATTGGATGGAGGGATAATATGGCAATCAACGTCGGGAATGTACGAATATTGGATAACTCAAAGCTAGTCAAACAGGCAAGCAGGCAAGCGATAGAACGCGCGCTAGAAGCGATTGGGTTAAGCGCTCAAAGACATGCGGCTAGTATTTGCCCGGTAGATACTGGAAATCTAAGAAATAGTATATCGCACAAAGTTGACGTCGGAGACAATGCTGTTTACATCGGTAGCGATGTTTTTTATGCTGGGTACGTTGAATTAGGCACGTATAAGATGGCAGCTAGGCCATATATTAAACCAGCCGCAACCGAGCATACGGCCGAATACAAGGAAATCGCAAAGAAGTATTTGTCTGATGCTTGACAAAATAGGCGGCTATGCTTATAATGTAATTGAACCGCTGAAAACGCGGATGCGTCGTAGGTGGTGCTGATAGACCATAGAAACATCTCCTCCTTTCCTTCCTAAAGTGGGTCGCGTGGGGCAGCGGCCCACAATCGTTAATCCATCCTTGATAGTAAGCAGCGCACAATCAGCGTGAGCCGAAATCAAGGATTTTTTTACTTGACAAACGTTTGGATTTGCGTATAATAGTAGATGCAAGGAAAGCGTCCCGCAAGACAATTTCTAGCGATTGGATGTGGTGTTGGTAGCGCCACATCCATTTTTGTATATTTTCTTTGCATATACCCTTGACTATGCGTGTATTTATGCGGTATACTGTATACGAAAAGGCGACGAACGTCAAAGCAGCGACGCCGAAGAATAGGAGGAACCTTTAATATGGCAGGTATCACCCGCAGGTTGCTGAAGTCTATGGGCTTGAATGAGGAGCAGGAAGATCAGATCATCGAGGCGCATTTGTCGGTTGTGGACGCTCTCAAAGAAGAGAGAGACAGCCTAAAAACCGAAGCGGAAAAGTCAAAGCGACTTCAAGCGCGCGTAGATGAGCTGGAAGCGCTTGCAAATGGCGACACAGAAAGCCCGTACAAAGCAAAGTACGAAAAGCTTGAAGCCGAACGCGAAAAGCTCCAGAAAGAGTTTGACGATTACAAGGCCGGGATTGAGCATGAACATGAGGTAAGCGCTAAAAAGGATGCTTTTAGGTCGCTTTTGAAAGAGATTGGCATTTCCGAAAAGCGCATTGACACGATTGTTCGTGCTACGCCTGAAATTGATGAACTTGTAACGCTGGATAAGGATGGAGCTATCAAGGACAAAAGCAAGCTGTCCGAAAAGGTCAAGGGTGATTGGGGCGACTTTATCGTTACTTCCGAGGATAGGAAGCAGACCCCCGAAAATCCTCCGTCGAATAGCGGCGGCAGGATGACAAAGGAACAGATCATGGAGATCAAGGACACGGCAGCGCGTCAAAAGGCGATTGCTGAAAACCATGATTTGTTCGGGTACTAAAAGAAAGGATGGTTTTATAAATGGCGTCGATTGAGGAAACACCGAAGACTAATCTGACTATGACTAGCGATTTTAGCCAGGTTAAGGCGCGGGAGATTGACTTTGTAACTCGATTTACTAAGAATTGGGATTCGCTGCGTGAGATTCTGAATATCATGCGCCCGATTCGCAAGGCACCCGGCACGAAGCTGACCTCCTACGAGGCGACTATTAAGCTGGAATCCGGCGACGTGCAGGAAGGCAAGGAAATCCCGTACTCTAAGGCGACTGTAAAGCCCGTGGCGTATGAGGATTTGAAGCTCAGGAAGTGGGCGAAGGCGGTTAGCATTGAGTCCGTGAATCAGTACGGCGCGGCTATTGCGGTGCAGCGCACGGATGAGGCTTTCTTGAATGAGCTCCAGACTGAGGTTCTCGATGACTTCTACGAGTTCATCAAGACCGGCACGCTGAATCTGAGCGAAAAGGACTTCCAGATGGCTATTGCTATGGCTATCGGTGCGGTCGTCGATAAGTTCAAGAAGATGCGGCGCGATGTGACTAACATTGTGCTTTTCGTGAATACGCTTGACGCTTATCGCTATCTCGGCGCGGCTGAGATCAGCGTGCAGACCACGAACGGGCTCACCTACCTGCGTAACTTCATGGGCGCTTCTACTGTGATTCTGTCCAGCGAGATTGACGCGGGAACCGTTATTGCTATACCGGCGGATAACATTGTGCTGTATTACGTTGACCCGGGCGACGGTGAGTTTAGGCAGCTTGGCCTTGACTACACTGTGCAGGGCGAGACTAACCTGCTTGGCTTCCATGCGAATGGCAATTATAGCACGGCGGTAGGCGAGAGCTTCGCTATCATGGGTATGAAGCTGTGGGCTGAGTATCTGGACGGCATTGCGGTCGTGAAGGTGGATGACACTCCGACGCTTGGCAAGCTGACGATACAAACCGCAACTGGCGGTGATTCGACTCACACCAAGATCACGTCTGTTACTCCCGCAAAGGAAGCGCCGGGCAATTCCTATAAGTACAAGCTCGGAGATGAAGCCTATGTTGCTTATGGTCAGAATTTGAAGAGCTGGCCTAAGTGGGATGGCAAGGCCGATACTCTTATCGAGTGCGAGACCGGGCAGAAGATCACCGTAGTAGAGGTTGACAGCGATTATAAGGCGCAGAATAGCGGCGAAACTACGGTTACTGTTACCGACTAAGTTTTAAGCCCGCTCATGTGGGCGGGCCTCCTTTGCTAAGCCCCGTGGCGACCTTTCATCAGCGCGCTTCTATCATTTCTTCACGCGCGAGTCACGGGGCGTTTTGCAGGAGGTTAGTCCACTTTGAATAGACCTGCCCACGCCTCTGCTTGCAAGCGTACCAGGGGGGCAAAAATAGCCGTAGGAGGCGCGACCAATGGATGTTACCGAGCTTTGCGGCGACCTGCACAACTGGTTTGAAGTTGATGGCATGGGGCGCTCGGCTAAATTGACAGGCACGTTCACGATTGCGGACGGGGCTATTGATTTGGCTAGTTTCATACCAGAGGGGCAGTATTTCCGCATAGTCGGTAGTGCTCTAAATGATGGCGCGCACAAATACGGCGAAAATGGGTTGACCGACGAAACTTTCACGGGCGAAATACGGGCTATGTGGGTTCCGAAAGCCATATTCGAGCTAATTCAGGATATGGACGATTGGCTCGAAAAGTATGGCGACGCTATCAATAGCCCCTACACCTCTGAAAGTTTCGGCGGTTACTCATATAGCAAGGCAGGGGCCGGTGACGGTTCTAGCAGCGCGGATGGCAGCGCCACAGGTGTTTGGGCGGTTTTTGCAAGCCGACTTATCAAGTGGAAGAAGGTGTAACGAATGTCGCTAGTTGATGAAGCAATGACAACTGTACAGCTTATAGAAAAGACGCGCGAGCCTGATGGTGAGGGCGGATTTATCACTGGCTGGAGGGATGGCGCAAAGTTCAAGGCGGCTATCACGTTCGATTCTTCCATGCAGGGTCGGCGCGCAGAAAAAGAAGGCGTTTCAAGCCTGTACACCGTGACAGCGCCTAAATCTGCGAATTTGATGTATCATGATGTTTTTAAGAGGCTATCGGACGGCAAGATTTTCAGAGTAACGTCTGATTCGGACGACGTTGTAACGCCTGACCGGGCGACGTTTCAGTTTAGGCAATTCACGGCAGAGGAGTTCGAGCTTCCGCAATGAGAGTTGTAAATCTTGACGAATACGTGCCACACAAAATAAGCGAAGTAATTTGCGTTGGGTGCGGTAAAAGATGGATTGCAGCTAGGCCGGAAGGAACGCTGCTAAAGGATTTAGAATGTCCTAATTGCGGCGCTGGTAAAGTCATTGAGACTGGCGAGGTTATAGACTATGACTAAGGCGGCAGCGTTACAAGCATTCTTTTCGAGCTTCGATTTGCCCGCATATGTTGCGACAAACGTTCCGGAGAGCGCAAAGTTCCCATACCTAACGTATTCGCCCGTATTTGGCTCTCTGACAGGCGGCACGGTATCAGTGGACGTGAACCTATGGTATCGCTCGGAAAGCGAGAGAGAGGCAAATGCGAAGGCTCAAGAGCTATTTAAGCGCATAGGCGAAGGTGGAGTAACTTTTCCGTGTGACGATGGCGTGATTTGGATTAACAGAGATTCGCCTTTCTGCCAAAATCTGGGCGACCCGGACGATAGCATGATTAAACGACGTTATATCCTTTTGACAGCACAATATTTGACAATAGACTAGATTGGGGGTTAATGGTATGAAGTTTACGAGAATACCTGAAAACACTTTTAAGCAGCTTCAGTTGAATGCTGGTATTCTTGCGACTAATTTCGTTCCGGATACTGGAACTGTAAATGAAGAAGAGCTTATTGGGGCAACTACTGGCGGCGTGAGCTTTACGGCTACGCCTGAATATAGTGATTGGGGCGAGGATATTGATAATTGCCCTGTGAACGTCAAGGAATTGAAGAAACTTGACAACTGGACGGTAACGATGTCTGGCACGTTTATCACGGTTGAAACTAAAGCTGGCAAGCTTTTGATTGGCGCTGCAGATATCAGTGGTAACAAGATTACACCCAGAAATGACGTGAATCTTAAAGATTTTCAGGATTTGTGGTGGATTGGAGATTATTCTGACATTAACGATGATGGCTCTCAGGAAGGCAAGGCCGGATTTGTTGCAGTGCATATGATGAACGCGCTTTCCACTGGCGGCTTCCAGATTCAGAGCGGCAACCGCGAGAAGGGGCAGTTTGCGTTCGAGTTCACCGGCCATTATTCGATTGACAAGCAGGACGAGGTTCCTTTTGAGGTCTATATCTCGGCGGGCAAGGCTGATAGCGAATAACGGACAAGATAGCAATCAAGATAGCATGGAGGTAACACTATGAAGAATTTGGCTAATTGCACACCGCGCGAATTTATAGTGCAGACGAACAAGATTCGCAAGAAGGTTTCCGACTGGTTGACGCTTACGGGTATTATGGAAATTCGTAAGCGTCTGCCGGTCATACCGGTAGATGCAAGCGTCGAAGATAGACATAAGGCTATGGCCGAACAATCGCGCAAAAACCTTTCCGCGATGTTCGATGCTATCATGGACGAACACCCGCAAGAGTCAGTGGAGCTTCTCGGAATGTTGTGCTTTATCGAGCCGAAAGACTTGGATAATTACAAGATGTCAGACCTTTTCGGCGCATTTAATGAATTGCTGAATTGTGAGGAAGTGGTCGGTTTTTTTACCTCATTGATGCGATTGGTCACGAACGATACTTCGAGTACGTAAGCAATATAAGCCTCGAACATTTGGATTTGTTCGGGAAATCTTATGTGATTGACCATTGCATTAAAATGTATAATCATGCGCAGAGACAGGAAATATACAGAATCTATGTTTCCGACACTCTGCGCATTATTACAGAGAACACCGCTAAATTTGTCGGGGGTGGTTATATCAAAAAACGATATATCGAAATTGTGGAGCCTCATAAGAACAAACAGGACAACAGGTCTGCACAAGAAATAATTGACGATGTGGTGAATAAATCTGGTATAAAGGTGGTGAAATAAAATGGATTTGTTTGAGTTACAAGCAAAAATAACGCTTGATACAAGCGACTATGAAAAGGGCGTTAAAGGCGCAACAGAAAAAAGCAAGGGCCTGCAAAAGTCTTTTGAAGAAAGCGCGCGATATTCTGAAACGCTTGAAAATAAACTTAAAGTTTTAGCCTCGCAACATGAGAGCGCAAAAAAAGAAGTTGACAAGCTGACAGACGCTTTTAATAAAGCTGCTAAAGAGAAAGGCGCAGATATCAAAGAGGCGCAAGAACTTGCTGAAAAGCTAAAGGGCGCTGAAAACAAAGCTGACGGTCTGCAAAAAGAGATGGACGACCTTACGCAGTCAACGGCAAAAAGTGGCAAAGAATTTGACGGCGCTGGGTCTAAACTTTCTAATTTCGCAGATAAATTGAAATCTGGTTTGAAAACTGCTGCAAAAGTCGGCACGGCTGCGATAACAGCGGCAGCATCAGGAATCGGTGTATTGACCAAAAAGTCAATAGATGGATATGCGGAGTATGAACAGCTAGTCGGTGGTGTTGAAACACTATTCAAAAATAATGCTGATACCGTCATAAAGAACGCGGAAAGAGCTTACAAGGAAGCTGGTATGTCTCAAAATCAGTACATGGAGACGGTGACTAGCTTCTCCGCGAGCTTGATTCAGAGCCTTGGAGGCGATACAGCGGCGGCTGCGGAGTATGCTCAAACCGCTATCGTGGACATGAGCGACAACGCGAACAAGCTCGGTACGTCGATGGAAAGCATACAATACGCTTATCAGGGATTCGCGAAACAAAATTACACGATAAATCCTTTGTCCGCTGCATAAGCGATTATGCAGTGAATGCGCGTGAACCTTATCAAGGGTGTGCCTGAAAAGGTGCTAACGGGGAACATCTAAGGGCTTTCGCCTATGACAATCCCGTGCCAAGCCCAGAAATGGGAAGGTGTAACGACTATGAGCTTGTTACTCAGTACAGCGTCTATTGATACGGCGTTGGAAGTGCGCGCCCTCTCAATGAGAGGATGATATAGTCTAATCCCTTGCAAATATCGGGAAACCGAGGGTAGAAATGGCTGGACAACCTCAAGCTAGGTTATGGCGGCACCGGCGAAGAAATGGAGCGCCTAATTAATGACGCTTCGAAGCTAGATAAATCAGTAAAGAAGGGCGATAAGAGTTTTGCGAACATAGTACGGGCTATTCATGCCGTACAAACAAATCTTGAAATTACGGGCACGACAGCAAAAGAGGCAAGCGAAACCATATCAGGCAGCGCATCTGCAATGAGCGCTGCGTGGTCTAATTTGCTTGTTGGATTGGCTGACCCGTCGCAGGATTTCAATGCGTTACTTGACCAATTTATTGCTAGTGCGCAAACTTTTGCTGGAAATGTATTAAAGATACTGCCTAACATAGCGACCGGAATTGATCGGCTTATAAGTGGGATAACTCCATATATAGGGCAGTTAGTTGAACAAATTTTGCCTACTTTGCTTGTGTCAGCTGCGAATTTGGTATCCGGACTTATGAGCGCACTTCCTGGTTTGCTAAATGTAATAGTGCAGATTGGGCCGCAAATAATAAATGATATAGCAACTGCTATTTCACAGCAATTCCCATTATTGGTTGAAACTGGAATAAATTCAATAAACACTTTCGCGAATGCGATAACCGAATCGTTGCCGTTGCTAGTTAATACAGCTATATCAATGATAGGGACGTTCGCCGGTGCGTTGTTGTCTAATATTCCGAACGTGCTTGTTGTCGGCGCTCAGATGGTACAGCAGATAATCAACGACATATCGGCCTATTTGCCTGCATTATTATTAGAGGGCACGCAAGTGCTTACCCAATTTATACAGGGCATTATAGAGGCGTTGCCTACTTTGCTTGACACGGCATTGCAGATTATAAATACTATAATTACGGATTTAGGCATATACATCCCGTGGATGCTAGAACGCGGCGGAGATTTACTTGAAATGCTGCTTGATGGCATAAGCGACAATCTGCCTAGTTTGCTTGATTCTGCATTTGATATTATAACAACATTGATTGATGATATTGCGACGTATGCCCCGATGCTAATAGGTACTGGATGGATTCTGTTTCAAAAACTAGTTCAAGAGCTTCCAGGGATATTGAAAAGCGCTTCTGATAAAGTTTTCGAATTTATAGACGATTTGGGGAATGACCTTGCAGAAAAATACCCTTCGCTTTCTTGGGTGTTTGAAAATTTGGAAACAATCGTTGGAACCGTAGTTGCTGCAATTATTGCATTCAAAACTGCAATGCTTATTAAAGGTGTAATTGACACTGCTGTTAATGCCGTTAAAGGCTTTGGGGAAACGATAACTGGAATATTTTCAACTGTTGCAGCGCATCCAATAGGGGCTGCAATCGCAGCTATTGCAGCGCTTGTTGTTGCGCTAGTTATGCTGTACAATAATAATGAGGATTTCAGAAACTGGGTAAATGAAAATTGGGAAAAAATAAAAAATTGGATTATAAATGCAAAAGACAAAATAGTTGAGGCATGGGCCAATCTTAAGGAAAAAATAGCCGAATTAAAAGGAAAAATAGAAGAGGCAAAAAACAAAATTGTTGAGGCTTGGGATAATCTTAAATCTAAAATTGTAGATGGGAAAAATAAAATCGTAACTGCATGGAATAACATAAAAGCAAAAGCAGTTGATATAAAAAACAATATAACATCCGCTTTCGAGACATTAAGGACCAATGTAAAGGATAAATGGGATAAAATAAAAGAATCCATACAATCTCCTATAAATACAGTTAAAACTTGGCTCAAAAATAAAATTGATAAGATTAAAGAATTATTCGATTTCGATTGGTCGTTCCCTAAGCCTAAAATGCCGCATTTCAAGATACACGGCACGCTTGATTTGCTGACATGGCCCCCGCAAATTCCGTGGGTTAGCATAGATTGGTATAAAAAAGCCATGAATATGCCTATGCTGCTGAATGACGCTACCATATTTGGAATGTCAGATGGTAAGCTGTTAGGCGGAGGCGAAGCGGGTGCTGAAGTTGTATCTGGCGCGAATACGTTGATGAACATGATAAAAGAGGCCGTAAAAAGCAATGAAAACAGCGGCAACGTTTGGAATGTTAATATCAACATAGACGGCGCTCAGTATGAGGATGCAGACGAACTTGCTGAGATTATATCCGAAAAGCTGCAAAACATCGTTGATAGGAGGACAGCGGCGTGGGCGTAGAATGCGAACTGATATATGATGGAGTTTCATCGCGTGACATTGGAGTTACGGTAGAAGGGTTTCCTGGTACCGTCATGCCTAAAAGAGATGTAGAGGTTACGACGATACCTGGCAGAAATGGCGCGCTTGTGTATGATTCTGGTACTTATGCAAACTATACTCAAAATTACACTATGCATTGGAGAAATGCATACAGGGACGCTAGAATCACGGAATGGTTGCATAAGCCCGGATATCATAGGCTTGAAGAAAGCTTCCATCCGGAGCATTACAGGATGGCTTATGTGAGTTCTAATCAAAACATGGACAATCGGATGGAGGTATTGCATAGAATAACGGTTGCGTTCGAGTGCAAGCCGCAGTGGTTCAAGAAAAGCGGTGATTTGCCGATAAATGTTAGCACTTCAGGCAAATCGCTGCTAAATACTGGTGAAGATGCGATGCCGCTGATAACTGTATCAGGAAGCGGCGAAGGCACTTTGACAGTTGGAGATTGTGTCATAACTATATCGAGCATACCAGCAAAAGGTATAGTTATTGATAGCGAATTGCAGGACGCATATTCAAGCGACAAACTTAAAAACTTGAATACGTCAATAAAGGTCAAAAATAATTCTTTCCCAGTTTTGAAGCGCGGCAAGACCACAATCAGCTTTACATCCGGAATCAAATCTGTTAAAATAGTGCCGAGGTGGTGGGATTTACTATGATTCCGATTTTGTTTGACGCAGATGCGAAGGATTTCAGCACAAGAGGACTTGGGCCGCTCGCGGATGCGATATCTTGCAAGGTAGTTGAGGAAAGGAATAGCACGTATGAACTTACAATGCAGTATCCGAAGGATGGTATTCATTTTTCGGATATAGGATTGAATAAGATTATATTGGCTATTCCTTCTCCGTACAGAGAACCCCAGCCTTTCCGCATCTATAAGATTAGCACTCCGATGCAAGGGAAGGTCACAATAAATGCCCAACATATCAGCTATGATTTGTCTGGTGTTGCTGTTATGCCGTTCACTGGAAACAGCGTTGCGGATGTGCTGAATAAGATTAAGCTGAATAGTGTGAACACGAACGACTTTGATTTCACAGGAAACAGTGATTTTGTTGCTGAATGTATATACAACACTCCTTATACAGCAAGGCAGATTCTTGGAGGAATTGAAGGCTCCGTAATTGATAGGTTTGGTGGGGAATATGAGTTTGACAAGTTCACGGTCAAATGGAGTTTGCACCGTGGCGTAGACAATGGCGTCACTGTACGTTATGGAAAGAACCTTTTGACGCTGAATCAGGATGTGGATATATCAAAGATCGTTACCGGAGTAGTTCCATATTGGGCCAGCTCCGAAGATGGCAGTGCTGTTATTGGTGATAGGGTCAATATGGACGGCGAATACAATTTTGAAAAGATTATACCGCTTGATTTGACGCAGGAATTTCAGGAAGCGCCCAGTAAAGAACAACTTGAATCTAGGGCTAAGTCGTACATTGATGCGAATTACAGCTTGGAGCCGGATATAAACTGTACGGTTTCATTTGCGTTGATAGAACAATATGATGAATATAAGGACTTCAAGCTGCTTGAAAAGTGCGATTTGTGCGACACAGTTACGGTGCAGTATCCGGATTTGGGCGTAAATAGCACTGCTAAGATTGTGAAGATCGACACAGATGTGCTCAAAGAGCGCTATAATAGCGTCACTATTGGCACTGTTAGAGCTAACATAGCCCAGACGATTGTAGCCCAGCAAAAGGCGGTCGAGAACATACCGTCTAAAAAAGATGTAAGCGATTTGGTAAGCGGCGCATTGGGTAAGGTTATGGGCGCACAGGGTGGCACGGTTCGATTCTTGGACACTAACGATGATGGCGAACCGGATACGCTGTATATAGCCGATAATGCAGACCCGAAGCTTGCGAAGCAGGTATGGAGGTTCAATTATCTTGGATGGGCTGCATCTAGCAACGGATACAACGGCCCGTTCACGTTGGGCGCTACGCTTGAGGATGGTTTGCTTGCTGATTTCGTCACGGCTGCAAACCTAACGGCAGGCACGATTAAGAGCGCTGATAATGGCAATACGTTCTTCCTCGATTTGGTCAATGGAATTCTACGGATGAAAGCGACAAGCTTTAGTATCGGCGGGAAAAGTGTTGATGATATTGCTGGTTCTGCCGCAAGTTCGGCTGCAAACAGGGAGGTAAACAACTTCGTCAATTCGGTTTTCAATCCTGAAATTCAGTCTTTGCAAAACCAAATTGACGGACAGATTGAGACGTATTTCTACGACTACGCGCCGAGCGATTCTAGGCTGCCTACGTCAGAATGGAATACAGAAACAGAAAGAGCTAAGCACGAAGGCGATTTGTTTTTTGATAAATCAACCGGTTATGCGTACAGATACTATAAGAATGCAAATGTGTGGAAATGGCAGCTCGTAAAAGATACAGACATAACGACAGCTCTTCAGGATGCTGCGGCCGCTAAGGACACGGCTGACAGCAAACGTAGGACTTTCATTGATACGCCTTATCCGCCGTATGATGAAGGTGATTTGTGGACTCAGGGGCCGAACGGTGATATAATGCGTTGTATTAAGTCAAAAGAATCTGGACAGTATGACCCCGGCGATTGGCAAAATGCGAGCGGCTATACGGATGACACGGCAGCGAATGCGGCTGAAGCACATGCGGCAAGAAATACCGCCGCGCTGGAAATTGCAAATGGGGAAATTGCGCTTAGAGCAAAAAAAGAAGAATTGGACAGCCTTGGTAAACGTGTAACTACGGCTGAATCCTCGATTGAAATGAATGCTGAAAGCATTAAAAGCAAGGTCTCCAGTGGCGACGTGCAATCCATCATCGACCAGAACGCAGACAGCATCCGGCTGAAGGCTGATAAGATTGCATGGGAATCTGAGAATTCGTCAATGACAGAGGATGGGGAATTTGCTTGCAAAAATGCGAGTATTGGCGGAGAAATAAAGTGCGAAAATATTATCGGGGATATAAGATATGGTACTTTTATAGATCCCGAAAGAGGCGTGATATTCACATTTAGGGAAGTTAAAAATTCCAATAAAGTGTATACTTCATATAAGGCTCAAGATTCGAATTATATTGTGTACAACGATCATTTGGATGGATATTATGCTGATGATATATACGGAATAATAAAAGAAAAAGGAATTACACAATATGGGATTGACGGAATTCCATTTGGGTGCATTGTTGGCGGCGAAATGGCAAGCACAGGTCCATTAATTTTAAGCGATTATATAATTTATTCTAAAAAAGGCATTAGATTACGTAATGAAAATTATTCTATCAGCATGTCACCAAATAGAATTACTATTAATTACGATGAAGATTTCTATGTTGATATACATGATAATGCTTCAGATGAATTATATGAAGCGTATGATGGGATTTTGACCACAAATGATGGAACTTTTTATGTAAAAAATGGGCTGATATGTGATATGCCTTATTAATTGGAGGTAATTATGTCAAACTCATGGATAATAAACCAAACAGTAGACCTAAGCCAAGGTATTGATAGCATCAAGGTGTGGCCAAAAGCGTTGCTAGTTACAGGCGACGAGAATGCGCATACGTGGCGCGTAGAAATTAAGGACAAAGGACAGCCCGCAAGCGTAAGTGGCGGAGTAATGGGTTACTTTGTCCGTTCGGATGGAGATACCGTAATAGCAAACGGCACTCTTGAAGGTAACGTTGCGAAGGTAACGTTACCGAAGGAATGCTATGCCTATGAAGGAGATTTGCAGGCGCTAATGAGGCTGTCAAGCGGCAGCGAGAATGTATCATTGTCTGCGCTGTTATTCAGGGTACGCTCTATTGTCACGGATGCGGTAGTAGACCCCGGCGAAGTTGTACCGTCTCTTGATGAATTATTTGCGCAACTCGCGGCAATACATCAGGCGACTAAGGACGCGAATACCGCTACAAATAATGCAAATAGCGCTGCGGAAAGAGCAGAAAACGCGACAGAAGATATCAGCGGCATGAAAGAGGATGCTGAAAAGGCTGTATCCGATGCTAAACAAGCGGTGCAGGATGCGCAAACTGCGGTTGATTTGAGCGAAAGCATCCTTGACGAAGCTCGTACTGCAACTAGCGCCGCGAATGATGCGGCAAGCTCGGCAAATGCTGCGGCTGGTAGCGTCAACGAGGCAAAAACTAACGCCGAAAACGCCGCAAAAAACGCGAATAATGCCGCTGATAGAGTGGACAATTCGATTGATGCTGCCGTAGCTGCCGCCGAACGTGCGGAAGCGTCTGCGGATGCTGCTGATACGGCGACCGGAAAAGCAAATAGCGCCGCTCAAGAAGCGCAATCGGCAACTCAATTTGCAACCGAAGCCGCTGAAACGGCAAATACATCCGCAAGCAACGCAGATAGCGCGACAGAAAGAGCAAATACTGCTGCATCCGGTGTGGAAGAGGCTACGCAACGAGCTAACGACGCTGCGGATAGAGCTGAAACGTCAATACATGATGCGACAGAAGCGACCGAAGCTGCAAATGCGGCAGCGTCTAAGGCAAATACAGCCGCAGAAGGTGCTAACACTGCTGCTGGTGAAGCGGCTAGCGCGAGCACAAGCGCTACGCAGGCCGCAGGCGATGCGAATATTGCGGCAGACAGAGCTAATGAGGCGGCAGATCGGGCGAATCAAGCTGCATCTGGGGCAGGACTGCAAAAGAAGGTAGTTGACACGCTTCCGGCATTAGAAGCGATGGCGGATGACACCATCTACATCGTTCCCTCCGAAAACCCGGACAGTACGAACAACTATGATGAATACATCAAAGTCAACGGTAAAGCGGAACCGTTCGGCCCAAGCATAGATGCGACGCCCACGGAAGGAAGCACAAATCCGGTGCAGAGTGGCGGCGTGTATGATGCTACAAAGTGGCATAGCAATCCGAATTTACTAATTAACTGGTATTTTGTAAATGAAGGACTTAGATATTATTGGCATAAGCTACCAATTAATCAGCGAGGCAAAAGTATATATAATGGGCCTACTGGTTACACTATTGATATGTGGTGTAAACGTGAAGCGAACGAAAACGTAGCTACGCTAAATGTGACTGATACTGGGCTTGTATATTCGACGCCGACAGAAGGTGTTGATTCTATTCACTCAATAGATCAACGGATTGAAATTAACATAAATAAATCCACTACATTTACAGCCTCAATATTAGTTTCTGATTTAAGCTTTAGTCGGGTTATGCCAACTCTTGGTATTGGGAATATATATAGTGATGACGTATCCAAGGAACATAATAAAGTAGTCAAAATTGACCGAAACGGATTGCACTCTGTAACTTTTGAGTTGGATTCTGGGTATCCTTATATTCAAATCAATGCGGTAGCAAACATTAAATTAAATATCATTGCTGCAAAGTTTGAAATTGGCGACCACCAGACGCTTGCTCACCAGGATGCGGATGGCAACTGGGTGCTCAATGACCCGACGCCGAATTACCAGCAGGAATTGGCGAAGTGCCAGAGATACCAGATTTTGGGGAATATGACAGCGATGAATCACATTGGAAATAATTATATGTTTTTACCGACACCGGTTACAATGAGGGGAAACCCAACTATTGTGGGAAAGCCTGCGTTATATATAAAATCCAATAACACTGTTTTTACTGGCGATTACAATATAATTATTGGAGGTTATTGCATAAATGGAATTGTTTTGTATGCGCAAGCTGCTTTAACCGAAGAGGCATATCTTTATTTCTCGGGTCCAGTAGGGCTAGACGCGAATCTCGGTTAAAAATGCAATAGGGAGGTACAAACATGGATCTTAGGTATTGTAACAGACATTACATCAAGGTAGACAAACTTGATCGTATAATCGACGCCTGGAGCGACGGTCCATTGCCGGACAAGCCCACCGACGGCGCGATCCGCATCAACGAGCGCGGCGGGTACCAGCTCCGGCTGATTATCGACGGCGTGGAAACCGAGGAGAACCCGCTGCTGTGGGCGATGGGATGCGTGCCGCTGTACAAGTGGACAGGCACCGAAGTAGAGCGCCGCACAAGCGAAGAAATCGCCGCAGACATCGCCGCGATTCCGCCCGCACCGCCCAGCCCGATGGAGCAGTTGCGAGCAGATGTGGACTACGTAATGCTGATGACAGATTTGATGTGACGGGAGGTGTAAACGGTGAACGCTTATGAGTTAGCGAAAAAATATTATCCCAGGTTGTGGGATGAAGCAAGGTTGGATAAATTGGTCGAAGCAGGGAAACTAACTACCGAACAAAAATACGAAATCGTGAATAGTATCGAAGAATAGCCGTAAATATATTGACAGATTTGGAATAGTCGTGTTATAATGTGCGTGAATTGGAGGCGCTATTATGGCTGTTAAGATCGGTTCTGCACGGATTGACGAACGTGGAAAGATCAGCGGAGGCAAGGCCGGAGATCAGACTGGTAACGAGGTAAGCACTCAGAATTGGTACAAGCATAGCAAGGGCTGGCGCGTATTTCGGCCTATTAGTTCTGCTAAGGCGGAAATAATCGCGCATTGCATGGAGCTTGCGTGTAAGTGCTCGAAGATCGGTTATGACCAGGGCCAGCGGAATACTCTTTATAATGCTCTTAAAAATGACGGTTTTGATATTTCCAGACTCGAAAGCAAAGTCGAAACTGATTGCAGTGCGCTTGTACGGTTTTGTTGCGCCTGCGCCGGAATAAAGATGAACGATTTCAACACTTCAAGTGAGGCAAGCACGCTTTCTAAGTCCGGCGAGTTTGTCGAGATGAAGGACAAGAAGTATACGACGAAATCCGACTATCTGCGGCGCGGTGACATTTTGGTTACAAAGACTAAAGGCCACACGGCGGTAGTGCTTTCAAATGGATCGAAAGCTGCTACTGATTATAACGGCACGCCCGAACCGGCTGTCAAGTACAACCTTGGAGATCGAATCCTTAAGAATGGCATGGAAGGGCCGGACGTTAAGGAACTTCAGACGAAGCTTATTGAGCTTGGTTATTCGTGCGGAAGCTACGGCATTGATGGCGAGTTTGGAGACGCGACGGAGATGGCAGTCCGCAAGTTCCAGAAAGATCATGGCTGCGACGTTGACGGAGAGTTCGGGCCCGAAACCAATGCTGCATTGATTAAGGCGCTTGGCGATGACGATAACAAGGGCTATCACGTCAAGATTTTCGGCGGTAATTGCTACGTGCGAAGCGCTCCGAATACGGATGGCAAGATTTACGATATTGCGCACGAAGGTGAGATGTATCCTTATCATGGGAAACAGAGCGAAGATGGTTGGCTGCTGATTGAGTACAAGTCTGGTAACGCATGGGTGAGCGGTAAATACGGTAGGTTGGTGTAAATGGGAAGCGTGACGATTTCGCAGGCGGCGGCGTGGCTGGTAGCTGTCGCCGCCGCTATTGTAAGCTTTAGCAAAGCATGGGAGATAATACGAAAGATATTTCACCCGGAGGCAGATTTGCGCGCCCGTGTTGATAAGCATGATGAAATACTTGCGAATGACCATCAGCGCTTAAAAAAGATCGAAGCCAAGCTAGAGGATACAGACAAGTTTAAGGGCGTTATGTGTAGGGCAATGCTCGCCCAGTTGGAAGATGGCGACGAAGCTGGGAAGAAAGAAGCGAAGAAGGAACTAAACTCATATTTGACACAGCGTTAGGAGGTAGAAAGAATGGAGTTTTTCGATTGGGGAATTCTTGGGACCTTTGCAGGGGCTACGGCAGCGGTTGCGGTGTTGACGGAACTCACTAAGAACATTCCCGTAATTAAGAAGGTACCGACTCAGCTTTGGAGCTACATTCTCGCATTGTTTGTCATGGTTTGCGCTACGGTGTTTCAGGATGGCGTGTATGCCGGTGGAATCACCGACAAGCTGTTTCTCGTGATTATCAATGCGGCCATGGTAGCACTTGCAGCCAATGGCGGTTACGAGGCTCTGAAGCGTATCACGGGAGGTAATAAGGATGCCTGAGGTACGTCCGCATGATAATCCTGCAAATGTGCCGTACATCGTCTACGAATCGGCTATGGCGCGCTCCGAGAGGCATACGCGACGGCTGATTGTGGCGCTTGTGATCGCTATTGTGCTCATTGTAGCGTCTAACATGGCTTGGTTGTGGGCTTGGATGCAGTACGATTATACCAGCGATATGAGTACAACTACTACGACTACGGTTGACTTGGATAGTGCAGACGGTGGTAACGCCAATTATATTGGCGAAAGTGGAGACATAGTCAATGGCGAGAGTCCGAGTAGTGAAGAAAACAGTTACGACGCGAACTAGGACGCGAAAAAAGAAGAATGGCTCGAAGGGAACACGTAAACGCAGATAATCTCACGAACTCCGAGTTGAGTATCTTGATTTACGAAAAGATTCATAGCGCGCGAGATCGTGATATTATGAAAGACCGCCTTATAAATGGCTTGACTTATGAACGGCTAGCAGAAAAGCACGATTTATCTGTTAGGCAGGTCAAGAATATCGTTTATAAGGCAATGGACAGGCTGTTCTAATGATGGGGAATAGCTCAGGGGTGAGAGCCTCGTTCTTATAAAGCGGAGGCCCTAGCAAGGTTAGCGTGAGTTCGATTCTCACTTCCCCTACCAATCCTGGTGGAGGTTCTGCGGAGCCTCCATTTTATTTTGTTAAAATTGTTAATTATCACAAATTGGTATTGACTTTTGGCATGTTATTGTATATAATAACAGTATCAAAAGCAAGGAGGCAACAACAATGACGTACATCAGCAGCCAGCAGTTCAGGGATTGGGACATCGTGGACGAGAAGATCGCCGAGCTTGAAGCTGATAACGTGAAAGTCGTTACCGTGCCTTGCTGGTACGTCGGCGAAGTTGATGGCGTTGAGTACGCAGTTGTGAACGACAAGCACCACACCATGGAGGCGGCCCGGCAGCTTGGTATCACGGTTGAGTTTGAAGTCGAAGATGACCCAGAGGGCTTGACCGGCGAAGAGCTTTTGATGGTTCGCAACTTCGGCGAAGATTACTACAACGTTGAGACTAGCGACGCGACCGAGAACAAATTCGACCTGGTATTTTGAGGAGGAGAAAACATGAAGCGCATTAACATCAACAACGGCATGGGCGAAGATTGCACGATTAAGGAAGCTCTTGCGGAGTTTAGCATTGACACTCTGGCACACTACATGGATGATGAAACCCGCGAGGCAGTTTGCAGGGAGTGCGATTGTGAAAGCGATGAAGAATTCGTCGAAGAGTATCTCAAGCACGCGCCTTACGACTTGATCATCGGCTAATAATTGCACTAAACTTTCCCGTTCACTTCATTGTGAGCGGGTCTATTTTTTCCTAAAATAGAGCCATAGGAGGTCAAGCAACGGACGCGAATTGCTACGGTGTTTGGCCGCCTATTTTTGTAGCAGGGAGGTTTTGTTTTGTACGAGGAAATGCGGCTTCATTCGCTTGGCTTCCCGCTTGAAGATGCCTTGACACTTTGTGATAGCTTGCGAAAAGAAGGCACACTCAAACAGTTTGTTGAAAGACTCGAAGATGAACACAGACGTGAATTTGCATATGAAATGAATATATGCAATATAACGAATCAAACATTAGAAGTATAGTTAGAATATTTGCTTGCAAATATCAAAGTTTGACGATTGAACATAGAACTTTGGAGGCAACATAACAAATAACATAACTATGTCTTATGTTTTGAGTTATGAAATTTGGAGATAGATCAATGTCACGATGGCACAAGTACAATGCTAACCCACAACACAGACGCGTAGGAGATTGCACAGTTAGAGCGATTTCTACGGCGCTTGATGAGCCGTGGGAAGAAATATATATGGACATCGCAAGCGAAGGGCTTGCGCAGAATGACATGCCGACCGCTAACAATGTTTGGGGAAAGTATCTATATAAACGCGGATTTAGGCGCAGAATTATTCCTGATGAATTTTTAGGCGAATATACGGTGGAGGATTTTTGCCGTGACCATCCTAACGGCGTATATATATTAGCTCTAGCTGGACATGTTGTAACGGTGATAGATGGGGAATTTTTTGATACCTGGAATAGCGGTGACGAATGCCCGATTTTTTATTGGTCAAGGGAGGCTGAATAGAAATGGCATACGGCTACAATTACGGAGGGTATCCTAACGGCGGCTATTATGCTCCGCCTATGCCCGACCAATTAGCGCAACTTCGCAACAATCAGTACAACCAGAACATGATGCAACAGCCCAATATGCAGATGAATAACGCTATGACGAATCAGATGCCGAACATGCAGATGAATCAGCCAGCGATGAATACAGCGCCTAGTAATGGTATATTGTGGGTGTCGAATGAGCGTGAAGCGTCTGAATATCCGCTTGCAATAAATAGCGCTGTAGCCCTTTGGGATAGCAATAGCCCTGTGATTTATCTCAAACAGTCGGATGCAAGCGGAAAACCGTCGATGAAAATATACGACCTTGTTGAACGCGATACAAGCGCGCAAGTGGCCGTGAAATCCTCGGCAGCTCAAAACGTGGATTATGTCACGCGCAGAGAGTTCGAGGCGTTACAGGCGCGTTTTGACGCTCTTATGATGGCTAACGTAAAAGAGCCTGCACCGCGCACGAAAAAGACAGCAGCAAAACAGGAGGATGACGAATAATGGCCAATCCGCTCTTTAATGCACTAGGCGGAAATACTCCGAACATGCCAGGCCCGTTTGGGAACATGCAGAATATGATGCAGGCTTTCAACAATTTTCGGCGGCAGTTTAACGGCGACCCGAAACAGGTAGTGCAAAACATGCTCAATTCGGGAGCGCTTTCACAGTCGCAGTTTAATCAGGCCCAGCAGATGGCGAAGCAGTTTATGCAGATGATGCCTAAATAAAATATTCCTGCAAAGTTACGTACCAATGCAGGAATATTGGCGCGAAGGTTTGGATTTACACCAAACATGCCATTGTGCTGACTGGTGCTATATAATCCGCTAGCTGATTCAACGGCGAGCATATCGTGTCTACTTATTCCACCACATCGCGCATTGGTATTATAACACACATAATTTATTTTGTCTATACTTTTGTGGCCACAAAGTTTAGAAATAAAAAATATGAGGTGTAATATTATATGACTACCGATTATTCATTGGCCGATATAGCGGCCGCAACCGGCAACAGCGGTAACAACAACGGCAATAACGGCGGCTGGGGTGACGGCGGCGCTTGGTAGAATCTGCCACTTTACACGGCGACGTGTATTGAAAAATCGCGGGATTAAGCGGGAAGGCTGAGACGCTAATCCGAACCGAAGGCTGTACAAAGTACAGTCAGGGGCAACGCATAGAGATTGAAATAATATCTCCACGAGACCGCGACAACTTGTAAGAAATACTTACAAGTTGAAAAGATATGCTGGACTATTGCGAATAGGAAGCAATAGATGTATGGGATAAAAAGCCTATACGGTAACATTTTAACGGGATTATACTTTTCTTCATTTTCGCATGGGGCTGGGGCGGTAATGGCTTCGGCGGCTTTGGCGGAAATGGCGGCGCGGCTGGACAGGCTCTCACGCGGGGCGAGCTGTGTCAGGATATGTCGTTCCAGGACGTGAAGCGCGAAATCCAGAACGCCAATGACGCGGTCAACCTGGGCTTTAGCAACCTGAACTCGACCATCTGCAATCAGCAGTACGACACCGCGCGCATGATTAACGGTCTGGAAAGCACCGTGCAGGGCGGATTCAACGCGACTAACGTTGCGCTGCTGCAGGGGCAGAACGCAATCCAGACCCAGCTTGCGGGCTGCTGCTGCGACCTTCGCGAGGCGGTTACTGGCGTCAACTACAATCTTGCGACCCAGAGCTGCGACACGCGGAACACTATCCAGAATGGTATCCGCGACGTGATCGACAATCAGAACGCTAACGCCCGTGCTGTGCTGGATAAGCTCACTCAGCAGGAGCTTGCGGCGAAGGATGCTCAGATCAGCGCGCTCAATAACCAGCTCTTCCGCGCTGACCTTGCGGCTTCGCAGAGCGCTCAGAATAGCTATCTGATTAACACGCTGCGCCCGTTCCCTGTGGCTAGCTACACTGTATGCAACCCGTTCACGGGCAGCTATGGTTATGCTAACTACAATAATTGTGGCTGCGGTTGCGGCTGCGGTTGCAACGGCTAAAACCGAATAGGTAGTTGCAGAAATTGCAACTACCACTAGCAACTATTCGAGAAAATCGAATTGTTCAACCCCCGAGGTTGATATTGCGAAATAAAAACGGGTGGGGTTGAATGACCCCACCTTGTTTTGAAAGGAGAAATAATTTTATGGCTCAGTACAGTGCGACCGGCATTCAGGATTTAGCCGTCAATCAGAATGTGCTTTTTGATGACGTCTACCCCTGCAATAAAGGTTACGTGATTCACCAACCCGGCAGCGGTGTGTTCACGCTGCGCGGCGCTACGAATCAGAGTTGCGCAAAGTATAAGGTTACGTTCAACGGTAACATTACGACTACCGGTGCGGCGGCTCAGCTTATGCTTGCGCTTACTCTGAATGGCGAGACTTTGTTTAACGCTGTCGGCATGGCTTTCCCTGCCGCTACGGACAACTATTTCAATGTTAGCTTTAGCGACGTGATTTCAATTCCGTGCGGATGCTGCTTCAGCCTTGCGGTGAAGAATATCGGCACTACAGAATTGGCGTTGTCTAATGCTAATCTTATTATCGAGCGTGTTTGCTAACAGAAAGGGGAATGAACATGCACAAGGCACTTGAAGAGCTCCGCGAGACTTTGAGCGGAGAGCTGGAAGAGATTTCTCGCAAGGGCGAACTGTCTGCGGGTGACCTCGAAACCGTTCACAAGCTGACCGATACCATTAAGAATATTGACAAGATTTGCATTCTTGCCGAGGATGGCGAATATTTGCAGGCTGGAGATTGGGAAGCGCGCGGCTATTATGGCCGCGGCGGGTCCTATGATCGTGGCGACAGCTACGCCCGTAGGCGTGACTCTATGGGGCGTTATACACGTGCAGATGGCAGGATGGGTATGGGCGGTATGAGTATGCGGCGCGGCGGACGTTATAGTCGTGGCGACGGCATGGAGATCAAGGAAGAGCTTGAGGAGCTTATGGATAAGGCTTCCACCGAGCGGGAGCGTGAAGCTATCCGCATGGCCATTAAGAAGATCGACGACTGAGGCGATGTAAAAATGATTAGTAGGCGCGACCTATTAAATGAGATAGACAAATTCGAGGGCATGGCTCCGAATATGACGGTGTGTGAAAAGCTTGCCCACCTGTACACGATGTACGACCACTTATATGGTCAAGCCGAAAATACAGAGCCTCAAAAGGTCACACAGATCAACGTAATTATAGCGCATGGAGACAGCGATTTCATTCGCGCGGTTGACGGTTTGGACGGTGAAGCAGTTTGGCCTATTCTGGATGAATTGATGGACTGCGTAAAAACCTTGCAGCCCCGCGTGTATGATTCAGTCATGCGACGATTGCGCGCGATTGTGTGACAGTGCGCCCCAATTTAGGGGCGCATTTTTTCTTGACAATGATTTGATATAGCATTATAATACACTTGTACCCGGGTGAAGTCAGAGTTGCGACTCTGGCTTCTTTTTTTGCGCATATAATTTTTTTATATTTTTTTGAAAAAAGGTATTGACAAACGCGTGGTTATTGTGTATAATAACAATGTCAGCAAGCAAAGGAGGCAAAATAAATGAAGCGTGAGTTTGATTTTACCGGATGGGGAAGAAATAAAGTTTACTGGTATCTGAAGGGTTGTGGTTATGATTGGTTTGATTGGGACGATGAATTAACTACGCTTAGAGCTACATGGTTTGGGTCTTATGATGACCCGGTAATCGTACACTTCACTGCAAAAGGCAGAGCTAAAAAGCATTAATAATTGGAGGTTAAAACAATGACGATTAAGGCAAAATTGCAGCTCAAGAAGCAGATAGAGGCAAGGAACGAAGCAAGGATTCAGGCGTACACGGGCCGCAATTAGCGGCCCTCATGGCGTGAAGTACGGTCGAAGCCGCCAAGCGCGGATAAGATAATAAAAAATTTTAGGAGGAAGAAAGAAATGGCTACCAAGAAGAATCAGGACGTGCAGATCATAGAGATTCCGGAGATCGACATTCGAGACGCGGTTGTAAGCATTGTTGGAGATTCGCCGTTGATTATGCACAAGTGGAGCGAGAAAGCAAAGAAGGAAATGCTGGACATCCAGACAAAGGTTGCGAAGTCGAAGGGCAAGGAAGCACGTGACCCCGAGGCTGAGTATGTCGATACGATTTACTTCATGGACGAATTGCCGAAGGAACAAACTGCTGCGGCGGTTGCTGAATGTGTTGCGAATGGCAACCGAATCGGGTTCCCTGCCACGGCTTTCAAGCAGTGCGCTATTATGGGCGCATACCGTTCCGGCATTGGTATCAAGGCGACTGAAATGCGGGCTGCATTCAGTATTCCAGATGAACTTGTAGAGATCAAGGGCGTTCCTACACCGCGTGAGGATATGGTCAGGCTGCAAGGCATTAACAAGCCTGCTTTCATCCGATTCAGGGCAGAGGTGAAGGATTGGAAAGCTGATATTCACGTCAAGTATAACGCCGGTGTTATCAATGCTGTACAGCTTGCGAATCTGTTTAACCTAGGAGGATTTGCTTGCGGTGTGGGCGAATGGAGGCCGGAGCGTAACGGCACAATGGGTCAGTTCCACGTTGTGGGTATTTCGCATTTGGACTGATACTAACTAGGCAGGCAAGGCCAGTTTTGTTATGTCGAGTTGCGGCGTGTCTCGTCTAGGCGCGGATGGTCACGGCAAGGCAGGTTTGGAAATGCGCGCCTTGATGAAAAAGATTCAAGGCGCGCGGATTCAGGCTATAACACGGCAGGCTAGTCTGGGCTTGTTTCGGATGGGTCAGTTAGGCCGGTGTGGGGCGATGCCTGGAATGGTATGTCAAGGCTGGATTGGCATGGTGAGTTATTGATTGGCCGGTAAAGGCAAGGCGACGCGTGGCTTGTACCGGTAAGGCAGGCACGGCTAGTCATGGTTTGTACTGGCGCGTTGTGGCGAGTTTGGGATTGTTGCGGCGCGGCGCGGCAGGCATGGCAGGCCTGGCGAGTAGAGGCATGGAATGACTAGGAATAGGTAGGTCGAGTTGTGGAAAGGCGGGTCACGGCATTGCGAGGCAGGCATGGCAGGGAAGTCACCGCAAGGCATGAATTGGACTGTCGAGGCGTTGCGTAGTGAGGCAGGCGAGGCGAGGACGGTAGTGGTTGTGCCGGGATTGGTGTGGAGCCGCATGGCGATTATGGTATGGCAGGCGAGGTGAGGTTTGGTCTGTTCGTGCTTGGCGAGGCACGTTAAGGCCGGGAGCGTTGCGGTAGGACATGGCAGGCGAGGCACGGTGTTTCAAGGCGAGGCTTGTTATGGCGGGGCGTGGAATGGTACGGCAGGCTTGGTGAGGACGTTACGGTGGGGTAAGGCCGGGTCGGTTTGGGATGGTTACGGCATGGTACGGCAGGCTCGGAAAGAAAGGAGAGATAAACATGAATTTCGGGCAGACTTACACATTCGTAGTGCCGGACATTTTTCCGGTAGATGCACAGACGGCAGGAGAGGCGCTAGAGGAAACCTATAACAGGCGCGGCGCGGTTACTGCGGAGAATGTGCTGGACGATAACAGAGAGGAGGGAAAGCCGCTTCACGGCTGTTTTGAATGGGATGATGCAATCGCGGGCGAAAAGTACAGACTTACGCAAGCTGGAAAGCTCATTCGGTCGATTGTTGTAATTAAGCAGACAGG
>CANQWS010000034.1 GCA_947627615.1 uncultured Muribaculaceae bacterium | reverse complement strand
TCAACCAAAACCCTTGTAACTCAATTCTATCACTATATCTTTCCGCATTTCACTTTTTTGTAGTAACTTTGCATCACATAACAGCAATCATCACATGAAGTCTATCCAGGGCAATCTGCAATCGCTTGCTACCGGTAAAATCGGCCGTCTGCTGTGGGACTACAGCGTTCCTGCCGTCGTCGGGATGCTTGTCATGTCACTCTACAATGTCATCGACCGCATATTCATAGGACAGGGCGTGGGTCCCGAGGCCATTGCCGGACTCGCCATCACTTTCCCGGTAATGAACATATCGGCGGCGCTCGGAGTCCTCATAGGAGCCGGCGCAAGCGCTCGTGTCTCTATAATGCTCGGAGCCCAGAACCGCCGCGGAGCCGAGATGGTGCTCGGCAACTCGTTCGTGCTCATCCTGATAAACGCAACGATATATCTGACCCTTTTCGCCATTTTCCTCGATGACATCCTGATTCTCTTCGGAGCAAGCCCCACGTCTCTCCCCTACGCCCATGACTTCATGTCGTTCATCATGCCGGGAATGCTCGTAATGAACATAGGCTTCACGCTCAACAACATCATGCGTGCATCGGGTTATCCCGTAAGGGCCATGACATCCATGTTTCTTGGCGCGGGATGCAACCTTGTGCTCGCCCCCCTCTTTATTTTCGGATTCCAGTGGGGAATAAAGGGAGCCGCCATTGCCACCGACATCGCCATGACTATTTTCGCTGCGAGGGTAGTCTGGCATTTCTATCAGAAGAACACCACTCTGCGGTTCACACCCGGATGCTACCGGCTTCGGTGGCACATAATTCTGGGCATAATAGGCATCGGTGCCGCGCCGTCGCTTGTCAATCTCGCGAGCTGCTTCATAAACGTGATAATCAACACCAGACTCTATGAACACGGCGGAGACAGCGCCGTGGCCGCAGCCGGCATTTTCGTGACCGTTACATCGTTGCTCACAATGGTGGTCGTCGGCATCTGTCAGGGCATGCAGCCAATCATAGGCTACAATTACGGAGCCGGACTGCTCGGCCGCCTCAGGCGGACTTATATGCTGGCCGTCCTCTGGAGCACCGGCATAACGTCACTGGGAGCCATAGTGGGCCTGTCGTGTCCGTCAGTCATAGCCAGAGCATTCACTGTCGATGCCAATCTCATCGCCGTGACCGACAATGCCCTGAGCCTGTCTATGATCATGTTCTGGGTGGTAGGATTCCAGATTGTATCCACCACGTTCTTCCAGTCAATCGGCAAGGTATGGAAATCCATATTCCTGAGTCTGACCCGTCAGGTCATTTTCCTTATTCCCCTCCTGCTTCTGCTCCCCGACAAATTCGGTCTTGACGGAGTGTGGCTCTCATTCCCCGTCAGCGACACTCTGGCCACACTCGTCACCCTCTCCATGATTCTCTGGCAGCTGCACACCATAACACGTGACATCTCCGCAAATCAGCTGAAACCCGCCTAAAACATAGCGATTTCATGGTCCCGGCCCGCGAATTTCAATATATATGCAATAATTAGGCGCTGGGAATAAAAAATTTACGTGTTTTTCTTGCATACATGCCGATTTATATCTATTTTCGCATTAATGAAATTTAATTATAACCCTCTGAAACCTTAAACCAAAATTACATGAGCTACTTAAAATTTGATAAAAACCTCATGATTAATCTGGAGCAGTCACTCATGAAGGAGACTCTCCGAACTAATCAGACAGGTGCTTATCACTGCACGTCGGTCGTGGAATGCAATACCCGCAAGCAGCACGGTCTGCTGGTGGTGCCTATTCCTGAATTCGACAACAGCTGGCATGTGATGCTGTCATCGCTTGATGCTTCGGTGATACAGCACGGCGCGTCTTTCAATCTTGGCCTGCACCGTTACAGTGGCGGTGTCTACAGCCCTAACGGACACAAGTACATCCGTGAATACGATTATGAAAACGTTCCGAGAACCACATACCGTGTAGGCGGTGTCATCCTCACAAAGGAGAAAATTTTCATATCCAATGAAAACAGAATTCTAATCCGCTACACCCTCCTTGAGGCCCACTCACCCACAACCCTCAGATTCCGCCCTATGCTCGCATTCCGCGAAGTCAACCAGCTTGTAATGGCCAACGACGCCATCAACACTGAATGCAAGGAAGCCTCCAACGGAATCAGCTGCTGCCTCTATCCCGGTTATCCCGAACTCTACATGCAGTTCAACCACAAACCCACATGGGTCTACGAACCCAACTGGTACAAAGGATTCGAATACGTCAAGGACCTCGAACGAGGCGTTCCCTATACCGAAGACCTCTGGGTGCCCGGATATTTTGAAGTACCTATTAAAAAAGGCGAATCCATCATATTCTCGGCCGGCCTCTCGGAAGTTTCTCCCCGCTCGCTCGGCAAGATGTATGAGAACGAAATTGCTACCCGCACATGCCGCACGAGCTTCTTCAACTGCCTGAAGAACGCCGCAAAGCAGTTCTATCTGCGTGACAAGGACGGAATGTTCCTCCTTTCAGGTTATCCCTGGGGCAAAATTCTCGCCCGCAACACTTTCATGGCACTCCCCGGCACGACAATCGCAATTGACCACCGCGCCGATTTCGAGGCTATAATGGAAACCGGAGCAAAGGCTCTGCAGCACTACATGATGACAGGAAAACCCGACAACCGAATCAAGGGCATCGATCTTCCGGACATCCCCCTGTGGTGCGCATGGTCACTCCAGCAGTATGCCAAGGCCTACGGAAATGAAGCCGCCAAGGAACGCTACCTCGGACTGCTGACTGACATTGTCAGCTACATTCTTGACAACCGCCACCCGAACCTTCAGGTCGAGCCGTCAGGTCTTGTCCGCACGGTGGGCACCGAATCACCCGTTTCATGGATGAACGCTGCCTGGGGCGGACGTCCCGTCGTGCCCCGCACAGGCTATCTCGTGGAATTCAACGCTCTCTGGTACAACACGCTCATGTTCGTCAACAACCTCATCGAGGCCAACGACGATTACAGCGAGCTCGCATCACGCATTGCACAGACCATCGAGACTCTGAAACCTGCCTTCGTCGACACATTCCTCAATGACTACGGCTATCTCTATGACTACGTCAACGACAACTACGCCGACCCGTCGGTGCGCCCCAACATGGCCGTTGCCATAGGTCTTGACTACTCTCCGCTTGACCGCCGCCAGCGCAAGGGTGTGCTTGATGTCGTCACCCGCGAACTGCTGACCCCCAAAGGCCTCCGCACGCTCTCGCCCAAGAGCTTCGGCTACCGTCCGTTCTATCTCGGCTCACCCGAGGAACGCGAAATGGCCCTCCACAACGGTCCCGCACGCCCCTGGCTCTTCGGATTCTACGCCGACGCCTATCTGCGCGTGTTCGGCCACAGCGGTGTAGGTTACATTGACCGTATGCTCATTGGCTATGAGGATGAAATGACCAACGGCTGCATAGGCTCCCTCTCGCAGCTCTACGACGGCAACCCGCCATTTGCCGGACGTGGCGCCATAAGCCATGCCACGAATGTGGCCGGTGTGCTCCGCACAATCACAACCCTCAAGAAATTTACCGTATAACCCACCGTAAAATCAATCATACAGACTATGAAAGCTTTAATGTTCGGGTGGGAATTTCCACCTCATATCCTTGGCGGACTCGGCACCGCAAGCTACGGACTCACAAAGGGAATGTGGGAATGCGGCGATATGGACATCAGTTTCGTGATTCCCCGCCCCTGGGGCGATGAAGAACGCAGTTTCGCCAATATTATAGGTGCGTCGCAGGTGCCTATCGTGTGGCGCGATGTAAACCGTGATTACGTTCAGGAAAGAATAGGCAATGTCATGAGTCCGGATCTCTACTTCGATCTCCGGAACCACATCTATGCCGATTTCAACTACATGCACACCAATGACCTCGGTTGCATAGAATTCTCCGGCCGTTACCCCGACAACCTTCTGGAAGAGATCAACAACTACTCCATCTGCGCTGGTGTCATCGCCCGGACCCTTGATTTTGATATCATACACTCTCACGACTGGCTGACTTATCCGGCCGGCATTCATGCCAAGAACGTTACCGGAAAGCCTCTCGTCATACATGTCCATGCAACGGACTTCGACCGTTCACGTGGAAAAGTCAACCCCACGGTATTCGGCATCGAGAAAGACGGTATGACACATGCTGACCACATCATCACCGTCAGCAACCTCACCCGTCAGACCGTAATTGAGAAATACGGCATAGACCCGGCAAAGGTAACCACCGTTCACAACGCCGTAACCCCGCTCAGCGAGGAACTGCTCAACGTGGAGGTGACAAAACCGAAAGAGAAAATCGTTACCTTCCTTGGCCGAATAACAATGCAGAAAGGTCCCGAATATTTTGTGGAAGCTGCCGCAAAAGTTCTCAAAAACGACCACAACGTACGCTTTGTAATGGCCGGTTCGGGCGACATGATGGACAAGATGATCCGTCTGGCTGCCCAGCGCGGAATCGCTGACCGCTTCCACTTCCCCGGTTTCCAGAAAGGTAAGCAGGTCTATGAAATGCTCAAGGCGAGCGACGTCTACATCATGCCCTCCGTATCGGAGCCCTTCGGTATCTCGCCGCTGGAAGCCATGCAGATGGGCGTGCCCTCGATTATCTCCAAACAGAGCGGATGTGCCGAGATTCTCAATAATGTGATAAAAACCGATTACTGGGACATTGACGCCATGGCCGATGCAATCCACTCAATCATCAGCTACCCGGCTATCTACAAGCAGCTGCGCGAAGACGGTCTGGATGAAGTGAACCGCATCACCTGGGACAAAGCCGGTGCTAAAGTAATCGACATTTACAAACGCGTTATAAACAACCGCTGATTCTCGCCTCAAATCAAGAAATCAAAATCACAACACCTCAAATCAAAAGCAAACAGTCATGAAAGCAATCTGTTTTTATTTCCAAATACATCAGCCGTTCCGTCTGAAACGTTACCGCTTCTTTGACATAGGCAACGACCACTACTACTACGATGACTTCGCCAACGACGATATCCTCACACGCATTGCCCAGCACAGCTACATGCCGGCCTGCGAGACTCTTCTGCATCTTCTCGAAACATATCCCCACTTCCGTTGCGCATTCTCCATTTCAGGTGTGGCTCTCGAACAGCTCCAGCAGTATGTTCCGGAATTCATTGACCTGATGAAGAAACTCATCGCCACAGGCCGTGTGGAGATTCTCGCCGAGACCTACGCCCACTCCCTATCGTCGCTCTCCGACGTTGAGGAATTCATCAGCCAGGTCAAGGTCCACGACGAAATGATCTACTCCGTGTTCGGCGTGAAACCGAAGGTGCTCCGCAACACCGAGCTTATCTACTTCGACGACCTCGCCCCCGTAATCCTCGACATGGGCTACAAAGGCGTTATCACCGAAGGTGCCAAGCACATCCTCGGATGGAAATCGCCCAACTACGTCTACAGTGCCGCAAGCGCTCCCAAGCTCAAGATTCTGCTCCGCAACGCCAAGCTGTCAGATGACATCTCCAGAAACTTCGGCAACACCGAATGGGACGAATATCCCCTCACCGCCGACAAATATATCGACTGGATCGCATCCACGCCTGCCGAGGAACAGATCATCAACCTGTTCATGAATCTGGAGACATTCGGCGGATTCCAGACCCACGAGACCGGCATCTTCCAGTTCCTGGAGGCAATCCCGTATTTCGCCAAGGAACGCGGCATTGAATTCTACACCCCCACCGAGGCCGTCACAAAACTGAAACCCGTGGGCGAACTCTCCATCCTTCATCCCATTTCATGGGCCGACGAAGCCCGCGACACTTCCGCATGGCTCGGTAACACGCTCCAGAACGAAGCCTTCAACAAACTCTATTCCGTTTCCGAGCGCGTTCGCCTTTGCGATGACCGCCGCCTGAAACAGGACTGGTACTATCTGCAGGGAGCCGACCATCTGTTCTACATGTCGACAAAGCACTTCGCCGATGGCGCCGCTCACTCCAACTTCTCACCCTACGAAACTCCCTTCCAGGCTTTCACAAACTACATGAACGTGCTTGCCGATTTCATTGTGAGAGTCGAGGAACAGTATCCCCTTTCCATTGAGAACGAAGAGCTCAACGCCCTGCTCACCACCATCCGCAATCAGGAACGCGAAATCGAAACGCTCAACAAGGAAGTCAGCTCGATGCGCAAGAACATCGAACACTACAATGAAGAGCATCTTCTCCGCGAAAAGAAAGCCGAGGAAGCCAAGGCCGAAGCTAAACCCAAAAAGGCCGCAGCTAAGAAATGCGCCACAAAGAAGGCTGCGAAGAAAGCTGAATAAGCGCTTCACTTCCTCTTCCCGATAAAGTTATTGCCCTTGCGGTTATTCCGCAGGGGCAATATTTTGTTGTGGACTGAGAAACTGAACCGGATGAAACGGAACCGGTGTGTCCGTAAACGGATTCGGCGGAAAATGGTGACTGCCACTTTCCGCCGAATGCCTTTTTTAATTGTTCCTATACGCTTAATCCGTAGCTTAGCCCGGAATGATAGCTTCGCTGGGGCAAACTTCTGCACATGAACCGCACTCGATGCAGGTGTCGGGGTCGATGTGATAGATATCGCCTTCAGAGATAGCCTCTACGGGGCAAACGGGAAGACATGTTCCGCAAGCAACGCATTTGTCAGTGATTACGTAAGCCATAATTGATAATTTTTTAATGAATGAAATATTTACGTTTTAACAAATTTACAATGCAAATGTAAGGTATATTTTTGAAACAAAACTGATTTTTGATGATTTTTTAGTGAAAAAGTATGAATTTACGCGGCTTGCCGCATCATTCTTTCACAAGCTCCATTCCGCGCATGATTGCTTCGCGGTTGGCCGGGAGCAGATGGTGGTGACGCTCCGGGAGTGCCTTCTTCAAGCCTCTCATGACCGATTCAATGTCAACCACAGGATTCACCTTGAGCAGGGCGCCGAGGATGATCATGTTGTAGGTCTTGGCGTTTTTCAGCTCGATTGACGCTTCCATGGCTTCTACGGGATAGATGGTTATATCTGTCCGCGTTGGCTTGCGGTGAATTCCGTAAGGGTCATAGATGAGCACCCCGCCAGGTTTAATTTTCGATTCGAACTTGTCAAGACTCTGCTGGTTGAGAATGACGGCAGTGTCGTAGGTGTCAAGAACGGGCGAACTGATAGGCTGGTCCGACAGCACCACCGTTACATTGGCCGTGCCGCCGCGCTGTTCCGGACCGTACGACGGCATCCATGTCACCTCGAGGTCATCCATAAGTCCGGCGTAGGCCAGAATCTTTCCCATCGAAAGAACTCCCTGACCGCCGAATCCTGCTGCTACTATTTCCTTTTTCATTTCTCTGAATTGTTCTTAAGGTCACCCAACGGATAGAAGGGAACCATGTTTTCAACCATCCATTCATTTGATTTCTCAGGCGACATTTTCCAGCCGCTGTTGCACGTGCTGACCACTTCCACCACCGAAGTGCCACGGCCGGCCATCGAGTTCTCGAAAGCCTTGCGTATGGCCGCCTTGGCTTTGCGCACCGACGCCGGAGTATGCACCGTCTGGCGTGTCACGTAGCATGTTCCGGGAAGCATGGCCAGCAGGTCCGATATTTTCAGAGGATACCCGTTGAGGTCTATGCGGCGGCCGTAAGGCGTGGTGGCCGTCTTCTGGCCCTCCAGGGTTGTGGGGGCCATCTGTCCGCCCGTCATGCCGTAGATGGCATTGTTGATAAAGATAATGGTGATGTTCTCGCCGCGGTTGGCCGCATGGATTGTCTCGGCGGTTCCTATGGCGGCGAGGTCGCCGTCGCCCTGATAGGTGAACACGAGGCGCTCCGGGTTGAGGCGCTTTGCGGCTGTGGCCACTGCGGGTGCACGGCCGTGGGCGGCCTCGATCCAGTCCACGTCAATGTACTTGTAGGCGAATACGGCGCAGCCCACCGGGGCCACGGCTATCGTATTGTTGTCCTGTCCCATCTCCTTGATGACCTCGGCCACAAGTTTGTGGACAACCCCGTGGGAACATCCGGGACAGTAATGCATAGGGGTGTCGTTAAGAAGCTCAGGCTTGGAATAGACCTTGTTCTCGCTCCTTTTGATATCTTCGATATTCATGATGAGTAATGTCTAAAGATTGAACTGTGACTCGAACGAATCGAGTATTTCCGCGGGATTGGGAACAATTCCGCCCATGCGGCCGTAATGGCGCACCGGCACACGGCCCTCTACGGCGAGACGTACATCCTCTATCATCTGGCCGGCATTGAGTTCCACCACAAGGATTCCTTTCACGCGGTCGGCCATGCGGGCTATGGCCTCGTAGGGATAGGGCCACAGGGTTATCGGACGCAGCAGACCTATCTTTATGCCGCGGGCGCGGGCGTCCTCTATGGCTTTGAGACATATTCGGGCTATTGAACCGAAAGCCACTAAAAGATATTCGGCGTCGTCGGTGAAATATTCCTGGTATCTCACCTCGTTCTGTTCAATGAGGCGGTATGTGCGCTGGAAGCGTTCGTTGTTCTTTTCCATCTGGGCGCTGTCAAGCTCCAGCGAGGTGATAATATTGGGCTTGCGGCCGGCCGAGCCTCCTGTGGCGGCCCACGGGCACTGTTCCTTTATCTGCTCGGGCGTGCGGCGCGGACGCTGCGGCGGAAGCACCACCTTTTCCATCATCTGCCCCACAATGCCGTCGGCGAGCAGAAGCGCCGGAGTCCGGTATTTGAACGCGAGGTCGAATCCGAGACCCACGAAATCGGCCATCTCCTGCACCGTTGCGGGCGCGAGCACAATGTAGTGGTAATCGCCGTGGCCGCCGCCTTTGGTGGCCTGAAAATAATCGCTCTGCGACGGATGTATGGTTCCGAGACCCGGGCCGCCGCGCATCACGTTGATCACCAGCGCCGGAAGTTCGCTTGCGGCTATGTACGACATGCCTTCCTGCATCAGGCTGATACCGGGGCTCGACGATGATGTCATGACGGCTTTGCCCGTTGCGGCGCCGCCATAGACCATATTGATTGAGGCTACCTCACTCTCGGCCTGAAGAACCGTCATTCCGGTGGTTTCCCATGGCATCAGGGCCTCGAGTGTCTCCAGAACCTCGCTCTGGGGAGTGATGGGATAACCGAAATAGCCGTCTACTCCGTAGCGGATGGCTGCATGGGCTATCGCCTCATTACCTTTCATCAAGGTTACTTCTTCTTTCATAAGATTCTATTCATAAAATGTCGCCTCGCCGGCCTCGATGGCCTGCGGGCTTGTGTTGGGATTAACTTATTTCTCTACGACGCGATACACTTCTATGCATGCGTCAGGACAGACCAGAGCGCATGAAGCGCAACCGATACAATTGTCAGGATTGACCGTATATGCGAAGTGGTATCCCCTGTCGTTGACCTCCTTGGGCTGAAGTCCGAGGACGTCGGTGGGACATGCCACAACACATAGATTGCATCCTTTACAACGCTCGCGGTTAATGTCGACCGCGCCTATTACTTTTGCCATAATTCAAAATTATTTCTGTAACGGATATTACTTTCTCTCATGTCCCGCCGCCGTCCGGAGTCATGCGCTCCGGCCACTTGCAGGACTGACTGATTAGATGCAAATATACGGATTTTTCAGTGATACAGGACATTTTTAACATATCCTTAACCATTGGCACACTATGGCTGAAAATGTGTCATTTCACGGTCAGATTTTCACTTGTGTGATTCTGACCTTTTTTCCCTTGATTTTTAAACGGTTGAGGGTTTCCACGAGCGAGCGCGACATGCTTCTCGGCACTGCGGCGAGCGAGAAATGGTCGTGCACCGTAATCTTTCCGAGCCGTTCCCTGTCAAGATCCGTGTTCGAGAGGATGAATCCGGCTATGTCGCCGCGCGATATTTTTTCCTTCTTCCCCGCCGCGAAATAGAGCGTGGCCACATCCGAGGGCGAGGCCTCGCCCCCACCTCTGGGCTGATAATCGCGGTTGAATTCCATGTAGTCCGGAAGCGTATCGGCTTCCGAGGTTATCACGTAGACGCTGCCCGAAGCGTCCTGACGCGCCGTGCGTCCGTTGCGGTGCGTCCACGTCTGCCCGTCAACCGGGATATGGTAATGGATCACCGATTCCACGGCCTCTATGTCAAGCCCCCGTGCCGCGAGGTCCGTAGCCACGAGCACCGGCGTGGTTCCGTTGGCCAGCATATCCACCGCCATTACTCTCTGCTGCTGGTCCAGAGCGCCATGATAGAGTCCGGCCGAAATGCCGTCGTCACGGAGTCTGCGCCACACCCGTTCGGCGCTCTCACGGTGGTTCACGAACACAATGGTCTTGCTGTCCGGCGCAAAAGTCTTCAGAAGTTCCGACAGCGTGTCGAGCTTGTCGCGGCTGAAACTCTCCACTCTTATTGTTTCCAGTTTCCCCTCTTTCTCCGCCGTCGGCCCGGCCTCAATTATTTCGGGATTCTCTATTCCGAGATACTGCGGCAGCTCCGCAAGCCGCGTGGCCGAAGTCAGCACTATGTTCCCCGGCTTGGGCAACCGCCTGACAATCCGCTTCATTTCGCCCTCGAACCCGAGCTGCAGCGATTTGTCATACTCGTCAAGCACAAGCATTTCCAGGCTCCCGCCCGGTTTCAGCGTGCCGCGCTGCAGATGGTCCAGCAGACGGCCCGGAGTGGCCACTATTATGTCAGGCACCGGCTCCAGCGATGCAGTCTCGTCGGCCACCGAATGCCCCCCGTAAAGCTCCACCGTCTTGTAGCCGCGTGCAAGCTGCCTCATCACGGAGGCTATCTGCATCACCAGCTCCCGCGAGGGAGCTATGACCACGGCCTGTGTATATCCGGCCGGAGCGCCCGTGCGGCTGAGAATCCGTGCGCCGAAAGCCAGAGTCTTGCCCGAGCCGGTGGGCGCTATCAGAATGATGTCGCGCACCTTTGAGCGGAGCACCTCAAACTGCATGTCGTTGGGCCGTTCAATACCCGGAAGCGCCTCAATCCGCGCTATGATTTCTTTCTCTGTCATATCGGAACAATATTCGGAACTATAATTTATCAGGCATCAGCTGTATTTGCTTATCTTCAGCAGCTGGGGCTCGTTGATAATCTTCACCTGACGGCCGTCAACCACTATCAGATGCTCGTTGACAAAGGCGGTCAGTGTGCGTATGGCGTTCGAAGTGGTCATATTGGAGAAATTGGCCAGATCCTCGCGTGACATGTACATGCGCAGCGTCACCCCGTCGGCTTCCAGACCGTACTGCTGCCGCAACACAATCAGAGCCTCGGCCAGGCGGCCGCGTATATGCTTCTGCGTCAGATTCACCGTGCGCGTGTCGGCACTGCCCAGATTGTGGGCCAGTTCATGCAGGAAGAACCACATCACCTCCCTGTTGGATTCAATCAGCGTCCTGACAATCTCAAGCGGAACCATACCTATCTCCGAGGCGTCCATGGCGGCGGCCGTGTGCACGTAGGCCTCGTCGGCGAAATAGGCGCGGTAGCCGAAATACTGCACCGGGCTTATCAGCCTCAGAATCTGCTGCCGGCCCCCGGCGCCGTCCTTGTAGAGCTTGGCCTTGCCCTTGAGTAGAACAAATAGATTTTCCGGGCGCTCGCGCTCGGCATATATTATCTGGTTTTTCTTGAAGTGATGAATCTGGAAGTTGTCCGTTATCATGCGCTTCTCGTCGCCCGGCAGTATCGACCAAATGTCCGACATGTCTTCGCTGATAACCTGTTCAAGAGCTTTCTTAATCATTACTGACAATTTATAATACCAAACCTCTGACCGAAAAAAAGAGAAACTTATTTGTCTGAAATCAGTTTAACTGATTTCAATAGTTTCTGGGCAAATATAAGCAATTTTTTCTCATAAACCAAACATCTGTGCCGCCCTTTTGCTTTTATGCGGGATTTATTTTATTTTTGCATAATCCATTTTGTCAAATCTTCCCCCTCCCCCTTCGGACAACAACTACACATCCATCCATTCAGTTTCAGGCTCGGCCCGTCGTCACATCAAACAATCAATCAGATGAAACACATCAAGCACATATCTCTGCTCCTGTCAGTCGGATTCCTTCTGTTGGCCTGCTCCGGCCATAACAACGCCGCTTTTGACCGCGCCGCGAGCCTGATGGACTCCTTGCCTGACTCAGCCCTGACCATCCTTAATGCCATTGACACAACCCGTATCGACCGCGACGGCAAAGCCCGCCGCGCCCTGCTGCTTTCCGAAGCATATTATAAAAACTTCATCGATGTGGCCGATGACTCGCTTGCTTCCGTGGCCTACGGATATTATGTCACCGAGGGCCACGGCTCGGATTCTGACCGCATGCTGTCGGCCTTTCTTCTCGCCCTCGTATGCGACAATGCCGGCGACTCTTTCCGGACCCTCGACCTTGCCCTCGAAGCGGAGAACTTCGGCCGCTCAACCGCCGACAACTACAGACTCGGCCTCATTCTAATTCTTCAGAGCGACCTCTACAAATACCTTTATAATAATCGCCTGGCGCTTGATAAAATCATGGAAGCCGAGCGTTATTTCCAGCTTGCAGGCAAAGACCGCCACCTAACCTTTGCCAATATAGACAGAACGACACTGCTATCTAATATGGGCAAGTATATAAAAAGCTTAAATATTCTTGACAGCATCCAGAAAACAAGTGGAGACAATCAAGACTTACGCTCATCAGCTCGTCTGGCATTAATCAATCCTTTAATTGGCCTATATATAAGCGCCTAATTATTGAAAATTTAAATGACAGCACGTTCTCGCCTACATCACAACTATATTCATTTCTTTCGGAGTGTTATTATAGTGAACAAAAAATCGACAGTGGTGACATAGCTAATAATATGGAGAAACGTTACATCTCGGAAAACGACGACCATATTTATATTAATGAGGCTCTTAGAACCAAGTTCCAGATTCTCGGCAACACCGATTCAATGTCTTATTACAAGAACCTGAACGTAAACCTGAAGGACTCTCTATCAAGCAAAACATTCAATCACATCCAAAAATTAAACAAGTCCAGTCCCCAACCTAATAACAATCAAGGCGGAAACACCCTTCTTTTGTCAATCATTGAAATTCTGTCTTTAATAATCATTGCCCTTCTATTCTCATTTTTCAGGAAGCGCGGATTCTCTCGAGAATATCGTTCGCCCGAACCTGAATCGAAAGAAGTATCAGAACCTCGGGAAGCGGAAAAATCCTGACCCGAAAACAAAAGCATTGTCATCAACAATTCTTTTCTCATCAAGGATTGCGAGGATTTCATTTATTCATGTCTGACAAAACCTGATAGAAGGAAGCTGTTAGATTCACGTTTTGACCGCAACTGGTTAATTCGCCTGACCGATTTTATTAACGAGGTCTACTCTGATTCCATGATCATTTTTGACAGGACATTTGAAAATGTCAATCCCCTTGAGCGAAAATTGTTCATGCTCTCCACTATAGGTATGCCCAATGGCGCCTCGGCTGAAATTCTTGACCTCTCTAAAGACGTTTTGTCAAATCGGAAGAGTAGACTGCGCCAGAAAATAAGCAAGAAATTCAACATGCCTAAGTATCGTTTCGGGACTCCGCTTCCGGACTCTGTCATTCAATAAATGACCTGAAATTCGCATTGGAGTGCCATGATTATATGCGCATCTCTCTGATTTACTGCACAATATCAACATCCGCGCGTTAACCCACTAAGTTTCGGCGTGTTACGTAAACAGATATGAGATATTCATATCGTCGCTTCATATCTGTCTGATTTTATGACACTTACATCTTTACCAAATTGCCGCATTGATACAAGTTTTGCTGCAAAGAATTCTACAATAATCTTGTTGTGCCTTAATTTTGCAATGAACAAAACTGGTCATTATGAAAGCATTTTTATGTCTGTTAGCGGCAATCTCATTTATTACGGCCAATGCTGAGGTCAAGAGCAAAGAAACTGTTGATACTGCTCTTGTGACTGTGGTATTCGACCATAAAGTAATAGATACCGTAATCAATAAGGAAAATCTTACACCCGAGGCTATCCTTATCGGGAAGGATTTTGTCATTCAGGAATCTTGGGGTTCCGTTTTAGCCGACAAGGAGATTTCGCATTTGCCTGAGGAAGTTCAGGAAATGAAAACGTATGAAGACATTAATAAGGTTTTTCATATTCGTGCCAAACATAAAGGCCATTCCGCCTTTATTCTGAAAGATCTGGCGAAAAACGAGCTTACTCATAAGCAAATGATTTCCGGTGACTAGTATTTATACACCGAAACCATTCCCGATTTCAACTGGCAGATTGAGGATGTGGTGAGTGATACCATTATCGGCTATCCTTGCAAAAAGGCTTCATGCCGTTTCCGCGGACGTGACTGGAACGTATGGTTCACCGAAGAGATTCCCATTTCGCAGGGGCCAAGGAAATTCGCCGGACTGCCAGGCATGATTCTCAAGGCTGTTGACGGCACCGGCACACACTTCTGGACGGCCACACAGATTACAGATGAAAAATTTCCGATAGGAAAGCCACTTGAAGAATATGCCCGCAAGCATTACTTTAAAACCACGCGTGATCGTTTCTGGAAATATTATAAAGACGCATGCATGCGCCCAATGAGCATGCTCATAAACTCAGGTGTGATAGAGGGTGCAAAGAATGAGGACGGGACTCCGGTGAAAGTCAAGAACCGTCGCCGTCACTACAATCCCGAGGAACTTGAGTGATGCGCCTGACAGCTCTGGCCATAGCGTTGACAGCGGGTGTGCTTTCAGTAAGCGCACAGTTGTCGTTGCGCGGCAAGGTGGTCGACAGCGCCGGCGAAGCCGTGCCGGGCGCGATGATAAAAATCTATGACGGAAAGCAGACAAAAGCCATGGCGGCCTACGGCTCCGCCGATACCGGAGGCCGTTTCGCCATCCGCGTCAAAAATCATCCGGAACATTCACCGTGCTGGTCTCGGCTCTGGGCTACCGGACCGACACTCTGACCATCAGCGAACCCGGACGGAACCTGACTGTGAAACTCGCCGAGGCGCCCACCGGGCTGAAAGGAATCACCGTGAAAGCTCCGGCTATACGCGCCCAGGGCGACACGCTGACTTTCGATGTGGCTGCATTCTGCTCCCGGAGCGACAGAAACATCGAGGCCGTCATAGGCAGGTTGCCCGGCATCACCATCGAGGGCAACGGACAGATAAAATACAACGGCGAGTCCATCAACAAGTTCTACATCGAGGGCCTCGACATGCTTTCCGGACGTTATCAGCTCGCCACAAAAAATTTTTCACCGACGGACATTGCTGCCGTCAACATCTATGAAAACCACCAGCCCAAGAAGGTGCTTGAGGGGTTGGAATTCAGCGAGAGAGCCGCGCTGAACCTGAAACTGAAGAAGAAAAGCATGCTCAGGCCCGTGGGCCATCTGACCGGAGGCATAGGTACGGACGGCGATGACATCCGCTGGCTCGGCGAAGGATTCGGGATGATGGTATCGCCTGACATGCAGATGATGTTCACCCTCAAGGCCAACAATTTCGGCACCGGCTATGCCAACGAACTGTCAGCAAGAGTTTCGGGAGGTGCAAGCGTCACCCCGGCCCTTGCCGGCAAGCTTTTTCAGAAAAACCTCTTCGGCACTCCCCCGCTCAGCTCAAGCCGCTACTCGCTCAACCGGTCCGTGATGGGATCGGCCAACGCTCTGACCAGACTCAACAGGGAAACCACCCTTACGTTCAATGCCGCCTGGATGGACGACCGGAGCCGGTTCGCCAACAGCAACATCACCCGTTACATGGGGCTTCCCGGCGGCCCGCTGACAATTATCGAGAACAACGGCTCCGTCCTGCGCTCCCGCACAGGCTCCGTGGCGTTCAGACTCGAGACAAACTCAAGCGGATTCTATATCCAGGAAAATCTGCTGCTCAACGGTGAATTCAACGACAATCTCCACCGGCTGGAAGCGGGACGCAAAGTGACGCAGCGACAGAACACTGACAGCCATGCCGCCGCCAACCGCTTCAACCTCATTCTGCGCAAAGGCCCCCGCGTGTGGGAAATCAAATCGGACATCTCAGTGGCCAACCTGCCGGTCAACAGCATTAACGCACGTGACACCGGGGCCGACACCCTCATCGTGGACCAGTCCGTCAAAGGACTTACGTTCAGATCCACCCATTCCACCTCCTTCTCCCGTTACGTAACCAAGGAATCCATGCTGGGAATCGATGTGAGCTTCAAGGCCGACTATGACCGCATCCGTTCCGGCCTCGTCACCGTCCGCATTCCCGAGCGCGGGGCATCGACGTCGGGTTACCGTCTCGTCACCGGCGCCACACCTTACTGGCAGCTGAATAGCAGCAGCCTCTCGGCCAAACTGGAACTGCCCGTCAGCATGTATGACTTCGGCTACACCCACGGCACAGGCCGGGAGCGTTTCTCCCATCACCGCCCCTATCTTGACTGCCGGGCTACGGTGAGCTACATCACGCTGTTCAAGCTGAGATCCACCCTGCGGCTGTCACACACCCACTCGCTCAGCGACATAATGGATTTCATCACCGGCCCCATCTACACCAGCTACCGCTCCGAAACCGTTCCCGGCTCGGGAGCGTTGGGCATAACGGCCTCTACCGGCGGAAGCTGCTCGCTCAACTACCGCAACACGCCCATCGGCTTCAACTCCGCATTCAATGCGTCGTTCCGCCGAAGCAGGAGCAACATGACCTCATCGTCAGGCATCAGCGAGGATCTGACAGCCACCACGCTCATAGCCCGTAAATCACGCCGCGACGCGCTCAACATCGGCGGACACGCATCGGAATATGTCCGGTCCATCCTGACCACTATTTTTCTCGATGCAGCCTACAATTGTCTCTGGTCCGAGACCATGAGAAATGACTCGTGGATGAAGGTGCGCACGTCGTCCGTCATTCTGCACCCGTCGGTCAAGAGCATCCTGTTCAGTGACCGGATGACCGTGGATTTGGGATTCACTTATCAGACCACGTCGCAGAAAATGTCGGTCTCCGCACAGACCAACCGTATCGACAACTATTCCGGTGAACTGAGCGTGACCCTCATGCCGCTGTACAGATTCGAAATCTACGGAACAGCCGCTTATACCGACACCGACCTCGGCTCGTCGGGACGCAAGCGCGACCTGTTTCTGGACTGCGGCACCCGCCTTCTGCTCGGCCGATGGGAGATAGAGCTGAAAATGCGTAACCTCACCGACCGCGACAGCTACACCACCTCACGTTTCACGGGCGATGACAGCTACGTGACCACCTACATGCTCCGGCCGCGCGAGGGCATGGTTTCTCTCCGCTGGTCATTCTGACCGGTTGTAGAAAGCGAGGATGCGCTGCCGCAGCAGTGTCTCATAATGCGCCTGCACCGCAGCCATCCGTGACCTTATATAGTCACTTCTTGTCTGTTCAAGCTCCGTGGCGTTGGCCCGGCCGAAATCGAATTTCACCTGCATGGCCTCGTAGGCTGCTTTTGTCGATTTCTCGGCCACGCGCGCGGCCTCCAGGCGCTTGCCCGATGCCTGAGCCTGCTGATAGGCCTGGTTTATGGCTTTGTAGAGATTGCTTTCGGCATCTTCGAGCTGGAGCATGGCCGTGGTGCGCTGCACCTCAGCGCGCCTCACGTTGTTGCGGGTGGTGAAAGCGTCGAACACCGGTATTGACAGCGAGAAGCCAATGTATTTGTTGAGATTGTCACGCATCTGGCGCCCGAACGAGGCGTTCTGCATATCACCCACCTTATAGTAGCTGCTGCCGAGTCCGGCATTCAGCGAAAGGCGCGGAATGTAGCCTGTTTTGGCCACGCTGATATTCTTGTCGGCGGCGGCTACTGACAGCCGTCCGGCCCGGAGCGAGTGGTTGGTCTGCAAAGCGTTGGCATAGACCTCCGCGGCATTGGGCATGAGCGTCACGGCCTCGTCGACAGGCTTTACGTCAAACCCGTCCATCGACGGTAGCTGTAGCAGCTGTGACAGGTCCAGAAGAGCCAGCACGCGGTCGTTGCGGGCATTGACAACCGAAAGATTGTCCTGCGCCACCTGAGCCTCGGCCTGCGTCAGCTCCAGCTCCGGAACTTTACCTTCCTCCACGAGTATGCGGGTCCGCTCGAGCTGCACGTTCGACATGCGCTCCTGCTCCATGGCCACGTCAAGCATCTCGCCGCAATAGAGCACCTGAAGATACTGGGCTATGACCTGCAGCTCCACATTTTCCTTCGCGGCCTCGCACTGTTCGGCTATGGCGAGCAGATTGGCCTTTGAATAGTCAAGACGGCGAACTGCCGAGAGGCCCTGAAACAGCGGCAGCGACATGCCTATGTTCCATCCCGTCTGCTGGGTGTTGCGGTTAGAATAAGTGTTTTCCGAAGTCAGTCCGCGACCGAAATTGAATGACTGCGACACTTCGGCCGACGCCTGAGGCAGGAATCCGTCCTTGGCTTCGGTGACCGACAGCCGGGCCGATTCCACGTCGAGCTTGCGGCTCTTGACCGTGATGTTGTGGTCTATGGCGTAATTTATGCAGCTGTCAAGGCTCCATCCCTCGGCCATGGCGCCGGTTGCTGTGACCGTGACAAGCAATGATGTGATTATCTGACGTTTCATGATTCTGTTTTATTCCGATTTGATTTCCTGACCGCGAAGCATGTTCTTGGCCGTGATTCCTGACTTGACTTCGATGTTGATTCCGTCGCTCACACCGGTTGTAATGGGCGTGCGCTTGAACGACTGCTGCGGCACTGAATCCACCAGACAGTAAACGAATGTGGAATCACCGGCGAATTCAACCACGCTTTCGGCCACGCGTAGCACGTTGTCGGTATGGTTCAGAGCCACGGAGGCGTTGGCGCTGTAACCGGCTCGCAGATTCACTCCCTCCTTCACATTCAGCGCTGCCTTGATTTCAAAGGTGTTGGCGCCGCTCGTCAACGTCCCTTTGGGCGAGATGTACTCAATGGTGGCTGAAGCCGAGAAATCGGGCAGCGCGCCAACGGTGATGGTCATGGGCATACCCACGGCCAGCGAGCCAACCTCGGTTTCGTCGACCTGACCTTTGAAAATGAGGTTGTTCATGTCGGCAACGGTGGCTATGGTAGTTCCGTCGTTGAATGTGTTGGACTGGATTACGGAGCTTCCCACCTTGACAGGGACATTGAGTACAAGTCCGGCGGTGGTGGCGCGCACCTGAGTGTTGCTTTCCGAAGCATTGTACTGCGAGACCCCTTTGCGGACAATGTCAACCGCGTCGCGGGCCGATACCACTTCCTCCTTAGCTCTGTTGAGTTCCGCCAGAGTGGTCTCGTATTCCTCGCGGGCTATCACCTTGCGCTCGTAGAGTTTGGTGTTGCGCTGGTGGCGTGACTCCACGTCCCGCAGATTGATCTGGGCCACGTTGAGCCGATTTTCGGCCGATGACAGCTGCTGGGCGTCGGGGATGACCTTTATCTCGGCTATCACATCGCCCACGCTGACCATTTCGCCGGCCTCGACATTAATTTTGGTGATTATGCCCGAGATCTGAGGCTTTATCTCTATTTCATCGCGGGGCTCGATGGTTCCGGTGAGCACTGCCGTGCGCTCAACCGCACCCATGGTCGGCTTCACGAGTTCATATTTCACCTCTTTGGGCTTTGAATTAAGATAGAGGAACACGAAGGTGCCTATGAAAGCGGCGCCTATAAGTACCCATAGCAGAATGCGGAATATTTTTTTCATATCTGGTTTATTGTTTTATTATTTATCGTTTAGAGCTTCTATCGGTTTGATTTTCATCGCCTTTATTGCCGGCACGAATCCGGCGAGCGTGCCGAGCACGAGAAATGACATGACTATGCCCACGGCGTCGCCGAACATCAGTTCGAAATGGGCCGACCCGAGCAGCGGATCGTAAGTCAGATGGTCAACCACCTGAAGAACAATCGTAGCGAAACATACGCCGGCTATTCCCGACACCAGAGTCAGCACAATGCTCTCGGTGAGTATCTGCGCTATGATGTCGGAGGGCTTGGCGCCGATGGCGCGGCGTATGCCTATCTCCTGCGTGCGTTCCTTTACTATTATCCACATGATATTGCCAACGCCTATCACTCCTGCCATGAGGGTGCCCGCGCCCACGAACAGGGCCAGCAGGCTGATGCCGAGGAAAAGATTGTCGACCATCTCGAACATCTCCGATATGTCCATGAACCACATTGCGTTGGTGTCACGCGGATCAATAGGATGGTTCGACGTTATCGCACGCCAGAGCCACGGCTTGGCATCTGTAGGCGTGTAGCCCGGCACTGTGGTGAACACTATGACTCCCACATCCGTGCCCATGTTGAAGGCGCGGCGCATGGTTGTCGACGGCACTATGGCCGAATCGTCCATTCGTCCGCCGAGCGATGCCTCGCCCTTCTGGCTCACTACGCCCACCACCTGGAAATAGATGCCGTTGATTTCGATATATTTTCCTAACGGTGACTGTGAGCCGAAAAGCTCGTTGGCCATATTTTTCCCTAAGGTGACGACTTTCCGGGTTCCGCTTACGTCGCTTTCATTGATCACGCGCCCTTCATGGACCACCGGCACCTGCATTTTGAAATAATCGCCCTCCACGCCCTGGATCAGACCGGAACTCGATTTGGTACCGTACTTCATCACGGCGCCGTTATTGTTGATTTTTGACGAATATTCAAGTATGGGACAGATGCGGCGGAAATAAGCCACGTCATCATCGTTGAGGCTCCAGTTCATCCCTTTCTTGAATCCCCGGTAAGGCATTGTGGTGTGACCTCCCCCGCATCCGCCGAGATTGGTGGCGAATCCCTGGAAGTTGCGTTTCATCATGCCCTCCAGACCCGATGCGCCGCCCCAGAGCATGGCCAGCATGGCCGTGCCCCAGAATATGCCGAAGGCCGTCAGGAATGTGCGTGTCTTGTTGCGGGACAGCGTAGCCCCTATCTCACGCCAGTTATCTGTGTCGAATATATAAATTTTCATGAGGTTATCCGGTTATTCGTCGCGCAAGGCTTCTACGGGTTTCACTTTTGTGGCTTTTATGGCCGGAAACAGTCCGGCGAAAGCCCCGGCCACTATGAGCACTATCGTCACCTTTATGGCTATGGACAGGTCAACGGTAGGATTGTCGAGAAACTCCACTCCTTTTGACAGCATGTCAATCACTCCGGTCACAATCATTCCCAGCACTACGCCGATGTAGCCGAACAGAGTGGTTATGACCCCGCTCTCCGCCACAATCTGAAGCAACACCGATTTCGGCTTCGCACCTATGGCCCTGCGGATTCCTATCTCGTGCCGGCGTTCGCGCACTGACACGAACATTATGTTGCTCACACCGACGATGCCTGACAGCAGCGTGAAGATACCTATGAGCCACACCGCCATATCCATTATGTCCATGGCGGTTTTCTGCTGGAGATAATTCGTGAAACGGTTCCATATATGGATAGCGCTGTCGTCCTCCGGATCGAAGTCATGGCTGCGGGCAAGTGTGCCTCTCACGGCTTTCTCAACCGCCTGACCGTCCTCGAGCGAACTGACATGGTCAATCTTCACGCTCAGGTCCGACACCTTGTCATTGTTGCCTGACAGCAGCATGGCTGTGGTATAGGGAATGTAGCTGCTCTTTTCCCAGTCATGACGGTACACGCCCACCACGAGCCACGAGAGCCCCATTATCTTTACCCGCTGCCCCACCGCGTCGTTGCTTTTTCCGAAAAGAATCTCCGAGTTAGGCTCGCTGATCACTATCACTCTCCTTAACTCGTCGAGGTCCTTCTGGCTCAGGAAACGTCCCTGAATCATTTTCAGGCGCGCCTTGCCGAGTTCCGACGGGAATTTGCCCCACACGTCGTCGTTCACATAGCCCTTCGGTGTGGAAACCATGGATGAGTCCAGCTGCTTGGAAGCGGTGACTTCCTCCACATGGCTGCGGTTTTCCTGCTGTATTTTTCTTGTATCGTTGTCCTCCACGGAAATCATGCGCCCCTCCCTGTAGCCTTTGTAGGGCTTGGATGTGAATCCGTTGTAGACGTTCATGGAGCGGGCGTTGTCAACAGTCACGTGGGAGTTGAAGCTGTTCGACACTCCGCGGCTCATGCCGAGCAGAACTATCAGCATGAATATGCCCCATGCCACAGCCAGACCGGTCAGGGCCGTGCGCGTCCGGTTGTTGGACAATGACTGGAATATTTCGCGGAACAGGTCAAGCATCGCACTGACATATATTATCCGGCGTCACAATCCCGCTGTCAGGGATTATAACACCGTCGGATATACGGATTATTCGGTTGGTCTGGGCGCCTACGCCCGGATCATGGGTCACTATCAGAATGGTCATGCCCTCGTCGTTCAGCTCGCGGAAGGTATTCATCACGTCATGCGATGTCTTGGAGTCAAGCGCGCCCGTGGGTTCGTCGGCAAGTATGATTGAAGGATGCGTTATCAGGGCGCGGGCAATGGCCACACGTTGTTTCTGACCGCCTGACATCTCGCCGGGCAGATGATGGGCTCTGTCGGCCAGTCCCATCCTTTCAAGCTGCTCCATGGCCAGAGCGTTACGCTTCCTGCGTGACACTCCCTGATAGAAAAGCGGCAGAGCCACGTTTTCAACTGCATTCTTGTAGTTGATCAGGTTGAATGACTGGAACACGAAGCCTATCATCCGGTTCCTCAGTTCGGCGGCGCGGTTCTCGGTCAGGTCCTTCACAAGGACCCCGTCGAGATAGTATGTGCCTGTGTCATAATTGTCAAGAATGCCGAGAATATTCAGCAGTGTTGACTTCCCGGAACCCGAGGCGCCCATGATTGACACGAGCTCGCCTTTCCTCACCTCAAGGTCTATGCCTTTGAGCACATGCAGCGGCACTGCTCCGGGATAAGTTTTGTTAACATCTTTGAGGCTTATCATCACCTCTGTATTATCTGTCATCTGGAAACTCTGATTGATTGTAACTTTTGTTTAGTAGACGCAGCGATTTTTAGAAAAGTTGCGGCAAAGTTAAAATTTTTTCATGAAAATTTACGGCGAATTTATTTGTAGAATCAAACAGCATCCATTATCTTTGCGTTATAAAATCAAACGGAGCGCAAGGCTTCATCAGAACATTGACATAACTCACACCACATCAAAGTAGATTGGGAAACTCATCAAATTTATGTGAAATACCGAGACAAGCTTAGCCGATTGATGGCGGGCCGCATCTCCTTAGGGAGTGGCTTTCTGCCCAAGCGGATTACAGAGGTCGGCGAGCTCTCAAATCCTGTCATTCGGAGTTTCATCGCATCCTTTGATGTGGCTCTTATAGAAGCGGAGACAGAAAAGCTGAATTGCTCGCCTGTCTCCGCTTTCCTATTTTCTTCTATACTCCTGATTTAAATTATGTTAAACCTTTTTCTCAAATTCCCGGCACAAAGAATATATCATTCTGGCACTCAACCGCTTATGCGCACACAGCGCTGAATTTTTATTTTATTGGAATTTTTATGTAACTTTGCGCCGATTTTTACAATGTTTAGCCGCACTAAAATGAAAGTATTAAAATTCGGAGGAACGTCAGTCGGATCTCCCCAAAGAATTAAATCTGTAGCTGATCTCATAGTCCGTGAAGAGGGCAACATAGTGGTGCTTAGCGCAATGTCGGGAACCACAAACCAGTTGCTCGAAATATCCGATTATCTCGTAAAATACAATCCTACGGGCGCCCTCGAGACCCTCGCGCGCCTTGACCGTAAATATGCCGGGGTAATCGACGAGCTGTTTCCCGAAAAATCCGAATGGCGTGACAAGGCCGCCTCGGTCATCCGGGAGTGCATGAACTACATAGCCGATGAGATACACAACCAGAAAGACCTCCTGCAGGCTGAGAAAAACATTGTGAGCCGAGGCGAGATAATGTCTACCAACCTCATGCTCTTCCATCTGAATAGCAAAGGCATTGACGCCCGCATGCTTCCGGCACTTGATTTCATGACCATCGACGAATCCGAGGAACCTGACCTCGCCGCCATAACCCGTAACCTCTCGAAACTGCTTGAATCGACCCCGAAAACCTACATCTATATAACTCAGGGATTCATTGTCAGAAACCACAGGGGCGAGATTGACAATCTGAAACGCGGCGGCAGCGATTACACTGCTTCACTCATTGGAGCAGCCATAGGAGCCGATGAGATACAGATATGGACCGACATTGACGGCATGCACAACAACGACCCCCGTTTCGTGGAGAACACCGCTCCGGTCCACAAACTTCATTTCGAGGAAGCCGCCGAGCTTGCCTATTTCGGAGCCAAAATCCTCCACCCCACCTGCATTCTGCCGGCCAAGCTCGCCAATATCCCGGTACGCCTGCTCAACACCATGCAGCCCGAGGCCGAAGGAACACTCATTTTCAACACCGCTCCTGACCATTCCATCAAGGCCGTGGCGGCTAAAGACAACATCACGGCCATCAAAATCAAAAGCGGACGAATGCTGCTCGCCTACGGATTCCTGAGCCGCGTTTTCTCGATTTTCGAACGCTACCGCACTTCCATTGACATGATTGTCACCTCCGAAGTTGGCGTTTCCGTCACCATTGACAACGAACAGAACCTCCCGCAGATTCTTGACGAGCTGAAGAAACTCGGCACCATAACAGTGGATCGCGACATGGTTATTATATGTGTCGTCGGTGACCTCGAATGGAGCAACCGCGGCTTCGAGGCCGCAGTGGTCAACGCGCTCAAGGACCTGCCCGTCCGCATGATTTCCTACGGTGGAAGCAACTACAACATTTCATTGCTCGTGCGCAAATCCGACAAAATCAAAGCTCTCAACCTCCTGAGTGATTACCTTTTTAACAATTAACCGAACTCTCCTATGAATAACGCACTCTCTGCACTTGCGTCACAGCCGTCTCTGGCCACCCCTGTCTATTTCTATGACATGGATCTGCTTGACCGCACCATCAATGCCATCCGGCAGGCCATCCCGTCCGATTCCTTCCATGTCCACTACGCTCTGAAAGCCAACGTCGAGCCTCTGATTCTCAGCCGCATCGCTCAGGCCGGATTCGGTGCCGACTCCGTTAGCGGTGGCGAGATCCGCATGGCTCTTGACGCCGGCTTCAGACCCGCCGACATTGTCTACGCCGGAGTGGGAAAAACCGACGCTGAAATAGACCTTGGCATAAGTCTCGAGATTGGTTGTTTCAACGCAGAATCTGTCGAGGAACTCGCTGTGATTGCCGAGCGGGCGCGCCTGGCCGCTAAAAAGGTCAGTGTGGCGCTGAGAGTCAATCCCGACATCGATGCCCACACCCACCACTACATAACAACCGGTCTGGCCGAGAACAAATTCGGCATATCTATGGAGCGTCTTGAATCCGCCCTGCAGTTGGTGACCCGGTCAGAGTGGCTTTCACTCAAGGGCCTCCACTTCCACATAGGCTCGCAGATAACCACCATGGAACCTTACCGGATTCTCTGCGAACGCATCAACTCCCTGCAGCACCATTATGCCTCGAAAGGAATTCTGTTCGATTCGATAAACGTAGGCGGCGGTCTTGGCATCGATTACGAACACCCCGATGCCGAACCCATACCGGATTTCGCCGCGTATTTCAACGTTTTTGACCGTTATCTCGAACTGCGCCCCGGACAGGAACTTCACTTTGAACTCGGACGCTCCATCGTGGCCCAGTGCGGTTCACTCGTCTCAAGGGTCCTCTACATGAAGCACGGTCTTGAAAAAGACTTCGTGATACTCGACGCCGGATTCACCGACCTTATCCGCCCCGCCCTCTATGGCGCGCATCATCTCATAGAGAACATATCCTCGCGCAGCGACCGCAAGGCAGTCTATGACGTCGTGGGACCCATCTGCGAGTCATCCGACACATTCGGCGAAAAGATAGAACTGCCCGAGACGCAGCGCGGCGACCTCATTGCTATACGCTCGGCCGGAGCCTACGGTTCCGTTATGGCCATGCAGTACAATGGCCGCCAGCTTCCCGGAGCCATATTCGGCTGAAGCGGCTTTTAGAGCCAGCCGGCTCTTAATCCACGAACCGGCGGAGAATATCTCCGTAGGCATCTATGCGGCGGTCTCTGAGAAACGGCCACCAGCGGCGCACCTGTTCGCTGCGCTTGAGGTCTATATCCACCACTTCCGTAACCTCCCGGTCAGTCGGTGCCTCATAAAGCAGTTCGCCCTGAGGTCCGGCCACGAAACTGCTGCCCCAGAACTGTATGCCACCGGTAGCTCCCGACGGGTCAGGCTCATGCCCCACTCTGTTGACGGTAACCACAGGCAGACCGTTGGCCACGGCGTGGGCTCTTTGGACAATCATCCACGCCTGACGCTGACGCGCCTTCTCATCGTCCGTGTCGCTTGACTCCCACCCTATGGCTGTGGGATAAATCAGCAGCTCGGCCCCCTGGAGTGCCATCAGACGCGCTGCCTCGGGATACCATTGGTCCCAGCAGACAAGCACACCCAGACGTCCCACGGACGTATCCACAGGATGAAATCCGAGGTCACCGGGCGTAAAATAGAACTTCTCGTAATATGCCGGATCATCCGGAATGTGCATCTTGCGGTAACGCCCCGCGATACTTCCGTCGGCATCAAACACCACGGCCGTGTTATGATAAAGACCCGGCGCACGGCGTTCAAATAGCGAGGTCACGATGACAACGCCGAGCTCTGCGGCGAGGGCCGAATAGAAATCCGTGGCCTCTCCCGGTATTTCAACAGCCAGGTCGCAGAGGTCAACGTTCTCTGTCTGACAGAAATACAGCGAGTCATGAAGTTCCTGATTCACTATGAGTTTTGCGCCGTTTGACGCGGCTTTTCTTATCTCGGCGGCCAGACGGTTTCTGTTGGCCGAAACATCTGCTGTTTTGGAGAGCTGTATGATAGCGGTTTTCAACATATTTCTTGTTTTCAAATGGATAAAATGGAACGTGGCATCTGCATCGTCATGCAGTGAAGCGAACCGTGCTGGCGTATGAGCGCCCTGCAGTCAACGGTCACTATCGGCACATCGAATGCCACCTGCATAATCTGTCGGGCCAGTTCATCCTTGCGCGGCTGGCCGTAGACAGGCATTATCACCGCGCGCGGAAGTATGAGGAAATTGGCGTAGGTGGCCGGCAGCCTCTCGCCATCCTCGTCGAAAATGGCATCGGGAAGCGGTAGTCTGAGCAGATTGAACGGCTTGCCTTCAAGGTTGGTGGCCTCGGCCAGGTCCCGCTCCATGGCATGCAGCTCGGCATAATGCTCGTCGGCGGGGTCGTCGCATCCCGTGTAGAGGATTGTGTTTCCGGGAGCGAAACGCGCAAGGGTATCTATGTGGCTGTCCGTATCGTCGCCGGCGAGATACCCGTGACTTAGCCAGATTATTTTACGGCCGCCAAAGTAGTCCAGCAGCCTGTCCTCGATTTCCTGACGTGACAGAGTCGAGTTACGGTTGGGCGAGAGCTGACATTCGCCGGTTGTCATGAGCAGTCCGGCCCCATCGCTTTCTATCCCGCCCCCTTCCAGCACGAAATCCTGACAGTTCAGGCGCCGTGCCGTGATGAGCTTGCGGTCACACATCTGTCCGGTCACGAGATTGTCGTGGCACGACGGGAATTTAAGTCCCCAGCCGTTGAATCTGAAATCCTCCACGGCAAATGTACCGTCATTCATCTCCACGCTCAAGGGACCGAAATCACGGGCCCACGTGTCATTGGTCTGACAGGTGAAATAATATATGTTGTCCCTTTCGAGGCCCTGCATGAACCGCCGGGGGACCTCCGTATCAGGAGCCACTACAATCACGTCGCTCCATGCCGAAACGGCCTCCACAATGTTGCGGAAACATTCCTGAACCTCAGGCAACATATAGGCCCAGTCAGTGTTCTCGTGAGGCCATGCGAGCAACACGGCTCCATCTGCCTCCCATTCGGCCAGCAGTCTGCGCACACAGGCCCTTCTGTTATTCATCGTAGTCATTTAATGTGTTCCAGACGTCCTTCTGCGATTCAAAATACTCGTCGCAGTAATCCAGAAATCCTTTTTTCTCCGAACTGCCAACTTCGTCACACCATGACTTATAGGCCGCTCTCAGCTCCGGATCTTCATGGATATTTTTCTTGAACTCGGCTTCGGCTATGTCCACGCTGTCATATTGCGCCAGATAACTATCGAAAACTTCCGTTATATCGTTCATCTTAAAAGATTAAGGTCTCGTGAATTCAGTTATATAAATGATTGTTTTATCAGACTTTTCCTTTGAATTGGTAAATATAGCGCTTATCATCGGCTCCCACAAACATTTTAAGAAACTTTTCAGATTTACAAGGCGTTTAACTATAAAAACAAAGCTATGAAAAAGTTACTTTCCCTCATTTCCGTGGTGCTTCTCCTGAGCGGATGCAGCCCCTACACGCTTGTCAACAGCGAGACCTACAACAATGCCGACCTGGCATCCTATTCCACCTTCCGCATTGTGACACCCGATGAAGGCAAACTCGCGCCCGGCATGCAGTCTGTGACATACTACAATATCGCTGCCGCCATACGCGAGCAGATGGTGATTCGCGGATTCACCGAGGACCCACAGTCGCCCCTGCTCATAAACATCGGCATCTCCACCCACCGTGCAATCCAGACCGAGCCGCTCGTCGACAACTACTACCCCTGGTACGGACCCGCTCCCTATCCCGGCTATTACCCCTTCTTCATGTATCCGCGCCAATATTACTGGCCCGCCTACTATAACAATGCTCAGGTAATAACCGGAATATACAAGGAAGGCGTGCTCACCATGGACATGGTTAACATACGCGAAAAACTCCCGTTGTTCTCCGCATCCGTAGCAACCATAATCGACAACGGGCAGGGTCAGTTCCGCAATCTTGCCGGAATCAACGAAGCCGTAATCAAGCTTTTCTCTAAATTTCCCGTCGCAATTCTTCCCCAATACCGCAAAAATAACTAATTTTAGCCCCGCTAACGAACCATTCTCCAAAAGAATTGTTGTTACTGACAGAGTGATTAAATTAACTTCTTTAATAGATTAAACATACTATCATAACCAGAATGAAAGCTCAGACTTACACCCAACCGAAATTGCCTTACGCACCTGATGCGCTGGCTCCCGTAATCTCTCAGGAAACGGTTGACTACCACTATGGTCGCCACGAAAAAGCATATATTGAGAACCTCAACAAGCTCATCGAAGGCACCGAATACGAGGATATGGAAATCGAAGACATCATCCGTGAAGCCGAAGGCGCTCTCTTCAACAACGCTTCTCAGGCATGGAACCACATCTTCTATTTCTTCTCATTCACCCCCAACGGTCCCACACAGCCTGAAGGCGAACTGCTCAAGGCCATTGAACGTGACTTCGGATCTTTCGAACAGTTCAAGAAAGATTTCGTTGACGCCGGTGTGAAACTGTTCGGAAGCGGATGGGTATGGCTTTCCCGCGATCAGGACGGCAAGCTTTTCATAACCCAGAAATCAAATGCGGGCAACCCCATGACCGACGGTCTTACCCCGCTGCTCACATTCGATGTTTGGGAACACGCCTACTACCTTGATTACCAGAACCGTCGAGCCGAAGCTCTTGAGAAACTCTGGGACATCGTAGACTGGGAAGTAGTGGCAAGCCGATATTGAAATCAATTTGCTGAAAGCAGTCTAAGAAAATACTTTAATAAGCATAATGTGATGAATGGATGCAGAGGTACTCGTGAGAGCACCTCTGTTTCTTTTCTTCCATTCCCCTCTCCCATTCTCCCATCCCTCCCATACTTCTCACCATTCCCATTTTTAGTTTTTCGCACTCAGACCCCGCCTCCGCCGTTGTACCTTTGCCTCCATGAGACGCACCGCACTGA
>CANQWS010000033.1 GCA_947627615.1 uncultured Muribaculaceae bacterium | reverse complement strand
CCTCTTGATGCTATCCTGGCTCTCGTTTAATTAGACGAGGCGACTCTTTATAGCTTTTCATTTCGCTGAATAGTTACGGCTCATTTTTCACAAATGCGGTCCATTGGAAATCCGGCTGAGGGATGCATGACATAGCCGGTTGGATCGGCGCTGACAAGCAGGGCCTCCACTCCGGAGATGGCATCGATCATAGCCAAAGCGTCCTGAAGCTCCATGGCCATGCAGGAAGTGGCGTAGGCATCGGCCATCATAGCGTCATGAGCTATGACCGTAGCGCTCAGCACGGAAGTCTCCGCCGGCCGGCCCGTTGCAGGGGATATGGTGTGCCATGCTTTTCCGGTGGCGGTGGAACGGAAATTCCTGTAGTTTCCTGAAGTGGCCACGCCGCAGTCAGTCACCGAAATCACGGCCATACGCTTATGGACCACGGTAGTATCGTTCTCAACCGGGGCGTCGATCATTATGCGCCATGGCTCTCCGTGTGGGTTCTTGCCGCTTGCAGCGACCTCGCCCCCGATTTCCACGATATAATCCGTGCATCCGTTCCGGCGCAGCATCTCCCCTATCAGGTCACATCCGTAGCCCTTGGTTATGGCCGAGAAATTAAATTCGGTGTTCGGCGTCAGCTTGACTATACTGTCGCCCCGCAGACTGCACCCCTTGATTCCGACGAATGCCAGACAGCTGTCAATCTGCCGCTGCACTGGCTCCTTGCCGGAATTGCGGTAACCGAAGCCCCAGAGATTGACCAGCGGAGCCACGGTGGGGTCAAAAGCGCCGCCGCTCTGCCCGTTGACTTTGAGCGATGCCGTGAATATGCGACGGAAAAGCGAATCAGTAAGCACCGTCTCGTTGACATTGATGCGGCTCACAAGCGAACTGTCAATAAACGGCGACAGCGACATCTCCACCTGATTCATCACATCGATTATCGAGTCATCGAGCATACGGTCACTGCGGTAGGTGATGTGATAGGTTGTGGCCCAGATCACGCCCTCGCACTTGCGGTAGCTCTTCTGGTCCGTGCAGCCCGACATCACCGCCACTGACAGCAGAATCATAACGACGATATGTTTGAAACGGCAAAGCATACTGCAAAGATATGCCAAAAACAACAGCGGCGCAACTTTAGTGGCTGAAAATATGGATAATCAGCCACTTTTAAGGTTCAAGCCGCCAATGCGGGGCACGGTGCGGTCAGATGAGCGGCAGACAGCGCTGCAGATAGTTGCGGGCCTCGGGCCAGGGAGTGTAGAGGCTCGTGGAGTTAGGGATAAGAGGCACGGGCACTTCGTTCAAGTCCACTCTGACATAATAGTCCCCGCCGCGGGTGCGGAAAAGAATCATCTGGAGATTAGCGGCCATAGGCACAACATCGAAATCGCGCCAGTGGAGACCTACGGTGTCAAAATAGTTGGTAAGATAATAGCAGCCGGGCAGATGCATGAGAGCCAGCAGGGGCATCAGCGTCTCGGCATGACCGAAACGGAGATTGACCTTGCCCACTGACAGGTCGCCGGCTATGAAAGCGTCGGTGGTGGCTATCAGGTCTTCCAGAAGCGGAGAGGCTATGGCGGCAGGCACGGTGGAAAGCGTCGATGCGGAGCGCTCCAGATAGTGATGCAGATTGGCTATGCTCCACAACGCATTCTGTTCCGACGGATTGAGGAACGCGGCCACATCGGCAGTCATGCCCATGGCGTTCAGGCCCGAGAGAACCGAGAACTGGGCGAGCGCCACCTTGCGGATGTCCACTTTTTGGGCTTCGAAATCAAATTTCTGTCCCATGATGCGCCGCACCTGGGACACGGGACAGTTCCGCTCGGTGAAATCGGCCAGCGTCTTTTCAAGTTCAGGTGACTGCCGGAATTCCTTATAGGGCTCACTGAGGTCGAAGAATCTCACGAGCGACGAATAGCGCCGTCCCGACCCGAACGTCAGTTCCACCGAATTATCCATGCGGGCGAGCTGATGGGTAAACTCGTCCATGCTCATGATGCATCTCGGGGAATATGACGATATGGCACTGACCAGAGTGCCGCGGAACAATTCGGGATAGGCAGCCATCATGCGTGAGGCTATTCCCCGCTGCTCGGCCATTCCGAGAGAATCGAGGGCGCCCCAGCGGCCATTGACCCTTGTCATCACGTCGCGGACAATCCGCAGCATGTTGCGGCCCAGAGGGGTGATAGTCCCCGCGGCCTCGGCTTTTCCGAGCGCCGAAACAAGGAGGTTGCAGTTTTTTGCCGACGACGGGAATCTGGCGCCGTGCCTTCCGACATGGTTTATCATCACCGGCGTCAGCGAATCGGGATAGGCCGGTGAATGGGACGGTGCAGGATACGGGGTGAAACTGCCGCGACACTCATCCCAGGTGTAGTGCGTTTCAGTGGGATCTGCCGCCGAAAGAAGCGACGCTGTCAGTAAAAACGAGGCAAGAGTCAGGATAAGTCTGCGTAACATAGGCCGTAACGGGATTTTTTGTTATTTTTGCGATTGAATCGCTACTTATATATATAACGCCTGATACGGCAAAATAATTATTACAGAATGTCAATTTCCACTAACATAGCCCAATTAATACGCGAAAACCGCCTTGAAGAGGCGGCTTTCGAGCTTGACCGTTATCTGAAACTTAATCCGGAAGATGCCGAAGCATGGTATCTGAGAGGAAAAGTGTGGTGGCGCAAGGGATTTTTGTCCCGGGCCATGACCTGCTACTCACGCGCCGTGACCCTCGATCCGGAGAGTCCGGCCGCCGTGGCTCTCAGTCAGGCCAGAGACATAGCCGATTTCTATAACCCCGACCTGCTGAATCCTTAGCGTCATTTTTTGTCAAGGGCCTCGTACTTCGAGTGCTGGCTCTTGAATTCGGGAACGAGTTCCTTCATTGACGCCACGATTGACATGTCGTCGCTGTGGGTTGACTTGACTATTATGTCGATTATGCGTTTGTTGACTTCGGCATAGTCATATTCGCGGACCTTGGCAATCTTTATCTTCTCGTGGAAAGTGGGCAGGGTGATTTCCTTGTCGTTGAGCACTTCCTCATAGAGTTTCTCACCGTCGCGCAGGCCGGTGAACTTAATCTCTATGTCCTTGGCGCCGCTCATCTTGATCATGCGTCGGGCAAGGTCGGCTATCTTCACAGGCTGACCCATGTCGAACACAAAGATCTCACCGCCGTTGCCCATTGTTCCGGCCTCGAGCACGAGCTTGCAGGCTTCGGGGATGAGCATGAAGAAGCGTATGATGTCAGGATGTGTCACGGTCACGGGGCCTCCGGCTTTGATCTGGCGCTCGAACAGCGGTATCACGGAACCGTTGGAACCGAGCACGTTGCCGAAACGGGTGGTCACGAAGCAGGTCTCGCCTTTGATTTTGCCGTCCTTTATGGCCTTGTCAAGAGACTGGACGTAGATTTCACATATTCGCTTGGAGCAACCCATCACATTTGTGGGGTTCACGGCCTTGTCCGTGGAGACCATCACGAATTTCCTGGTGCCGTATTTCACGGCGAGGTCTGCGATGACGCGGGTTCCGTTGACGTTGTTCTGGATGCTCTCGTAGGGGTTGTCCTCCATCATGGGCACATGCTTGTAGGCCGCGGCGTGGAACACGTATTCAGGTCTGTGTTTGTCAAACAGCTCGGCCATGCGTTCCTCGTTGGCAATGTCGGCCACCAGCGTCAGAGCCTTTATATCGGGCCATTCGCGGGCCATCATGAGGCGGATATCGTGGAGCGGGGTCTCGGCCTGGTCCACAAGAATCAGTTCGCCGGGCTGGAAGAGCGCAATCTGACGCACCATCTCCGAGCCGATACTTCCGGCCGCACCGGTTATCAGTATGCGCTTGCCGCGCAGCAGATTTCCCACCGCTGTCATGTCAATCTCTATTTTGTCACGCGGCAGCAGATCCTCCACCTTCACTTCCTTCAGTTCGGTGTAACTTATCTCATCCTTGCCGTTCCATTCACGGGCCGAAGGAATCATCATTATCTTTATGCCCGATTCGATCAGGCGATTGACCATGTCCTGATTGGCACGCAGTTTCTCGCTTTTCAGCGGCGAAACGAGCAGCACGTAGGCTCCGCGGCGGAACATGTGCTCGGCGAGCTCCTTGTCATTGTTGTAGACCGGAATATCCATCAGGCGCTTGCCCACCATGTCATGGGCGTCGGAAACGAATCCGGAAATCACGTATGGCGACGAAATGGACGAGTTGATGTTCTTGGCGAGAGCCATACCGCCCTGACGGACACCGTAGATGAACACGCGGGTGCTTCTGTTGGTGTGGATGGTGCTGTCATAGACGGTCTTGACCCATATTCTAATGGCCCACATCACGGCAGTGGCCAGCAGAGCGGTTATAATCATGTTGGCCGTGCGTATGGGCAGCAGGAAATGATCGAAGCCGAACAGCAGCCGGCATATAACACCTACGCAGAGGCCGAACAGCATGGCGAAGCTGACGCGACGGAGGTCTACGAACGATGAGAACCTGATCACGCCCGAATAGGTGTGGAACAGTCTGAAACCTATGATATATGGAACAAGATATACGCAAAGGGTTCCGAGCAGGGGCCAGATCTGGGATATGGTGCGCATGGCGCCGTTTCTCAGCGCATAGACCAACAGTCCGGAAGCCAGAATGACAAGACAGTCAATCAGCAGGATTGTCCAGTAGGGCAATGACTGCCGTGAAAAATACCGAGAGATCGCTTTACGTAATTTTTGCATAATATTCTCTAAATAAGTCTTTTCGGCTCTTTTGAGTATGAGCTGTGTTATAACGTATGTTTTTCAGTCACCGTGAGGCCCGTCCGGTCAGGGGCGCACCACGGTTCCCTCAAGATGAGGGAGGTTTTTGAGAGGAATCCTGTTGAGGATAGGAATGTGGCCCGAGCGATGGATGTCGGTTCCGGCATGAGTGTAGTAGCCGTTCTGCAGAAGCAGACGCGCTTTTGCCCTTGCATCGGGGCCGTAATGGCCAAGGAGCGACATGTAGTTGAGCTGGAACTTAACGCCCTGCGAGTGCAGACGGTCATAGTCCTTCAGCTCCATGTAGACGTAACGTTCGGGGTGGGCCAGCAAAGGGGTCAGCCCTGCGGAATGGATGGAGAAGAGCATTTCGTCAAGCCCGGTGGGCGGACGGAAATATGACGTTTCAACCAGCAGGAGATTTCCCGCGGAACCTATGGGGAGGAAATCGCGTGAGGCAAGGCGCTCGGCAAACAGCGTGTCGAGCATGTTTTCAGATGCCAGATGCAGTTTCACGGGCCCGTTATAAGACTCCTGGAGTTCGGCGAAACGCGAGCGCAGTTCCTCCGTGGTGTTCGGAAAGTCCTCCATTATGTGCGGTGTGAGCCACACTTCGGAGAAACCCAGAGCCTCGAATCCTGAAAGGATTTTCAGGGATTCCTCCATGTTGGCGCTTCCGTCGTCAACTCCGGGGAGTATATGGGAGTGCCAGTCAGTGAAACCCTGAAATCTGGGTGATTGGCCGGCAGTTTTTCCGAACGGCCGGCCAATGCGTGAAGTCCATTGCTTTAAAAAGTTAAGCATCAGGTTAGAATGATGATATTTAATTTATCTGTCTTATCGGGTTGAGGAAAGAAATTTTCGGTTTCTTATCTTTATATAGGAAATCAGGGATTAGTCTCAGGATCAGTTCATGTAATGGGTGTAGTTGCCGTAACCGTAGCCGTAGCCGTAACCGTACTTGTAACCGTAGGGCGAACTTTCGGCCTGGGTGTCGTTGAGCACAAGCGCCATGTTCTTGTATTTCTTCTCGTTGTAGATGCGCTCGAGTTCAGGCAACAGAGAGCGCTCGAACAATCCGGCGCGAACCACGAACATCGTGCGGTCTATCAGCGAGTTCACGATCTGGGCATCGGCCATCATCTCCATAGGCGGACAGTCTATGAACACAATGTCGAATTCCTCACGCAGCTTCTCGATGAGGTCGGCGAATTTGGGCGATTCAAGAAGTTCGGTGGGGTTCGGGGGCATGGTACCTACCGGCATCACGGAAAGATTCTTGACAATTGTATCGGAAACCAGCACCTTGTGGTAGTCATCGACCTCACCGACGAGATAGTTGGAGATACCGGTCTTGGGCGACCCTACGTAGGCCGATGTCGACGCCCTGCGCAAGTCACAGTCAATCACCACCACCTTGCGGCCCTTGATGGCGAAACTGTCGGCGAGGTTCATGGTGATGAATGTCTTACCGGAACCGGGATTGAACGAGGTGACCATGATGGCCTCGCTGCGGCCCGTATTGTTGATGACGAAGCTTATATTGGTACGGAGCACACGGAACGCCTCGTTGATGACGTTACGGCGGCCGGCCTTGACCACGATGCGCGATTCGTTCTTCTCGCCCTTTCTGGGACGGCAAGCGGGAATCTCGCCGAGGAACGGCAGGCTGAGGTGTTCGATATCCTTGCGTCCGCGCACCTTGGTGTTGAATGTCTCGAGCAGGTAGGTGACTCCGAAAGGTATTATCCAGCCTATCACAAAGGCTATCATCAGAATCTTGAGAGCCACGGGCGACGAGGGAACGTCCTTGCCGTTAGGAGTGTTGATCACCTGAGTGTTATAGGCGGTGAAAGCTTGTGACAGCTCGTTTTCCTCACGCTTCTGGAGAAGGAACAGATAAAGCGATTCCTTGACCTTCTGCTGGCGCTCCATGGAGAGCAGATACTTGGCCTGGGTAGGATTGGCGGCAATCTGCGCTGTGGCGTTGTTCTTGCTTCCCTGAAGGTTGCGGATCTGGGTCTCGAGCGAGGTTACTTCATTGTCGGTAGCCGACAGAATAGAGCTGCGCAGACCGGCAAGTTCGGTGTCGAGGTCAACTACGAGAGGATGGTTCTCGGAAGAGTTGGCCTTGTACTGGTTGCGCTGCAGAAGTTTTGAGTTGTATTCGGCGATGTTCGCTTCGATGGCAGCGTTGCCGATACCGGTATTGACGGGAAGCACGTGTTCCTTGTGCGACTCGTTGTTGAGATAGTTGCGCAGATAGCGGGTCATCTGCAGGCGGCTGTTCAGTTCAAGAATCTGGGCCGAAGTGGCCTGATTCTCGGTCATGTATATGTTGGCGGCCTGCTGCACGTCAGGAATCAGGTGCTCGCTCTGATATGACGAGATGTCCTGGTCAACGTTTCCGAGCTCGCCCTCAATCACGCCGAGACGTTCGGTGATGAAGTTGGAGGTGGCCACGGAAATCTGGTTGCGGTTCTCGATCCATTTCTCGTTGTAGACGCTTATCACCGTGTTGATCAAGTCCTCGGCGCGTTCAATCGACGGGTCGGTCACCGTGAGGTTTATGGTGTTGCCCTTGTCATTTTTCTGGTCAACGGAAAGTTCCGAGAGATAATGATCTACGGCGCGTTTCAGAGAAGTACGGTTCACATATATCTTATAGTCATTTCCGGCCACATAGTAAGGGGTCTTCTTTACGTCCACGGGACCTGCCGAGGTCGGGGTGGGCTGGCCGAGTTTTACAGCGCCCTTGGAAAGGACACGTACATCCTCGTCATTGAACACCACATCGGATAGCGTGTAGGTGCCGTTGGTGTTGATTGTGACTGTGGCCGAGGCACTTCCGGCATCGGTCAGCGAGGGGAAAGTTACGGTGATGGGGAGCGTGGTGCCGTAGATGACCTCCTTGCGGAAACGGCCGTCAGTGGTGTAGCTCTTGTTTATACCGAGACGCTTCACAGCCTCCTTCATCATGTCGGGGCTCTGAAGCTTGTTTATTTCATCGATTATGTTGGAATGAGACTGCAGAAGGCCCATATCAGCGAACGCGTCGATTTCGGCGGAGGCGCTGTTGCCTTTCGTATCGTCCTTGATCACCACCGAGGCCGTACGGGTGTAAAGCGGGGTGGCACGCATCAGGTAGAGAGCGGCAAGACCCATGCACACGGTAAGTGACAGCAGTATCCAGGGCCATCGCTTAAGTGTGATAAGAAGTACGTCGGTTCTGCTTAACTGGTTGATTACCGATGACTTGGTTTCTACGTTTTCTTCTTCCATAGTTATTCTCCTGTAGTGTGTTTAACGTATGATAAGGGCTGTTACGGTAGTGAGCAATGATGCCACGGAAATCCAGAATGAGGGAGTGAGCACTGTGTTTCCGCTTGTTGTTGACTGACGTTTCTTGGTGTCGTTGGGCTCAACGTAGATAACGTCGTTCTGCTGAACATAGTAGGCGGGCGAGTTCATGAGTTCGTCGGTGTTAAGGAGGTTCAGGCGGTAAGCCACGTCCTTTCCGTTCTCTTCACGCACCACGAGCACATTCTCGCGCAGACCGGTGATGTTCAGGTCGCCGGCCTTGCTTATGGCCTGAAGTATGGTCAGATTGTCGCGGTCTATTTCATATTCGCCCGGACGGAACACATCGCCCAGCACCGCAACCTTGGCGTTCATGAAGTTGACGGTGACCACGGCGTCCTTAAGCAACTGACGTGAAATCAGCTCCTTTTCTATCATGGCGGCGATCTGGTCACGGGTCATGCCGGCTATGTGGATGCGGCCGAGCACCGGGAAGTTGATTTCGCCGGCGGGAGTCACGGTGTAGGTGGCCACCGTGGGGTATCCTATGGTTGTTCCGCCCGAGCCCACCTGACGCTGGGTGACGGCAAGGTTGAACACATCGGCAAGAGCCTGATCCTTGGAACTCACCATAATGGAAAGATTGTCATCCGGCTGGATGGTTATGCGACGGTCAATCCTGACAGCCTGAGTGGCTCCGTTCTCGAAGCCCTGCATGTACGTGATGTCCTTCGGGGTAGAGCAAGATGTGGCCAACATTGCTACCGAGGCTGCCGCAATAATGATCTTTTTGGTTATTTTCATTTCTCAAAACTGTTTTGCACTATAAATGGTAGTAATTAGGTGAGACTAATGGTGTTTTTTCAGCGTATCGTAAGCCATTTTACAGAACAAATCTGAAAGTACATAGTCACAAGGTGCAAAATTAGTTTTTTTTTTCATAGTACACAACTTTACTGTCAATGCTGACAATAAAATATGTGGTAAGAGTGGAGTTTTCGGTCTTATTTACCAATATTTGGCCTGATTATCTTACGGGAGTGTAAGGCGCGTCGGCGACACACGCCGGATCGAAGATGCTGTTGAGCACCCTTGCCAGACGCAGGCCTCCGCGAAGCAGCTGCTGCTCAATGGTGGGCGTCCATTCGGCCACTTCGTTATAGCTTATCTTTTTCCCTTCCGGGAACGAACGGTAGACAACCGAAGCTATGTCAAGCGTCTCTTTGGCCCAGTCGTCGAACGAACCTGCTGCCACAGCCGAGGCCTCTTCCGGCGACAGGATGTCAAGCTGGTCGGCCCATTCGGTATAGCTCCAGTTGTGACCGCTTTCGAGAATGCGGCCGTCCCACACGGAATGGAGGTTGTTGTCGCGGCCGAAAAATTTCACCGTAATGCGGTTGGCTCCGAGGTCGGTGGCATGCCCCATGTGGAGGGGCTGATGGATATCGCCCACAATGTGGACAAGCATTTTCAAGGCCAGCGCCGAGTTCTCCGGGCTGACACCGTCGGTTGTCAGTGTCTCCACCAGACCGCGCATGGCCGTAACGGCATCGCCGGCGGGGTTGGCGGGAGCTTCCTCGTATCTCACGCCCTCGTCCACATTTTTGTAATGCCATGTCTTGGTGTAGGCATATTCCTTGGTGTGGCTCGCGTTGTCAAGCCAGTTGGCCCAATATATTATGGAACGGCCGTCGAGAATGGAATCTATGGCCGCCTTGGCAGTGGGAGTCAGATGGCGCTGGGCTATGGCCGCCACCGTGTCGTGGCCTTTCTGGCCCCAGCCGAAAACCGTCAGTGAGAAAAACAGAATTGAGAAAGTCAGAATAGAAAACCGTTTCATATTTTGTAAATCGTAATGTTCAGACTTCACAAAATTAATGCCGATGACGCGAAAACGCCAACCGAATGCAGAATTGTAAAGATATTGTTATAAATTTGTAGCCGATATTGGGTAACTTTGCACCCGAGTTGAAAACAGAACCATCACCAAACAGTCCGTATCAATGCAGAAAGTACGTCCTAAAAAAGCCCTTGGCCAGCATTTCCTGACCGACCTGAGCATAGCGCGGCGCATAGCGTCGACACTCGATGAATACCGTGGTGTGCCTGTCATAGAGGTGGGTCCGGGCATGGGTGTGCTCACCCGCTTTCTCCTTGATGACGGCCACGCGCTGAAGGTTGCGGAAATCGATACCGAGAGCATCGGATACCTCAAGGCGGAATTCCCTCAACTGGCTGCCGAAGGAGGCATAGTGGAAGGTGACTTTCTCCGGATGGACCTTGACTCGCTCGTACCCGGCGACGGACCGTTCTGCGTGATAGGCAACTACCCTTACAACATTTCCTCGCAGATATTTTTCCATGTGCTTGACTACAAGGACCGCGTGGTCTGCTGCTCCGGCATGCTTCAGAGAGAGGTGGCCGAACGCCTGGCGGCGGCTCCCGGCACCAAGTCAAGAGGCATTCTGAGCGTGCTGCTTCAGGCATGGTACAATGTGGAATATCTTTTCACCGTCAGCGAATCAGTGTTCAACCCTCCCCCCAAGGTCAAGAGCGGGGTGATAAAAATGGTGCGCAACGACGTCAGGGAGCTCGGGTGTGACGAACGCCTGTTCAAGACCGTGGTCAAGACTTCGTTCGGCCAGCGCCGCAAGACCATCCGCAACTCCGTCAGGAGCCTTCTCCCGCCCGGAACATCCGCCCCTGAATCGCCGCTGATGAACATGCGCCCCGAACAGCTCTCCGTCAGCCAGTTCATAGAATTAACCAATCTAATCACCACTTTGCGTAATTCAGCACAATGAAAGAGTTTTCCGAAGAATACATAGACCGGATACGCGAAATCATTGCCTCCGGCGACAGCGAGGCCGCGCGACATGAGCTCGCCGACCTGCACCCGGCCGATGTAGCCGAACTGTATCAGGCTCTCAATCTGGAAGAGGCCGAGTATCTCTACAAGCTGCTCGATGAGGAAAAGGCCGCCGACGTGGTGATGGAACTTGACGAGGATGACCGCCGCAAGCTGCTATCCAACATGGACGCGGAGGATATCGCCAAGCAGTTCATTGACCACCTCGACGTGGACGACGCCGTGGACCTCATACAGGAACTCGACGAAGAGGACCGTGAAGAGATTCTCTCGCACATCGACGATGTGGAACAGGCCGGCGACATCATTGACCTTCTGAAATATGACGAGGACACGGCCGGCGGTCTGATGGGCACCGAGATGATCGTGGTCAACGAGAACTGGAGCATGCCCCAGTGCATAAAGGAGATGAGGATGCAGGCCGAGGATCTCGACGAGGTCTATTATGTGTATGTGGTTGACAACGACAACAAGCTTCGCGGAATTCTTCCGCTGAAGAAACTGATAACCGACCCTTCGGTGTCGAAAATCAAACGAGTAATGGAGACTGACCCCGTGGCGGTCAAGGCGGAGACTCCGATTGACGATGTGGCTCTCGATTTCGAGAAATACGACCTTGTGGCCATGCCCGTGGTCGATTCCATAGGGCGTCTGCTGGGACAGATAACGGTCGACGACGTCATGGACCAGGTGCGAGAGTCTCAGGAACGTGACTATCAGCTGGCTTCAGGTATCTCGAGCGACGTCGATGCCGATGACTCTATCCTGGCCCAGACCAAGGCCCGCATTCCGTGGCTTCTCATAGGTATTCTCTCCGGAATCCTCGCCTCGCTGATTCTCACCGGTTTCGAGAGCCAGCTTGCCGCCGTGACCGCGCTCGCCCTATTCATTCCGGTGATAGGCGGCACGGGCGGAAACGTAGGCGTGCAGGCGTCGGCCATCGTCGTTCAGGGTCTGGCCAACGGCTCGCTCGACGTCAAGGAATTCACCCGTCAGATATGGAAAGAGGTGGTCATAGGGCTGCTTAACGCCACCGTACTCACGGCGGTTATATTCGTCTACAATCTGATAATGCTGCCGGGAGAATTCGCCGTAACGATTTCCGTTGCCACCTCGCTCTTCTGTGTAGTCATGTTCGCTTCCATCCTCGGCACTCTCGTACCGATGACCCTGGAAAAGCTTCACATCAACCCCGCCCTCGCCACCGGCCCGTTCATTCAGATAAGCAATGACCTCGTCGGCATAATAATCTACGTTGAGATAGCCACATTCTTTTTACGCGTACTCAGCTGATGAGCGGCTTTTTCTCATCGCCGGAATTCTATGTGATAGCCACGATAGCTGCCGCAGCCATTGTTGCGGGATGCATCAGGCCCCAGCAGAAAGGTCCGGCCATAGAGCGTCTGCTCGGTTCCGCCCTGTGCGATGCATCCGACACCGACACCTCGCCCCGTGTGACAATCTCCTGCGAGCCTGACGGCATGATACTTCTCACCCGACACGGACTCTCGGCAATGACTGACAACGGAGCCGTAAGCATTGCGGCAACCCGCACGGGCACGGACGTGATTCTTGAAGAACGCGTGGTCCACTCCCCTGCCGGTCAGCCGGTGGATACCGCGCTGTTCACCCTCGATTTCCTGCCGACCGGACGTTACCACATCCAGTATCGCTCCGAACCCTACGGCCTTTTTGCCGCATTCTCCCTCACCGTAAGACCGGGCAATGAAATCACTCGCCCGCTTACCCGTTGACATATTATCCTTATAAAACTCAAAAGACTATGAAAAATCCGTTCTCCTGATGCTTCTGATTGTGTTATCAAGCTGTATAGGGTTTTCATGCTCGTCAAGTAATAAAACCGGAAACATGGTCGATGCAGAGGATGAGTTTATTGCCAAAATGAATGATAAGGAAAAATGGTATGACTGGAGAATAATCAGACATGACACCATAGTCTTTAAAGGTGATTCCGTGCCATGTTTAAAATATATACTTTTGGGAAAAGTCTGTAAATGCCCAACTACGTTTAATCCAATCAAAATAATATCATATAAGTTAAAAGGATGTGAACTTTCATTGGCTGATATCGAGTATGACTGTGATCCACCCGGAGATTATAGTAGCATCATTACCGGAATTAAAATCATGATTAACAAACCTGATACCGTGGTTATAATCAACTCATCCGGAAAGACAGATCATAATCTTGACTCCATTTTGGGATTCATTCCTACAGCATTAGTAAAATATCCGGTTGCAAAATTCAGCAACAATGTCATTGGTAATCCATACGATAATTGGGTTGCGAAGTACCGTAAGACAGTCTCCGACGGTAAAATCACGCTGAAAAACATCGATGATCCCAAGAATGAAATCATTCTTGACTATTACGATTTCTACAAACGATTTATTAAATCACGGGGACGAAAGCTTCTGAGCAGAGAGAAAATCGGAGACAAACTGACCGCAGCAGCTCCGCCATTTTTATTTGTCAACTATAAGGATTACTGTGATTGTTTTTATCCCGAAGCATTTATCCCCAACCTTGAACAAGAACCAAAAATTTATTCCAAATTTTTAGAATTCAGCTACTTCTGAAATGGGATTCCTGCCTTATAAAATGTAACAGACGGTCTGACGGAACGGCTAAAACCCATGTCAGATGAATATCCTGAATAAAAACGCCCCACAACTTAACTTTAAGGTTAATTAATTTGTTGTATATGGAAAGAGTCATTAACTTTGCATAGTTAATCTTTAAGTTAAGTATGACACAGAAATATTCCATAGAACTGATTGAGGAACATGACGCCGTAAACTTTTACAGCGTACATCTGGGCGATGAAGAACTCTCTGAGCTTGAACGGTTCTTTGAGAAATTCCCCGAGGGCTGCGATTATGACGAGGATATAGACACCATAATCGCATGGCTCGACAGGATCGGGGAAAACGGTGCGCTTGAAAGATATTTCCGTTACGAAGGCAGGTTTGGCGATGGCGTAAACGCGATACCTATTGAAACAAGCAATCTGCGTCTTTACTGCATCCGTCTTTCAGACAAGATACTTATCTTCGGCAACGGAGGTGTCAAAGACTGTGCATCATGGCAGGAAAGTGAAACCTTGTCGGATTATGTGGAGATGCTTGTCGACACAAGCCGGTTCATATCATCCCGGCTGTCAAATGGTACTCTATATATAATAGACAAGAATATTATAGGAAACCTAAATTTTACCCGCGATGAAAAAAAGTAGCATCATAGAGGCTCGCCGGGCTAAAGTTTCGCCCGAAGTCCGTAGGCGAGTTGACCTGTCTTTCCTCATAGTGGACAGGATTCACAGCATATTGGAGGAAAAGGGGCTTAAACAGAAGGACCTCGCCAACATGCTCGGCAAGAAGGAGTCTGAAATCAGCAAGTGGATGAGAGGTACCCATAATTTCACGATTGACACAATCACATCAATCGAAAGTGCTTTGGGAACACCGATTCTTCAGGTCGCAACTGTCTGAAACATCCTATTGGCCGTAGATTTCAGTCCGAGATAACATGACTTTGATTTGTTTGACAATCGGTTATAAAATAGAATGATGAGTGGTTTTGATAGAGAAAATTTTGATTTGTGTTGCGAGTTTCAAGCGGATATTGTAACTTTGCGGCTGAATTTTTTCAAAAAAAACCAAACGTCGGGCTCTAAAACCGCTTGAATCTCATGACAGAGAAAATAAGGTTTACAAAGATGCATGGCATAGGCAATGATTACATATATATCTATTGCCCCACCGACTTCCCCTCTGATATTTCCGAGCTAAGCATAGAGATGAGCCGACAGCACACAGCCGTCGGCTCTGACGGTATTATACTGATACTGCCATCGGACAAGGCCGATTTCATGATGCGCATTTTCAATGCCGACGGGTCGGAGGCCCGGATGTGCGGCAACGGCATCCGCTGTGTGGGCAAATACGTGGCCGATCATGGCCTGACGGACAAGACGTGCCTCGACATTGAAACTCTGTCGGGTATAAAACATCTGACACTCCACCGCGGCCCCGAAGGCGAAGTTGAGAGCGTCACCGTGGATATGGGCAAAGCTCTGACATCGGACCCGGTACTCCCCTCCGAGGAAATGATTGACGCGCCTGTCAGCACTTCGGCGGGCGTCATGAGACTTACCGCGGTGTCCATGGGCAATCCCCACGGCGTCATTTTCACCGACAGGCTTGACCGGACGGACCTGAGCGTCCTCGGGCCGGAACTTGAGAACCACCCGATGTGGCCCGACAGGGCTAACATTGAATTCGCCCGCATCGACGGCCCTGACGAGATAACCGTCAGGGTTTGGGAGCGGGGATCAGGAATCACAATGGCTTGCGGAACGGGAGCCTGCGCCACCGTTGCCGCCGCGGTTCTCAACGGACTCGTTTCCGGACCGGTTACGGTGCATCTTCCCGGAGGCGACCTGCTGATAGAGATTTCGCCGTCAGGTTCAGTGCTGATGACCGGACCGGCCGCCAAGGTGTTCGAAGGAACCTATTTCAGAAACAAAACAATCAAACGATAAATCAAACGGCAATGATAAAAGTCAACGACAATTTCACGCTCCTGTCTCCCTCCTATCTTTTCTCAGAAATAGCCAAGAAAGTGTCGGACTTCTCTGCCGCTCACCCGGACACCCGGATAATACGCATGGGCATAGGCGATGTGACGCGGCCCGTATGCAATCAGGCAATCGAGGCGCTGAAAAAAGCAGCCGACGACGAGGCCCGCGAAGCCACCTTCCACGGCTACGGACCGGAACAGGGCTACGGGTTTCTCCGCGATGCCATTGCCGAAAACGATTACCGCTCAAGAGGAATCGACATATCGCCGGACGAAATCTTCATCAGTGACGGCGCCAAGAGCGACACCGGAAACATAGGCGACATACTCTCGACCGAATGCCGCGTAGCAATCACCGACCCGGTCTATCCCGTCTATGTCGACACTAACGTCATGGCGGGGAGAGCCGGCCGTCCAATGGCCAACGGACAATGGAGCCGTCTGGAATATCTGCCATGTACCGCTGACAACGGTTTCTGTCCCGATCTCCCCACAGGCGACCCAGACATAATCTACCTCTGTTTCCCGAACAACCCCACCGGCACCGCCCTCACTCGGAGCCAGCTGAAGACATGGGTGGATTACGCGCTGTCACACAACGCGCTGATTCTGTTCGATTCGGCCTACGAGGCCTACGTCCACGACCCTGACGTGCCGCGGAGCATCTACGAGATTGAGGGATCCAAGGACTGCGCCATAGAGTTCCGCAGTTTTTCCAAAACAGCCGGATTCACAGGTCTCAGATGCGGCTACACCGTGATTCCCTCACGGCTCAAAGGCACCGACAGCCGCGGCAACAGTATAAGCCTACATGACCTCTGGCTCCGGCGCCAGTCAACCAAATTCAACGGCGCGAGCTACCCCATACAGCGTGCGGCGGAAGCTCTCTACACCCCGCAGGGACGCCGGGAAGTCCGCGAAACGATAGATTATTACATGACCAACGCCGCCATGCTGCGCAAGGGACTCGCCGAAGCCGGACTGACCGCCTACGGAGGCCAGGATTCGCCATATATCTGGGTCAGAACCCCTGCCGGAATATCCTCCTGGGAGTTCTTTGACATGCTTCTCAGCCGGTGCAACGTTGTCGGAACGCCGGGATGCGGATTCGGTCCCTCCGGCGAGGGCTATCTGCGCCTCACGGCTTTCGCCTCGCATGAAGCCACGGCCGAGGCCATAGAACGGCTCAGAAAACTGTAACAGCTACACATAGTGTTTCAAACATATTATTAAAAAATCATTCATTTATCATCAACCCATGTCACATCTCAGATTTAAAGTAGTCGATGAGGCTTTCAACCGAAAGGCAGACCCGGTGGCAATACCCGCCGAGCGTCCGCAGGAGTATTACGGCAAATATGTGTTCAACCGACAAAAGATGTTCGAATACCTGCCCGCCGATACCTTCACTGCCCTCATCAATGCCATTGACAACAAAGAGGCGCTGCCCCGTGAAGTGGCCGATTCTGTAGCCGAAGGCATGAAACAATGGGCCATTGACATGGGTGCGCGCCATTACACTCACTGGTTCCAGCCCCTTACGGAGACAACCGCCGAAAAGCATGACGGTTTCATTGAACATGACGGCAAGGGAGGCGTGATAGAGAAGTTCAACGGCAAGCTCCTCGTGCAGCAGGAGCCTGACGCGTCGAGCTTCCCCAACGGCGGAATCCGCAACACTTTCGAGGCACGCGGTTACTCGGCGTGGGACATCTCGTCGCCGGCGTTCATAATGGACAACACTCTCTGTATCCCCACCATCTTCATATCCTATACCGGCGAATCGCTTGACTACAAGACCCCGCTGCTGAGAGCCATCAACGCCGTTGACCGCGCCGCCACAGCCGTGGCCCGCTACTTCGATCCGGAAGTGCGCCACGTGCGTTCGTATCTTGGCTGGGAACAGGAGTATTTCCTTGTCGACGAGGCTCTTTACAGTGCCCGTCCCGATCTTATGCTCACCGGGCGCACGCTCATGGGACATGAATCGGCCAAGAACCAGCAGCTCGAGGACCATTATTTCGGAGCCATCCCCTCACGTGTGGAGGCTTTCATGCTTGACCTTGAAATAGAATGCCACCGTCTGGGCATTCCGGCCAAGACACGTCACAACGAAGTGGCGCCCAATCAGTTCGAGCTGGCGCCCATATTCGAGGAAACGAACCTTGCCAACGACCACAACCTGCTGCTTATGAGTCTGATCGCCGAAGTGGCGCGCCGTCATCATTTCCGTGTGCTTCTTCACGAAAAGCCTTTTGCAGGAATCAACGGCTCCGGCAAGCACAACAACTGGAGCCTCGGCACTGACAGAGGCGTGCTGCTGTTCGCTCCCGGCAACTCTCCCAAACAGAACCTGCAGTTCGTCACTTTCGTGGTCAACGTAATGGCCGCCGTACACCGCCACAACGGTCTGCTCAAAGCATCGATAGCCTCGGCCACCAACGCCCACCGTCTGGGAGCCAACGAAGCGCCTCCCGCCATAATTTCCATTTTCACCGGCTCACAGCTCTCCGACATCCTTGACCGGATTGTCACATCGACCAACAGCGAGCTCTCCGACCTGTCAAGCCGCGAAGGATTGCGCCTCAACGTGTCGCAGATTCCTGAAATCATGCTTGACAACACCGACCGCAACCGCACATCGCCTTTCGCCTTCACCGGCAACAGGTTTGAGTTCCGCGCCGTGGGTTCGTCGGCCAACTGCGCCTCGGCCATGATAGCCCTCAACGCAGCTGTGGCCGAACAGCTCAATGAATTCAGGACCAGAGTGGACGCCCGCGTGGAATCAGGCCAGACCCTGCGCAACGCACTTCTCGAAGAGATACGCGCCCTGATCATCAAATCGGCTCCCATCCATTTCGACGGCAACGGGTATTCTGACGAATGGAAAGCCGAAGCCGAGAGACGCGGTCTGGACTGCGAGACATCGGTGCCCCTGATTTTCGACGCCTATCTCCGTCCCGAGTCCATCAGCTTGTTCCATGACACCGGAGTGTTCTCCAAGGTTGAACTCGAAGCCCGCAACGAAGTGAAATGGGAAATGTACACCAAAAAGGTTCAGATCGAGGCCCGCGTGCTCGGCGACCTCGCAGTGAACCATGTGCTTCCCGTTGCAGTACGCTACCAGTCCATCCTGCTTGACAACGCCATTAAAATCAAGGAACTGTTCCCCGCCGAAAAGGCTTCTGGCATGACGGCCTCGCAGATGACCACAATAGAGGAAATCTCCGGTCACTGCCGCATAATCCAGGATGAGACCGAGGCCATGGTCGATGCCCGCAGAATAGCCAACCACATCGAAAGCGAAAGGGAAAAAGCCATAGCCTACCATGACACGGTGATTCCGCACATGGACATCATACGCCGCCACATAGACAAGCTCGAGCTTATGGTCGACAACGAAATGTGGCCTCTGCCCAAATACCGCGAGTTACTGATTATCCGCTGATTTCAGGCTTCCGAGATTACGTCGCGCCGCGTGAGCCACTGCAATGGTGGCCACGCAGCACGCCATTGTCCACAGGAAAAAGTTTCCGTAGCCCAGCTGCTCTTCAATCCATCCCGCGGCCATTCCCGGAAGCATGGCCCCGAGAGTCATGAAGCCGGTGCAGATGGCATAGTGCGAGGTCTTGAACGGACCGTCGGAAAAGCTGATGAGATAGAGGATGTAGGCCGTGCCTCCGAAACCGTAGCCGAACTGCTCGACAAACACGCATATCCCCACCACGGGGAGCGAATGGCTGTCGACGAATGCGAGATAGACAAACGTCAGGCAGGTCAGCGACATGCTCCATGCCATAGGCATGATCCATCGTCTCAGACCGCCACGCGATGCCACCACACCGCCTATTATTCCGCCCAGCAGAAGCCCTATGACGCCCACCGTGCCATAAACCATTCCCACCTGTGCCGTGGTCAGCCCCAGGCCGCCTCTCGATTCAGGATGCAGCAGAAACGGATTTATCATTTTGATTATCTGGGCCTCGGGAAGCTTGTAGAGAATCATGAAAGCCAGCGCGGTGACTATGTGGCTCTTGCTGAAAAACGTAACAAACGAATCGCCGAACTCCCTCACCACCTTCCGCAGACCTTCGGTACGTGAAAGGCCGGCGACACCGTTGCGGTTCTTTTCCGCCACAGGCATTTTGAAGGAATTATAGAGGGCCAGTGCAAGGAACAGGGCCGAAAGACCGTAGAAAGTCCAGCTCCACGCCTGACTTATGCTGCCTGTTGACTCTTCAAGAAATCCGGCCGCCATCACCACGGGTCCCTGACAGAAAAGCATGGCGGCACGGTAGAAAGTTGTACGGATACCTACGAAAAATGACTGGCCGCTGCGGTCAAGACCTATCATATAGAAACCGTCGGCGGCAATGTCATGCGTGGCCGAAAGAAAGGCTATAATGAAAAACGAAGCCATGCTGAACCGGAAATACATGGCTCCCGGCAACGCCAGCGCGACGCTTCCGAGCCCTATGGCCATGGCCCACTGCATGATCAGCACCCAGCGCCGTTTTGTGCTTATTATGTCAACTATAGGACTCCACAGAGGCTTGACAAGCCACGGCAGCATGAGCCATGAGGTGAAAAAAGCCATCTCGCTGTTGCCCACGCCCATTTTGGTGTACATGATTCCGGCAAGGGTCATCACCACCACGTATGGCAGTCCCTCGGCAAAATAAAGCGAGGGCACCCACCACCATCCTGACTCTCTTTTCTTTTCCAATGCTTTCAATGCGATAATTCTTTAATAATCGGCTTCAATAAATGGTTATCAGGCGTGCTCCCGGGAAATAATGGTCAAGTATCTGGCGGTAATCACACCCTTCCGCCGCCATTACGGCCGCCCCTATCTGACACAGACCCACTCCGTGGCCCCATCCCCGGCCATGGAACTTCCAGTGGCGGGGAATGCCGTCGGAATCCGCGCCGGAAGCCTCCACGTCGAAAGCCGAACTGTAGAGATGTGACTCAGAGAGGGTGCGCCTTATCTCAAGCTCCTTGCCTATGATCCGGCGAAGTCCGGTGCCGCGGATTTCCAGACGGTCTATCCGTCCGGAAGGGCCGCGGTGCAGCGGAGTTATGCTTATTATGTCGCCATAGTCCGTTCCGCTTCGGCGGGCTATTATGTCGCGCAGTTCGCCGGCCGTGTATTCAACCGTCCAGCGGTAATAGTCCGTGGTTGTCCGGTCATAGTCATTCAGCACCGTTCGCAGAACTTCCTCTGAGGCGCGCCCGCAGTAGGGATCGTCCACGGCTTTGAGATACGGAAGGTCAACAGGCTGCCAGCAAGTTGAGAACAGTTCGGTCACGCCTCCGCAGCATTTCGAGAAACGGGCGTCGCAGAGGTCGTTGTCAAATGCCAGGACCTGGCCGCATGTGGCCTGCAGAGCCGCCTCCACCTGTGGTGTGGACGCTTTGGTACACCCCTGATAGCGCTGACAGTGGTCATCGGCGCATATATCGAATCCGGTATGGGCGTCCCGGTCATACCACTTAACGGTCTCGCTGTCCGTGCAGGTCATTTCATGGTCCGAGAGGTGGGCGGGAGGCATCACCTGAGCCATGACCCAACTGCGTGAAATCACCGCATGGGCCTTAAGGAATTCCTCGGGTGCCGAAGCGTTCATCTCCGACGAGACCACGCTTCGCAGGTAGGTCTCCACATCAACCGTGTTTATGGCCTGCAGCATGGCATCCTGTCCGGGGACCACCGTCAGCGTTCCGTGAAATGACTGGTCCTCGTGTTGCTGCCAGTGGAATCCTATGCCAATCATGACATTCCGCAGCGTGAATGCCGATTCCGGATCCGCCGGGACAAGCTCAAGCGGTTCACTGTAGATTTTTCCGTCACACTCCATGGTCCCGTCAGGCAGAGCCTTGAAATGCAGTCTCCTGCCCTCGAAATCAACATCCAGCTCGGCGGCCCTGACAATGCCCACACGCAGCCGGCGCTCACTGCCGCGGCCGCAACCTTCGCCTCCGGCACCACATTCCGAGAAGATTCTTTCAATATTCTCCCTGCGGCTGCAGAAAGCGAAATCCTCGCCGCGCGGGGCCACGATAACCCCGGCCATCTCCACCGAGGCGGGAGAAACAAGCGCCTGGTTCTCTCCGGCGCCATAGAATGTCGGCCGGTGGCGGCGCCGCGGTATGACAGCTATCTGAAAACTCCCGTCAGGGAGCACACGGGCATAGACATTCATGTCCGGTTCCTCGCCCGGACTGAGATTCCAGATGTAGCCTTCGGCCCGGCGGGCAACATCTCCGGCATCGGTCCCGGATACGATTTCCGCATGGGTCAGCGGCCATTCGCCGCTTTGGTCAACGAATTTCCACAATGGCAGCTCATCCGAAGGGACAGCCTGAAAATGCAGATGGTCAGGAGCGGAGGCACCGCTGCGCGGTCCGTTGTAGAACACTGTCATCCCCGGAAGCAGTCCCGCAAAGCGGAGCATGTCACTAATCCGTCCGGCCAACGCCTGCGGAGTGTGGTCAACGGCCGCTATTGTCAGATGACGGCGGAACACCGGATAGGGATTGACCAGTATGTCATAACCGTCAGTCTCCGTCATGATCTGTTCTTTGGGTCTGTTGTCGCGGCACAGAAAACAGGGCCGGGACTCAATGGATTTCCTGTCAACGGCAGCTGCCGACGAACGTATGCGCTCCGTATTGAAGCGCACCTCAACGTCCACGCCAGCCACATCTACCGTTAACCGGCGGCATTTCTCAAGAGCCGCATAATTCGCCGCCGCGAGAGGCCACGAAGCCAGCTGGGCCTCATAAAGGCGTTCAATATCAAACGTCATGTTATTCATCGGTATTGTCGGAAAGATGCTGTCGGGCTGTAATCTCCCATGTGCGCAGGGTATCCTTGTAGTGGTTGAAGCAGGCAGCCTTTTCGCGGCTCAGGGACGCATCGGAGTTTCCCTCCCATCTGCGGCATATATAAAGCACGTCGAAAATACGGCTTATCCTGTAACGGCGTGAAATTCCCAGGGCCATGGCATAGTCCTCGCCGTAACTTACATCCGGGAAACGCAACCGGCGGGCTATTCCTGTGAAAAAAGCTCTCGGAGCGCCGAGTCCGTTGATGCGCAGAGCGTTGTTCGGCCCGTTGCTGTCGGTCCATTCGCGATGGTCTATGACTCCCGGCGGCAACGGCTCAAGGTTGAAGTCCGTGAGTCGGTAGCTGCCTATCACCATCGCCGGCCGCTCCTGACGGAATTTTTCAACAATCCGGCTAACGACGTCGCGGTAGGCATAGATGTCGTCGCTGTCAAGCTGAATAGCGAACCTGCCGCAACGGTCCGACATTATGGCCTCGTTCCAGCAACCTCCTATGCCGAGAGTCCGCGAAGCCGGCGTTATGACAATCAGGCGCGGGTCGGCCTCCGCCATCTCACGCAGAATCTCTCCGGTGCCGTCGGTTGAATGGTTGTCGACCACAATCACGTTGAAGTCAAAATCCACTTCCTGCGAAAGGGCGCTGTTCACGGCATCGGCAATGGTCCGCGCACGGTTCCTCACCGGTATCACAACCGATGCCTCCACCGGATAATCGCCGCCGAGGTCAGCCTGTTCAAACGGCGGCTCCAACAAAGCGCCTATCTCCCTGAGATGGCAGGTGAAGGCTTTCTCCATTTCCACCTGCACCTCCCGGTTGCGGGGATTGACATAATCGAACTGACAGCCGGCGTCGGCGGTACGGGTCACAAGCGAAAGCGGCTCGGGGATATGGACTATGTTTCCGCAGCGGCTCAGGGCAAGACGCACGGCATACCACCCGGCATAGTCATAGTCCGACAGAAGGTCCACACACCGGCGGAACTCTTCGGTGCGCACAAGCGCCACGGGACCGAAGTCAAAATCATCCCTCACGGCACCTTTCTGCCAGTCATTGACGCGGCAAAGTTCGATTGTGCCGTCGTCACCCGCAGTGTGGAAGTCGGCATAGACCATGACGGCGCCGCTGTCTTCGGCCACCCGGGCCATTCGGTCCAGCGCCTGCGGAGTGACCTCCACGGAGCACCTTGAATCAAGCTGCAGCAACAGATAGGGGGCGACAGCGTCCGACGCCATTGCCCTCATTGCGGCCGACGAACAGAGGCCGGCTGTGATAGTTTCATTCATTTCAGTTTAGAACGTATGGATGTGAACAATTGAGGCGCCGCCACTGCCAGACAGATATTGCGGTCAGGGCGGAAAAGCTCGACCGTGCATCCGGCTTCCGAAGCTATCAGCATACCGGCACACACGTCCCACTCGTGGAGATTCAGTTCCCAGTATCCTTCAAGGAATCCGGCGGCGGTGTAACAGATGTCGATAGCCGCCGAGCCGAGCCGGCGCAGACCGCGTATATGGGGCAGCAGACGCGCCACATTGTCAAGATTATTGTCAGGGTTCACGTCTTTGTCGACCGGAAATCCCGTGGCGAGCACCGCGCGGCTAAGCGACGGAATGCGCGAGCATTTTATGGGCTTTCCGTTCAGGAATGCGCCCTGTCCCCTGACGGCCGTGAACATCTCGCCGAGATACGGGGCGTAGACCACTCCCGCCTGTGTTATGCCGCAGTGCTCTATGCCTATTGACACAGAGAAGTTCGGCAGTCCCGAACGGAAGTTTGTGGTACCGTCGAGCGGGTCAATGACCCAGCGGAATTCCGCGTCGTCGCCCAACTGTCCGGATTCCTCCGACAGAATGGCATGGTCGGGATAATGGTCGCGTATGTAGGAGATCACCACATCCTCCGACGCGCGGTCGGCTTCGGTGACTATGTCGCTTTCGTTGATTTTCGTATCGGTCCGCAGATGGTCAGAGCGGAAAAATCCGAGCTGGACTTCGCCGGCTCGCCGGGCAAGTTTTATTGCCGTATCAAGCAGATAGTTATAGGTTCTATCCATAGTGAGGGAATTTTGGGGATTTGGCTGATGCTGAATGAGAACTGATTAGAAGTTTTAAACGCTCCGCGGACTCCGATGGTTTCATCCCGAGGGATTCCCGCATTGTACGGTCTTTTCATTCGGCATCACCTACCGGCACCGGTCGCCGGAATTCCTCCTTGAACGAAATCAGGGTCTCCGTGCGGCCTCCGCCCACGCTCTGCAACGGCCCGTGAATCAGCTCGAGCAGATGGGTGTTGTTTCGGGCATAGAGTTTCACGAGCATATCGTATTTTCCGGTTGTGAAATGCACCTCCACCACTTCCGGTATGCGGTGCAGTTTCTCTATGGCATTGTCATAGTCTGTGGGGTCGCCGAGGAAAAAGCCCATGTAGGCACACGTCTCGTAACCCAGCGCCGACGGCGCTATCAGTGATTCGAATCCGCGTATCACCCCTGACGATGTCAGCTTCTGAATACGCTGATGCACGGCCGCACCTGACACATTGCACTCCCTGGCTATTTCCAGAAACGGGGTGCGTGCGTTAAGTGACAGCATCTGCAATATTTTCCTGTCAAGTGAGTCCAATTGTAGTTTCGGCATGGTGGCCTTGTTTGTCCTTATGTCCTGCAAATATATGAATTTTTCTAAACAAAACATAAACTTTCCGAAACCAAATACCCGCTGCCGCCGTTCTATTATTATCCATTCAAATCTATTTTGCAGATGAACCGCATTTTAGCCACAGTCTCAGCCCTGCTCTTCTCCGCCTGCGCGCTCTGCGCCACTCCTGTCGATTCAGTGCCCACCGACGGCTCGCCCTATCCCATGCCCGGCGCCGTGGGCCTCACCCTCAGCGGCGGCGGAGCCAAAGGCATAGCCCACATAGGCGTCATCCAGGCTCTGGAAGAGAACGGAATACCTATTGACTGCATAACCGGCACATCCATAGGGTCGATTGTGGGAGGACTGTATGCAATGGGCTATTCTCCCGCCGAAATGCTTCAGCTCATAGAGTCCAAGCCGTTCAGCTATTGGTCGAAAGGGCTTATAGACCCTGACATGTCATATTATTTTCTCGAACCCGAACAGCAGCCCACGCTGATAACGCTTGCCTTCGGCGAGACTTCGGAAGGCGACAAACGCACAATCACAGCCGATCTGCCGTCGTCGCTGCTCGACCCCATACCCATGAATTTCGCGTTCATGGAGATTTTCGCCCCCTACACCGCCCAGTGCGGAGGCGATTTCAACCGGCTGATGGTTCCGTTCCGCTGCGTCGCATCTGACGTAAACCGCAAGCGCAAGGCCATTTTTTCCAGCGGCGACCTCGGCCAGTGCATCCGCGCCTCCATGAGCTTCCCCATGGTGTTCCACCCCACGGAAATCGACGGCCGGCCCATGTATGACGGCGGAATCTACGACAATTTCCCGGTCAATGTAATGCTCTCGGAGTTCAAGCCCGCGGTGATGATAGGCGTGGACGTGAGCAGCGGCAATTCGCCTGACGAGCCTGACGCCAACATGATGGACCAGCTTGAGTCTCTGATCATGCAGTACAGTGACTACAGCGTGCCGCCCGAGGCGGGAATCAGGCTCAAGATGGACCTTGACCGCTTCGGACTGCTCGATTTCGAGAAAGCACCGGAAATCTATCAGATAGGTTATGACTGCGCCATGTCCATGATGGACTCAATCAAGGCCCGCATACCGCAGCGTGTGGCGCCCCGGGAGGTCGAGGCCCGGCGTGCCGCTTTCAGGGCCCGCACGCCCCGGCTTACGTTCAACAAGGTGAGCGTAAGCGGAGGCACACGCATGCAGAATTCGTTCATCCGGTCCATGTTCGCCCGCAATTTCCGCGGCGACACCCTGTCCTTGGACAAAGCCCGCGATTCCTATTTCCGCGCCGTGACACCCGGCAAACTGCGCAACCTCTCGCTCCATGCCTCCCGAAACCGGAATGACAGATTCTTCAGCCTCAGCACCGAGGCCCGGATGAAAAACCGGTTCTCGGCCGGATTCGGAGGATTTCTGTCGACCACCACCAATTCCATGATATTCCTTACGGGCGGATACCACACCCTGAGCTACAACTCGCTCGACATGGACCTGAGCGGATGGGTGGGACAGAGCTATATCGCCGCAAGAGCCGACGCCCGCATCCAGCTGCTTCGTGACAATCCCTCGTCACTCGGCCTGACCGCCGTGGCCTCCCGGCAGAAATATTTCCCCTCCGACCGCTATTTCTTCCAGACATCCGACCCCACCGTACTGACCACCGACCAGTACTTCGGACGGCTTACCTACGGCATGGCGGCGGGACGCAAGTCCAAAGCCGAACTGGTTCTGGGAGCGGGACACATAAATGACAGTTTCAACCCTGCCGAGGCCGGTCCGGCCGGGACAAAGAGCCTGAAACGCTCTGTTTTCCAGATTCTCGGACGATTCGAGCATTTCTCTCTGAACAACCGCGATTGCCCTACAGCGGGGAGCCGCCTGCAGGCCTCCGTCCAGGCTGTTTTCTCCGACAACACCATAGATTATCTCCCCGCCGAGGTGGTGCGTCCTTCATTTGACCGCCACAGAGCCTACGGACGGCTTGACCTCTCGCTGCTCCGGTATTTCCCGTTGTCCGACAGGTTCTCCTTGGGCACCCGCCTTGAAGTCTCGGCCACAACCGATAAACTCATGCCCGACTACCGCGCGTCGCTCGCCGCATCGCCCGCCTACGTCCCGTCATCGTCCATGGCCAACGTATTCGTCCCCGGCTTCCGCGCCCGCCAGTTCGGAGTCATAGGCCTGGAACCGGTCTGGAGCATAAGCAGCCTCCTGCAGCTGCGCACGCGCTTCGACGCTTTCCTGCCCTACCGCAGCATCATGGCTACACCCGACGGCTCGGCCCGGCTCGGACGACCCTGGCACGACCCGCAGTTTTTCGGTGAGGCCAAGGCGGTGCTGCTCCTGAGGTTCGCATCCGTTTCGGCCTACACACATTACTCCACCGCCCCGGAAGGGCACTGGAATTTCGGCCTCACCCTCGGACTGTACATCCCCGCTCCGTCATTCTTCGACTGACCCGACGGACCGAAAAAATCCAGCGGCGATATTCTTGCTCATTGTCATGATAATCCGTATCTTTGCGGTCAGAAAATACAACCTCTTAACATCAAGATACAATGACTGTCGTAGACCGTTTTCTGGAATACGTGAAGTTCGACACTCAAAGTGACGAACTTACAAATCTGACCCCCTCCACCCCGGGTCAGATGATTTTTGCCGAACATCTCAAGAACGAGCTTGAGGCGATGGGCCTGAAGAACATATCTCTTGACGACAACGGCTACCTTATGGCCACCCTGCCCGGCAATGCCGGAGCCGACATCCCCACCGTAGGTTTCATAGCCCACCTCGACACATCGCCCGACATGTCGGGACGCCATGTCACCCCGCGGATAGTGGAGAACTATGACGGCAACCCCATAACGCTGAACGCCGCCAACGGCATTGTGCTCAGCCCCGACGAATTCCCCGAACTGCTCCATTACAATGGTCAGGACCTGATAGTCACCGACGGCAACACCCTGCTCGGAGCCGACGACAAGGCCGGCATAGCCGAAATCATCTCGGCGGTGGATTTCCTGATCAAGCATCCCGAAATCAAGCACGGCGACATACGCATAGCCTTCACCCCCGACGAGGAAATAGGTCAGGGAGCCGACAACTTCGATGTGGAGCGTTTCGGCGCCGACTGGGCCTACACCATGGACGGCGGCGAAATCGGCGAGCTCGAATACGAGAACTTCAACGCCGCAGTGGCCCGCGTCACCTTCACCGGCCGCAACGTCCATCCCGGCTACGCCAAACACAAGATGATCAACTCCATCCGCATCGCCAACCAGTTCGCCATCATGCTCCCCCGCTGGGAAACCCCGGAACACACCGAAGGCTACGAGGGATTCTACCACCTGACCTCCATTCAGGGCACCGTGGAACAGACCACCCTCACCTACATAATCCGCGACCATGACCGCGACCGTTTCGAGCGCCGCAAAAAGGAATTCGAGCATCTGACACGTAAGATCAACCACGAATTCCCCGGCGTGGCCTCGCTCGAAATCAAGGACCAGTACTACAACATGCGCGAGAAAATCGAGCCGGTGAAGCACATCGTCGACATAGCCATCGAAGCCATGAAGAAAGCCGACGTGGAGCCCAAGGTGGTGCCCATCCGCGGCGGAACGGACGGCGCCCGCCTCTCGTTCATGGGACTGCCCTGCCCCAACATTTTCGCCGGAGGCCTCAACTTCCACGGACGCTATGAATTCGTGCCCGTGCAGTCCATGGAGAAGGCCACTCAGGTGATAGTGGAGATAGCGAAGATCGTGGCCAAAGGATAATGGCCACCCTGATAGTAATAACCGGAGCCACCGGAAGCGGCAAGACCCAACTGGCCATTGACCTCGCCCGGCGGCTCCGCTGTCATATTCTCTCGGCCGATTCCCGACAGATTTTCCGCGACATACCCATAGGCACCGCCGCCCCTACCCCGGAGCAGCTGCGGCAGGCGCCCCATCACTTCGTGGGCATGCTGGGACTCGATGAATACTACAGCGCCGCCCGCTACGAGGCCGATGCCCTTGAACTTCTCCGCGAGCTCTTCGCCACGGACGAGTACGCCATAATGTGCGGCGGCTCAATGATGTACATCGACGCTGTGACGCGGGGCATAGACCAGCTGCCCACTATTTCGCCCGAGGTCCGCAGCCGGGCCCTCGCCATCTACGATAGCGGCGGCATTGAAGCCGTGCGCAGCGAGCTGCAGCGCCTTGACCCGGAATACTACGCTCAGGTCGACCGCTGCAACCACAAGCGCATGGTCCACGCCATCGAAATCTCCCTCGAGGCCGGCGTGCCCTACTCCACCCTCCGCACCGGCTGCACGAAAGAAAGGCCGTTCCGCATTCTCCAGTTCGCCCTCCAGATTGAGCGCGACGAGCTGTTCGACCGCATAAACCGCCGCGTGGACCGGATGATTGAGCTGGGTCTCGAACAGGAGGCCGCAGCAGTCTACGGCCTGCGCCACCTCAATTCGCTCAACACCGTGGGCTACAAGGAGATGTTCGCCATGATGGACGGTCTGATGGACCGCCCCACGGCCATTGCCCGCATGGCGAAAAACACCCGCGTCTACGCCAAAAAACAGCTCACCTGGCTCAAACGCCGCCCCGAAACTGTGATGCTGCCGCCCGACGGCGCCCTCGAACGCATCCTGGCCTGTCTCGGCCTCTGAAACCGCACGAAAAAACGAATTCCGCCATCGATACCGAAGCAATCACTGCTTGAGTCTCGGGGCGGAATTCTCCCTTTCTAACTAATTATTATATCGATTGTAAGCTGTTTCGTTTTTAAAGGCGGTAACCCGTACCGCCTGAAGAGGAAAGAATATTAATCCGGGTCTGAGGTATGTATGATTTAAAATAAGGTCGATTATGGCTTCTTTATTGCTTGATTGATTCTGCTTCCTGTGGTTTGCATTGTGTAGTTCTTTCGACATGGATGTCTTAGGTTCTTTCCATATATTGATTTTGGTTTTTCCTGATGCAAAATTAAGTCATTCAATCCGTTCCCGCAAATGCCTCCAAGGCCCGGTTTCACATTTTGGTTAATAATAATCAACGGATTGAAACGCCGTTTAACCCCGCCGCCGGCCCCCCCTTTTCATCCTTAGACCGTTCAGCCCAGTTGAGTATCTTTTGCATAAAGATTCATTCTTGCTTTTTAACTTTTCCATTAACATCATTTAACCTCCGCCATCCAACTTTCCCGGCCCTCTCCCCGCCGGGTCCCGGGAAAGCCCCTCCGGAGCGGTTGCCACTGCGCTCCAGGCCGCTCCGAACCTAAGATTCCGGTCTGTCGGCCACAAATGCGAGTCAGCCCGGCCATAGTCATTCCGCAAGAGAATATCAACCTGATTAACACACTTTAACTTATCGGGGAGGTATTTTTGATTCTTTTGTTTTATCTTTGCCGCGCATAATGATGCACAGTAGGCCGAAACCGGAAACTGACACACAACCGGCGAGGCTCATATAGGTGATTTATAAGCTTTATTTTCAAACATTTAAGCGTAAAAAGGATAAGTTCATGGCTCGTCTGACCATACGGTGAATATTATCAATGCTATGAATTCTCCTGGTTGTTAAAAGAGATGAAGAAAACACGGTCCATAATTCTTGGAGCCCTGATGTTTCTGCCGTTACTTGCAATGGGGCAGGACGTAGTTTTAAAGACCAATCTGCTGGGTGACGCGCTGCTCAACCCCAATGCCGGAGTTGAATTTGCCGTGGCTCCGCGCTGGACTGTCGACATCCCGGCAAGTTTCAATGCCTGGAACCTCAGCCACGACCGCCGTTGGAAGCACTGGGCAGTCCAGCCCGGCGCTCGTTACTGGGGCGCATAGTAAAAAACCTGTGTTTACGGAATAAAAATTATACCTTTGCAGTCTAAACAGATTGCGATGGAAAAGA
>CANQWS010000032.1 GCA_947627615.1 uncultured Muribaculaceae bacterium | reverse complement strand
TTCAAGGCACCTTTTGTTGGTAAGACTCATGACGTCCAGTTCATGGCGCATGAGATTTTCAATGAGCGTTATCCTAAGCTGAAGGTCTTTGCTAAGCGTCTTTTTGGTTTTAAGACTATCGACTTCGAGGAGAATAACGCCGATAACGGAAACTTCGGCTCGACCGATGCTGAGACTTCTTTTGTTTATGCCGCGGCTGACGCTTTGATAACGACGCTGTGCGGTCTTCGTATCTGGAGTGATTATCCTCATATTCGCCAAATTTACCCGTTGGATAACGAGTCCGGTGAGGCTGTTCGTCGCTTGGCTAAGGCGGATATCCTTCTTGATTATGATTTCTTGGATCAGGAGGTCATTCGCACTTCTGCCCGCATGGAGGATGTCCGGCAGCGTATCTATCAGCTTGTGGGCTACGTTTTCAACATCAGTAGTGAGGATGACAAGGCGGATGCCTTGAGTCGCTTTGTCACGTTGACGGTCCGTACTAAGAGTGGCAAGTTCAAGACGGATAAGAATGTCTTGGCGACGATAGATCATCCGTTAGCTAAGCTTATGCTGGAGTATAATGCCTTGAGCACTTACTTGAAGTCTTTCGTTTCCAAGATGGCTTCGTGGCGTCATCGTCAGATTCCGGTTCATATTAATTATAACCTTGTCGTGGCGTTGACGGGTCGTATGAGCAGCTCCGGGTCGGAGGGTAATGACTTCTACGTTCCTTTTAATGGCCAAAATTGTGTTCGTGGTTCTAATACTACAGTTTTCACTCGTTCCGGGTCTAAGTTGATTTCGGAGGTTGTTGTTGGTGATGAGGTTTGGGATGGCGATGCTTTTCGGCGCGTGTCTGCGGTTTTGGATCAGGGTGTGCGTGAGATTTACCGTTTGACTTTGGAGGATGGTCGTTTCTTGGACGCGACATCAGATCACCCGGTTCTCACGGCTTCGGGGTTCCACGAGGTTTCTACGTTACTCGGGGTCGATGTTTTGGTGAGTGAGAACCCTCATGTTTTCCTGACTGGTGTAGATTGTGGTCCCGCTAGGTACTTATGTAGGGTTGTGTCGATCCTCCCTATTGGCTCTGATCGTGTTTATGACATTACGGTTGACGTTTCGGAGCGCTTTGTGGCCAACGGTATTATAGTTCATAACTGCCCGAAGGTTTCTTTGAAGATGTATTTGCATACTGATCCTCTTATAGGCTACTGTTTGAAGCATGAGGCGGAGGGTGCAGTGTGTGATGAGTCGGGCAAGCCTATTAAGTACAAGACGAAGGGCGGACTTCGTGATGCCTTCTTGGCCAACCCACCGGGGGAAGATGATTGGGTAATGGTTGGCAACGACTATGCGTCCGAAGAGATTGCCCTTGTAGCTAACATGTCCCGCGAGGAGGGTTTCTTGTATCCGTTGCGTCATGACCTCGATGTTCATATGTACGTTGCGGAGACACGCTTCCACGTTTCGGACCCTGAGTTCCGTGATAAGTCTAAGGCTGTGTCGTTCGGTAAGATTTACGGTGGTGGTCCTACGATGATTGCTAATCGACTGGGCATCTCGAAGCAGGAGGCTAATAAGATCATTTATGATTACGATACGGGTATGCCTGTTTTTGCTCGGTGGCAGAAGGCTTTGCAGAAGCAGGCAAAACGCACGGGCTTTGCTAAGACGTTCTTTGGGCGCACTATTTACTTGGCCCGGTGGTTTAATTCTCCCGATAATGGATTGCGTGCTTATGCTGACAGAGTTGCTTTAAACAGTCCAATTCAGGGTCCCGCGGCACCTAACACTTTGATTTTGACCACTTTAGGTTATGTTCCTATTAAGCATTTGTATACCTTAGACGTTGCGGGGCAGCTTGCTCCATATGGTGTTAAGTGCTGGAATGGTGTTCGATGGTGTGATTTTCATGTTGTTGACGCGGGTCTAGGTGATATCCTTCGTTTTAAGTTCAAGCGTGGCAACTATGTTGACGTTGATGTTCGCCATCAGTTTAAGGTTTGGACTTCGGAGGGGTGTGTTTTTGCGGATGCTACTAAGTTGTCGGTTGGTGATCGTGTTGCGGGGTCTTTGTGCCGTCGCCATGAGTTCCCGGCGCTGACGTTCAGTTGTTCTTCACAGTCGTGGCTGAAGGGCCTGCTTATCTCTCATTCTCATCGTACCATTTCCTACGAGGATAGCGTGACTTTGATGTGGTGGGTTGGCTATGCTCTAGGTGATGGTAACTTTAGTGAGTCTAATGCTATTCGGTTTACATTAGGGGCTACGGAGACTTTTCGATATGACGATGCTTTGGCTTTCTTTCCGTCTATTGGTTGTACGGTTGGTAAGTTGCATCACCACACAGCAGATGAGCCGGGACGTAAGGGTGAGTGTTATACGTTCGTTGTGTTTGGTGTCGATGTTATGCGGTGCTTGCAGCGCTTGGGTCTTGATTTTCGTTGGCGTCATCACACTAAGCGTATTCCGTGGCGTTTGTGCTGTTCGTCTATTGCTCAGCGCAAGGCTTTGGTCGATGGCTTGTTTGCCTCGGATGGCTGTAAGACTGAGGAGCAGTTCATGTGGTATATGTGCCAGCCGGACATTCTTCGTGACTTGCAGCGGTTGCTTCGGACTTTAGGGTTTGATAGTACTTTGTATGCTGCGCCAGATGGTAAGTCCTATCGCTTGGTTGTGTGTGCGACTCAGGATTTCGCTTGGTTTATGGGTTATCCTTTGAAGGAGCAAGCGGGTCGTATTGGTCCGGGTCGTTGGAATGATCGTCGTATGGTTCCGTCGATTTTGTGCCAGCGGTTTGTCTCTTGGCAGCAATCGCACGGCGGTCCTTCGCCTGATCTGCCCTCTAAGCGCCGCCAGTCGGATATGACTTTAATGAGTCGCCTTCGTCATGGTGGTTCTGTTTCGTTCTCGACTTTCGAGAGCTTAGCTTCAGATTACGGTTATACGGAGTATCAGACGTGGGATGACTATCTGGAGGCCTATGAGATCACTGATATTGTTTCTTTGCCGCCGGAGAACTGCTATTGCCTTTCGTTGGAGGATGAGAGCCATTGCTATGACACGGATGGTCTTATTTCCCATAATTGCTTACCTCGGTCCTTGTATTCGCCGTCGCAGGATGGTAAGGTCTATTCTCCGTGGCAATCGTTCGTCGGTCACCGTATGACTTTCCAGACTCGGTCGGGCGGCGCACGTGTCGGCGTCCCTACGTTCCGGGGTGAGCATGACCTTCATGTCGCTTTGTTCGATACGGGTGACTTCTGTGTTTGCAATCTGGGTCATAAGTTCGTTAAGTATGGTACGGATCGTGTCTTGCTTGGTTTGGATGAGATAGGTACTGCGCCTGTTGCTTTGATTCCTCCTATGCGTAAGAGTAAGTGGGGCTGGCTGAAGGGTCTGTTTAGTAGTCATAAGTGGACTTTGGAGTCGCTCCTTGCGCACGGTAAGATGGGCCGTGACATCCGTACGGACGATTGGGCTATCTGCTGGTGTATGCTGAAGGCATTTCTGACGCGGAAACGGGTCCATACGCGGTCGATGTTATCCGCAATGATCCTACGTTCCATTTGCGATCTTTTCGGCTGGAATTTAGTCTACGATTTGCGCCATTCGGTTGTTGATGATTATGCTTTCAAGTTACGATGGGGTCGGCGGCGTAAGGGTCGCGCTATTTTCGCCACGGAACTTGGAATTCGGGATAACGTCATTTCTCCGTCCATGTCTTCGGGCCTTCAGACTTACCCGTTGTGTGGCTTCGTTCATAAGAATACGGGTGGTGACTTGATTCGCCGGGACTTGGTTAAGTTCGAGCGTTTAAATGATCTGCTTCCGGAGTGGCGTGCGAACGTCCGCTTCGTGGTTACGGTTCACGATGAGGTCCAGTTCCGTGTTCGCCGCAAGTATTTGTTCAAGGCCATTCCTATCATCCAGAAGGTCATGAACTTCTGGCCTAAGAATTTCGAGACTCCGGTTGTTGTTGAGCCGGGTGTTGGTTTCCGCTGGGGCGGTGAGCTTGATATTGACGGTGTTCTGGATGACGGTCGTATTGTTCCTAAAGGTTACATGCCGCCGCCGGAGTACTTCGAGGGTCACGAGGTCTATTGGCTTCGTTCGTGGAAGGAGGAAGAGGAGAAGAAGCGTGGGTTATCTAAGAAATGAGTACTTGACATACTCCGGCGCCTAAAGCCGCTGGATTCTTGACTCAAGCATGGCGGCCGCTAAAAGCGGACTTACTGCCACTAATCAAAGCGTCCATGCCCGAACGCTTAATGTTTAACGCCGCGTTAAGATCACGATCATGGTGCGCACCACATTGTGGACAAGTCCATGATCGGTCAACCAGCCGAAGCTCTTTGTTAACGTACCCGCAACAACTACACGTCTTGCTGCTCGCAAACCACTTGTCAACATGCACAATATGGGTGTTGTACTTAGTGGCCACGAATTCTAAGCGTGACACGAAAGATGCGTGGCTGAGGTCCGTAACCTTGCGACCCCATAAGCGACGCATACCGTCCAAACTCAACGTCTCCAAGCAGATCGTAGAATAATGACGACATAGTTCATGCGCCAAACGCCACTGATAAGCATCACGACGGTTGCTAATCTTGCGGTAAAGTCTATCTAGCTCCAAACGGCGACGGCGGTGGTTGCTAGAATCTTTGATCGTTCTGCTAAGACGACGGTGCGCCTTACGAATGTCGCGTAACGTCTGCTTGAAGAATTGTGGATTCTCGTACACGCGTCCGTCGGATAACGTCAAGTACGTCTTAAGACCAAAGTCAATGCCTACAACCGCACCATCATGTGTCGTGTTGCTGGATTCAACCTTAGCATCGGTCGTAACGTACAACCAAAAGTCACCGCACGGATCACGCTTAACGCGAACCGTCTTTATATTACCACTAAAATCACGGGATTTATGAAATTTATAAATTTTCTTTATTCGATTAATTGAGAAACAATTACCGTCTATCTTATAACCCCCACTAAGTTTATAGACGAATGATTGAAAGTCTGCAGCACGTCGAAACTTAGGCGGACGCTTAGCAAGCTTCCTAAAGAAACGCTGATAAGCTGCATCAAGTCGCTGCAGAACCTCGACGCTATTATGTGAGTACAGAAGATTACGCTTAATGCGTTTGGCAAAATGCTTCTGCATGTCGACCGTGGAGATGTACTTACCGTACATGCGATAATATCTACGTTGAAGCGATAGCGCGTGGTTCCATACAAATGCGCACTCACGAAGCATCCGATCAAGCCATATGGTCCGATGCGTTCTGTAGAGTTTGTACTTGTATGTCAACATAGATAATTATAATTGCTTTGCAAATATAAGTTTATTTTTACGTTTATGCAAGCTTAAAAGCTGTATTCATCTTGTGCTTTAATATATGGGCTTTCTACAGCTTTAATTCGTAATCATTTTTGTTGAGGAAGGTTTTAATAATGAGGTTATATCATGGGCTTTTTGAATGTGTTGGCATGGTGTTTGGGTAGTTACTATGTCCTTTCGTACTTTGTTTTTGTTCTTATTCTTTGGAATCTGAATGACATGTATAAGTCGGAGAATGGTATTCCTTGGGGTTACGCTAAGATAGTTGCCATTCCGTTTATAGGGTTCTGGCTTTTTGTTATGGTTATCATAGGGGACATTGCTCGCCATCGTGACAATGAGCTTCTGAAGGCTCAGAATGCTAAGGATCGAAATGGTTCTATGTACACCGGGTCGGACACTCGTTTCCATCGTGGTGGAGGCGATACGGAGGATTAACTGGTGTTGTGTGGCCGGCGTCGCATTAAAGTGCAAAATTGTATATAGCTGTATGCTAAAGATGGGAATCTTTGGCTGTTGGGATAAAAAATAGGCGTTCTGTCTGTTCCTCCGCGAATTCTTTGCGGAGGTTTTTGTGTGTAGAATATTTGGATTATTAATTTAACTTTACTATCTTTGTGGTGTGGTAATAGTGCCGCGCATAACTAATTTGGATTGTATCATGCCTAAGCGTAAGATTTCCGTCGGCTCTTATGTCTATTTGCCGCTTCCGGGTATTCAGAGTTGTTCTTTAGGAGTTTGTGCTCGTGTCGTCTTGTTGTACTCCACTCCTTGTGAGGAGTGCGTTGCCGTTGGGGATCGTTATTATGATCCTGTTTCGGGTGAGTCGGGCGACCTGTCTTCTCATTCGCATATTGTAGTTCGTACTGCGAGTTACTTGACGGGATATGGCCTTGAGGATTGCCAGCAAGTTGTTGCGATCTTTTCGCGGAGCATGATAAGCCCTACGAAGCCGTCTCCGTCTATTGTTCGTTTAGCACGTTACGCAGGAGTCTAGGCTATGGAGTCGAGAGCTACTTTTCTGGATTTTTATAATCTGGTTCGGGCCTACTACGGTCCTCATGTGGATTCGAAGCCGCTGTTGCGTTCGGATGCTGCGTTGGGTGCTCATTGCTTCGACTTCTTAGCGTGTAGCTTTTTGCCGCCTTCTCTGGAGCGTGTTTTGGTTCGTGTGACGGCTATCACTAGACTGTGGGTTTATTCTGAGGGTTTGTCCGCCTGCTTAGACGCTTATGATATCAATTCTCTACGTGTTTCCTTAGAGTGCGGGAACTATCGTTGTGAGTGGATCTATTCGGATTTAGTGTCTGGTTCGGTATTAGAGCGTCTGTTCGATGTCTGTGCTATGCTTCCTACGCTTAAGTCTGCTTATGATGTTGTCACGCTGCATCGTCGTCTTAGTTTGGTTCTGCGGTCTTGGGGTTATACGAAGTAGTCTTTGCTATGGATTCCTATCGCCGCATACCGTTGTCTAAGCCTTTTGAGGGTGCCCGGAGGATTTCTCCAGAGCTTTACATGTCGGGAGTTGCTTCGGCCTTTCTGGGTTATCAACTTGGTCGCACTAAGAGCGTAGATGACTTTTACCGTATCTTGGAGGATCACTTAATTTCGGTCCGCAATGTTTGGCGGTCGCCGGATTATGATGCTAGCCGTGTAGTGTGCTGCTTTGTGAAGTTGGAGTCGCAGGCTATTTCCGTCAACCATCGTGAGATTATGCGCGTTCTTAGTTCTGCTTTGGGTCTTGAGTATCGGGAGGTTCGCGGCACTACGTCTCGCAATGCTCGTATATTTGATGTTCTGGGTCCGGACTACTCGGTTTTGGCTTTCTTGCCGCTCTTTAGCTACACGTTGATTTCGTATGATCGTATAACACGTAGGGTCATTAAGAACATGCGTGGGGATCGTTTTGTGAAGTTTGCGTGGCGTGCGGATTTCACTTCGGAGTTTCTCCGCCGCATTCAGGAGATAGTGTTGAATGTTTTGAAGTGAGTTTGAGGTAATATGGATTCTACGTTTTTTCGATCTAATGTCAACTTCTGTGATGGTTCGTATTTAGATGTTGTTAACTATCCGCAGGAGTATGCTGATAATAATTTTCGTCTTTTCGGCAATAAGCTTTCTCTCATTGAGGGTAAGCTTGATGCATGGCGTGCTTGTGGTTTCCGCGATGCGCTTGGGGCTTTCAAGGTTCTCCGTATGATTAGAGCTTTGTGTGGGGACGGTCACCTTACGAAGCTTGGCTGTAGTGGCGCTTTGCTTACATACGGAGATTATACCATGAGCCTTAATAGGTATGTGTTTTTGCTTTGCCGTAACGACAAGGTTTTGTTTCGGTGGTTTATTTTGGGCTATGATTGGATTTACTTGTTGCCGTCATTGTTGGGTTTAGATGTAGAATGCGATGAATAGAGAGTTGTTGTGTGTGTCGGCCATTAGGTTTGCGTGTGGTCATCGGGGTTCGCGTCTTATGGATAGCAGCTTTGCTGCGCAGGTTGTTGACTTGAGTCTTCGTAGGTTCGGGGCGTCCTTGCGTCCGCTTCGTGAGTTCTGCTTCTACGCTTCGCCTGCTAATATTCCTTTGGCTGCTTACGATCTTAGAGATATTGCTTATCTGATTTCGGCGTTTCTTTTAGATTATGATATCAAGCCACTGCATAAGGTTTCGTCATTAGATGATACTGCAGATTGGAGTGTTCAGCATGGTGACTTGGTGGTTCGTATTTCTACGGATCAGATTCGGTTTTTTGATTTGTCGTCTTCGGAGTCTTTCATTCTGGGCGTCGACACAGGCGCTTGGCTGATCTGGATTCATCTTATTCCTTACATTTTTGGTTTAATGGATGACTTCTACGAATTGAAGCTGTAGAAATCACATGCCTTAAGGCATAGGAGGAATATAGCCTTTAAATTTGCATAGACGTATAAGTAAACTTATATTTGCAAAGCAATTATAGTCATCTATGCTGACATACAAGTACAAACTCTATAGGACACGTCGAACCGCGTGGCTGGATCGAATGCTTCGTGAGTGTGCATTTGTGTGGAACCATGCGCTATCGCTTCAACGTAGATACTATCGCATGTATGGTAAGTACATCTCCACGGTAGACATGCAGAAGCATTTTGCTAAACGCATTAAGCGGAATTTACTATATTCTCATAATAGTATTGAAGTTTTGCAACGTCTCGATGCGGCCTACCAGCGTTTCTTTGAGAAGCTAGCTAAGCGTCCGCCGAAGTTTCGTCGTGCCGTAGATTTCCGGTCATTCGTTTACAAGCTTCACTATGGCTATAAGATAGATAGCAATTGCTTTACGATTAACAGACTTAAGAAAACTTATAAATTTCACAAATCTCGTGTTTTCAGTGGTAACATAAAGACGGTTCGTGTTAAGCGTGATTCGTGCGGTGACTTTTGGTTGTACATCACAACAGATGCTAGAGTAGAATCCAGCAACACGACACATGATGGTGCGGTTGTAGGCATTGACTTTGGTCTTAAGACGTACTTGACGTTATCCGACGGACGCGTGTACGAGAATCCTCAGTTTTTCAAGCAGTCGTTACGCGACATCCGTAAGGCGCACCGTCGGTTGAGTCGCTCCATAAAGGGGTCGAATAATAACCGTCGTCAACATTTGGCGCTTGGTCGGCTTTACCGTAAGATTAGCAACCGACGTGAGGATTATCAGTGGCGCTTGGCGCATGAGTTATGTCGTCGTTATTCTACGATCTGCTTGGAGACGTTGAGTCTAGAGGGTATGCAGCACTTATGGGGTCGCAAGGTTTTGGACCTGAGTCACGCATCGTTCGTGTCTCGCTTGGAACACGTAGCTACTAAGTACAACACTAAGGTTGCGCATGTTGACAAGTGGTTTGCGAGTAGCAAGACGTGTAGTTGTTGCGGGTACGTTAATAAGGAGCTTCGTTTGGTTGCTAGGTCATGGACTTGTCCACAATGCGGCGCCCATCATGATCGTGATCTAAACGCAGCGTTAAATATTAAGCGTTCGGGCATGGACGCATTGATTAGTGGCAGTAAGCCCGCTTCGGCGGCAGCCATGCTTGAGTCAAGAATTCAGCGTCTTTAGGCGCCGGAGTATGTCAAAATGTCTAATTATTTTTGATCACATCACATGGCTTCTCGAGGATATAAGTTTGTGCGTACTGGGGGTTCTGGGGCTGAGTTGGTTCCGGTTAAGTATTCCACGGCGGTTACGCAGTTGGTTCCGGGTGATCGCTATTTGCTTCACGCTCCGGTTCGTGTTTTGAACGCGGGTCAGTGGGTTACGGGTCAATATGTTGATACGACCTCAGCAGGTATGGCTCGGTTTACGGCGTTGTGTGGCTCTGCTGATACCATTGCTCGCTTGGTTCCGGATGACGATGGTCTTTTCCCTTATCCGGAGGCGGATTTGCTTAGTAGCAAGACATTCGTTCCAACATATGGTCTTTAGCTAGTTTAAGGGCGGAGGTTTATCCTCCGTCTTTTTTTCCACTCCGTCTTTTTTTTTTCTATTGGTCAGGTTTCCTTTCGTGAGTTTCCTCCTTTTCTTTTCGTCTATTGCCTGCATCTTCTGGAGGTGTCTGTCCTAGTTTTCCGGCCCGGTTTTTCCGGGCCGTTTTTGTTTACGCAATTATATATCCGATAAATAAAAATAGTTCGTTGTGTACAGGTCGCAGTTGCTAACATATCTTAGTGCTCTTTTTAGTAGCGGCAATCCGTCGGCGTCTGATTTTCAGAAGTTGATTCAGGGTTTGGGTAGCGAGTCGGATAGACCTCATATTGTGTGTGTATCGTCTGCGTCTAACATTCCTGATGATCAGCTTCTGGCTTCGACCTATGACATGCCTACAACTACTTCTGGTTCGGGTTGCGGTTCTACGGGTGTTTCACCTGCGCCGTCGGGTTGTGGCTGTCCTCCTGCGCCGACGCCGCCTACCCCGCCGCTTCCTACGACCCGTAAGGAGAAGGTCATCAATGTCCTGTGCGATTGGTTCCGTGAGGGCTGGCTTCTGGACTGTATTGGCATCTGTACGGGTACCGATGCTGCTCGTGCCTACTATTGGGTTGTTAGCATGGACTCTGATGCAGGCACTTATGAGATTCTGTCTGTCCAGTTTAATAACCCGGGTTTTGGCAAGGGCGGCTTTGCTTCGGAGAACGCTATCCGCCTTCTGCGCCTTGTTTACAATCGTTCCACCCAGACGGTTGTTTCTACGGATGCCCGTCTGGTTATTACGGAGCTTACGAATGCCGTCATGTCGGAGGACGTCCGTGAGATTAAGATTGTTTACTCGACGCCGCCGATGCAGGAGGATGGTGTTCTGTATGTCCAGATGTCGCTTCCTAAGCTTGATAAGCCTGATGTTTCGGTTTCTGCTGTTACGCAGACATCGTGCGTTCTTAGCTGGCCTAGCATTGCTGGTGCTGCGGGTTGTAGGTTTGCTATTGATGGCACGGACATTTCGGCCATCGTATCTTCGCCTTACATGGTCACGAATTTGAAGCCGAGTAGGTCTTATGTTTTCACGGTCACGGCTCTTGGTGATGGTGTTAAGTCGAGTGACTCGGAGGCATCGAGTGTTAACGTCTTGACTCCTGCGGCAAGTATTCTGTCTGCTCCGGTTCCTGTGGTGTCTAATTTGAGTTCTACTTCTGCCGTTGTTTCGTGGTCTGCTGCCCGTGGTGGCGATAGTTACACATACAGGCTTAATAACGGTCCTTTGGTTTCGGAGGTTATGCCTCCTGTTACTTTGGATGGTTTGACTCCGGGTTTCCGTTACACGTTTGCTGTTAAGGCTATTTCCACGTCGCCTGCAGTTCTGGACTCGGATTGGGGTTCTACGGATTTTGTCACGGAGAGTGGCGATTGATTGTTGATTGGTTTTTGTTGCTGGGTCATGACGCCTTCTGCAGTTCGTTCGGATAATAATGTGTGGGTTTTGCTCACGGCGTTGAGTGTTGTTTTCAACGCGGAGGAAGCATTGCGCTGTTGGCTTAACGGTCAGATTGTCTGGGAGCGGAAGGGTCCTTATCTGGAGGTTTCTCCGGATGTTGTATGGCTTGCGTCGGCTGCGGGGAGTTCCGGCAGTTTTAAGATTACTAGCAATACGGACTGGGTAATTGTTTAGTTTTCCTTTTTTTTTTGCATTATGGCAATACCTTCTTGGCTAACGCTATCACAGCTTTCGGGTAATGGTGACGAGAACATTAACGTCACGGGTACTGAGCACACTGGTCGTGTTGTTCGTACTTACACCTTGACGGTTGCCGCTACGGGTCCTGAGGCTTGTAAGGTAACTACGAATCAGACTCCTACTGCTGAGTTCTGTACTTTTGATTCTAACACCGCTTCTATCGGTAAGGAGGGCGGTGCACTTACCATTACGGGTAAGTCTAACTCTACTAAGCTTACGTTTGCGGTTACGAAGGGCGGTTCTTTGGAGCTTACGCTTCCGAGCAATTACAAGGCTTCTGGTGTTGACACGGCTAACGGTGCCGCTATTGCAGGTGACCCCGGTGCTACTGCTGCTTTTGCTTTCTCGATTGAGTTTACGGTTGATCCGAATACTACTATTGAGTCTAAGACTGCTACGGTTACAGTTACGGATGCGGGCGGTACCTCTGCAGGTGCGGGTCAGTATCATTCTTGCGTTGTCACTCAGAATGAAGGTGATGCTTACTTGTACGTCAACGAGGAGGGCACTACGACCGCTACGGTCACGATTCCCGCTAAGGGTGGTTCTGATAATCAGGCGCAGTTCTCCGTAATTTCTAATACGGACTGGGCCATATCGTAGTGATTTTCAGGCACTTACACTTTCAAGTCGGGGCTGGCTTTCCAGTTCCGACTTTTTATTTTCTTATGGTGTTCTGCATGGCCTTCGTTTTATGCAGCACTAGACGTTGGTTCCGGCGGCATTAGTGCAATTATATATCCTACAAATTGAGTTACATGTCTTCGGTTAGGGTTGTAAGTATTCCGCCTGACGGTGGTATTTCGTTAGCTGCATCTCATAGTTACACCGCTGATTTTCCGTGGGAGGATGACAGCGGTCAGTATGTTCGTATGGGTGCAGACTCTAATACGGGTCCTGTTTCTACTGCTGATTTCTGGTCGGACGAGAATCTTTCGGGTAAGCGTCGGTCTATGCTTATCGACCTCTGTGCTGGCGGTTCGTCTTCCGTTTATCGGACACGTGTTAAGGTCACTCAGGATTCCGCTTACCTTAGTGCGGACGTTGCTTCCTACACGCTTCCTGCAGAGGCGGGGTCTTCTGTTGATCTTTCGTTCACCTCTACGGTTTCGTCCCTAGGTATCATTACGATTGAGAGTTCGGATACGTCTTTGTATACTGTTTCTAACCGTCGTCAGGGTGGTCGTGTTGTGACGGTTACGGTTACGGCGGTTAAGTCGTGGTCTTCGACTACGACTACAGGTAACGCTGCTGTTATTACGGCGAGTGTTCATGGTGTTGGGGGTAAGGTTACGCTTTCTGCTGTGACCTACGTTCGTCAGGCTCCTAGTACGTTCCGGGGGTATGTGGGTGTTTCGTCTTCGGTCAATTCCTATACGTCTTCCAGCTTCAGCTTTGATCAGCAGAGCACATCGAGTCCTGTTGAGGTTCCGGTTTCTATTTCGGAGGGTAGCACGTGTAGCTATGTTTTTAATTCTGCCTCTATTGTCGAGCAGTGGGGCGACGGTGAGAAGCTTGTTCCTATTTCTAGCTTTGCTTCTCGTATTACCCTTTCGGCTTATGGTCCTTTTACGGACTTCCAGTCGCCTACGACGTCTGTATCTTTGGTTGGTGATGATATCCATACTACATGGAACTCTTTGGACTTGACTTCCAATGCAGCTCCGTCGGTTTCGGGCTACGTTGTTGTAGCCGTTTCTTTGGATGACAAGTTGCTTGGCACACTTCGGTCCTTTGAGTTTACGCGAAGTGCTAATCGTCCTGTTTCTACCTATGGGGCTTTAGCTTACCGTCTTCGTTACTCGCAGGCGGGGGTTATCGCTTCGGAGTTATCCGCGGAGGCTACTACCACTAGCAATGATGGTGGCAATCCTCAGTATTTCGAGTTCTACCGTCCTGAGACGGTAACCTATACTTCGGGTACGGTTTTGACCCGCGACGCTCTTGTTGCTATGGACCCGTCTAAGGGTGGCGCTGTGTCTTTGAGTTCCGACATGCTGAAGGATGGTTATACTACGTTCCGCTCTGCAGGTGCTTCTGTTCCTTATTCGCAGTGGGACGTATGGAATCCGGATCGGACACCGTTCATAGGCCCTCGTTATTACGAGTCAGGTCTTACGGCGATTGCTCCGGGGGGTGCTGCTATTTCGGGTTCCGCTCGTAACTTGACACGTGCTGCGGGGTTGTTTTCGAGTACGGTTCCTTACTCGGTTTACTTTGTTTTTGGTCGCTGGCCGTCGGATGTTCCTACGTCTACACAGTTGGACGTTTATTATAAGTTAACTTCCTCGGATGACTCTGCGACTACGGATTACGTTTATCTTCAGTCCATTTTTTTGGGCGTCCAGCCGGGTTCGGATAATTACTGGGTTTCTATTCCGGGAGGTCCTACGTCGTTGTTGATTCAGGCGTTGTCTTCTACGCAGCTTGGCTCTCGCCCTGTGCAGTATGGGGACGCTATAGGCTTCAACTTGCGTCTGTTTGGTCAGGATCATGGTTTCTTTTCGGGTACGGGCAGTAACTATCCGTGGAAGTTAATCCAGCACGATGGGGTTGGTTCTAGCTTGTCTAATCCGTTCTATATGATTTATGAGTAGGCAAAAAATAAAAGGCTTGACTCCGGTTGTTCCGGGTTCTGCTTCAGTTTCGATGCTGGATGTTCCGTCGGAGGGCGGTTCTTTTCCGGTGTCGGGGTTGTCTTCGGATTCGGATGTTGTGACTTATGCTGCGGGTTCCTATCCGTGGGAGGATGGTAGTGGTCAGAGTGTTACTGTTACTCCGTCTTCGGGTGTTGGGAGTATTAGTGACGCTGTGATTTCTGTTCCTGAGAATTTCACGTCGCGTTCCCGCCGGATGGAGTTGGACTTTACTTTGGATATGGACCCTACGAAGCAGGTTACGGTTTACTTGTCTCAGTCTTACGCTTCGTTTTACGCGGAGTCTGCGGAGGTTATTGCTCCTACGGCTGCTGGGTCTCCGTTCCGTGTTTACTTTGTGACGTCTGCGTCTTCTATTGCTGCTGGGGGTTCTGTTTCGGGTGGGTCTAAGGATGAGAGTCTTTATACTTACTATAACTCTGGTATTGATCCGGATAATCCCAAGCGCATGTGGGTTGAGTTCCTTACTGTGCAGTCATGGAATTCGAGTACTCCGGGTAATACGGCTACTTTGTACGCTAGGTTTGGCTTACTGCAGGCCACGGTTTCGGTTTCCCAGCAGGCAGACTCTGTAGTGTCCTATACGGGCTTGGGTTGCACTACGATCTCTGTTACGTCTGAGTCTGGGAATGTTGAGGTTCTGGATGCTCCTTATACGGGTGTTGGTGCTATTAATATTCCTATTACTGCTGCCGAGACTATCACGCAGACTTTCGATGACGCTTACTTGATAGCTTTGTATTCGCCGGGTCGTGAGGAGCATGTCCCCTTGTCGTCGCTTAGTGCTTCGCGCTTACGTGTTGAGTTCGCGGGGTCTTCGGAGTGGTCTTCTTATCTTGAGGACAGCAGTGCTTCTGTTGTCAATAGTAAGTTGACCTATTCTTTCTCTACTACTTATGCGGGTTCGGAGCTTCGTCCGTCTACGAGTGGCTCTGTTTCAATTCGTGTCTACTATAACGATCAGGCCGTCGGTACTTTGTCGAGTCGTGTCTTTGAGTTGCCTGCTAATGAGAAGTCGGAGTTGGTTTACACGTCTATTGCCGCCGATCCATTGTCTTTGTATTATCTTGACGAGCCAGTTTACGCAGGTATCGTTGCCACATACAGGGAGGAGTATACCTCTGGTGCCGCTAATAGTGGTCGTACACGGTTTACGTCGCCCTCGGATATTACGGTTACGCAGCAGCCTTATGCGTCTGGGTTCTACACTTTGGGGTCTAATGCCTCCGGGTATTATGTTTCCTTTGCCACCCCCAATGATTTAGGAGGAGCTATTTTCTATCGGGATGCGGGACTTGCAGGTTTGGACATGAAGTTTATTCCTACGGGAGGTACGACTACTTGCGCTGTGGCTTATGTGGGTCGCGGCTTTGCGGATTCGGGGACTTTGTACTTCAAGGTTAATAAGTCGGAGTGGACTTCGTCGAGTTCGCTTCCTGTAGGTCGGTTGTATTTAGACTGGACTGTGCCGTCGGGTCCTTCTTTAAATTCGGACTGCGGGGTGACGACATCGGCTTCGGGTCCAGATTCGTCTTACTTTTACTTTTCCATTCCGTGCGACAGTTACTCTAAGATGGCTAATAGTCTTTCTTTTGGTTGGGATGAAGGTGTTGTTTACAACTGGGGTCAGAGCGGTGTTTTCCGTCTTGAGATTAGCGGGGCTAACGCTGCTACTTTCAAGAGCTTTAGCTTTAATGCCGCTTATGGTACCTACGGCACTCCGGAGGATGCTTGTTTGATGACACGAGTTTAGTTTTAGTTGACATACTCCCACGGCTAAAGCCGCGGGATTCTTGACTCAGACATGGCCGCCACCGAGGTGGGCTTACTACCACTAATCAACGCGTCCATGCCCGAACGCACAATATTTAACGCCGCATTCAAATCCCTATCATGGACCATGCCGCACAAAGGACACACCCAAGACCTATCCGATAAACGCAACGCCTTATTAACGTACCCACAACCGTTGCACGTCTTACTGCTGGCAAACCACTTATCAACATGAATAACACGCGTGCCATACTTCATGGCGACGAACTCAAGTTTGTTGACAAATGACGCATGGCTAAGGTCTGAAACCTTGCGACCCCAAAGACGACGCATACCATCAAGACTCAACGTCTCCAAGCAGAGCGTACTGTATCTACGACACAACTCATGTGCAAGACCCCACTGGTAGTCGTCTCGAAGATTAGACACACGTCGATACAAGCGGTCCAACTCCAAGCGACGACGGTGGTAATTGGTACCACCGCGCGTCGCGCGGGATAGACGCCGATGGGCAAGTCGGATATCGTGCAAGTACGTCTTAAAAAATTGTGGATTCTGATAAACACGGCCGTCCGATAACGTCAGATACGTCTTCAAACCAAAATCAATACCTACAACCGCACCATCATGTGTCGTGTTGCTTGTCTCAACATTAGCGTCCGTGACGACGTATAACCAATAATCTCCGACGGGATCGCGTTTTACCCTAACCGTCTTTATGTAACCATCATAATCCCGTGATTTATGAAACTTATATTTCTTGCCTATACGATTGATCGTTAGAACATTGCCATCAATCCTGTAGCCATAATGCAGTTTGTAGGCAAAAGACCGAAACTCGGACGCACGACGGAACTTCGGCGGACGCTTAGCTAAACCCTTAAAGAAACGTATATAAGCCGCGTCCAGACGCTGAAGAACCTCAACCGTATTATGTGAATAAAGAAGATGACGCGCGACGCGCTTCGCAAAATGCTTCTGCATGTCAACCGACGAAATATACTTGCCATATAGTCGATAGTATCTACGTTGAAGCGCAAGTGCGTGGTTCCATACAAAGGCACACTCCCGAAGCATCCGGTCCAACCATACGGTCCGATGTGTCTTGTAGAGTTTGTATTTGTATGTCAACATTACTGTACTCTTTATGCCACAAATATAAGAATAAAATACTATCTTTGCAAATAAAAACTATGCGTACACGTTGGCAGACGAATAAAGGCTCCGTCTATAATGTAGCCTATCATATCATCTGGTGCCCCAAGTACCGGAGGAAAGTTCTTACAGGAGATATTTCCGAACGCTTCAAGGCTTTGCTCTATGAACAAGCCGCCAAGTTCGGATGGGTTATCGAGTCGCTGGAGGTCATGCCTGATCATGTACATCTATTCATTAAGGCTAATCCTATTGATCCGGTTGCGCGGATTGTGGCACAGCTTAAGGGCTACACGTCACACATGCTGCGGCTTGAATTTCCGTCGCTTCAGACGCGCATGCCAACATTGTGGACACGATCCTATTACGTCGAGACGATAGGACACATTTCAGAGGATACGATACGTCGATATATTGAGGGTCAGAAGAAAAAGTAGGCTGCATTCATCCCATGCCTAAAGGCATGGGCTTTCTGCAGCTTTAATTCGTAATTATTTACTTTTTCATTTTCATTTGCAATAAATGTAAAATAATTGTAACTTGCAGTCGTGAAGAAGGCATTTAAATATCGCATTTATCCGAACAAGGCCCAGCAGGCTTTGTTGCAGGCGACGTTTGGGTGCTGTCGCTTCGTGTATAATAAAACGCTAGACATCAGGAAGACGGCGTATGAGAGGGATAAGACGCAGCTTAGCAAGTTTGACTTAACCAAGAAGATACCGCTGCTTAAAGAAGAGTTTCCGTGGTTGCGCGACGTTCCGGCGGTATGCTTGCCGCAAGCAGTCGGCGATATGGATGATGCCTATCAGAAGTTCTTTAAGTCCGGTAATGGTTATCCTAAGTTTAAGACGAAGCATCGCAGCCGTAAGTCTTGTCGTTTTCCGGGCCAGAGTTGTGCGGTATTGCAAGACATTAGTTGTTTAAAGTTTCATAAGTTAGGCTTAGTCAAGTATAAGAAGGATCGTGAGTTCGTCGGTACTTTACGTCACATTGTGGTTACACAGGAAAGTGACGGTAAGTACTACGCTTCGTGTGTAGTAGAGACGGGTGTCGAAGCACCTAAGCCACAATCCGCAGAAGCTAGTACGACGGTCGGTATTGACTTAGGACTCAAAGACTTTATCGTTACGTCGGACGGACGCAAGATAGCTAACCCGCGGTTCTACGCTACTATTGACCGTCGTATAGCTCGGTTGCAGAAGCACGAAGTTAGAAAGACGAAAGGGTCTAAGCGTCGTGCACGCATCCGATTGAAAATTAACAAACTTTATGTTAAGAAACGCAACTTAATCAAAAATTATATTTACCATGTTGCCAAGACGTTACTGCGTGAAAGCCAAACGTTAGTAATGGAAAATCTCAATATTGTCGGCATGGTTAAGAATCATAGTTTAGCTAAATCCATCCAGAATATTTGTTGGGGTGAACTGCGTAGAGTGTTGGAGTACAAGTCTCAATGGCTTGGCCACAATCTCATCCTCATAGATCGTTGGGCACCGAGTACGAAGACTTGTAGTTGTTGCGGTTTCCACAATTCTATGTTGACGCTTTCAGATCGTTCGTGGGTTTGTCCGGGTTGCGGTACGCATCACGACAGAGACGTCAATGCTGCGATTAATATTAAGCGTATGGGTTTAGAGTCATTATTGCCTGCGGTGGGCGGGTTTGACGGACGTGGAGAGGTTGGTTACAACTTCGACGAGGCGTCAATATGTACAGTGTAGAAATTGTATGCATTCACCTTGGTTTAGCGCCATTGAGGCCGAGATTGAGCTTTATGTTGAGGTTGTGGACTTGTCTGAGTCGTTGTCGGAAGTTCGCTGGAGACCTTACGATAGTAAGACGCCGAACGTGACGCAGAGCCGCCGTTATCCTCGGTCTATTGCTCATTCTATGTATCGTCGTCTTCGTCGTGAGTATATGGCTCATGTTTACTACGACTTTTTGAAAGGCTATTACAAGACGCATTTGGATTCGCAGTCTAAGTTTTCACGTTGGTATGTTTCTCATCGCAAGTGGTTTTCGCCGCGTTGGGTTCTAGCCAAGTTGTTGCACATTTATATTTAGGGTATGGAGTTGGATGCTATTCGGTCTTCGTCGCGTCAGTCAGTGCTGCGTGAGTTGAAGTCCTTCTTTAAGATTCAGGAGCTTGTATGTTCTCATGTTTATAATCGGTTTGGTGAGAATGCGTGGCAGTTCTTGGATACCGATTTGCTTCGTTTTCTGCTGTGGGTTCGTCTGCTTACGGATAAGCCTATCACGGTAAATAACTATCATTCCGGGGGTAGTTATTCGCAGCGTGGTCTTCGTTGTAACAAGTGCGATCTTGTTGCTTCTAAGACGTACGCCTACGTTTCTGCTCATATCCTCGGCAAGGCGGTTGACATGACGGTTAAGGATATGGATGCGGAGGATGTTCGTGCTCTCCTCAAGGAGAACAAGAGTTCGCTTCCGTGCCAGCTTCGCCTTGAGGAGGGAGTTTCGTGGGTTCATGGCGACGTTCGGTCTTCTATGGGCTACGATAGTGATGACTATTGCATTATCACGTTCACGGATTAGTGTACGTATACATAATGTGCCTTTGGTAACAACGAGGCGCTGTTTCATATTTTTGGGCGACGGCGGGGAGCGTTGAGGCGCGCTTCCTGCCGTTTTTAATTTTGTCGGTTATGGGTAAGACTTTCTGGCAGGTTGTAGCTATTCTGCTTCTTTTGGGTTTGATCTTCGGCGGTGGATACTACTTGGGTTACAAGTCTGTCTCGGTCACGGAGCGTGTTGTTGAGAAGTTGGTTCCGGGGGATACTATTAGGGATAGCATTAGATTTCCGGTTCCGGTGTATGTTGACCGTTGGCATCCGGGCAAGGTCGATACGGTCTATTTTCCGTCTCCTACGTCTCCTATAGACTCTGCTTCTGTTGTGGAGGATTACTTTGCCACACGGGATTACCTTTTGGACTTCAGTACGGATTCCTGTGGTACCTTCAAGGTTTCTTGTAAGGTTACCCGAAACCAGCTTGTGGATGCTTCGTCTACGATTGTTCCTATGTATCGTTATATTGAGAACGTTCGTGAGGTCCATACGACTCGTTTCTTTCAGCCGTGGGCTATGGTTGGCACAGACTTCCGGTTTGGCACGCAGCAGCTTATGCTGGGTGGTGACTTTCGTGAGAAGTATAAGGTCGGAGTTAGTGGCATACGTATAGGTGACAATTATGGTTGGACCTTGAACGTTGGTTTCAATTTTTGATTTGTGAGCATGGGTAGTGCGTTAGTTAATCCGCCGCGTGTTGTCGAGCCGTCGGGGTCGGATTATTGCCGTTCAGATAGATATACGTTTTTCATGACCGCGGAGGAGCTTAGCTTGTACATTGCAGAGACGGCCCTCCGTTGTGCGGCTTATCAGGCGCAGTCTTTGCACCGAGGTTATCATCGTGGTCGTCGCGGCAAGGCTTTAAGTTTGAGTTCTAATGAGGATGATGAATAGTTAATGGTGATTATACATGGAAGATTTTAACTGTGATATTTATAGGCGCTGGGACATTGACACGCCGCGTGAGGAGGTTGTCCGCAGCATGGTTGATGTTATCATGTGGGCGGACGAGAACGGTAATGGCGCCGAGGAAGGCTCCCCTATTTCGGGTCTTCATATGGACGACTTTGCCTTCGCGGGTAATAATTCGATGTGGGCGCGCCGTTTCGATGCTACTCCGGACGGATCTTTCTGGCGTGTTCTTGTTGCCGCCAACCGTGGTCGCTTCTTGATCGAGGTTCGCCAGAGTGATCCTGCGGTCATAGCGTGGCTTAATACGCTTCGTTCTTGGCTTTGTGGGGGTGATTATAAATCCCGCTTCGCTTATCTGGAGAAGCATTATGTTGGTGCGATTCAGCGGGCTTTGAGCGCTGCAGAGTCTACTGCGAAGGATGTTGGTCTTCGTAAGGGCTTTGCTGAGGCTGCGGTTCCGGTTGTTGCTCAATATTTGGAGTGCGCTTCTATGGTTAATGTCTTCGGCTTGCTTCCTACGCAGCGGCGTCCGGTCTTCACGGAGAAGTATAGCTTCCCTGCGGAGGTTAGTTTTCTGCAGATGCTAGCTCCTTTGATGTATGGCAAGGATGAGCTTGCTTTCGCTGATGGTAGCTTCCCGGAGGAGGTTTACTATATCCATCGATTCCTTCGTATGGCTTACGAGCAGATTCTGCGTCGTCTTAGTAAGTTCTACTATGATGATATTCATCAGTACCGTAAGTTTAAGAACGACTATTGCCTTGAGCTGGGTACGATGTTCTATGCTGCTCTGAAGCCTTGTCTGCAGGCGGGTCAGGGTAAGTGGTCCAATTCGTTGACGCCTGTTTTGTTTGACATGTATGCTTAAGTCAACGGGTTTAGGCCATGACGGTCTGGTGGTTGATCCTTTAAATGGTCCTACAGCTATCTTCGCTACATTGGAGCCGGATCAGGTTGATTTCAGTGATACGAAGTTCAAGTCAGTCTTTGAGTGGGGAAAGTCTTCGGGGTTCTTGGATTCGGCGCCGCATGAGTGTACGGTCAGCGATGGCAAGCTTTTCTTTCCTGCTGCCAACTCTGTCGGTTATTCTGTTTCGCTTCCGGATGGTGACACGGTCTGGCTTCTTATGTATGTTACTAAGGATTTCTGCTGCGTTTTTGATAGCCTTCAGGATTCGTCTGATAGCCCGGCGGCTTTTCAGGAGGGGTTGGCTGCTAAGTTACTGGCTATGAACCTTTTCGGCTCGTCTGCTTCTGCTCCACGTAAGGTAGAGTTCTTTGATAATACTACTTGGACGGAGTTGAGGGATTCTATCGTCTCTAGTGATTTGTCCTGCGATTATGATCGCTTTGCTCGCTACGTTGCTATGTGGTTCCATCACGAGCTGCTTCGCGGTCTTTTCGACTCGGAGGTTCATACTTCCATAGGCGTTGTCGATCATGCTTGGGAGCGTGAGATTCTTTCCGTTCTGTGTAGTACTTTAAATGGTGCTGTTTTCAAGTCGGTTCCTAATAATCCCTATGCTTATGAGATGACGTTGCCGTGGGACGGTGAGCGTGTACTTCGTCGTGTTGCTAGTCTGCTTAGTAGTTTCATCATGGCTTTCATGAGCGTTGTCGAGACGGGTGTTGTTGCAGTCACACAGGATGCTTCTGGCTTTGCCGCTTCCCGTGTTCCTATGTTCAGTGCTTTGCTGAAGGTCATGCTCTGCTCTTTTCTTTCGGAGCTTTATTGGAGTCTTAGTTCCTTCGGGTTCCTTACGCGCCGTGTTTTGGTCATGGAGGAGGGTGATATTAATGCTGTGCTAGGGTTTCCTACGTCTTCCTGCATGGAGGTCCAGTCGGGTGCTTGGGGTTGCTCGGGTAGCATTACCGACTTCGGTTTTTCGGATATAGCACAGCTTATGTCTCATCTGGAGTCTACTGTTGGGTCTCTTTCTCCTGCGCCGTCTCCAGATTCTATTGTCATCCCGATTAAGGGTTCCGGCAAGGTGTCGTAGTTGCAGTACGTTTATTCAGTGTGTTTTTCCGGCATGATTTTAAATTAATAAGAAGAGGGCGTCCGGCTTTGCCGGGCGTTTTTTTTTTAATTTATTGACATTTTACTTGCGAGTTTGAATATGATTTTGTAGTTTTGTGACGTTGGTGCTTGAGCGCCAGCAGAAGGAAAAACACACTTAAAATGGATACTAATTTTGTTCGCACGTTTCTTCGTGGTTCTACGGAGGTTGAGCTTATCGGTTCGGGATTATCATCAACAGACATCTGGGTTCATTGTTTAGGTCGTCGCGGTGTCGGCAGTTACGACATTACGCTAGAGGACCTTCGTGCACGCCTTTTCGATCTTGTCCGCGAGAGTGTTCGCATGGACTTGCACCGTTTCTGGCCTACGTTCGATGGTGATTGGATGGACTTGGTCCATATGTTCTACTACGGTTATATGACGCCTAAGTGTCGATATAAGGGTAAGAAGTACTACTTCGACGGTGACTATATGAAGGCACTTCAGGAGGGCATTCCTTACCAGACGCTTATTGATCGCTATGCCAATAGCACTCATGTAAGCTTTGAGACTTACGTCCGGGGTTGCGTTAAGAATCGTCTTCTTGACGGCATCCGTGGGGGTGTTAAGGGCTACGACGCTGCGGGCCGCAAAGTATCCGTTGATGAGTCTCTGGAGGCGTGTGGTGATAGCACGCTTGTTAAGTTCGGGCTGCTGTGCTCGCAGGACGGTTTCCTTGATGATTCCTCGGCGGAGATATGGCATGATCCGCGCGCTGCTGCTCGGTGTCACGAACAAATGGCCGTTATCCGGGAGCAGGATGCCGCTACGGCGCGTCGGATGCTTGTTTCGTATATTAAGATGCGTTCGTCTTTAGAGGTCGACATTCGGGCGTTTTTTGACTTTACGTTCGAGGTTCCGGATAGCACGGAGGATTCTCCGGAGTTTCAGGCTTTCGTAGTTTCTAACAGGCTTGGTCGTTACTTCTCATCAAGTTGCTGATTTTATATTTTGTGCTTATGAAAAAGCAGGATGATTATCGCAAGTGGTTCGCCTACGGCGGCCAGTTGTTTCTGGAGATTGTTGTATGCTTTGTGCTGGTGTATGGTCTTCTCCTTCTCTTAAGCTAACTTAACACTTTCGGGAGTTGTGATTCGTTGGGTTCCACTACTGCGTGCCTTGTTGCGACACGTAGGGTCTTTTCTTGTCGGCTTTATCATAGTCGTATGGTTCATTATTGTCATGGGCGCAGTTGTCGTATTTATTTTGCGCGATGTTGGAATTTGTCCCCCTTAGATTTGGATTATTAAATTAACTTTTCTATCTTTGTAGTGTAGAAATAGTTCTACAGATAATTTAATATGGATTTGAGCTATGCGCGTTTTCGAAACATTAACCAAGCTTATTTTATACGCAGTAGGTTTTGCTATTGAGCTTGCAAGTTTTCTTGTGTTCTTGTATGCTTCCATTTTCACGGTTTTCTGCGTAACTCGTCCCGGTACTTACTTCAAGGAGCCGTTTCTTTCTATGCCTTATGCTATCTGGGGTGCTATTGGCGGGGCTGTTGTCTACTTGTTTTTTGCCTTCGTGAATAAGAGCTTCTATGTAAGCTTCATTAAGCAGGTTTCGTTTTCAAGTCTTAAGCTGTTCTTCATTTGTCTTATCGCTCGTTGGCAGTATGTTATCTTCTGGTGGGTTATGTATACCTTTTTCGTTTACATTGTTTTCGGAGTTGATCCCTACGGCGCATGAGAACAAGACACCATATGGCTATGCGCATTGCGGGATGCTTGGAGCACTTTCGGCGGCGCCGCATGACGGGCCTTTTTACGGATGATACGGGCCGTCCTTTGTCGGATTCGGAGGCTCGTGAGTACATTCGTCAGTGTATGTTAAAGGGCTGGAATTATGTTCCTTTGTGTCCGTCGTCGGAGTGTCCGGATTTCGATTATATCACGGGTGAGTGTCCGGGTCATCCATTATCAGATGAAGAGGAGGAGGAATAGTTATGGCTTGGTTTCGGTCTATGTTTGAGCTGCTTTTCAGCACGTCAGTTGGTTATTCACTCGACCTACTTGATTCGGAGGATTGGTGTATTAACCCACGGTGTATGAATACACCACATGCGTCGCTTCCGGCAGAAGGAGCATTGGTGGTGGCTACGTATAGTGTTGTGCGCGATAACGTTGTGGGTCGTAGGAGTTATTCGGTTATGACCCGCCGAGGTGACCGTTGGTATTCGGATGCCTTTCGTGGTCGCTACTTCGTTCCGGAGTTTATGTATGCTTCTTGCTGTGCTGATAGTAGATGCGCAGGCTTTGTTTCGTCGTGGGAGTCAATCCCACGTTATAGTGCTAATGCTTAGTCTTTGATTATATGGGTTTTGTTGGTGATGCTATTCAGCAGATTGGTAGCGAAGATTTGATTGTAGGTGCTTCGTGGGTTTGCAGATTTTACAATTACCGAAGTAGCGGGACTGCGTCGGAGCTGGAGCCTTCGTTGTTGTCGTGTTTCAAGGATGAGTCGGATGCGCTTCGGGTTTTCAATAAGGAGATGACGGCGAATGCGAATGCCATCAAGGAGGATGGTGGATTGTTCTTTTTTCGTGGGGCTGATCCGATGCATCCGGCGGTTAATTCGTTATCGGGTCAGGCTTTATCGTCGTGTCAGGCTATGGGTGTTCCGGTAAACTTCTGCACGACTTATTGGGAGTGGGCTAAGGATTATCCGGGTTACGCTGCCATGCTTGGCATTAACAAGGGCTTAGTGGCCTTTGGTGCTGATATAGGTCGTCCTTTTTATTCGGGCAAGGTATCCTCTCTTGAGGTTGTGACGGAGGGTCTTGCTTCGCTTCATAAGTACAGGTTCAAGACTTGGGCGTTGTTTACTCCATGCGTTTCAGAGAATTCTGATGATCCGTATGCTTTGGATTACGATGTAGCTCGGTCGGCGGAGGTATTCAAGAGCATTGTTCCTTTTATTGACTTTGTTCGGATTTGGCTTACTCCGGTTGCGGTCTTGACGGATGCTGAGTTGCATGGTGTTTCTCAGATTCTCAATAAGATTACTTCTCTGGCCAAGAAGTATAAGGTCCATGTGATCTTGGATTCTACGGTTCGAGATGTCGTAGGTTTCCCGGATGCTTCCTCTCCTTCGGCTCCTAAGTGGTCTAAGTACAAGTACTTGGATACGGGTCGGTGGCCACGGTTCGAGGTTTCGTTTGACGATACCCGCGAGGCGGGCAATATCGAGGCTGCGGTTAAGGAGGCTATGGATGCCACGAGCGAGGCCGCTATGCGCCAGCATGAGCGTCGGTCTAAAAATAAGAAGTAGCCGTGATGCAGAAAATCTGTTTGTTTCTGGCCGTGGTGCTGGGTTTTACGAATTAAAGCTGCAGAAAGCCCATGCCTTTAGGCATCCATTTGGGAGGATTGGTGCAAAGAGCAAGGTTTCCAATATCGGATGGTGCCCCCGAAGAACAATCGCACGAAGCTCTCCGCAGCGCAATTCAGAACAATCACCGGGTGGCATGGGAAAACCTCGGAACATGCAAGGGACGCCGCGATGCTTGTCTTCGGACGCTAACTGACATTTAACCAACTACCAACAACTATGGGCAAAGAGATTAAAATATCGATTAAGAACCGCTGGACAGGTTCTATTATTTTCGAGTATTCGAGCGTTGATAATACGCTTGCCAAAACAGTATTGGAGGCTTTGAAAGGCGAAGCCAACCTGAGCGGAGCCAACCTGAGCGAAGCCGACCTGAGCGGAGCCAACCTGAGCGAAGCCTACCTGCGCGGAGCCGACCTGCGCGAAGCCGACCTGCGCGAAGCCGACCTGAGCGGAGCCGACCTGAGCGGAGCCAACCTGAGCGGAGCCAACCTGCGCGGAGCCGACCTGAGCGGAGCCAACCTGAGCGGAGCCTACCTGCGCGGAGCCTACCTGCGCGAAGCCGACCTGAGCGGAGCCTACCTGCGCGAAGCCGACCTGAGCGGAGCCTACCTGCGCGGAGCCGACCTGAGCGGAGCCGAAGGCGCATATATGGCTTGTCCTACCGACGGCAGTTTTATCGGCTGGAAGAAGGCTTCGGGATATATCGTGAAGCTACAAATTCCGGAGGATGCCCGCCGCAACTCTGCCGGAGGCGAAAAATGTCGTTGCGACAAAGCCTATGTGGCGGAGATTCAGAATGCCGATGGAACCAAAGCCGACATCGAAACGGTTTGTTCGAACCATGACAACAACTTCGTGTATGCGGTCGGCGCTACCGTCGAGGTTTCCGATTTTGACGATGACCGCTGGAATGAGTGTGCTCCGGGAATCCACTTCTTCATCGACCGCCGGGCGGCTGTGGAGTATTAACACAAAAGCCATGAAAGTAATTTTCGTTTAATCTAAAATGGGCGGCGGCGATGTCCGGTTTCCAGCCAGAAGTGAGGCTTGCCATTTACGAGATAATCGCCAATTACGCCGCAACGGGCGAAATAAAGCAGGATGTGCCCGAGGCGGCGATGGTCGCATTTTGTTTCATCAAGGACGAGATAATATCATGAAAACACGTATTGATAGATACAAATTCTCCGATTGTATCCTTGTAAAGGAGCGATGGCGGGCACTGATGCCCAACGTGCGCCTACAGGACATGCAAGACGGGCTGATGTCCGTCGTGAACGGGTACTTGACGATCGACCTGCCGAAGCTCGGCGGGGAGCTCGAAAGACTCTACCCCGTGGAGTGGGAGCACCTGTCAATGATGGAAATAATAGAAACACACTACGGCACCGCCGCGGTGTCGCTGATCGAAAGTCTGACATGAGAAAGGAGGGAACGAAAATGATATACGGATACTTGAGGGTTTCGTCCGACGAGCAGGACGTGAACAGCCAGAGACAGGGTGTAGACGGCTTCGCCGCCGAGAAGGGGTGGCGCATCGACGAGTACATAACGGACGAGGGTGTTTCCGGGGGCAAGGATCCTGACCGGCGAAACCTGGGCCCGCTACTGAAGAAGCTGAAGGCGGGCGACGTGGTGATCTCTTCGGAGATCAGCCGCCTCGGGCGTGACCTGTACATGGTGATGGACATACTTCATTTCTGCATGGAGAAAGGTTGTGTCATCCACACGGTAAAAGACCGATTCACGCTCGGAGATGACATACAGAGCAAGGTGTTGGCATTCGCTTTCGGTTTGGCCGCTGAAATCGAAAGGCAGATGATACGGCAGAGGACAAAGGAGGGGCTGCGGCTGCGCATGAAAATGGGCGTGCTGGTAGGTAGACCGATCGGAACGAAATTAGATCCGAAGGTGGACGAAGAAACAAAGGCAAGAATAATCGAGCAATACAAATGGGGAGTGCCTTTACGCCGACTTGCCAAAAACTTCAATGTAGACCGCAATACAGTAGACAGATGGCTATCAAGGTGGAAAATAAAAAGCGGGAGGAATTGGGCAAAAGAAGAAGCGGATCGCAGGAAAAGGGAAACGGCATACAGACAAACCTTGTACAAGGATAATATGGATGACTATGCTGTTGTAGACCTGCCAAGAGAGACCGTCACGGAACTTATCAAACAGGATTATACAATACCGCAGATACACGAGATATTGAAGAAATACACCTATGAGCAGGTGTACGATACAATCCTTTGCGATGCGGAGTTCAACACGCTGTACAGGAAGCACGGACAACTGAAAGTGAAGAAAAACCGATAGCTGTCAGGACAATGGCAAAATTCAAAGATATTACCGGGCAACGGTTTGGACGGCTGACGGCACTATGTGTGTCAGGGCGGAGGGACGGTTGTTACGTATGGAGATGTCGCTGCGACCGCCGGGCGGCTGTGGAGTATTAGAAGTGCGGCAAGATGATCCGTCACGCCGTTCCCCTCGGTTAAACTTTAACGAGCAATGAGTATGAAAGTCATAGTAACCTTTTCGGGCGGGAAAGACAGCTGTACGAGTTATTACGGATTATGCGAATAGGTTTGGTTGACATAGACGGTCACAACTTCCCGAACCTCGCGCTGATGAAACTGTCAGCTTGGCATAAAGCGCAGGGTGATTCGGTAGAGTTCGCCGACCCGATGTTCGGTCGCTACGACCGGGTTTATATGTCGAAGGTTTTCACTTTCACGCCCGATTGTCCGGACATCTACCATTGCGAGGTGATCCGGGGCGGGACGGGATTCCGGGACTATACGACGGTACTGCCCGGTGAGATCGAACATATTTGCCCGGATTATTCGCTGTACGGAGTAAATGAAGCCTACGGATTCCTTACCCGCGGCTGTCCGAACCGCTGCCCGTGGTGCATTGTTCCGCACAAAGAAGGAGCCATCCGGCCTGCGTCCCCGCTGCGGGAGTTCATTGGCGATAAACGCCGGGCTGTATTGCTCGACAACAATGTGCTGGCATCGGACTTTGGGCTTGAACAGATCGAGGAAATCGTTCGCATGGGCATCGCGGTTGATTTCAACCAAGGGCTGGATGTCCGGAGAGCGTGCGATGATCCCTACATTCTCGATTTGTTGTCGCGGGTGAAGTGGATTCGGCATATTCGGTTTGCCTGCGACCGGATATCGCAACTGGAGGCGGTTACAAAGTGTGTCCAAGAGTTGGGGCGCCGAGGCATCAAGTCATATCGCATTTTCGTCTACTGCCTGATACAAGATGTAGATGAATCATTGGAACGGATCAACGCCCTGCGTAAACTGGAAGTCTGCCCGTTTGCCCAGCCTTACCGGGATTTCGATAATAACATTGAGCCGACGAAGGAGCAAAAACGGCTGGCGCGTTGGTGTAACCACAAGGCAATTTTCAAGAGTGTTGAATTCAAAAACTACAAATTATGAAAGACCAAGTAACGAGCATCGAGCAGTCGAAGCTACCTATTGAAGTCCACAACAAATTGATTGATTCAAACCGCGATATTCCTATTCAGCGAGATTTGCACGGCATTTTGAAAAAATACAGAAGTGTCGCTAAGGATGATTATTTCGTAATCTCCGGCAGCGATCATTTGAGCGAGCCGCGCACATATCGAAACTACTATCGGGATTTCATACTGAATAAGGTGAAATTAGGGCGTTGTATCAAGTTCCACGGACTCAGATATACTTTCGCCACGCGGCTGATCGAAAACGGTGCCGAAGTAACGGCAGTCAGTAAGATCATGGGGCACTCGGATGTGTCGATCACAATGAACTTGTACGTACATCCCACTACCGCGACCAAGTCAGATTACATCAATAGGTCAATGAAGGGATTATTCTAAACAGAATTATGGGACACGAATCATTACACTACGCCATCGAAAAATACTACATATACTGGCGTAATTTCGCTAAATGGAAGTGTTTTCAGATGGGAATGGTGTCTTGGGCCGATGATATTCTTCACAATGCTCTTGTCGAGTTGTTGTTAAAAACCGACCTGCGAATGACCGATGCCTTGTATATCAAGAATTTCGTTGTTTGCGCGATCAAATCTCACGCTTGCAATGCAAAGCGTGCAAAGCGTGATCTTTTTGATATAGATTCACAGTATAAATATGTGCCGGAATATGCCGAGTCCTCCTATGATGGGATGTCTGACGAGGATTACGCCCGGTTTCGTGAGGTGAGCTGCAATACACGTTGCGATGATTTCATCGTCCCTGTAAACAACGGTTTTTACGTGACGCCTAAATCGGGGTGGGTGAGCGGATGGATACATAGCTTCAAGTTGAAAGACCGTAGGTATACTTACTGGCAATACGGTGCATTTGTCGGGTCGAGGAGCAAAGGAGATATTCCGAAAAGAATCAAGACTTCAAACAGTAAACATGAGGCATATGTCGGGCTTATGAAATACAATAAACAATTAATGTTAAAGCGCTCTGCCACGTAATGAATTTAACGTTAAATTATTTATATAAAAATTATGACACCGAAGGAACTTTACGAATGGGCGGTAGAGAGGGGCGCCGAAAATTTCGACATAATGGTAAACGGAATGGCAATCGACTATTACCCTCCTACAATAGACCATACAATACAAACCATTGAGATAAAACAACCAATGATAAGATGAAAACCAAACTACTGCGCCGACTTCGGAGGGAGGCAAGGAAATGGCTCCGGCATGGCCGGGGAATTCGGTTGGAGCTGATTAAATCGCCGATAATTAAGCGAGAGCTAAACCGAAGCATGAATTATTACATCTTGTATCGCGTTGCGGAGCTAAAACAGAAAAGGAAATGAAACAATCGAGATTGGAACTCAGGGAGAATTACGACAAGGCCTGCTACGCCTATCTGATCCGAACTTGGCGGCTTGTTCATAGAGCAAAGCCTTGAAGCGTTCGGAAATATCTCGATATATTGAGGATCAGAAGAAAAAGTAGGCTGCATTCATCCCATGCCTAAAGGCATGGGCTTTCTGCAGCTTTA
>CANQWS010000031.1 GCA_947627615.1 uncultured Muribaculaceae bacterium | reverse complement strand
TTTTCCATCGCAATCTGTTTAGACTGCAAAGGTATAATTTTTATTCCGTAAACACAGGTTTTTTACTATGCGCCACTTTTATACTTAGGGTTTGTTCTAATGTCAAGAATTAATCCCTAAAAATTTAAGTCATGGGTTACAAGATTATAGAAATCGAAGGCGTGGGCGATAGCTACGCATCGAAACTGATTGAAGCGGGCATAACAACCGTTGAAGAGCTTCTTGAGAAGGGAGCCACCGCAAAGGGACGTCAGGCCATTGCCGAAGCTACCGGTATTTCTCCCAAACTAATTCTGAAATGGGTGAATCATGCCGATCTATTCCGCATCAAGGGCATTGGTCCTCAGTTTGCAGAACTGCTCGAAGCTTCCGGAGTGGATACCGTGAAGGAATTGCGTCACCGTAAAGCCGCCAATCTCGCCGCAAAGGTTGCGGAGGTCAACGAGAGCAAGAATCTCTCCAACCGTACTCCCTCGGAAAAGGAAATCGAGAAGATGATTGAGATGGCGGGCGAGCTCGAACCGGTAGTGACCTACTGATACCCCGGTCTGAAGAATATTCAGTCTGAAGATAAAAAGAGGGGATGCTGTCCGGAGTGGCTGCATCCCCTCTCGATGCGGATACCTCTTGCTGCGGGTATCCTATTTTATGGATAATTGTGGTGTAGCTAAAAAAGCAACGAGGCGATGTCTCACGACGTCTCCTCGTTTAGATAATAAACCAATCATTATCACATTTCTTGCAATTGAAAAGTAATTTGACATTAGAACGTGATTAGTCCTCTTTTGGTTTGGTGTGATGTTAACTTTTAACACACGTTAACTCAAACATGTCTTTTACCTCTTATTTTTGCCGTGAATCTATATCAGGAGCCCAATTATTTTCTCCGCATGTGTCAACTTTTTTGCGGCACGGAATGATGTTAACGAAACAATGCGTATCTTTGCATATAAGGCCGCAGAGATTCTGTTTGAGAAAATTTGCGGTGGTGTGCAATAGTATTGCCCGACTGTGGCATTATATTTGCATTGTAAAATCAAAAATGAAAAATAAATAGAAAACTATTATATGGCAAAAAAGGAAACAACAAAGAAAGGCGCGGCCGCTGACCCGCGCGCTGCGAAACTCAATGCGCTCAATCAGGCGCTCGAGCGTATCGAAAGGGACTTCGGAAAAGGAAGTATCATGAAACTGGGCGACGAAGTGGTGGAGGACGTTGAAGTCATCCCTACCGGCTCCATTTCGCTCAACTATGCTCTGGGTGTGGGTGGATTCCCCCGCGGCCGTATCATCGAAATTTTCGGCCCAGAATCGTCAGGAAAGACAACTCTCGCCATCCATGCCATAGCCGAGGCCCAGAAAGCGGGCGGCATCGCGGCGATGATCGATGCCGAGCACGCCTTTGACCGCTTCTATGCCGAGAAACTCGGTGTGGATGTCAACAACCTGCTCATAGCCCAGCCCGACAACGGCGAGCAGGCCCTTGAGATTGCCGAACAGCTCATCCGCTCGGCTGCCGTGGATATTCTCGTGGTAGACTCCGTGGCCGCGCTTACCCCTAAAAACGAAATAGAGGGCGATATGGGAGAGCGTAACGTCGGTCTGCAGGCTCGCCTCATGTCACAGGCCATGCGTAAGCTCACGGGCGCTATTTCGCGCACAAACACCACCTGCATATTCATCAACCAGCTCCGCGAGAAAATCGGCGTGATGTTCGGCCCGAGCGAAACCACTACCGGCGGCAACGCCCTCAAGTTCTACGCTTCCGTACGTATCGACATCCGCTCCAGCTCCACCATCAAGGACGGTGACGACGTGCTCGGACGCCACACCAAGGTGAAGGTCGTGAAGAACAAGGTGGCGCCTCCTTTCCGTCGTGCAGAGTTCGACATTATGTTCGGCGAAGGAATCTCGCGTAGCGGCGAAATCATTGACCTCGGAGTGGAATACGGTGTGATCCAGAAGAGCGGTTCATGGTTCAGCTACGACGGTTCCAAACTGGCTCAGGGTCGCGATGCGGCCAAGCGCGTAATCCAGGACAATCCTGAACTCGCCGAGGAACTCGAAGAGAAAATCATGAGCGCCATGAAGGAGAAGGCGGCTTCCAAAAACGCCCCCAAAGCTCCACGCGCTGCCGTTAAACCGGCCGAAGAACCGAAGCAGTCTCTTGATGCGCTCGATGACTTTGACGGTCTCGACGACGAGCTCAACGACGAATTCTCCATTGAAGAAGACATCTGACCCACCACGCTCCTGAAGAGCGCAGCGGACACATAAAAAAGGAGTGGCCTTTTGCAGTCACTCCTTTGCTTTAATATCTGTCATTGATTATTGCTGTGACAGGAGCGAACGGAACAGGTCGACGTAGCGGCCGGCGATAGTTTCCGAAGCGAAGCGGCGGCGCATGTCTTCGTGCAGTTCCTTGCGGTCAGGATTCTGTTCGAGAGCCCAGATGATTCCGTTAGCGAAATCGCGGGTGTTCTTGTATTCCGCAATGTATCCGTTCACTTTGTGGTCAATGATGTCGGCCTGGCCGCCCCGTCCGAACGAAACCGGCAGAGCGCCTGAGGCGAGACCCTCGATGAGAGTGCCCGGCAGGGTCTCGTAGAGGGAGGCGGAGAGCACCACCTTGGCGTTGGCATAGATATTGCGCAGAATCTTGCTGTCATTGACAGTGCCGAGATGCTGGTGGGGGAAGCGGAGTCCGGAAAGGGCGTTGGCGTCGCCGAGCGCACCGAAGAAAACCGCCATGGTGTCCTTGGCTATATCCGGGCGGTTGTCAAAGAGAATGTTCAGCGCCTCTATGGCCATGGGCAGCCCCTTGATGGGGTCGTCCAGGCGAGCGGCGCCCATCAGGATATAGTTGGGCACCTTGGCAAGCTGCTCTATGCGCATGTCGGGCTCGGTGATGAACGTATCAACAGGAAACGCGTTGGGAATCACCCTGACGTCCTGATCCGCCAGCAGCGAGCTCTTCGAGGCACATTCCGCAAGCCAGTTGCTGACCGCCACAAAAGTCACAGGCAGCTTGGAATAAAGCTCTTTCTTTTTCTGCCACACTGAGCGCGAGAGGTCCTTCTCCGAGTTTCCCGTGAGAAACTGGCAGTGGCCGCACTTCTCCGTGTATCCCCGGCACTCCTGCGCATGATGGCATATTCCCGTGAGGTTCCACATGTCATGCATGGTCCACACAACAGGTTTGCCGAGATTTCCGAGCCTCTCTATGCCACTGAGCGAAAGCAGGCCCTGGTTTATCCAGCTCAGGAGAATTACGTCGGCCTCGGCCACCCACGGATGTTTTTCAATGGACAGTCCGGTCGAAGCGGTAGAGACCTTGAAAAGATTGTTGCGAGAAAATCCGTTGCGCGTGAATATGCCCATGCGTTCGGTCAGGAACGTCACCCCGCGTTTCAGGCGCCGGGCCGATTCCTCCACAAGCGGATCGTTGCTGTATTTGTTGAAGACCAGCATGCGGGCGTTGACTCCGGCTTCGCGAAGGGCATAGAGCAGACGGTAGGTCACTATCGAAGCGCCGCCAAGCAGGTCACTGTGACAGATTAGGGTTACATTAAGAGGCTTGTTTGTGGCCTGATTTTTCATTTGATTTTATGATGTTGCCTGTGTTGACTATCTGTATGCTGGAGAGGGTGAGCCGGGCTTCGAGATATTCCCGGAATTTCTCGAGCTGCCGTCTGTTCATAGGTGCCGAGAACTGCACCAGCGCCACATTGACGGTGTCGAGCTGCCCCTTGTGTTCGGTCGAGGCGAAAATGTTGCGCGACACGGCTATATCCGTGACTTCCGGGAACAGCACCTTGAGTTCCGGCGCCACCATGGCTCCGAAATCCATCGTGGCCTTCTGGGAGCGTATCTCGGAGCGGAGCGAGTCAAGCTGCCGCTGCTGGCTGACAATGGTGGTCTGGGCCATGGCGAAGACATCGCGCATGCCCTCGGTCGATGTCCCGTTGTTGTTGATTATGTTGCCGCCCTGCAGCAGCACGAGTTTGGTCCCGTCGAGACCGTAGCCGTTGAGACGTGCCGCCAGTGACATGCGCACTGAATCGAGCGGAAGCGGTTGCCCTATGAAGGTTATCGTTATGGTCTTTTCGCCGTTTATTATCTCCGGTTTCTCAGAGAGCACCTGAGTGTCGGGGAACTGGCACTCCGTAGCCACGAAACGCGATGCGAGCATGTTGAACTTGGTCTGGTTCAGCATGCGCCATGTCAGCCAGATGCTCGGGAGCATGGTGAGGATGGCGATGGTGTAGACAACCCTCCGCACCTTGCGTGCCCGCATGGGGTCCGAAGCGGGAATGTTCTTGTAGTTAAGCAGCTTCACGCCTATGAATGTGGCGAAAGCTATGTAGATGGAGTTGATGACAAACAGATATCCGGCTCCGAAAAAGTAGTTGAGCTGCCATGTGGCCAGTCCGTAGCCTGCCGTACACAGCGGAGGCATAAGCGCGGTGGCTATGGCCACGCCCGGAATCACATTGCCTTTCGATGTGCTGCCTATGGCGAGAATGCCGGCAAAACCGCCCACGAAGCCTATCAGCACGTCATAGATTGTGGGCGACGTGCGGGCCAGAAGCTCGCTGTGTCCCTCGCTGACGGGCGATATGAGGAAGTAGAGCGTCGATGCCACAATGGAGAAGACGGCGGCCATCAGAAGGTTTCTCAGCGCCCGTTTGATAAGGGCGAAATCGCATATACCCACACCGAGACCTATACCGATTATAGGTCCCATCAGCGGCGAAATCAACATGGCGCCGATTATGACGGCGGTGGAGTTGGTGTTGAGACCCAGCGATGCGATCAGGATCGCGAGCACGAGGATTATGATGTTGGTGCCGCGGAACGATACGCCCTCTCTGATGTCCTGTTCGGCCTGGGACTGCGGTATGAGCTGGGTGCTGATGGTGAAATAGTCAGCGAAATAGTTCGCTATCTTTTTGGGCAAATCGGTGTTCATGATCGGTCACAATTGTGTGTTGTCGGAACGGTTATCTGTGAAGTTTCTTCTTAATCGCGCCTATCGGAAGCATCTGACTTAGAGTCACGTGCTCTATGCGCAGGACAATCCATATATACAATGCGATTAACAAAGTTCCAACACCCATGTCGAGCCATTTGTTCGCGGTGGAAACCAGTTCCGAGACAAAATACAGAGCCAGTGCCAGCGCCACGAACGTGACAAGGCGCCCCACGTGGTAATCGATAGGGAAATACTTGCGTCCGAGCAGCCATGAAACCACCATCATGGTCAGATAGCAGCTGAACGAGGCCCATGCCGAGCCGTAATATCCGAACCGGGGCACCAGAATGAGGTTGAGGGCTATGACCACACACATTCCTATCAGTGTGATCCACATTCCCCACCGCGTGCGGTCAGTCAGCTTGTACCAGAGCGAGAGGTTGAACGTCACTCCGAAAAAGAACTCGCCCATCATGATTACCGGCACCACCCCTATTCCCGAGCGGTAGCCGGGGCCTATGAACAGCTCGATTACGGGCATGTAGATCATGACGCCGAGGAAAATCAGCATGGCAAAGGCCACGAACCATTTCATCACCGTGGCGTAGACCTGCTTCCGGTCCTCGCCCTGCGCTGTGGCCCGGTCAAAGATGAAAGGCTCGTAGGCAAAGCGGAAAGCCTGCAGGAACATCACCATCACCACGGCGAGCTTGAAGCAGGCTCCGTAGATACCGGTCATGGCCATGGCGTCGGCCTTGTCGGACAGCAGATGCGGAAGCAGCATTTTGTCGAGGTTCTGGTTCATGATGCCGGCGAATCCGAGCACGAGCAGGGGCCAGGAATAGTGCATCATCTGTTTCCAGACGGTCATGGAGAAACGCCATCTGAAGCCCGTCAGTTCCGGCAGCATCACGGGAATCAGCACAATGGAGCTGATGAAATTCGACAGGAATATGTAGCCTATGCTGTAGGTGGGGTCATAGAACCAGCTGACTGTCCCGGGGGCCGTTTTCATGAGCCAGGGACACAGAAGGATGAAGAAAAGATTCAGCCCTATGTTCAGCCCTATGCCGAGAAGTTTCAGAGTGGCGAATTTGAGCGGTTTGTGCCGGAACCGGAGATAGGAGAACGGAATGGCCGTGAAGGCGTCTGCGGCCACGCAGGCGGCCATCAGGGCCACGAACGACGGATGGTCCGCGCATTCCATCCATCCCGATATGGGATTGAGGAAACAGAGCACCAGCACCACGAACAGTACCGAGGTGACGGCAAGCGACGTGAGGGTGGTGGAATAGACCACCGATGAGCCTCGGTAACGCTCGTCGTTGGCAAAGCGGAAAAAACCGGTCTCCATTCCGTAGGTGAGAATGACCAGCGCCAGCGCCACAAACGAGTAGACATAGGTGACTACACCATATTCGTCGGCCGGAAGAACATTGGTGTACAGCGGCACAAGAAGCCAGTTTAGTATGCGGCCTATGATGGAACTTGCCCCGTAGAGCACGGTGTCCTTGGCCAGAGATTTCACAGAACCCATAAATCAATGATCATGTGAAGAGCGAGCCGGTCTCGGAAGGACGTGAGTGTCCGAGATGTTGCCAGGCGAGTTCGGTGACCTCGCGGCCTCGCGGAGTCCGTTTAATGAATCCCTCCTTGATCAGATAAGGCTCATAAACTTCCTCTATGGTGCCGGGGTCCTCTCCGAGAGCTGTGGCTATGGTGCCGAGTCCTACCGGGCCGCCTTTGAATTTGGTTATTATTGTGGTCAGAATCTTATTGTCGATTTCGTCAAGGCCGTAGCGGTCAATGTTCATGGCCTCCAGGCTGTAACGCGCTATCTCCGGGTCGATGCGACCGTTGCCTTTCACCTGGGCGAAGTCGCGTACGCGCCGCAGGAGCGAATTGGCTATTCGGGGCGTGCCGCGGCTGCGTAGAGCTATCTCGTGGGCCGCCGACGGCAGACAGTCAACCCTCAGCAACCGGGCCGAGCGCAGGATAATGCGTTCGAGCACTTCGTGGTCATAGTATTCCAGATGGCAGTTTATGCCGAAACGGGCGCGTAGCGGCGAGGTGAGCATGCCGCTGCGGGTGGTGGCTCCCACGAGTGTGAACGGGGCCAGCGTGAGCTGGACCGAACGTGCGCCGGGACCTTTGTCAATCATTATGTCAATCCGGAAATCCTCCATGGCCGAGTAGAGATATTCCTCCACTACCGGGCTGAGGCGGTGGATTTCGTCGATGAACAGCACGTCACGCTCGTCAAGCGAGGTCAGAATACCAGCCAGGTCTCCGGGCTTGTCGAGCACCGGGCCAGACGTCACCTTGAAACCTACTCCGAGTTCATTGGCGATTATGCCTGAAAGGGTGGTTTTTCCGAGTCCGGGAGGGCCGTGGAGCAGGAGATGGTCCAGAGCCTCCCCGCGCATCCGTGCGGCGGCAACGAACACCTTCAGATTCTCCACAATCTTGTCCTGCCCGGAGAAAGAATCGAATTCCGAGGGCCTCAGGGCTTTCTCTATGTCTTTTTCGCCCTGGGCGAGCGAAACGCTTTCGCGGGCTGACCGTATGTCGAAATTATCGTCCACCGGCAGCAGTTATTTCTTGGCGTAGAGCACGGGGTTGGTGTCGGCGTCGTTGTACATCTTCATCTGGCGGTAGACCTTCATGTACTTGCGGCCGGCCTCAATGTCGTCCAGAAGAGTGTCGATGGCGCCGCAGAGGTCGGCGCGCTGCTCGGTGAGCACGGCGAGCTTCGCCTTGCATTTGGCAATGTGGGCCTCGGAAGCGTCCGTGCGTTCAACCTCGCGGAGCATGTGGTAGATTTTCAGCGCGAGTATCGACAGGCGGTCAAACGCCCATGCGGGGCTTTCGGTGTTGATTGTGGCGTCGGCCGCGGGCTTCACGCCGGCATATTTCTCAAGGAAATAGGTGTCGAGTTCCTCCACCATATCCGTGCGCACCTGATTGGAGCGGTCAATGCGGCGTTTCAGGGCGAGAGCCGCAACCGGGTCAATCTCCGGATCGCGGATAATGTCTTCGAGGTGCCACTGGACGGCATCGACCATGTTCTTTGCGTAAAGTACATGCTCTATGGTGCCTTCGGCGTAGGGATTGGGGACGAGGGCGTCAACATCGTCATATTTGTGGTAGTCTTCGGTTGACTGGCAGAAAATCTGATAGCTTTTTTCGGAGAATGACATGGCGGTATGGGTTTTTATGGATGTTGGAATGAATATATCCGCGAGAGATGGGGCCGTCTCAATATTCTGACGGTTCCGGGAGGTCTGATTTCTCGCCTATGCGGTCAAGGTAGACTTTGCGGAGATCGGACCAGCGGTAGTAGGGGCCGCTGACGGCCTTGGCCGGCAGGACGGTCTCTTTTTCGTTCAGCAGCACTTTCACCAGAACGTCGTCGGCCGTGTAATTGCGGCCGGTGGGACGGTAGAAAACCATCTGGATGTTGGCGGCCATGGGCGTGATGTCATACAGGCGCCAGAATTCCGGAAGGTCGTTGAAGTCCGAGGTGGTGCGTCCGAGGCCGTCGAGGTCCATGAGCACTGCCAGCGGCGTGAGAACCACGTCGTGGCCGAAACGGAGATTGGCCGAGGGGAGTTTGCGCATGATGCTTGTGTCGGCGCTCTCTATTATGTTGCGCAGCAGGTGGCGCTGTCGCATCGGGCCGCTGAAATCGTTGAGCGGCGTGTTGCCGTATTTCAGATACCAGTCGGCATCGTTACGTGTTGACTGGTTGATCAGGTTCTGTTCCGTCATGAGGTCCCAGACCGGCGTGGGTTCGTCGAGGCTCTGGGCGTTGGTGGCTATGCGGAACAGGGCCGACCACAGCTCTTTGGTGTCTATGCTGTCCTTGGCAAACTGCGGGTCGTTGATTATGAGGTTCACGAAATCATACTCCACAGGCAGCTGCTTGCGATATTTCTTTATGGCTTTTTTCCCGACGGGACCCGAGGCTTTTTCCTTGGCTATGGAGTCCTGGAAATTCATGTAGTACATGGTGGCCTCCGAAGCGTCCGACACTATGTCGACATCGGGGTTGAATGCCGCTATTTCCTGCAGCTCGTTGTCCATCGAAAGGATGCACCGGATCACGGTGGTGGAGCGGGCGTCGACATGCGAACCGTCGGCGAAAATCCCGGGGAAGTTACGGGTCATCCTTCGGGCAATGCCCCGGTGCTGCTTTGCCCCCAGCGGGGTGAGTTCTCCGCTGCGGTTGCGGCTCTGCATCTCGGTCTTGCGGAGCTGCTTCATCAGCTCCACTCCGCGGGGCGTGAGTTTCCCGTTCCGTTCCGCCGGTCTCAGAAGGTCAATGGGCTGGCGGTAGACCCATTCGCCGATGTGCCAGCGGCTGCCGTGGCGTCCGTAATGCTCCATGTGGAACGGCTCGTAGCCTTCCGGCGCGTCGGTCAGTTGCGGGAGCTGCTTTTCCGGATAAGGATAGGCGAAATAGTAGTTGGCGTATTTCAGATTGTCCTGTACCGGCTCAACGGCGCAGGCCCAGACCGAAGGCACCGCTATGGCTAACACAGCTGCCAGTGAACGCGGGATTCTCTTGAGTTTCATTGCGGGAACGGGTGAATTATGATTGATACGGTTGTCTGTTTCCGGTTATTTTGCCGCGGGCATGGGCTCGGCATTCGGTTCCGTGGGCTGCAGGCGTGAAAGGTCGTCGATGAGCTGGCCCAGATTGGCTTTGCCGTCCTTGGTGAGTTTTGTGAGTATTTTCACATTGCCCTTCATCTGCGGGGTGCCTTTGGCTTTCCAGAGATATGTCACCACCTGCACGGCTTTCTTGTTGGTCGCCGTGCCGGCAACGGAGAAGTAGTGGTTGGAGGCTACGGCGTCAATGTCGCCCTGCTGCATGGCATTGATAAGGGCGCGGTATTTGTCGCTCTTAAGGTCTGCTATGTTCCAGGTGGTGTTGTCGTTGAGGTATTGCACGTCGGCCTTCTCCGCATCGCTGGTAGCGGCTACGGGTGCGGCCTGAACGGGAGCGGCTGCTGCCGGCTGGCCGGCTGCGTCGGTATAGTTCACCTGTTCCACTGAATCGGCCGCCATGTCGCCGTTGTCGGCGTCGGAGCTTCCGTTTCCTGAGAACAGAAGCATGAGCCACCATACGATCAGGGCCACGGCTATCACGGATATGCCTATGATGATCAGGCGCATGTCAAGCTTCGATTCCTTTTCCTTGGTCTCGGCCTGAGGCTCTTCAGCCTTCTCTACCGTCGGCAGTTCGTCGGCGGTTTTCTTGCGCTTCTTGTCCTGCTTCCTGTCACCGGTTACATTCTCGAACTTGGGGGCCACGCGGCGGCTCTGTTTTTCCTCCCACACTGCCGAGGGCGCTTTCTCTATTACTGGAGCCACGGGGCCGTTGTGGCGCAGGGGCTGCCGGGGTGTCCGGGACGTTTCGGGCTTCTCGGTTTCGGCCGCGGGCTGTTCGTCGCGGGCCTTTTCGTTGTCTGAAACCGGCTCTTTGGCCAGAGGCGCCGAGGCGGGCTGCGAGAAGTTCAGTGAGGGCTGTGCCGGCTGTGCCTGACATTTCAGGTCAATGTTGTAGGTCTCCGGAGTGGAACCCATGAGTCTGTGGGCGCGGAATCCGTGGAAGTTGCCCGCGCGGAGGCGGTTGTATTCGGGAGTGCTTTTCTCGAGGGTTATGGAGTCCTCGAGAATGCGTCCTCCGCCGAAATCCAGTCTCAGACTCACCTTGCGGGCTTCCGGCTCAAGGACAATGTCGAGCGGCATTGCCTCCGACAACTCTTCGGGGGTGAACTCGCGGGAGTAGGACCCGAAGTTGGTCGATGACACTGAGATTGTGACTTTGCCGTCGGCGGTTGTGGAGAAATCCGTATTGGTCAGCTCGAAGGAATTTTCGTTGCGGGTGGCTGTGCGGCCGTTGACCAGGATCGTGTAGGTGTCAATGTCATTGCCGGTGGCCGATTTCACGGAGTAAGGCACCGAACGGCTGAAAACGATTCCGGCATGGCGGGCTGAGTTGACCACCAGGGCCGGACCGTTGATGCGTACATAGCGGTTGGTGGTGCCCACCTCGAATTCAACGGACTGCGGATCGAATCCGGCCATATTGTAGGTCACGGTCAGATGGTCCGAAAGCTCCACGCGGTAGGCCGACGCTTTGGCTTCCTCGGGGCAAACCACCATCAGCGCCTTGTCAATCGGGTTGGTGATTACCGGAATCGAGGAATCGGGCTGCATGGAAACGGTTGCCGGGACAACTATCACGCCCTGATAGGGGGCATAGTCCTCCTGACGCGGAAATGCCATTATGTTGGCCAGTTCGGTGCCGGAGATGTATGTGCGGCAGCAAAGGCCGGTGGCTGCGTCCTGCTGGTCGCTCTCGGCCTCGGTGCGGAGCGGGTTCTCGGGGAATCCGCTGTCGGAAAGCGCGCGGACTATGGTCTCGTGGGTCAGACGCGCTCCGTCGGTGACCGTGCGGCGTATGGTGCCGAGAAGGTTCACTATCGGACGGCCGGGAAGAAGTATGTCGGTGTCCATCCTCACTGTTACGGCGAGCTGGGTGACGGTGCCCTCGTTGTTGAGCTGGAAATAGGTGAATGCCCTGCGGCCGCCTACTTTCCACATCACATAGCCGTCTGACAGATTCACGAAATGACGGGCCAGATCGCTCAGTGACGGAAGGGCTATTGTGGGGGCGGAGTTAAAACTATAGTTGACAGGCTGGTTGTTGTCAGCAAGTACGCTGATCGCTATATCAAGATAAGGATATTTTGTGCTCATTTATGCAGGATTTGTCTTTGAAGAACAGGCAATGTGATAATTTGCCATAGCTATATGTTGCAAAAATAATGAATATATTGAACCCCCGCAAAGATTTTGCTGAAAACCATGACACTGTGTTGCGGAAATTCAGAATTTTTAGCACACAAAAAATGACGGAAAAAATTCCGCCATTCTCACTGTGTTTTGTCCCGGCTGCCGCGGTGCGTCAGAATACGTAGCCCGCCGAAGCCTGTATGATCTGCTGCTTGAAGGTGTTGGGTTTCTGGTCCGACATGTTTGTCAGGCCCTGGGAGAAGGTGAATCCTATCAGGAAATGATTCTTTATCAGGAAATCGCACCCTACGCCCCAGAGGAAATCGGCGCGTGTCAGATAGCCGTCTCCAACGTTGGCATAGAGTGTGTTGGGGTCGTCCACCATCTCGGAATGGGCCGATGTGGAGAAACCTATAGCAAGTTGCGGGCCGGTCTTGACGGCCACGCTGAATGATTCCGAAAAGTCAAACCGATAGCCCGCGAACAGATTGATGCGGGAGCCGAATATCGACATCCGTTCAAATTCCCATTTGTTCACATTGGTGTTGCCGTCGAGAATCTCCGGGGCTATGGAAAAGGAGTTGAAGAAAAAGTCTACGCCCGCGTCGAGAGTGAGGTTTTTCCACAGGGCTATGTCAACTTCCGGTCCGAACGAGAATCCCGAACGGCCGCTCAGGGCGTCGGTATTGCCGTAGATGTCCTGTGACACCGGTATTGAATATTCATACGAGGCCTTGACCGCGATGCGGGTCCGGCTGTCGGGGTTGTCGAACACGGTCGACTGCGCGGAGCCTGCCAGCGGCATGGCTGCGGTCATGAGAATTATTGAAGTCCTGAGAATGTTTTTCAGCTTCATGGCATCAGGGATTTTGAAATGTGACAGATCCCGAGGGAGAATTCTTATTCTCCGGAAGGTTATTCGTGGTTTATGGGTATCTTGCGATGGATGGAATGGTCAAGAGAGATGAGGGTCTCCGTTCCGGTCACGCCCGGTATCATCTGAATCTTGTTGTTGAGCAGGTCCATGAGATGCTCGTTGTCACGGGCAAAAAGCTTGATCAGCATGGTGTAGGGGCCGGTGGTGAAATGGCATTCCACAATCTCCGGAATCTTTTCCAGCTCGGGCACGACCTCGCGGTACATGGCGCCGCGCATCAGCGACACGCCTATGAAGGTGCAGGTGGTGTAACCTAATGCTTTGGGATTGACATTATAACTGGAGCCGGTGATCACATCGAGGTCCTGCATGCGCTGGAGCCGCTGATGGATCGCTGCCCGTGACACACCGCATTCCGTTGCTACATCCTTCGAGGGTATTCGAGCGTTGTTCATGACTATTTCAAGAATCTTGCGGTCGAGATTGTCTATTTTGCCCATGGTGGTTTCTGACTGTTTCTTTGTGTGTAAATATTTTAGTCTGAATGAGACGTGTCCGGCAAATTTACGAATTATTTTCAAAAATAATAAATTTTTGACACAAAATTTGTAAATTTCAATCAAAATGTCACAAAACGCCCTGTTTATGTAATAATGCGGGGACCGTGCCTTTGTCTCGGCGCAGCCCCCGCATTGAGGTAAGTCGCGGTTAGTAGACCACTATGCGGTTAGTAGACCACTATCTTGACAGGCGTCCTGCGGCAGGCTGCCTTTATCAGATAGACTCCGTTGGGCAACGTGATTTCCTGGAGGTCGGTTATCTGCTCCAGCATTGTGACCATGCGGCCCGTCATGTCAAGGACGGCTATCTGTTCAATCGGTTCGGAGCAGCGGAAGCGTACGGTTCCGCCGGGGAAGGTCTCCACTACGAACGGCAGGTCGGTGTCGATGCCCTCTATGGCCGACGAGTGTCGCACCGTGATGGTGTTCGATGGCTCGGAGAGGACGCCCAGACGCGCCGAACGCACGCTGTAGGTGTCATATTCGTAGGCTGAGAAGCCGGTTATCTCAAGCGAGTTTTCCTCGGCCGTCAGTTCCTCTTCTATGTAGGTGCCGTTGCTGTAGCGCCGTAGGGTGACCACGTAATAGTCAATCACCTCGTTGGCCGGGATGTTCCAGTTGGCGGTGTAGGTGTCGTCGGTCAGGTCGGTGGCGTCGGTGGCGGTGACGGCCGAAAGCTCCGGCACGGGCAGGCATTCGCCGCGCAGTTTCACTATTCTCGACCCTTCGTCAAGGCCGCCGTCGGTGATGATGAGGTTGGCCGTGTGCTCGCCGGTGGTCTGGGGCTTGTAGGTGACCGTGATCCATGTTCCGGACTCGGAATTGGCGGCTCCCGAGGCCACGCGGTCGGTGGAAAGCGTGAAGTATGACCGGTTGAGGCCTCCGACGGAAAGTTCCATGTCGCCGCGCAGATATTCGCCCTTGAACTGGAGCTGTGCGGTGGAAGTGTGGCCGGCGGCTGTCTGGCTGAAGTCAAGCGTCATTCCGTTGGGCGGTGTGATAAGGTTGGCCTCGCCTCCCGGTTCGTCGGGCGAATCCGGCGTTGTGAAGGCCTGACCTTTCTTGTTGCCCCAGATGTATTCGGCCAGTTCCGGATAGTCAATGAACGGATTGCGGTTGTTCTGTATCAGGAACACCTGCTCGTTGCGGTCAAGCTCTTTCTGGCTCACTCCGTCGGCGCGGTGCCATTGCAGCAGCAGGTCTATGGCCCATTGCTGCAGCGAGGGGTAGACGCCGTCGCGGCACATGTAGGTGTATTTCCACGACATGTTCTGGTAGCAGGTGACCATGTAGAAGTAGGTGCGCGCGAAATCGCCCTTGTACTCGTCGGCCGGCTCGAACACATACTGTGCGCCGCCCGAATTCTGGCCCGGGCCCACCTTGCAGACTCCGTTGTTGAATTTCGTGTTGCCCGTCACTTTTCCCAGCGGATAGTTGTTCTTGGCCTGATTGGCTGCCGCTTCCGACGGATAGAGGTGGTTCAGGTCCGTGTAGGCCGGTGTGGACTGGCTGCCGCCCCACCAGCTTTTCGGCAACGAGTGCTCGCGGTTGAGGCCTCGGAAATCAGGCGCGTAAAGCGGGTCGTTGGAGTACATGTCCCACCATCGCGAGGAATTGGGATAGACGTCGGTTTTCTGGAAATATTGCGGCAGATTCTGATAGGACGAAACCAGCGTGTGGGGATTGATGATCTGATACAGGGCTGTTTTCAGTGCCGATTCACTTTTGCCGTTGAGAGCCGAGTAATAACCTGCGGGTATCGCGGCGCCGGCGCTCAGGAATGAGAAAGCTATCAGAAGAGAACATAGCAGATGTGACGGGTATACGTGTTTCATGAATTACATGTTTGGGGTTATGAGAATGCAAACATAACAAAAAATCTGTAAAATTTGCTCATTTTTAAGGATTGATTTCAGGCGATTTTTGTTTATATGGGGAAATTTGGAGAAATTTGCATCACTAAAACCCGTAGCAGTCATGATAAAGAATCTGATGTTTGACCTCGGCGGTGTCATTATGGATATACGCCGTCAGAACTGTGTGGAAGCGTTCCGGAAACTCGGCATGGATGAACCCGACCGTTTTCTCGGAGAGTATTGTCAGGCCGGCCCGTTCGCCGACATAGAGAACGGCACCAGCACTCCGCAGCAGTTCCGTGACGAGATGAGGCGCATAATCGGACGCGATGTGTCCGACAGGGACATTGACGAGGCTTTCGGCCGCTTCCTGACCGGTATTCCGCTCCAAAGGCTCAGAGAGCTCGAATCGCTGAAAAAGCATTTTTCGCTCTATCTGCTCTCCAACACCAACCCCATCATGTGGGCCGACGGCATTGCGCGCAACTTCGCTCAGGACGGACATGACGCGGACTACTATTTCAAAGGCATTGTGCGCAGCTATGAGGCACATGTCATGAAGCCCGACCCGGAGATTTTCCGCGAGGCCGAACGCCGCTTCGATATAAAACCCGCCGAGACAATTTTCCTCGATGATTCGGAGGCCAACTGCGAGGCTGCCCGCAAGCTCGGTTTCAACACCGTTTGGGTCCACCCCGGTCAGGAATTCTATCAGCTCCTGCGGCAGTATCCCGGCCTGGACATCGACGGCAGGAAATAACCCGCTCATTCCACGACACTGCAATCAGGGATGCCCATAATAGAAGCTCCAGACAAATCGCGCCGCCGCGCCGCCGCCATCGGGATGTTCGACGGGGTCCACACGGGCCATGTCCATCTCCTTGACCAGGTGCGCAACGAGGCTGTGCGCCGTGGCCTTACGCCGGCCGCGGTCACTTTCGGCGAGCATCCCTCTCAGGTGCTTACGCCTCACAGCCCCGTGGCCCTGCTCACTTCTCCCCCCGAACGGTTCGGGATGCTGCAGGAGTCCGGTATCAATGATGTGATTGTGCTCGGATTCACCCCGGAACTCCGGCGGCTCACCTCCGCGAAGTTTCTTGAGATGCTACATGATTCCTACGGCGTTGACTGCCTCGTTGTGGGCTTCAACAACCGTTTCGGCAGTGACCGCGAGCATGATTTCAGCGATTATGTCAGATTCGGAAAGAAAATCGGGGTGGATGTGGTCCGCGCCACCGAGAAGCCGGGACGGCGCACAAGCTCGTCGGTGATCAGGCGTGCTCTCGCCGCCGGCGACGTGGAGATGGCTGCCGAATGTCTCGGCCGGTATTATGAACTGCGTGGCGTGGTGGTCCACGGGCGCCGCGTTGGCCACGGTCTTGGATACCCCACGGCCAATATTTCTCCCTCTTCCCCGCGCCGGCTTGTACCGGCACCGGGTGTCTATGCCGCACGGGCTGTTGACCTCACTGCGGGAGGGCGGCGGTTCATGGCCATGGTCAACATTGGCACCCGCCCCACTCTTGACAATGGTTCCGATGTGACCATCGAGGCCCATCTGCTCGATTTCGAGGGCAATATCTACGGCCACGAGCTTGAACTCGCTTTCGTGGCGCGGCTTCGAGATGAGATGTGCTTCGCGTCTCTTGACGGGTTGCGGATGCAGTTGGCGAATGATGCCGAGGCTACGCGTTCGGTGCTCCAGCAGAATGATTCAATAATGTGAAAATATAATGAAAACCGCGGGGTCAGTCCCTGCGCATGGCCGTGAAAAGGTGCCAGATGGCTATCCCGGTGCTGACGGCCACATTCAGCGAGTGTTTCGTGCCGAACTGCGGAATCTCCAGACAGACATCGGCGCTGTTCACCACCTCCGGGTCTACGCCGTGGACCTCGTGGCCCGCCACTATGGCGTATTTCCCTCCCGGCTCGGGGCGGAAGCTGTCGAGGCTCACGCTCTCCTTCACCTGCTCGAGCACGCAGATGGTGTAGCCCTGCTGCCGCAGGTTTTCCACGCACTCCATCGTAGTGCCGTAATATTCCCATTCCACGGAATTCTCCGCGCCGAGAGCCGTCTTGTGGATTTCGTCTGACGGCGGCGTGGCCGTGATGCCGCAAAGCATCAGCCGGTCAACCAGAAAGGCGTCGGATGTACGGAATATCGACCCTATGTTGTTGAGGGAGCGCACGTTGTCAAGAACAACCGTCAGCGGCAGTTTCTGCCGCCGACGGTATTGCTCTATACTGTCGCGATGGAGGTCGCGTATGCTTTTTTTCTCCATCCGGTCCTCTCCGTCAGTCTATGATTGAGAAGCCGGTATATTTCTGCAGGCATTCCGGCACGCGGATTCCTTCCGGAGTCTGGTTGTTTTCCAGCAGGGCGGCCACTATGCGGGGGAGTGCCAGGGCGGAGCCGTTGAGTGTGTGACACAGACGGGTCTTCTTGTCCTCTCCGCGGTAGCGGCATTTCAGGCGGTTGGCCTGATAGGTCTCGAAATTGGATACCGACGAAACCTCCAGCCAGCGCTTCTGGGCTGCGGAATAGACCTCGAAATCGAAGGTGATGGCCGAGGTGAAGCTCATGTCGCCGCCACAGAGACGCAGTATGTGCCAGGGCAGTCCGAGCTCTTCGAGAAGATGTTGCACATGGTCCTTCATTTCCTCCAGTGCGGCGTAGGAATCTTCCGGACGCTCTATGCGCACAATCTCCACCTTGTCAAACTGATGCAGGCGGTTCAGACCGCGCACATCCTTGCCGTAGCTGCCGGCCTCGCGGCGGAAGCAGGCCGAGTAGGCGCAGTTTTTCTTCGGGAGCTGGTCGCCGGGTATGATTACGTCGCGGTAAATGTTGGTCACGGGCACCTCGGCGGTGGGAATCAGATAGAGGTTGTCCTCGTTCACGTAATACATCTGGCCTTCCTTGTCGGGGAGCTGGCCTGTGCCGTAGCCCGATGCCTCGTTGACCACGTAGGGCGGCTGCACCTCCAGATATCCGGCCTTGCCGGCCTCGTCGAGGAAGAACTGGATGAGGGCGCGCTGCAGGCGGGCGCCTTTGCCGGTGTAGACAGGGAATCCGGCGCCGGTGATTTTCACGCCGAGGTCAAAGTCAATGAGATTGTATTTCCTGGCCAGTTCCCAGTGGGGAAGGGCGTCTTCGGGGAGCTCGGGCATGGGGCCGCCGGTTTTCTCCACAACGTTGTCGGCCGCGGTCTTGCCTTCGGGCACCATGGCGCAGGGAACGTTGGGCACCGTCAGCAGCAGGTCGCGGATTTCCTTCTCCGTGGCGCTGAGTTCGGCGGCTATGGTCTTCTGGTCCTCCTTGATGGCGGCCACGGCCTCTTTGGTCTGCTGGGCCTCGTCCTTCTTGCCCTGCTTCATCAGCGCGCCTATCTGGGCGGCGAGCTTGTTCAGCTCGGCGGCTTTGTTGTCATTGTTGAGCTGGAGGCGTTTGCGCTCGTTGTCGAGATTGATCACGCGCTCTATCACCTCTTTGCCGTCGAATCCTTTCACGGCGAGGCGCTCTATTATATTCCGGGGATTTTCTTTAATCTGTTGGATTGTAAGCATGGTGAGTGTTTATGCCTGGGTGGGTGTTTTTGTGTGAATTGGTGGATTGATTGCGGCCGGGAGGCGTGTCACGACAGAAGTTCGCGCACCTTGGCCGAGATTGCCTTGCCGTCGGCACGGCCGGCCAGAGCCTTGGAGGCTACGCCCATGACCTTGCCCATCTCCTTTGCCGACGTGGCGCCGGTCTGGGCTATTATCTTTTTCAGTTCGGCTGTGAGTTCCTCTTCGCTGAGCTGCTTCGGAAGATATTCTTCAATCACGGCTGCTTCGGCCAGTTCGTTCTCGGCCAGTTCCGGACGGTTCTGTTCCGAATAGATAGCCGCCGTTTCACGGCGCTGTTTGGCCATCTTGGCCAGAATCTTGGTGGCCTGGTCATCGGGGAGCTGTCCGTCGGCGCCCTTGGCGGTCTTGGCCTCGAGAAATTCTTTCTTGATGCCGCGTAGAGTCTCAAGGCGCACCTTTTCGCGAGCGAGCATAGCCGTCTTTATATCGGCTGAAATCTTGTCAAATAAATCCATTTCCAATGAATATTTAATTATGGTGCAAATTTACACATTAAGCGCTAAACAACACGAAAAGAATGCCAAAAAAGTGAGAGGACGGAGAAAAGTGAGAGGTGGCCGCCCTCCCGGACAGCCACCTCCCAAAGTAATTCGTCACAATCTTTTTTACCATATCCGCTGGAGCGGCCGCACTTTGGCATCGACAGCCTTGTCGGCTGTGAAGGAGTTGTAGACGCTCTTGGGGAACACAATGTTGGTCTGGCTCATGGAGCCGTCGGCAGTGATTATCTCAACTGAAGAGTGGTCTATGTAGATGTCGAGAGTCACTTCGGAACCCGTGGTGTTGAGGGGGCTCTGAATCATGGGCAGTGAGAAGTTGGAAGCGAAGTCCACACGGCCGGTGGCGGCGTTACGTTTCACCAGAAGTTTGCGCTGGGGGCCGTCGACGGTGAAGTCGAAGTGTTCGCCGGCCTTGTTGGCGAGGCTCATGGTGGTGACGGTTCCCAGATCGGCTTTCACCTGCAGATGATAGGCCTGACCGTCGGGGAAATCTCCTGCCGCAGGCTGCCAGTCACCGGCTATGGATTCAAGTTCGGGCACCACTGTGCCGGCAACCAGAAGAGAGCCATCATGCTCTATGAGTTTGAGTTCGCGGGGCAGAGTGCAGGCGCTTCTATAGGGCGAGGCGGGTACAATGCCGCAGTAGTTCCAGTTGTTCATCCAGCCTATGAGTATGTGGCGGCCGGGGGTATTGCTCCATGTCACGCCCGCATAGTTGTCGGCGCCATAGTCCAGCCAGAGGGGGTAGCGGAGGTCGTCGGCTTTGAATTCCTTACCGTCGAAGTCGCCTATGAAATAGAAGGTGCCGCTGCCGCCCACTGGACCTCCGGGGTTGGTGCTTACAAGGAGCACCCATTTGTCGCGGCCGTTGTGTTGCATGCGTATGAGGTCAGGACATTCCCACTGACCCTTGTTGCAGCGGGCCGCCGCGGGATAGCTGAATGTGCTGAGCCGGGTCCACTGCTTGAGGTCGCGCGAGCCCCAGAAGTCTATACCGTATTTCCAGCCCAGTGCCAACGACATGATCCATTGCTGAGACTCTTCATGCCAGAACACCTTGGGGTCGCGGAAATCGGTGTTGTCATTGGGAATCACCGGGTTGCCCTCATATTTGGTGAAGGTCTGGCCTTTGTCGAGACTGTAGGCTATGCTCTGCTGCTGGAACTTGTCGGCCGAGGTGTAGATGGCCACCAGGGCATTGGCGCCGAATCCGGCGGTGTTGTTCTTGTCAATGACTGCCGAGCCTGAGAAAATCATTCCCAGATTGTCGGGCGAGAGAGCCACGGGCTGGTGCTGCCAGTGGATGAGATCAGTGGAGGTGGCGTGGCCCCAGCTGAGGTTGCCCCAGTCATTGCCGGAGGGATTGGCCTGATAGTAGAGGTGGTAGACGCCGTCGAGATACACCATGCCGTTGGGGTCGTTCATCCAGTTCCTGGCGGGAGTGAAGTGGATCTGCGGACGGTAGAGTTCGTCAAAGCCGGTGGTCTCGGGGGTATCGTCGCCGGGTTGGTCCGGAGTCTCTTCGGCGGGCATGGGGGGCTCGAAGTCGAAGGCCGAGGTGTCGCGGCAGCCTGTGGTGAGTGCCATCACGGCGAGGGTGGCCGCCGGAAGCATATATTTTTTTATTCTGTTCATTGTGATTATCGGGTTTTGAGGTATTCGAGAGAATTTTTGGCAAGGGTCAGCACGTTGCCCTGATAGATGTTGTTGGTCGGATACGCGCTGATGTCGGGGGTGCCGTCGGCGTTGCGCATGGAGAATTCACATCCGCCGTTGCCTATGCATAGCACGGTACCGTTATAGTCGGTTTCGCCTTTCTGTGCTTCCCACACGTTAAGCTGCGATACCCAGTCAATCTGTGAATCCCAGGTTCCGAGGGGGATTATGCCATACTTCTCGGTGATGACGCTGTAGCATGATTCTTCCTGATTGCCTATTCCGGTGAGCACGGAGGGGATGTTGAAGAAGAGGCAGTTGTGGTCCTCTGTCCATCCCGGTCCCTTGAACGTGATTAGTTTGGTGCGGTCATTCTCGGTCACTTCAAGACCTTTGAAGATGGGGTGGCTGGATGCGTCTTTCTTGAACCGGCTTCCGGGGTGTAGCTGTACGGCCATGGCCCATACATCGCCGTTCCATCCGCCAAAGCCCGTGGCTATGGAGCGGTCGTTGGTGCGGAGCATTGTCTTGTCAAGACGTCCGAGTTCGGCAATGTAGGTGGTGGCATGGCTCCATAGCAGGAGATTTCCGCCGGCCTTGTACCATGCGGTAACGGCTGGGGTGGCGTTGTTGACGCAGTCAGGATAGTTCCACACGGCGTCCTCGCCTACGCCCTCAAGGTCGCGCAGCCAGAAGAGCACGCGATAGGGGTCGAGGTCCTCGGCCTTGTGTATGTCACCGAAGTAGATGTAGCGTGCCGAGGGATACTCGTTCTTGAGCCAGAGCCATGCGCAGGCCTCGTCGTCGTCACCGTCGCTGACGAGCTTCTCGGGTGTGGGATAGACGCTGAGGAAGCCAATGGCCGTCTTGCCTATGCGGAGAGCCGCGGAAGCAGGCAGCGACTCGCCCTTGTCGTTTTTGGCCACGAAGGTCACGTTCCATTCCTCACCATAGTTCACGTCGGGTATTATGTAGGATGTAACCGATGAACCGAACGATTCGCTGATATTGCGACTGCCGTTTGTGGCTGTCATCATCACGGTCTGGGCGTCGGCCGGGGTGGTCCATTCGATTCGTGCGTCGTAGCCTCCGCTTTTTTCCACCTGACTCATCATTATGCCTGTGACTCTGGAGGCTCCGGAACGCATGAAGCGCTTGACTATGCCGCTGGAGAGGTTTTTGCCGTCGGTGAACTTGAACACGTAGGTGTACTCAATGTTGGTGTCGATGGAAGGATGCACGAAAGTGTTGCCCGAAATCACTTCCGATGACTGGAGCGTGGAGCCGGCGTAGACTGACACCTGCATGTCGTAGCCTGTGCCGGCAGGCCATGTCCACACGTAGTCATTGCCCTGAAGCGAGCCTGAAATCTCGGTTTCGGCGAGCGGGGAGAGAATGGGTGCTGTGGCGTCGAAGTCATTTTCCTGACAGGCAGTGGCGGCGGCTCCGAACAAAGCAAACAGTAAGAGCGATTTATATAGTTTCATAATGTTCTGTTAAGGAGTGATCAATTATAACCTTTGTTCTGGACATAGAGTCCGGGAACGTAGTAGAGCTGATTGTAGGGTATGGGGTAGAACTCATTCTTGCCGGGGGTGTAATGTGCGTCCTTGTAGTACTGGGCATAAGACTGTCCGTCGTAGCTTGAGTTCTGTTCGGTCTCGAAGTAACGGTTGAGAGTGGTTGAGGCTATGCCCCAGCGGCGCAGGTCAAAGTAGCGTCCGTTTTCCATGGCCAGTTCGAGCCGGCGCTCCCAGCGGAGGCATTTGCGGGCCGAATCCTTGGAGTTGAAATAGCTCTGGGGATAGAGAGATATCTCGCAGAAGTCACGGGCGTAGCCGATGTGCTTGTCTATGGAGTTGGCGGCACGCTGGCGTATATCGTTGATGATGGTGCGGGCCTCCGGGAGACGGTCGAGTTCTATAAGGGCCTCTGCACGCATGAGCATCACGTCAGAGTAGCGGAGCACATAGTCGTTCATGGCGAAAGCCTGCCAGGAACCGTCGTAAGACTCGCCTTTGCTGCGCTGGGGCACTTCCTTGAGCGAGGTGTAGTAGCCGTAGGTGTTGGGGGTTCGGGAGTTGTCCTTGGTCATCATATAGGCCGTTTCATACTTGTAGGGGAACGATGGCATGCCCACGGTGTGGAACAGACGTGGATCCCACTTCTGGGCGCCGGGCATTCCGTTGACGGGATAGTCGTTGGAGTTGTTCCAGTCATCGAACATGGGGAGACCGTTGCGGGTCTTGAAGGCGTTGACAAGGTTCTGGGACGGTTTGTGGAAGTCCCAGCCGCACGACCACATCTGCCAGCAGCCGTTGAGCATGTTCGACCAGTTGGCGCGTCCGAATTTGGTGTTGTCGTCGAGACGGTCTGATGTCTGCACTGCGAAGATAGACTCCTTTGAGTTCTTGTGTTCGGGCAGGAAGATGTCGCCGTAGTCCTCGAGATAGCCGTATTTGGAGCTTACTACAACGTCAGTGTATTCCACCACCTTCTTCATATAGTCCGTGTTGATGAATCCAGGGCCGTTGGATGCTTCGTAGCCGTCGCCCCAGGCTATGGTGAGGTAGCACTTGGCCAGATATGCAGCGGCGGCAATGCGGTTGGCGCGTCCGCCGCCGTCGGCGGGTGAATCGGGGAGACCTTCGTAGGCCATCTCGAATTCCTTGATTACCTTGTCGAACAGTTCCTGATATGTGAATTCATCGTTGCGCACCTTTTCCTGGGAATTGTTTTTGAATACTTCTTCGTCAATCCAGGGAATCTGGCGGAACATGGTGAGCAGTTTGAAATAGCTGTGTCCGCGGAGGAAGTGCACCTCGGCCACGCGCTGTGCGGCTGTTTTCTCGCCGAGTTTTTCCACACCGTGCTGCTCGAGAGCCACCAGGGCGCGGTTGCAGCGCGAGATGTTGCAGTAGAGACGATACCAGAGCTCGTCAAGTTCGCCCGGCGAAGAGGTGAGCGTTGACCATATCTCCATGGGGTGGTAGCCCGTGTCGGTGGTTCCGGAACCTCCCTTGAGGCAGTCGTCGGACGATACGTCGCCGTAAGGCCAGAGGTTGAAGGGATAACTGTACCAGCAGTCGCCGAGAGCGGCGTAGGCGGTAGTGACCATATTATCAGGCTGGCTGTAGGCGAGGTCGCCGTCAATGACACCAGTGGGGGGCACATCGATGAAATCGTTGCAGGCTGTTGCAGCGAAAGCGATGGCCGGTATTATGAGGATATTTTTGAGTTTCATGGGTGGTTGTAGAGTTTTAGAATCCGAGTTGTAATCCGAAAGAGAAGGATGTGGGGATAGGATAGGCCCAGTTGGCGTTTTCAGGATCGCTGCAGGTGAGGCTGCCGCTCTTGATTGTGAGCAGGTTCTGGCCGGCGAGGTAGAAGCGGCAGTTGGTCATGCGGAGCGATTTGAGCAGCTTGTCGGGAAGAGTGTAGCCGATCTGCAGCGAACGGAGCTTGGCGTAGGAACCGTTTTCCACAAAGTAGGTCGAGGCGCGGCCTTCGTCGGCTGTGTTGTTGGTTGTGAGGGCGGGAATCGACGAACCGGTGTTGACGGGGCTCCATGCGTTGAGCAGGCGGTTGCCCTTGTTGGAGCCGGCGTCGGTGATGCTCCAGAAGTCAGTCTGGAATTTCTGGTTGTTGTAGACATCCTGTCCCAGAACCCCCTGCCAGAACATAGAGAGGTCAAACTGCCTGTAGGCAAGCTCTATGTTGAGACCGAACGAGAGGTCGGGCACGGGGTTGAAAATCCATGTCTGGTCATCGGCCGTTATGCGTCCGTCGCCGTTGAGGTCGCGGTAGCGCAAACCGCCCACGCGGGCATTGTCCTGACCGGCGGCAAGCACTTCGTCGCGGTTCTGGTAGAGACCGTCGGCTACGTAGCCCACAATCGAGCCGTAAGGCTTGCGTGACTGCACCAGATTCTCCTTGGTGGTGTGGACGTAGGAGCCGGTGGTCGTTTCGGGCAGATAGGTCACATGGTTGCGGAAGAAGTCCATGTTGAGCGAAGCGTTGTAGCGGAGTCCGCATGAGAGCTGATCGCGCCAGCCCACGAGGAATTCCATACCCCAGTTGCGGAGTGACGGACCGTTGAGCCACGATGCGCCTCCTTCACCCATAGAGCCGAGATAGGCGGGGGAGATGAGCATGTCCTTGACATCCTTTATATAGGCGTCGACGCTACCGAACAGACGGTTGTTGAGCATGCCGAAGTCAACACCGGCGTTGTACTGTATGGTCGTTTCCCATTTGAGGTTGTCGTTGGCTGTCTGGGTGCAGATGTAGCCGGAAGGGAATATGCCGCTCTGCTGGAGCAGGAGGTCGTAGGCTGTGGAAGTCACGCGGTCGTTGCCATAGTCGGCCACATAGATGGCGTAGCGGGCTGTGTTGGAGATGGCCTGGTTACCGGTCTTGCCCCATGATGCGCGTATCTTGAGGTCGTTGAGCCAGTCGAGTCTGAGATTCTGCGAGAGGCGGTAGCCGAGCGTGGCGGCGGGGAATGTACCGTAGCGGTTGTTGCGGCCGAATCGGCTTGAACCGTCGCGGCGTATGGTGAACGAGGCGAGGATGAGGTCTTTCCAGTTATAGTCGACCTTGCCGAAGAATGATATCAGAGAGTAGGCCGAGCGGTTACCTGTCGATTTCTCGACGCCGGTGGAGGCGTCGGGCCACATATAGTCGGGGGTCTCGATGCTGAAGCCTTCGTTGTAGCCCGAGAAGTCAACGCGGGTCTGGCGGTAGAGCTCCACGCCTCCGAGCACTGTGAATTGGTGGTCGTTGGCCAGGGTGAAGTTATAGTTGGCAGTGTTTGACCATGTCCACTTCGTGTCATTTGCCTGCGAGAGGGTTGTCGACGACGTGTCGTTGTTGACAATGTCGCTGTGGAAAGTATAGCGGTAGGAGTGGATGAAGGCTGCATCATAGTCAAGACCGAAGTTAGAGCGCAGTGTGAGGCCCTTGAGCGGAGTGATGTTGATGAAGGCGTTGCCGAAGAGCCGCCATACGTTGAGGCGGTTGTCGCGGTTGAAGTAGAGTTCGCGCAGCGGGTTCTGGCGGTCGCTCATGCCTCCTACGGGGCCTGAGAAAGTAGTGCCGTCGATTTCATAAACGGGTACTATGGGCGCCATTTTCAGGGCGTTTTCAAGGGGCTGGCAGTCAACCTGCGAGGTGTGGGTCAGTGTGAAGTTCTCGCCAACGGTAATCACCTTGCTTATGTTGAACTGAGTGTTGATGCGGGCCGAGATATTCTCGAAGTCTGTGTGCTTGAGGATTCCGGAGTTGCTCTTGTAGCCGAGCGAGAAGAGCATCGAACCTTTCTCTGACGAGTTTGACACGGAAGCGTCGTAGCTCTGGGCGAATCCGGTGCGGGAGATTTCGCCGAGCCAGTCAGTGTTGGAGAACTTCATGGTGCGCTTGTTGTTGATGAAGCCGTTGTAGAGGCCGTTGGCCATGAAGTCCATGTATTCGCCCGAAGCCGGGTTGTAGACTCTGACGGGAACACCTACCGATGAGTTGAGGTCGATGCCGTAGTTGCTTGCGTAGGCCACGGGGTCTATGCCGTCGTTGAGTGCCGCCTGTGCCATTGCGGTGACATAATCGGCGGAGTTGCAGAGGTTCATGGTTGACTGGCGCGAATAGAACTGTGCGGTGAGGTTGGCCGAGAAGTCAACCTTTATCTTGCCGCCCTGAGCGTCCTTTCCGCTCTTGGTGGTGATGATGATCACACCGTTGGCGGCACGCGAGCCGTAGATTGAGGCCGAGGCGGCGTCCTTGAGCACCTGCATCGACTCGATATCGTTCATGTTCAGAGAGTTGAGGGTTGCGGTAGTGGGCACACCGTCTATTACGAAGAGCGGGTCCTGCGAGGCGTTGAACGAGCCGATACCGCGTATGCGTACCGTACCGGTGCCGCTCGGCGAACCGTTGGCCGATACAGTCATGCCCGGAACCTTGCCCTGCAGTGCGCGCATGGGATCGGTGTCGGGTGAGGTCTTGAGCGATTTTGTGGATACAACGGATACGGAACCGGTGAGGTCGGCCTTGCGCTGGGTCTGGTAGCCGACGACAACCACTTCTTCGAGCACCTCGGAGTTTTCTTCGAGAACGATGGTCATCTCGCTCTGGGCTTTTACGATTTTCTCCTTGAAACCGATGTAGGTGACGCGGAGTTCGGTACCTTCGGGGACAGATATTTCAAACTTGCCGTCGAAATCGGTGGCGACTCCCTTTGCGGCCTGTCCGGCCGGGATAACGCTTGCGCCAATAAGGGGCTCCGAATCGGTAGCTGAAATAACGGTCCCGTGCACAGTAATGTTTTGTGCGAGTACGGATATTGCCGAAATGAGCAGCAACACTGTACAGAGGATTGTTTTTTTCATGTTAATTGATGATTGGTTAAGTTTTGAAAATTTCTGTCGCAAATTTATTGCTGATATATAGTAACATGTTATCACGTATGTTGCAGTGGCTATCAAAAATCATGCGATGCACAAAATTTAATAACTAAAGCCACATTTTTCACAAATCAATGTGGACAGTCTGTCCGGAATGAAACTTTGATATGGATGGGGCGGTGACGGTCAGCCCAGATTGTCGCGGAGTTCCGAGGGTGTCTGCCCGAAAGCTTCGCGATAGCAGCGGGTGAAATAGGCGGGCGACGAGAATCCTACGGCGTAGGCTATCTCGCTGATGGATTTTTCGGTGGTGGTGAGCATGTCGCGGGCGGCGTTGAGGCGCAGACGTCTGACGAGCTTCACCGGCGAGTAGTTGGTCAGCGCTTTTATCTTGCGGTAGAACTGTGAGCGTCCCAGTCCCAGGGAGGCCGCGAGACGGTCCACGTTGAGGTCCGGGTCGGCCATGCCCTCGTTGACAGCCGAGAGGAAGCGGCGGTAGAATTCGCTGTCAATGTCGGCTACCGGAGCTGAGGAAGTAACGGCGCCTGTCTGTGACGCCGCGTCGCCGCTGTCGGTCCTGACGGTGTCGAGGCCGTTGCTCCAGATGTTGCGTATGCGCTTGCGGTTCTCTATGAGGTTGCGGCACCGGGCCTTGAGCACATTGATGCTGAACGGTTTGGAAACATATCCGTCGGCGCCGCTCTCGTAGCCCTGTACGCGCTGCTCGTCCATGGAGCAGGCCGTTAGCATCAGCACCGGAATGTGGGAGGTGGAAACCTCGTCCTTTATGCGCCGGCAGCATTCCAGCCCGTCCATAACGGGCATCATCACGTCGCATATCACAAGGTCCGGTACATGTTTCGCGGCCATACGCAGACCCTCGCTGCCGTTTGTGGCGAAGAGGGTGTTGTAATCGTCGGCCATGAGCGACCCCACCATATTGCGGATGTCGGCATTGTCGTCGATTATCAGCAGCACGGGTTTCGAGCTGTCGGCGGCCGACTGCTCCGAGGGCGTGTTGTCAAGCTCGGTCATCACGGCATGGTCCGTCAGGGTGGGCGCTGTTGCCGGTGCGGCGTGGTTCTCCACGTGCTTCACCGGAATCCTCACGCTGAATTCCGAGCCCCGGCCGAGTTCGCTGGTCACGCCGACGGTGCCCCCGTGCAGTTCCACGAAGGCCTTGGCAAGCGACAGTCCTATGCCTGAGCCGCGCGGATGTATTTTGTCGACCTGGAAGAACCGTTCGAACACGTTCGGGAGGTCCTCCTCGCTTATGCCCTCGCCGGTGTCGGCCACTGAAAAGACTATTTCGGCGTCGGTGGCGCGGTAGCTGAAACGTATCCGGCCGTTGTCAGGGGTGTACTTGAATGCGTTTGACATCAGATTGAAGAACACCCTCTCTATCTTCTCCACATCCACCGCCGCGGTCATTTCCTGTGGCGAGTCGATGTCAATGGTGAGCTTAATGTCACGTTTGCGGGCTATGGTCAGGAATGAATCGGCCCATTCGCGCATGAGGCCGGCGAGGTCGGTTTCCGACAGGTTGGTGCCCAGCTTGCCGTTCTCATATTTGCGGAAGTCAAGTATCTGGTTGATAAGCCGGCGCAGGATGCTCACGTTGCGGTTGGCTATCTTCATCAGGCCGTGCTGGCGCGGAGTCAGATTGTCGGCCCCGAGAAGCTGCTCTATAGGCTCGGCTATCAGGGTGAGGGGCGTGCGCAGGTCATGTGACACGTTGGTGAAGAACATCAGTTTTGACTGGGTGGCCTGTTCGAGCCTGCTGTTCAGCTCCTTCTGCAGGTCACGCTGCTGCTGGAGCAGGCTGTTCTGTTCCATCAGCGCCTTCTGATGGCGTTTCCTCTGCCAGAAAGCCCGGAGCACCATGAACAGGAACGCGAAAAGCAGAATCAGGATGGCAATGGCGGCGTAGAGCAGCGATGTCTGTGCGGAGTGCTTTGACCAGTAATCGTCGACCTGCGATTTCAGCGTGCGCATGCGGCTCGTTTCCTCCCTGAGGCTTTCGTCCTGTTTCAGAAGTATTTCGGCGTTGCTTTTGTCAACGGCCGCCAGTGCCGGGAGCATCTGGATGGAATCGTAGGGTTCGTTCTTGAGAATCGAGAGGGCCGTGCGGATGAGACGGTGTCCCTCCGTAGGATAAAGGAAGGTGGCGTCGATCACTCCGTCGGCCACTGCTTTGATGCCTATCGAGGGGGCCGCGTCGACACCTATTATATAAGGTGACAGTCCGCGGTGGTGCGCCACTTCGGCGGCCGCTATGGCCATGCGGTCATTGTGGGCGTAGATCAGGTCGGCGTCGGGGTGAGCGGCGAGCAGCGAGTCGGCGGTGACAAGGGCGTCGTCGTAGTTCCATTTTCCGTCGGCTCCGGCCACAATCTGTAGGCCGGGGAGGGTATCGGCTATGCGGCGGAAGCCGGCCGCGCGGTCGGCTGCAGGGGTAGAGCCTGTCAGTCCGCGGATTTCAAGAATCTTGCCGCCGGATTTTAGCAGATGGGCAGCATATTCGGCCGCTTCCGTCCCTATGCCGGCATTGTCGACCCCGAAATTGGCCGTGAAATAGTTGCCGTTGATGTTGCGGTCAAAAATCACCACCGGAGTGCCACCTTCGTAGGCCTCCTTTATTATAGGTGTTATGGCCTCGGCCTCGTTGGGAGCGGCTATGATGATGTCGAACTTGTTGTCAAGGAAATAGCGTATGTCCGCTATCTGTTTTTCATTGCTGTCATCGGCCGAGCGGATTTCAACCGTGGCTTCCGGATGAAACATTATTTCCCGTTCTATTTCATCGTTCATTTTCTGGCGCCAGTCATCCTGACTGCACTGTGACACGCCTATGCGGTAGGTCCTGTCTTCATGGCAGCCGGTAAGAATAAGCAGTGGCAGGAATGTGACGAGTATGAGATTCAGTACACGTTTCAACATGGCGTTAAAGATGTTAGGTCTTGAATTGCACTTGCAAAATTAATGGTAAAATTATGAAAAACAGTTCTTTTTCTTTAAAAAAAAGAGCAATGCAACATAATTTACACTGTATGCACCAATTTTTATGCCTCCCGCCCGGCTTTTATATTAGCTTCGTATCGGAAAAAACTTAACCTGTAACGATAATCATGAAACAGACAATCAAATCAGCATTGGCCGCCGTGGCTCTTGTACTCGGAACCGTTCCCGCCGTATTCGGCGCGTCTGACGGTGTCCGTATCGAGCATCTCGGTCTTAACAATACTTTGGTGCGCGTAACCGGCAACGGCAAGTATGTCATGCTCCCCGTGGAGGACAGCAAGGACGATGCCCGCATAAACGTCCTGTCCGACGGACGGCTCGACCGGACCATCAACGTGCGTCTGGCCCAGTCGAAGGTGGATTTCTATGTGCCTTTCGACATCACTCCTTATAAAGGACACGAACTGGTGCTCAACGTGGTCACGCCTCAAGGCCGCTCGTCGATACGCGAGGCACAGGACGACGCCTGCTGGAAGAACATCACCGTGGCCGACACTTTCTCTGTGGCCAACACCGAGAAACACCGTCCCGCCTATCACCACACACCTCAGTGGGGTTGGATGAACGACCCCAACGGAATGTTCTGGAAGGACGGCGTGTGGCACCTCTATTATCAGTATAATCCCTACGGATCGAAATGGCAGAACCTCTCATGGGGCCATTCCACTTCAACCGATCTCATAAACTGGGAGCATCAGCCCGTGGCTCTCGAGCCTGACGGCCTCGGAATGATTTTCAGCGGCTCCTGTGTGGTTGACAGCGCCAACACAGCCGGATTCGGCAAAGATGCCGTTCTGGCCATGTACACCTCGGCCGACGTGTCGCAGGTGCAGAGCCTTGCCACAAGCACCGACGGCGGCCGCACTTTCACACGCTTCCCCGGCAACCCCACGCTCACTCTCTCCAGCGAGGCCAGAGACCCCAACATGTTCTGGAACGACAAGACCGGCGAGTGGAATCTGGTGCTCGCCCACGCTCTTGACCACGAGATGCTGATTTTCACATCGCCCGACATGAAGACCTGGACTCTGCAGAGCGCTTTCGGCAAGGGCGAGGGCGCGCAGGACGGCGTGTGGGAATGCCCCGACCTGTTTGAACTGCCCGTCAGCGGCACCGATGAAAAGAAATGGGTGCTGATATGCAACATCAACCCCGGCGGCCCCTTCGGCGGCAGCGCGGCCCAGTACTTCACCGGCGAGTTCGACGGCAAGACTTTCAAGGCCGACACCGATGCTTCCGGAAAAATACCCACCAAATGGATGGACTACGGCAAGGACCACTATGCCACCGTGAGCTGGAGCGGCGCCCCTGACGGCCGCAGGGTGGTGATAGGATGGATGAGCAACTGGCAGTATGCAGCCGAAGTGCCCACCCGTCAGTTCCGCAGCGCCAACACTCTGCCCCGCGACATGGAGCTCTTCAAGGGCCATGACGGTCAGGTTTACCTCGCGTCAGTGCCGTCGCCCGAACTTCTTGCACTGCGTGACCGTCTTGCCGTCAGTGTCAGAGGCGCTGCCGTCAACACCAAAGGCAAATCTTTCGCTCTCCCCGCCGGAAACGGAGGTGTATGCGAAATCAGTCTCGACATCAATGCCATGAAGGCCGATTCCGTTGAGCTGCAGCTGTCCAACCATCAGGGCGAGAAAGTCATCGTGACCTACAATCCCGCGGCCCATACCGTGGCCTTTGACCGGCGCGAGAGCGGCAACGTGGGCTTCAGCCAGAATTTCCCCGCCGTGACGGTGAGCCCCACCTTCGAGACCGGGGGCCGGATAAATCTGCGCATGTTCATTGACCGTTCGAGCATAGAGCTTTTCGGCGACGGCGGCCGCTTTGTGATGACCAATCTGGTGTTCCCCGATAACCCCTATACCCACATGACCGTCAGATCCTTCGGCGGCAAAGCCAAGGTATCGGACCTGAAGATATATTCGATTAAGTAACCTGACAGAATAAAGTAACATTCATGAATTCAACACAGTCTTTAGCCATGGGACGCAAAAGTTCTCTGATGCAGATCATCCCGGTGATGCTATGTTTCTTTGCCATGGGATTTGTAGATCTTGTCGGCACGGCATCCAATTACGTTCAGAAAGACCTTGGCCTTACCGATTCCGAGGCCAATTTCTTCCCCTCGCTCGTCTTTTTCTGGTTCCTGATATTCTCGGTGCCCACCGGAATGCTCATGAACCGCATAGGCCGCAAGCGCACGGTAATCATAAGCCTTATAATAACGGTGGTGTCGCTCATCATACCCATCACCGGTGACAGTTACATGACCATGCTGGCGTCGTTCTCCCTTCTCGGCATAGGCAACGCCGTGATGCAGACCTCGCTCAATCCTCTTGTGAGCAATCTCATCAGCAGCGACAAACTGGCCTCCACCCTCACATTCGGCCAGTTCGTGAAGGCCATAGCCTCGTTCCTCGCTCCCATCCTCGCGGCATGGGGCGCCACAACCTATCTGCCCACGTTCGGTCTGGGCTGGAGGGCTTTCTTCGTGATCTACGCCGCCGTAAGCTTCCTTTCAATCGCCATCCTTGCCGCCACCCCCATCGAGGAAGAGAAGCCCGACAAGGCCTCCGGCGTAAAGGAATGTCTCCGTCTGCTCGGGCGTCCGTTCGTGTTGCTCTGCTTCCTCGGCATAATGTGTCACGTAGGAATTGACGTAGGCACCAACACCGTGGCTCCCAAAATCATCATGGAGCGTCTCGGCCTGCCGCTTGAAGAGGCCGGATTCGCCACGAGCGTCTACTTCATCTTCCGTACGGCCGGATGCTTCCTCGGAGCCTTCATTCTGCGCTTCATGTCGGCCCGGAAATTCTTCGCCATCAGCGTTGCCATGATGGTGGCCGCCATGGTGATTCTTTTCTCCGGCTCCACTCTCGGAATGCTTTATCTCGGCATTGGTCTTGTGGGCTTCGGAAACTCCAACGTGTTCTCCATAGCCTTCTCCCAGGCCATCACTTCCAGCCCCACGGAGAAAAACGAAGTGTCGGGCCTCATGATAATGGGTCTTTTCGGAGGCACCATTTTCCCGCTCGCCATGGGCTTTGCAGCCGATGCTATGGGACAGGCCGGCGCTGTGGGCGTAATGGCCATAGGGGTAGCCTACCTCATATTCTACACATTTAAGTTGAAATCTAAAATCTAAAACATATAACCATCATGAATGACATTGTTGTAGGCATGGGCGAGGCCCTGTGGGACGTCCTGCCGGAAGGAAAGAAAATAGGTGGAGCACCTGCCAATTTCGCTTATCACGTATCGCAGTTCGGACTGCCGAGCTGTGTGGTCAGCGCTGTTGGCAATGACGCGCTCGGCGATGAGATTGTGGAGAATTTCACATCCAAAGGTCTGACCCACAATATTGAAAGAGTGCCTTATCCCACCGGCACCGTGCAGGTGGAGATAGATCAGGCCGGTGTCCCGCAGTATGACATAAAGGAGAATGTGGCCTGGGACAACATCCCCTATACCGCACGCCTCGAATCTCTGGCCGAACGCACCAAGGCCGTTTGCTTCGGCTCGCTGGCCCAGCGTAATGTGGTGTCCCGCAACACCATCAACCGTTTCCTTGACGCCATGGGCGATGACAGGGACAATCTGGTGGTTTTCGACGTCAATCTCCGTCAGGGCTTCTACAACAAGGAGATTCTGTGCAACTCCATGAAACGTTGCAACATATTGAAGATAAATGATGAAGAGCTTGTTACCGTGAGCCGCATGTTCGGTTATCCGGGCATAGACCTTCAGGACAAATGCTGGATTCTGCTCGGCAAATACAACCTCAGAATGCTCATCCTGACCTGTGGAATAAACGGAAGCTACGTGTTCACCCCCGGCAACGTGTCGTTCCAGCCCACGCCTCGCGTGGAGGTGGCCGATACGGTGGGCGCAGGTGATTCATTCACAGCCGCTTTCATTGCGAGTCTGCTCAAAGGCAAGTCCGTGGCCGAGGCCCATCAGAAAGCCGTGGCGACATCGGCCTTCGTGTGCACCCGCAAGGGCGCTATGCCTCTGCTGCCTGAGGATATAACCGAAAGGTAATTGTAAATGATATATTGGTTTTGGAACACGGCGTGCCGCTGACGGCACGCCGTGTTGTTTCCGGTGCATAATCAAAATAATCAGGGAATTTGCAAAAAAAATCGGGGTGGTTGCAAACTTTTATTTTATTGACAAACAATTATTTGCGTATTTATGTAACACGGATGTAATAGTTTTAACGGATTTTAACTTTAAAATTCTTGGAAGCGGCAAATAGTCTTTATCTTTGCA